>PLET01000122.1 GCA_003137095.1 Gammaproteobacteria bacterium
CCCTTCGACACGGCAAGTACCTCCCGAATGTAAAAGACGTTTCTGCAATCTCGCGGATCAGGACGCTTTCTTCATGACCACGTCGGCCACGTTGCTCGGCACTTCCATGTACTTGGCGAATTCCATGGTGTAATTCGCACGTCCCTGGCTCATGGAGCGCATCGCGGTCGAATACTGGAACATCTCGGCGAGCGGCACCTCGGCGGTGACCACCTTGCCGGAGGCCGAATCCTCCATGCCGATGATCTGTCCGCGGCGCCGGTTCAGGTCGCCGACGATGTCGCCGTAATAGTCCTCCGGCGTCACCACCTCGACCTTCATGATGGGCTCGAGCAGCACGGGCTTGGCCTTGCGAAAGCCCTCCTTGAAGCCCATCGAGCCCGCGATCTTGAACGCCATCTCGTTCGAGTCGACGTCGTGGTACGAGCCGTCGAACAGGGTCACCTTGATGTCGACCACCGGATAGCCGGCGATGACGCCGGTCTGCACGGCTTCCTGGATGCCCTTGTCCACGGCGGGAATGAACTCGCGCGGCACGACGCCGCCGACGATGCCGTTGACGAATTCATAGCCCTTGCCCACGGGCAGCGGCTCGATCTTCAGCCACACGTGCCCGTACTGGCCGCGTCCGCCCGACTGGCGCACGAACTTGCCCTCGGACTCGACGGTGGAGCGGATGGTCTCGCGGTAGGCCACCTGCGGCTTGCCCACGTTGGCCTCGACCTTGAATTCGCGCTTCATGCGGTCGACGATGATCTCGAGATGCAGCTCGCCCATGCCGGAAATGATGGTCTGGCCGGATTCCTGATCGGTGTGCACGCGGAACGACGGATCCTCCTTGGCCAGGCGCTGCAGCGCGAAGCCCATCTTCTCCTGATCCACCTTGGTGCGCGGCTCCACCGCCACCGAGATCACCGGCTCGGGGAATTCCATCTTCTCCAGGATGATGACCTTGGCCGGGTCGCACAGCGTGTCGCCGGTGGTCACGTCCTTCAGGCCCACGGCGGCGGCGATGTCGCCGGCGCGGACCTCCTTGATCTCGGAGCGTTCGCTCGCGTGCATCTGCAGGATCCGGCCGATGCGTTCGTTGCGGTTCTTGTTCGGCACATACACCTGGTCGCCCGAGTTCAGCGTGCCGGAATACACCCGGAAGAAAGTGAGGTTGCCGACGAACGGGTCGTTCAATATCTTGAAGGCGAGCGCCGCAAACGGCTCGGTGTCCACCGGATTTCGCGTCAGCGGCTCGCCGTGCTCGCTCTGGCCCTTGACCGCCGGCACTTCCGCGGGCGAGGGCATGTACTCGACGATGGCATCGAGCAGCGCCTGCACGCCCTTGTTCTTGAAGGCCGAGCCGCAGGTCACCAGGCACACCTCGTTCTTCAGGGCGCGGCTGCGCAGGCCCCGCTTGATCTCGGCGTCATCGAGCTCGCCGGTCTCCAGGTACTTGTTGAGCAACTGCTCGTCGCCCTCCGCGGCGGCCTCGATCATCTTGGCACGCCACACCCGGCATTCCTCGAGCATGCCCTCTGGAATGTCGCGGTACTCGAATTTCATGCCCTGAGTTTCCTCGTCCCACCAGATCGACTTCATCTTGACCAGGTCGACCACGGCGACGAAGCCGTCCTCCGCCCCCACCGGCAGTTGGATCGGCACCGGATTGCCGCGCAGGCGGCTGCGGATCTGGTCCACGCAGCGCACGAAATCCGCGCCGGCGCGGTCCATCTTGTTGACGAAGGCGACGCGCGGCACATGGTACTTGTTCATCTGGCGCCACACGGTCTCGGACTGCGGCTGTACGCCCGAGACGGCGCAATACACCGCCACCGCCGAGTCCAGCACCCGCAGGCTGCGCTCCACCTCGATGGTGAAATCCACGTGGCCCGGGGTGTCGATGATGTTGATGCGGTGTTCGGGGAANNCGCTCCTGCTCCTGCTCCATGTAGTCCATCACGGCCGCGCCGTCGTGCACCTCGCCGATCTTGTGCGACACGCCGGTATAGAACAGGATGCGCTCGGTGGCGGTGGTCTTGCCGGCATCGATATGGGCGGAGATACCGATGTTCCGGTAGCGCTCGATGGGCGTTGTGCGTGCCACGATCGGCCCGCCCTACCAACGATAATGCGCGAACGCCTTGTTGGCCTCGGCCATGCGATGGGTGTCCTCGCGCTTGCGGACGGCGGCGCCGCGGTTCTCGGCGGCTTCCATCAGTTCCGCGGCGAGGCGGTGCGCCATGGATTTTTCGCTGCGGTCGGTCGCGGCTTCGATGACCCAGCGCATCGCGAGCGTCTGGCGGCGGTTGGCGCGCACTTCGACCGGCACCTGATAGGTGGCGCCGCCGACGCGGCGCGACTTGACCTCGACCACGGGCTTGACGTTGTCGAGGGCGGTCTGCAGCACCGCGATCGCCTCGCCGCCGGCACGGCCGGTCTTGTCGCCGATGCGGTCGATGGCGCCGTAGACGATCTTCTCGGCGGCGGACTTCTTGCCGCGCTCCATCACCATGTTGATGAACTTGGCCAGCATGTCGTTTCCGAATTTCGGATCCGGCAGGATGGTGCGATGCGGGGCTGCTGCTCTGCGAGACATGGCTTGACCTTACTTCTTGGGGCGCTTGGCGCCGTATTTGGAGCGCCCCTGGCGCCGGTCGCCGACGCCGGCGCAATCGAGCGCGCCGCGCACCGTGTGGTAGCGCACGCCCGGCAGATCCTTGACGCGNNCGCAGCGCCGAGTTCGGCTTCTTCGGTGTGGTGGTGTACACACGCGTGCACACCCCGCGCTTCTGCGGGGAGGCGGCGAGCGCCGGAACCTTGGACTTCCACGCGGGCTCGTTGCGGCCCGTGCGGATCAATTGAGTCGTCGTCGCCATAATGACCTTTATTAAAGAGAGCCGCTGGGTGCCGAACGCGTTACGCCCACGCACAGGGGGACTATGCCCCGCGACAAAGGCCGGCGATTGTAGGAACCGGGGCCGCGAGTGTCAAGGAGATGCGGCGCCGCAACAGGCGAAAACCTCAGCGCATCGTCGGCATCACGAACGAACCATCGCCCGGCGCCGGCGCCGGCCAGCGCTGCGTGACGCTCTTCATGCGCGTGTAGAAGCGCACCCCCTCCATGCCATAGATGTGGTGGTCGCCGAACAGCGAGCGGCGCCAGCCGCCGAAGCTGTAATAGGCCATGGGCACCGGAATGGCCACGTTCACCCCCACCATGCCCACCTCCACCTGCGCGGTGAAAGCGCGCGCCGCCTCGCCGCTGCGGGTGAACAGCGCCACCCCGTTGGCAAAGGCGTGGCGGTTGATCAGCTCGATGGCCGCCGCCAGCGTCGCCACCGTCATCACACACAGCACCGGCCCGAAGATCTCCTCGCGGTAGATGCGCATCTCGGGCCTGACGTCCTCGAACAGCGTCGGCCCCAGGAAGAATCCCGGCTCCCCGCCACGCTCGCCGCGGCCGTCCACCACCAGCCGCGCGCCTTCGCGCACCCCGATCTCGATGTAGCCGGCGACCCGCTCGCGATGCGCCGCCGACACCAGCGGACCGATTTCGGTGGCCGGATCATCCGGCGCGCCCACCTTCAAGGTGGCGATGCGCGCCGTCAGCTTCTGATGCAGGCGCGCCGCGAGCTCCTCGCCCACGGCCACGGCCACGGAAATCGCCATGCAGCGCTCGCCGGCGGAGCCGTAGGCCGCGCCCACCAGCGCCTCCACCGTCTGGTCCAGATCCGCATCCGGCATGATCACCAGGTGGTTCTTGGCGCCGCCCAAGGCCTGCACCCGCTTGCCGTGGCGGCTGCCGTCCAGAAACACGCGCTCGGCCACCGGAGTGGAGCCCACGAAACTGATGGCCGCGATGCCCGGATGTTCCAACAGCGCGTCCACCGCGGCCTTGTCGCCATTGACCACGTTGAACACCCCGTCCGGCAGCCCCGCCTCCTGCAGCAGTTCCGCCAGGCGCAGCGGCGCCGACGGGTCGCGCTCGGAGGGCTTGAGCACGAAGGTGTTGCCGCAGGCGAGCGCCAACGGGAACATCCACATCGGCACCATGACGGGGAAATTGAAGGGCGTGATGCCGGCGGCGACGCCCAGGGGCTGGCGCAAACAGAATGCGTCCACACCCGTACCCACGCTCTCGCTGTAATCCCCCTTGAGCAGATGCGGCGCGCCGCAGGCGAACTCGACCACTTCCAGACCGCGGGTCACCTCGCCGCGCGCATCGCTCACGGTCTTGCCGTGCTCGCGCGACAGCAGGCGCGCCAGCGCGTCGGCATTCGATTCCACCAATTCCTTGAAGCGCGCGAGGATGCGGGCGCGCCGCAACACCGGCGTCGCGGCCCAGGCCGGGTAGGCCGCCGCCGCCGCGCGCACCGCCGCATCCACCTCCGCGGGCGCCGCCAGGGCCAGGGTGGCGATCACCGTGCCGCTGGCCGGGTTGAATATGTCCGAATTGCGCCCCGCGGCCGGCACCACCTGCCGTCCGCCGATGAAGTGGCCGAGGCGGGGAATTGCGGGAGCGGCTTGCGCAATGACCGGTTGGGTGCTCATGCGCGCGATTTTGTGCGATGGGCCCCTTGGGCACAAGCGTTTGCTGACACGGAGCGCATTGCGTGGCAGACTTTGCGCCCCTTTTTGCATGGACTTCCGCTATGCCCCGCCAAACGCCCCTGGCCGATATCCGCAATATCGGCATCATNNGACGCCGGCAAGACGACGACGACGGAACGCATCCTGTATTACACGGGGCGCAAGCACACCATCATCGACATCCATGACACCAAGGACCTCAAGACCTCGACCACCACCGATTACCTGGAACAGGAGCAAAAGCGCGGCATCACCATCCAGAGCGCCGCGGTGTCGGCGTTCTGGCGCGACAAGAAGATNNGGCCACGTCGACTTCACCATCGAGGTCAACCGCTCGCTGCGCGTGCTCGACGGCGCCGTGGTGGTGTTCGACGGCGTCGCCGGCGTGGAGCCGCAGTCGGAGACCAACTGGCGCCTCGCCGACAACTACGGCGTGCCGCGCATTTGTTATGTCAACAAGATGGACCGCAGCGGTGCCAACTTCCTGCGCTGCGTGGACATGATCAAGAAGCGCCTGGGCGCCCGCCCGCTGCCGGTACAGCTGCCCATCGGCTCGGAGGACAACTTCAAGGGCATGGTGGACCTGGTCGAGATGAAGGCCCTGGTGTGGGACTCGGACGACAAGGACGCGCAGTGGCGGGTGCTGGAAGTCACGCCGGATCTGGCCGACACACTGCACATCACCATACCGGCCGACCGCAAGATCCTGGCCGACGTCGCCAAATACCGCACCGAACTGGTGGACACCTGCCTCGAACAGGATGACGCCGCCATGGACGCCTTCCTCACCCACGGCACCATGCCCTCGGGCGACATCCTGCGTGCCTGCTTGCGCAAGGGCACCCTGAATTCGGCGTTCACCCCCGTACTGTGCGGCAGCTCCTACAAGAACAAGGGCGTGCAGCAGGTGCTCGACGCCGTGGTCGACTATCTGCCGGCCCCCACGGATGTCGAATCCATCAAGACGGTCGATGCCGACGGCCACCCCACCGGCGAGCGCAAGTGCTCGGACGACGAGCCGTTTTCGGCGCTCGCCTTCAAGGTGATCAATGACGCCTATGGCGCCTTGACCTTCATCCGCGTGTATTCCGGCGTGCTCACCAAGGGTGCCTCGGTGCAGAACTCCACCCGCGGCAAGCGCGAGAAGATCGGCCGCATGGTCGAGATGTTCGCCAAGGAGGCCAATCCGGTCGAGGAGGCCCGCGCCGGCGACATCATCGCGCTGGTCTCGCTCTCGGACACCGAGACCGGCGACACCCTGTGCGACGACGACCACCCGGTGGTGCTCGAGCGCATGCGCTTTCCCGACCCCGTCATCAGCGTCTCGGTCAAGGCCAAGAACAAGTCGGAACAGGAGAAATTCGGCACGGCCCTCGGCAAGATGGTGCGCGCCGATCCATCGCTGCACCTCGAGACCGATCGCGAAACCGGCCAGACCATCCTGCGCGGCATGGGAGAACTGCATCTGGAGGTCACCCTCGACCGCATGCGCACCGAATTCGGCGTGGAAGGCATCATGGGCGAGCCGCAGGTGGCCTACCGCGAGACCTTCACCAAGAAGATCACCGAGCAATACATCCACAAGAAGCAGACCGGCGGCTCCGGCCAGTTCGCCGAGGTGTGGATCGTGTTCGAACCGCTGGAGCGCAGCGCCGGCTTCGAGTTCGTCGACGAAACCGTCGGCGGCTCGGTGCCCCGCGAGTTCGTGCCCGCGGTGGAGAAGGGCCTGAAGATCCAGAAGGAAGACGGCGTGCTCGCGCATTATCCCACCGTGGATTTTCGCGCCACCCTCATCGACGGCAGCTACCACGACGTCGATTCCAATGCGCTGACCTTCGAGATCGCCTCCAAGGCCGCGTTCCGCGAGGGCATCCGCAAGGCCGCGCCCATCCTGCTCGAGCCCGTCATGAAGGTCGAGACCGTCACGCCGGATGACTACCTGGGCGACGTGATCGGCGATATCAACCGCCGCCGCGGCCAGATCCTCGATCAGCTCGAGCGCGGCACCAACATCGCCGTGGTCGCCACGGTGCCGCTGTCGGAGATGTTCGGCTACATCGGCCAGCTGCGCGGTATGACCAGCGGCCGCGCCTCCTACACCATGGAGTTCTCGCACTACGATCCCGTGCCGCGCCAGGTCGCCGACGAGATCATCGCCGAGAAGACCAAGGCCGCAGCGCTCACCTGACCGCGGCACTCACTCTAATCGCGGCGCGCATGGGTGGAGAGACGCTGTTTGGGCGCATCTGGAACCTGCACCGGATCAAGCCGCTGGGCGGCGGGGTGGATCTGCTGTTCGTCGACCGGCATCTCGTACACGATCTGGAGGCCGGCCCGCGTCTCGCGGCGCTTGCGGCACGCGGCCTGCCGGTGCTGCGGCCGGATCTGACCTTCGCCACGCCCGATCATGCGGTCGTGACCACCCCCGGCCGGGCCACCGCCGCGACGGCCGCCGCGGCCGACGGCACCACCAGCGCCGGCAGCCTGCTCGCCGACATGCGCCGCCGCACCGCCGCCGCCGGCATCAAGCTCTTCGATCTGGGCGAACCCGGCCAGGGTATCGTGCACGTCATCGGACCCGAACTCGGCCTCAGCCTGCCGGGTCTGCTCATCGTCTGCGGCGACAGCCACACCTGCACCCACGGCGGCCTGGGCGCCCTCGCCTTCGGCATTGGTTCCAGCGAGGTCGAGCACGTGCTCGCCACCCAAAGCCTGCGTCAAAGCCGGCCCGCCACCCTGCGCCTGCGCATCGACGGACGCCGCGCGCCCGGCGTCGGCGCCAAGGACCTCATGCTCTATGCCATCGGCCGCTTTGGCACCGCTGCGGCCCGCGGCCATGCCATCGAATATGCCGGCGCGGCGGTGGTTGCCCTGGACGTCGAGGCACGCCTCACGCTCTGCAATCTTTCCATTGAAATGGGCGCTAAGATCGGCATGATCGCGCCCGATAGCACCGTTTTCGAGTACATTGCCGGCAGACACTATGCCCCCAAGGGTGCGCAGTGGGAGCCCGCCGTAGCCGCCTGGAGCGCCCTCGCCAGCGATGCGGATGCGGTCTTCGATCGCGAGTTGTGCGTCGATGCCGCCGCCGTGGCGCCGCAGATCACCTGGGGCACCAGTCCGCAGGATGTGGTTGGCATCGACGCCGTGGTCCCCGATCCCGACGCCGTCGGCGATCCCGCCCTGCGCCGCAGCCGGCGTGCCGCGCTCGACTACATGGGGCTCTCCCCTGGCCAGCGCCTCGAAGGCACGCCCATCGATTGGGTGTTCATCGGCTCCTGCACCAACGGCCGGCTCTCGGATCTGCGCGAGGCCGCCGCCGTGGTGCGCGGCCGGCGCGTGGCCGCGCGGGTCAATGCCTGGGTGGTGCCGGGCTCGGAGAACGTGCGCCGCGCCGCCCGGGCCGAAGGTCTCGACAAGATCTTCCTCGAGGCCGGGTTTCAATGGCGCGAGCCCGGCTGCTCGCTCTGCCTCGGCGCCAACGGCGAACTCATCCCCCCCGGCCAGCGCTCGGTATCCACCACCAATCGCAATTTCGTCGGCCGCCAGGGCCCGGGGGCCCGCACCCACATCGCCAGCCCCGCCACCGCCGCCGCGGCCGCCATCGCCGGCGCCATCGCCGACGTGCGCAAGCTGCCGCCCGCGCAGGTACGTTGATGGCGCAGCCCTTTCGGCCGCTCACCGCGATCCTCGCGCCGCTCCCCCGGGCCAACGTCGACACCGAGGTCATCATTCCCATCGGCCGCCTGATCTCACACCGCCGCGGCACACTCGGCCCGTTTTGCTTCGAGCCCTGGCGCTATCTTCCCGACGGCTCGCCCGACCCGCAATTCGCGCTGAATGAGCCGCGCTACGCGGGCGCGCGCATCCTGCTCGGCGGGGCGAATTTTGGCTGTGGCAGTTCCCGTGAGGCGGCGGTGTGGGCGCTGTGGGACCTCGGCATTCGCTGCGTGATCGCCGAGAGTTTCGGCGATATCTTCCGCGCCAATTGCTTTCAAAACGGGCTGCTGCCCGTCACCCTGGATGCCGCCACCCTCGCCTGGCTCACCACGTGGGCCGGCGCGCGGCGTCCGCCCCTGCTCGGCGTCGATCTGCAGCACTCGCGACTGCTCGCCGCCGGCCGCAGCATCCCCTTCGTCATCGATCCCGAGCGGCGCACCGCACTGCTCGAGGGGCTCGATGACATCGGCCTCACCCTGAAGTCACTGGCAGACATCCGCACCTTCATACGGCGCGATCTCGCCACGCGGCCCTGGGCCCAAAGTGCCGGCGGCGGCTGAATGCTCAAACTGCTCATTCTCGCCGGCGACGGCATCGGTGCGGAGATCATGCAGGAGGTGGCCCGGATCGCCGCCTGGTTCATCGCCCGCGGCCTGCCCGCCGAGCTCGACGAAGAACCGTTCGGCATCGCCTCCTGGAAGCGGCACGGCACCCTCATGCTGCCGTCCAGCTGGGCCAAGATCCGCGCCGCCGACGCCATCCTGTTCGGCGCCATCGGCTCGCCGGAATACGAGGCCATACCCGCCGCCGCGAAGACCGAGGACCTGCTGCTCAAGATGCGCCGCGAGCTGGATCTGTACGCCAATCTGCGCCCGGTGCGCGCTCTGCCGGCGCTCGAGGATGCCTCCAGCCTGCGCCCCGAGGTACTGCGCGGCACCGACCTGCTGCTGGTGCGCGAGCTCGCCGGCGGGCTGTATTTCGGCGAGCCCCGCGGCATCGAAATCGCCGCCGACGGCACCGGCCGCGCCTTCAACACGCTGGTGTATACCACCCGCGAGATCGAACGCATCGCGCGCACAGCCTTCGAGGCCGCCCGCACCCGTCGCGGCCGCGTCTGCAACGTCGACAAGAGCAATGTGCTCGAGACCTTCCGGTTCTGGCGCGACACGGTGGTGAGCCTGCACCGGCGCGAATACGCAGATGTCGAATTGAGTCATCAGTACGTGGACAATTGCGCCATGCAGCTCGTGCACCGGCCCGCCCAATTCGACGTCATCCTCACCGAGAATCTGTTCGGCGACATACTTTCGGACTGCGCCGCCATGGTGGCCGGCTCGCTCGGCATGCTGCCCTCCGCCTCGTTCGGGCCCGTCGATGCCGCCGGCACACGCCGCGCGCTGTACGAACCCATTCACGGCAGCGCACCCGACATCGCCGGCCGCGGCATCGCCAATCCCTGCGGCGCCATCTTAAGTTTCGCGCTCTGCCTGCGCCACACCGCCCGGCGCGAGGCCGACGCCGTCCGGCTCGAGCAAGCCGTCGAGCGCGTCATCGCCGGCGGCCTGCGCACCCCCGACATCGCCTCCCCCGGCTCGCGGATCGTGGGCACGCGCGATATGGGCGACGCCATCCTGCGGGCGCTCGAGACATGAGGACCGCCCCGCGTGCCCCGCGCACCGGCGTCCTGAGCGCCGTCGTCCTGAGCGTCGGCGTCGTGTTGGGCGCCGCCGTGCCCGCACGCGCCACCGCCATGACGCCGGTGGCCGCGCCCGAAACGCCGAATCTCAACTTGGCGGTGGGCGGCCAATCCGCGCTGATCTACCTGCCGCTCACCGTCGCCGCGCGCCTCGGCTATTTCACCGACGCCGGCCTCAAAGTGGAGATCAGCGATTTTAATGGCGGCAGCAAGGCCCTGCAGGCGCTCGTCGGCGGCAGCGCCGATGTGGTGGCGGGCGTGTATGAACACACCTTGCGGATGCAGTCGGCCGGTCGCCATCTCGAGGCCTTCGTGGTGATGGCCAATTCCATGCAGCTCGCCCTCGCCGTCGCCGCGCCGCAAGCCGGGCGCATCCGCCAGGTCGCCGACCTCAAGGGCGCCCGTATCGGCGTATCGGCGCCCGGATCGACCACGCATCTCATGGTCGACCGCGTGCTCGCCGGCGCGCATCTCGATTCGCACGACGTGTCCATCATCGGCGTCGGCATCGGCGCCTCCGCGGTCTCGGCCGTGGCAAGCGGGCAGATCGATGCCATCTGCACTCCCGAACCCGCCGTCACGCTCATGCAGCACAAGGGCCTGATCCGTGTGCTGGTCGACGCGCGTACCGCCGCCGGCACCCTGCAGGTGTTCGGCGGCGCCGTTCCCACCTCGGTGCTGTATGCCGAAGCCGGCTTCGTGCGCGCCAATCCACGCACCATCCAGGCGCTCACCGACGCCATTATCCGCGCCGACCGCTGGATCGCCCGCGCCGCCGCCGCCGAGGTGGCGCGCGTGGTGCCCGAGTCCTTCCACGAGAACGACACGCTCATCTACATCGAGGCCTTCGAGAAGGTGCGCGATGGCTTTTCGGCGGACGGCCGCTTCCTGCCCGACGGCGCCGCCAACACCCTGCGGGCGCTCGCCGCTTTTGATCCGCGGATTCGTGCCGCGGCCATCGACCTGCCGGCTACCTACACCGATCGCTTCGCGCTCGATTTCGCCCGGCGGCAGCGATGAGCGGCACCGCGACCCCTGTCGGCGCCGCGACCCCTGGCCGCGCCGATGCCGCCGCCCTCGCGCTGATCGACGTCGCCTGCCGCTTCGCCGCCGCCGGCAAGCCCGCCTACACCGCCGTCGCCGGCATCAGCCTGGCAGTGCAGCCCGGCGAATTCGTTTCGGTGGTCGGCCCCACCGGTTGCGGCAAGTCCACCCTGCTGAATCTCGCGGCCGGTCTGCTGCGTCCATCCGCCGGCAGCGTGCAGGTATTCGGCAGCCCTCTGCACGGCATCAACGCGCGCGCCGGTTACCTGTTGCAATCCGACACCCTCATGCCGTGGCGCACCGCGCTGCAGAACACCGTCGTCGGCCTGGAATATCGCGGCCTGCCCAAGCAGCAGATCGCGGCCCAGGGACGCGAATGGCTGGCCCGCGTCGGCCTCGCCGGCTTCGGCGACCGCTATCCCCACCAGCTTTCCGGCGGCATGCGCAAGCGCGTCGCGCTGGCACAGACCCTGGCGCTCGAGCCGGACATTATTCTGATGGACGAGCCGTTCTCCGCACTCGACGTGCAGACGCGTCAATTGATGGAGAACGAGTTGCTCGCCCTGTGGCAGGCCAGGCGCAAGGCCGTGCTGTTCATCACCCATGATCTCGATGAAGCCATCGCCTTGAGCGATCGAGTGATCGTGCTCTCCGCGGGACCCGCGAGCCATGCGGTCGGCGAATTCGACATCGACCTGGCGCGGCCGCGCGACGTGGCCGACATCCGCGCAAGCGCCCGCTTCGTCGATTTGCACGCCCGCATTTGGTCATGCCTGCGGGACGAGGTGCTCAAGAGTTACGCACAGCAGCGCGCGGCGGCCCATGGTTGAGCTGCGCAGGGCGCCCCATGGTTGAGCTGCGCGCACTGCAGTGGTCGCTGCTCGCCGCGATGCTGGCGCTCTGGCATTGGGTCACGCGCAATCCCGATGTGGCCTTCTTTTTCGGCGAGCCTCTGGTGGTCTTTCGCCGCATCTGGACATGGTTCACCCGTGGCGACGGCAGCCTGCAGATCGGCCCGGGCCGCGCCGGCTGGTTCACTCTGCACTTACCCGCCGAGATCTATCCGCATCTGATCGTGACCCTGTCGGAGACCGTCATCGCCTTCGTCATCGGCGCCGCCCTCGGCACGGCCGCCGGCCTGTGGCTGGCGTTGGCACCGCGCACCGGGGTCGTGCTGCACCCCTACGTCAAGGCGGCCAACTCCATGCCGCGGGTGATTCTCGCGCCGATCTTCGCCACCTGGTTCGGCCTCGGCATCTGGTCGAAGGTGGCGCTCGCCATCACGCTGGTGTTCTTCGTGGTGTTCTTCAACGTCTACCAGGGCGTGAAGGAGGTGGATCCCGGCATCCTCGCCAGCAGCCGCGTCATGGGCGCCAGCCGCCGCCAGTTGCTGCACACCGTCTATCTGCCCTCGGCGCTGTCCTGGTTGTTCTCCAGCCTGCACAACGCCGTCGGCCTCGCCTTCGTCGGCGCCGTGGTGGGCGAGTATCTCGGCTCGGCGCGCGGCATCGGTTACCTCATCCTGCAGGCCGAGGGCACCTTCGACGTGAACGGCGTGTTCGCCGGCATCATCGTGCTCACCGTGTTCGCGCTGCTGCTGGACGGCATGGTGAGTTTCATCGAGCGGCGTTATATGATCTGGCGGCCCGCGCTCGGCGAGACGCGGCGGCTTTAGAATTCGCGGCGAGGGTTCTGCAGGTCCCGGAGCAAGCAATGCCCATCAGCTCATTTGAAATTGTATCCGTGCCCGTGTCAGACCCGGAGCGCGCCAAGCACTTTTATCGCGACACCCTGGGATTCGAGCTGCTGCGCGAGGAGCCGATGGGCCCCGCCATGAAATGGATCCAGCTCGCCCCCATGGGATGCGCCACCACCATAGCGCTGGTGACCTGGTTCGAGCGCATGCCCGCCGGCGCCCTGCAGGGCGTCATGCTCAATGTCACCGACATCGAGCGCGATCACCGCGAATTGTCCGCCCGTGGCCTCGAGCTGTCGGCCATCCAGCAGCAGCCCTGGGGACGCTATGCCACGTTCAATGACCCGGACGGCAACGGCTGGATCCTGCGCCAGCCGCCAAATCCGTAGCGCCAATGCGACTAGCACCTCGGTGTCAACCGCTCCCGGTGTCACCTGCTTGACGGTGGCCGAGGACATTGCGTGCGCTCAATTTCATGGGGATCTCCTCGAGGGGCTAAAATTCGGGATTCTAGCCCTAGACTCGCGGAGAACACCCATGCCGAGCCCCGTGATCCGGTTCCGCATCGATTTCGCCAATGATTCCTTTGTCGGGCCCGGCAAGATCGCGCTGCTTGAGGCCATTGGCCGCTGCGGCTCGCTGTCGCAGGCGGCGCGCAATCTGGGCATGAGCTATCGGCGTGCCTGGCTGCTGATCGACAGCTTGAGAGTGGCATTCCGCAAACCCGTCACCGTCGCCACCACCGGCGGCAAGGGCGGGGGCGGCGTGATGCTGACCGAATTCGGTGAGGGATTGATCGCCTGCTATCGTGCACTCGAACGCGACATTGCGGCGCTCGCTCCGGGCCGCCTGCGTAGCCTCACGGCCGCGGCGGCGCCGCGCAAAAAGTCTGCCGCCGCACGGCCGCACCGACCCCTGGCGCGGCACTCGGCGCGCCGCCAATCGTAGATGTCCTGACGGCGCGGCGACGCCGTAATCCAAACGCCCCAATCAAATATGAATTTTTTGTTGCGCAGATGCAACGATGGCGCCACGTGACGGCGCATAGTGTTATATTTGGCCATATATAACGCTAACGCCGGATAACTCCAATTTCTGTTTATTGCCCTTGGTGAAGGAACCCTGACGATGAACACTAAAAAGTCACGACATGTTCTGACGGTCGCCCTGTTGGCCATGGCGGGTGTTGCGCATGCGCAAAACAAGACCGGCCCGGATATCGCTCAAGACGACAGCCTGACATTCCACGGCGTCACGCTCTATGGCGTCGTCGACATCGGCCTGCAGTACGAATCGCATGGTGCGCCGTTCAGCGACTATCATCCGGCGGGCAGCGCCAACATCGTGCAGAAGAACAGCCGCAGCTCCGTACTCGGCGCCACGCCGAGCAACATGGGCCAGTCGCGCGTCGGTCTGCAGGGTCTCGAGCCCTTGGCCGGTGATTGGTCCGCGGTGTTCAAGATCGAGACCTTCTTCAACCCGCAATCCGGCGAGATCAGCGACGCCCAGAAGTCCATCGCCCAGAACAACGGCAAGACCGCGGCCACCTCCGGCACCAACCTCAATTCCAGCGTGGCGGGCCAGGCTTTCGAGAGTGCGTACGCGGGCGTGACCTCGAAGACCTTCGGCACGCTTACCTTCGGACGGCAATTGACCCTGGTGGCGGACGGTGTCAACAAGTACGACCCGAACTACGGCTCACAGGCGTTCTCGCTGATCGGGATGTCCGGCGGCTACGCCGGCGCGGGTGATACCGAGGACAAGCGCATCGATTCGGCCTTGAAGTACGAGGCCAAATTCGCCGGCCTGTTCCACGTCGGTCTGCTCGGCAAGTTCAACGGTGCCAGCGGCAGCGCCAACACCGGCTACCAGGGTGTCATCGGCGTGGAAGCCGCGGGCCTGTCGGTCGACGCGTTCGCTTCGAAGTTCTACAGCGCCATTTCCAACGCCTCCTTGAGCGCCGCGCAGGTGGCGGAACTGCCGGGCTTGGGGTTCTCGCCGACCAATTCCCTGGCGGCCACCGTCTCGGACAACACCTCCTATTCGATCATGGGCCTGTACAAACTCGATCCGTTCAAGTTCTTCCTGAGCTACGAGCACATCCAGTTTGCGAATCCGAAGACGCCGCTGCCCGCCGGCTTCATCGACATCGGCGGCTACGTGGAGGCCTTCGTCAACAACGACGCCTACGTCAACGACAAGATCTACAACGTGTTCTGGGCAGGCGTTCGCTACACCGTCATCCCGAATCTGGATCTGTCTGCGGCGTATTACTACGTGCACCAGAACGCCTACGGCACCGGTGCCGTGGCCGGCTGCACCACCACGGCATCCGGCACCTGCAGCGGCACCCTGCAGGCGGCCTCTGTCACGGCCGACTACATCCTCACCAAGCGCTTCGACGTGTACGCCGGCGCGATGTGGAGCGAAGTGCAGAACGGTCTGGCCAACGGCTATGCGTTCAACAGAACCAATATCAATCCCACCGTCGGCGTGCGCTTCAAGTTCTGAAGCGCTTCGGATTTGCGGTCAGGCGCCGCGCGCCTGACCGCGATACACCACGCCCGCACAGGGGTTGGCGCCGAGAGCATAGGCCAGTTCCGCCGGCCGGTCGATGCGCCAGAGCGCAAAGTCGGCCCGCTTGCCCACCTCCAAGGTGCCGCGGTCGGCCAGCAGGCCGAGGGCGCGCGCGGCCTCTCGGGTGGCGCCGGCTAGCGCCTCCTGCGGGGTCAGTCCGAACAGATTGCAGGCCATGTTGAGCGCCAGCAGCAGCGAGGTGCAAGGCGAGGTGCCGGGATTGCAGTCGGTGGCCACCGCCATCGGCACCCCGGCCTCGCGCAGTTGCGCCACCGGCGGCGGGTGCGTTTGGCGCAGGGTGAAATAAGCGCCCGGCAGCAGCACGGCGACGCAGCCCGCGGCGGCGAGCGCGCGCACGCCCGCCGGGCTCACAAATTCAAGATGATCCGCCGACAGAGCGCCGTGGCGCGCGGCCAGCTCCGCGGCGCCGATGTCGTTCAACTGCCCCGCGTGCACGTGTATGGGCAGATGCAGCCGGCCCGCGGCCGCAAGAAACCGTTCGGTCTCCGCCGGCGTGAAGGCGATCGTTTCGCAGAAGGCATCGACCGCATCGGCGAGACCGCGCGCCGCGATGTCCTCGAGCCAGGTCCCGCAGACCGCGTCGAGGTAGCCGTTGCGGTCGCCACGAAACTCCTCGGGAAGCGCATGCAGGCCAAGGTAGGTGGTCTGCACCGACACCGCCAAATCGCCGGCCAGTGCGCGTGCCACCTCGAGCAGCCGGCGCTCCGATTCCAGATCCAGGCCGTAGCCGGATTTGATCTCGAGGGTGGTGACCCCCTCCGCCATCAGGCGCCGCACCCGCGTCACCGCCACCGCGAACAGCGATTCGCGCGTGGCGGCGCGGCTGGCGCGCACCGTCGACTCGATGCCACCGCCGGCGCGCGCGATGTCCTCGTACGAGGCGCCGCCGAGCCGTTGCTCGAACTCGGCCACGCGATTGCCGCCGTATACCAGGTGGGTGTGACAATCGATGAGCCCCGGCGTGATCCAAACGCCGGCCGCATCGATCACCGGCACGGCCTGAGCGGCGGCGCGCCGCTCGGCCTCCGCGCTGCTGCCGAGCCAGGCGATGCGCCCGTCCTTGACGGCGATGGCGGCGTCGTGCATCGCGCCGTAGGCTTCGCCGCTCGCGGCCATGGTGGCGAGCTGCGCACCCACCCACACCCGGTCCCAGCCGTTCGACCGGCCATCGGATGATTGCGGTTCTTGAGAGGATTTCGGCACGAGCACCGCCGGCGAATTGCTGTTGAACGGTTGACGCGGCAAGCTAGGCTACCCGCACACAGCCCGTCAAGACGGATACCCATGAGTCGGAACAGCAAAACCCTGATGAATCGACAATATTATCTGGATGCCGTGCTGCTGCCGCAGGGCTGGGCGCGAGGCGCGGTGGTGACCGTGTCGGAGGCCGGGCGCATCGCGCGCATCGAAATCGCGCCGCCACCGCTGGTGGCGGTACCGCCGCCCGGCGCGGAGCGCATCGGTGGCTACGTCGTACCCGGCATGCCGAACGCACACAGCCACGCCTTTCAGCGTGCCATGGTCGGCGCCGCCGAATACCGCCAGTCCAAACAGGACAGCTTCTGGTCCTGGCGCGAGGCGATGTACGGGCTCGCCAACCGCATCCAGCCCGAGGAGCTGCTGGTGGTGGCGACGCAGCTGTTCGTGGAAATGCTCAAGGCCGGGTATACCTCAGTGGCCGAATTCCACTATCTGCACCGTCAGGCGAACGGCGCACCCTACGCCGGCAACAACGCGTTGTGGGAGGCGATCGGCGAGGCCGCGAGCATTGCCGGCATCGGCCTGACCTTCCTGCCGACCCTTTACCAGACCGGCGACTTCGGTGACAAGCCGCTGAAAAAGGACCAGGCGCGCTTTGCCCTGGAGGCCGAGGACTTCGTGCGCCTGATCGGCGAGCGGGTGCAGGCCGATCGCCGCCGCGGCTCCGGCACCCAGCGTACCGGCGCCGCCTTTCACAGTCTTCGCGCGGTGCCGATCAGCACCCTGGCGGCGGTCGCCAAGGAACTCGCCGGCATCAATCCCGCCCTGCCGGTGCACATCCACGTCGCCGAGCAGCTGCGCGAGGTCAATGCCTGCCGGCGCGCCAACGGCAAACGGCCGATCGAGCTGCTGCTCAAGACCGGACTGATCAACGCGCATTGGTGCCTGGTGCATGCCACCCATTCCACCGTCAAGGAGTTGCAGGGCATCGCCGCGGCCGGCGCCACGGTGTGCGTATCGGTGAGCACCGAGGCGAATCTCGGCGACGGCGCCTTCGATGCCGCGCGCTTTCTCGACATGCAGGGCCATCTGTGCATCGGCTCGGACAGCCAGGTCACCGTGAATCCCGCCGAGGAGCTGCGCTGGATGGAGTATCAGCAGCGGCTGCGGCGCAAGCGCCGCGCCGTACTTGCCACCGACACAGAGCCGCACGTCGGTACGCGGTTGTGGCGCGATGCGGCGATCCACGGCGCACAAGCCATCGGCCAGCCGGTGGGCGCCATCGCGGCGGGCCGCCGTGCCGACTGGCTGGTGCTCGATCCCCATCATCCGTCCCTCGCCGGCGCAGCGGCCGATGCGGCCCTGGACCATCTGCTGTTCGCCGGCGGGCATGCTGCCATCCGCGATGTCATGGTGGCGGGACGCTGGGTGGTGCGCCACCGGCATCACGACGCCGAGGCGGCACTCGGTGAAAAGTTCGCGAATTTGATGAGCCGTATTCTTCACCCCCAGGCTCCCATGCACCCCCAAGTCACCCCGGAGAATTAATCATGCTCGCCACCGTGAAACCCCGCGTCATCCGTGCGGCACGCGGCAAGACGCTGACGGCCCGGCATTGGACCACCGAGGCGCCGCTGCGCATGCTCATGAACAACCTCGACCCCGAGGTCGCCGAGAATCCCGCCGAACTCGTGGTGTACGGCGGCATCGGCCGCGCCGCACGCGATTGGAATTGCTTCGATCGCATCGTCGAGACCCTGAAGACGCTCAGGCTTGAGGAGACCCTGTTGGTTCAATCCGGCAAGCCGGTGGGCGTGTTCCAGACCCACGCCGATGCACCGCGCGTACTCATCGCCAATTCGAATCTGGTGCCGCACTGGGCGACCTGGGAGCATTTCCACGAGCTCGACCGGCTCGGCCTCGCCATGTATGGCCAGATGACGGCTGGTTCCTGGATTTACATCGGCAGCCAGGGAATCGTGCAGGGCACCTACGAGACCTTCGCCGAGATGGGCCGACGCCACTTCGGCGGCAATCTCGCCGGCAAATGGATCCTGACGGCGGGATTGGGCGGCATGGGCGGCGCGCAGCCGCTCGCGGCCACCATGGCCGGCGCCAGCATGCTCGCGGTGGAGTGCCGGCAAAGCCGCATCGCCAAGCGGCTCGAGACCGGCTACGTCGATATGCAGGCGCATTCCCTCGATGAGGCCCTCGGGCAGCTGCAGACGGCCGCCGCCGCCGGCAGGGCCGTTTCGGTCGCCTTGCTCGGCAACGTGGTCGACGTGCTCGAGCAGATGCTCGCGCGCGGCATCAAGCCCGATGCGCTCACCGATCAAACCTCGGCGCATGATCCGGTCAACGGCTACCTGCCGCAGGGCTGGAGCGTCGAACAATGGGACGAGCGGCGAGCGAGCGATCCGGCCGGTACCAGCGCCGCGGCCCGCCGCTCCATGGCCAAGCATGTCGGCTATCTGCTGCGGTTCAAGGCCATGGGGCTGCCGGTGTTCGACTACGGCAACAACATTCGCCAGGTGGCGCGCGATGAGGGCGTGGCGCACGCCTTCGATGTGCCGGGGTTCGTGCCCGAGTACATCAGGCCGCTGTTCTGCCGCGGCATCGGCCCGTTTCGCTGGGTGGCGCTGTCCGGCGACCCGGAAGACATCTACAAGACCGACGCCAAGGTCAAGGAGCTGATTCCGGACGATCCCAATCTGCACAACTGGCTCGACATGGCGCGCTCACGGATTCACTTCCAGGGCCTGCCTGCACGCATCTGCTGGGTGGGCCTCGGCCAGCGGGATCGGCTGGGCCTCGCCTTCAACGACATGGTGGCGAGCGGCGAGTTGTCCGCGCCCATCGTCATCGGCCGCGACCACCTGGATTCCGGATCCGTGGCCAGTCCGAACCGCGAGACCGAGGCGATGCTCGACGGCTCCGACGCGGTCTCGGACTGGCCCTTGCTGAACGCGCTGCTCAACACCGCGAGCGGCGCAACCTGGGTGTCCATCCACCACGGCGGCGGGGTGGGCATGGGCTACTCGCAGCATGCCGGCGTGGTCATCGTTTGCGACGGCAGCGAGGCTGCGGCCCGGCGCATTGCACGCGTGCTCTGGAACGACCCCGCCACCGGGGTGATGCGCCACGCCGACGCCGGCTACGCGACGGCCATCGAATGTTCCCGCAGCCAGGGGCTCAACCTGCCCATGATCGGCCGGCCGTAGGTCAGGCGGCGTGCGTTTCGCGAAAGGATTCAAGTCGGCTGCTGCACGACCGATATCCAACGGGTCAACCCGAAGCCTATTTCCAGATTATGTTCACTCAATTCGAATCGGTGCATAACTCCAACGAAGAGGCCATTTTCGGCAAGGTTCTCGATGCCGCGCCCGGCTACCCCAAGCTTGCCGGCGATCCGGAATTGCTCGCCGACGTGGCGTGCGTCGCGCTCAACCGCCTGCCGCCGCGCTACATACGCCACAAGGTCGACATGGACTTCTACATGAGCGCCGACGAACGGCGGCGCCGCGAAGCGGCCGTGAAAGCTGCGGTGGAATTCGCCTTCGGATTCGTGCAATCGCGCCTGGCCGCGCGCGGATGAGCTTGAGTTGACCGCCCCAGAGTTGACTGCGGAGAGCTTGGTGGCGGGCGTCAAGGACCTCGTCACCCTGCCGGATGTGGCCATGCGCATCGCCCGCATGGTCAACGACCCCACCGCCTCCGCCTCCGACATCGGCCGCGAGATAGGCCGGGACGCCGCCCTCACCGCGCGTCTGCTGCGGATCGCCAACAGCCCGAGCTTCGGCCAGTACGGCAAAATCGCCACCGTGAGCCGCGCCATCACCGTGCTCGGCGTGCGCCAGGTGCGCGATCTGACCGTCGGACTGACGGCGGTGCGGGCATTCGACGGCATTTCGAACGAACTGGTCACCATGGAATCCTTCTGGCGCCACAGCCTGCTGTGCGCCGTGGCCGCAGCCCATATCGCCGCCCACCGCGGCGCCGAGCCGGGCGAGAGCGCATTCGTCGCCGGCTTGCTGCACGACATCGGACAGCTGGTGCTCTTCAGCCGCGCGCAGAATGAGGAGCGCGAGGCGCTGCTGATGTCGATCGACGCCTCCGATGATCTCGCTTTGTACCAGTGCGAGCAGCGGGTGCTGGGTTTCGATCACGCCGCGGTCGGCTGGGCGCTGGCGCGCAACTGGGGGCTGCCGCCGTCGCTGCAGGCCTGCATCGGCATGCACCACGAACCCGACCGCGCGCAGGCCTTCCAGTCCGAGGTGGCAACCGTACATGTCGCCAACAGCATCGCCGTGCTGGCCGAGATCGACAGCCGGGATCCTCTTGACGCGGCGCCCATGGCGGCGAGCGCCCTGAACATCTGCCGGCTGGATGCCGGGAACCTGACGAACCTCATCCTGCAGACACGGGAGTCGGCCGAGGAGCTGCTGCCGCTGCTGGTGGCGGCGTGATGCGGATCGCCACCCGGCCGTTACAGTTTCCGCCCAATTTGACGATATCCGTGTAGTCGAGCGTACACATGGACGGCGTGCAAATAGACTGGGCAGCGGAGACTGACGCGAATGGCAAAAAGTATCCTGGCGGTGGATGACTCCGCGTCAATGCGGCAGATGGTGCTGCTCACCCTGCAAGGTGCCGGTTACACCGTGTTGCAGGCCTGCGACGGCGTCGAGGCGCTCGAGCTGGCACGCGCCGGCGGCGTCGACCTGGTGCTCACCGACGTGCATATGCCGCGCATGGACGGCATCACCCTGGTGCGCGAGCTGCGCAACCTGCCGCTGTACAAGTACGTGCCGATGCTGATCCTCACCACCGAATCGAGCCAGGAACGGAAGATGGAGGGCAAGCGCGCGGGTGCTACCGGCTGGATCGTCAAGCCATTCAATCCGCCGCAATTGCTCGCCACCGTCGCGCGGGTCATCTAGACCTGCCTCGGCAAAGCGCATGACACTCGACATCGAAATGGCGGAAATCGCCAAGGTGTTTTTCCAGGAGAGCCGCGAAGGGCTCGATGCCATGGAGTCAGGTCTCCTGAGCCTCGGCGCCACCGCCGATGCCGAAAGCATCAACACCATTTTTCGTGCCGCCCACTCGATCAAGGGCGGCGCGGCCACCTTCGGATTCGCCGAGGTCGCCGCCTTCACCCACGGCGTGGAGACCCTGCTCGACGAGATGCGCAACGGCATCCGGCCGGTCACCGCCGAGGCGATTCAAACCCTGCTGCAGGCCTGCGACTGCATGCGGGACATGATCGCAGCGACCGAAGCCGAACAGCCGCTCGATCAGACCCGCATCGGGCTGCTCAATGCCGACATCCGTCAAATCCTTGGCGATCCGCCCGAGGCGGTTCAGGCTCCGGCACCCGTCGCGCCGGCCGCCCCGGCCGCCCCGGCCGCTGGATGGCGCATCGTGTTCGATCCGGTGCCGGATCTGCTACGGCTGCGCAACGAGCCGACGCGCATGTTTCATGAGCTGGCGCTGCTCGGTTCATTGGCGGCGTGCGCCGACGTCTCGCGGCTGCCGCCGCTCGAGGCGCTGGACCCGGAGGTCTGCTATCTCAAATGGGATATCAATCTGCTGGGCCAGATCCCGCGCAAAAAGATCGAGGAGATATTCGACTGGGTCGATCCGGGCTGCCGGCTCGAAATCGTTGCGTTGGGCGAACCCGTGCCGGCGACGCCGGCCGCGGCGGCGAGCCCCGTGCTCACCATCCCCACGCAGTCGCCGGCCGCCGCACCCGCTCCCGCCGCGGACACGCTGCGCGGCGCCGCGCGCGCCGACGCGGTTCCCAAACCCGCGGAGGCCGGCTCCATCCGCGTCGCCACGCAGAAGCTCGACAGCATCATCAACCTGGTCGGCGAGCTGCTGATCACCCAGTCGATGCTCTCGGGCTTCGCCGAAGGCACCGGCCCGGGTGAACCCGACCTGCTGCGCAAGGGACTGCAGCAGCTGGCGCGCAACACCCGCGAGCTGCAGGAAAGCGTCATGCGCATCCGCATGCTGCCGATCAGCTTCGCCTTCAACCGCTTTCCGCGCCTGGTGCACGATCTGTCGCGAAAACTCGGCAAGAAAGTCGAGATCAAGCTGGTGGGCGAGAACACCGAGCTCGACAAGACCGTGCTCGAGAAGATCAGCGATCCGCTGGTGCACCTGGTGCGAAATTCGCTGGATCACGGCCTGGAGAGCCCGGAACAGCGCGTCGCGGCGGGCAAGTCCGACACCGGCACACTCGAGCTGGCCGCATTCCATGAGGGCGGCAACATCATCATCGAGGTGCGCGACGACGGCGCCGGGCTCAACAAGCCGCGGATACTGCGCAAGGCGCGCGAGCGCGGACTCATCGCCGAGGACCAGGATTTGACGGACGAGCAGATCGACAACCTCATTTTCATGCCGGGCTTCTCCACCGCGGAGCAGGTCAGCGACGTGTCCGGCCGCGGCGTCGGCATGGACGTGGTTCGCCGGAACATCCACGACCTGGGGGGCGCGGTGCAGATCATGTCGCGCGAGGGCCAGGGCAGCACCGTGCGCATCCGGCTGCCCCTCACCCTTGCAATCCTCGACGGGCAGCTGGTGCGGGTCGGGCGGGAGATCTACATCATATCGCTGCTCGCCATCGTCGAGACCATCCAGGTCGCGGCCGACCGCGTCAACACCCTGGCCGGACGCACCGAGGTGTTCCGGCTGCGCAACGAGTTCCTGCCGGTGGTCAAGCTGTACGAACATTTCGGCATCGAGCCCGATAGCACCAGCGTCGCGGAGGGGCTGCTGGTGGTCGTGGAGGCCGACGGCAAGCGGGTCGGAGTGCTGGTGGATGACCTGCTCTCGCAGCAGCAGGTGGTCATCAAGAGTCTGGAATCGAATTTCAAGCCGGTGCTCGGAATCGCCGGCGCAACCATCCTGGGCGACGGCAAGGTGGCCCTCATCATCGACGTACCCGACCTCATCCGCTCGGTGGCCTCGGGTCGACGGACGAATTCGGTGCGCGCGGCATGACGGCGCGCAGCGTGACAAGGAGACAGCGCAATGGCTAATGAGAGCAAGGCGGCGGACAACGGTGCCGCGACCGACAGCGAACAATACCTCACGTTCATGCTCGCCGGCGAGGAGTACGGCGTCGACATCCTGCGCGTGCAGGAGATCAAGGGGTGGGACAAGGTGACCCGCATCCCGCGCACGCCCGAGTATGTTCTCGGCGTGATCAATCTGCGCGGTTCGGTGGTCCCGATCCTCGACCTGCGCAGCCGCTTCGGCCTGGATAAGATCGTCTTCGGGCCGACCACCGTGATCATCGTGGTCAAGGTGGCCGGCCGGCGCGGCGAGCGCACGGTCGGAATGGTCGTCGACGCGGTGTCCGACGTCTACAACGTCCCCGTCGGCGCCAGCAAGCCGCCGCCCGACGTCTGCGGCAGCATCGACACGGTGTTCGTCAAGGCGCTCGCGACCATCGCCGACAAGCTGGTCATCCTGCTCGACATCGACCGGCTCATCGACAACAGCATCATCGAAGAGCCGCTGTCCGGGGCGGCCGCGGCGTGAGCCGGAAGAAGCCCGTGCGCGCAGCGCAGAGCGGCAGCATCGAACTGCCGGCGCAGCTGTCGATCGTGCACGCCGCCGAGCTGCACCGCACGCTCGTGACCCGGCTCGGCGCCGGCGGCCCGCTGGTGATCGACGGCAGCCGCGTGGAGGAGATCGACACGGCCATCCTGCAGCTGCTCGCCGGTCTGTGGCGCAGCGCCCGTGAGCGCGGTCTCGGCTGCACCTGGCACAATCCTTCGGGCACGCTGCGCAAGACCGCCGACCTCATCGGGCTGGCCGGGGTACTGGACCTGCGTGATGCTTCCGCCTGACCTGAAAGAACCGCCGGAACAGCAGGAACCGCCGGGCGCCGTGCAGCAATGCCGCCGCTGGCTCGAATGGTCCGCCGCACAGATCGAAGCCTGCCTCACCGTCGACGGCGCGGCGAACAGCCGGCTGCTCGCCTCCTTCGAGAGGTTCATGAGCGCCGACCGCAGCGAGGCCACCCTCGCCGCCGAGATCAGCGCCGTCGTGGTGGCGGTCCAGGCCCATGACCGCATCATGCAGCAGCTGCAACACGTGGTGGAGTCGCTGCGCGCACTGCACCGTCACATGGCGGACGTCGAACGCCGCGCCTCGGCCGAGCACTGGCGCCAGTTGCGCGAGAATCAGTGGCGCAGGTTCAGCATGACCGAGGAGCGGGCGCTGTTCGCCCGCATCTTCGCCGATGAATCGCCAGCGCCCGAGCTGGCGGATGCGGTGCTCCCCGGCGACGTCGAGCTGTTCGAGTCATGAACGCATCGGCCGGCGGCCAGGAATTCGAGTTCACCGACTCGGACTTCAACCGCCTGCGTGACCTGGTTTACGCACATACCGGCATCGCCCTGTCGGATGCCAAACGTCAGCTCGTGTACAGCCGCCTCGCGCGGCGGCTGCGCAAGCTCAACCTGACCACCTTCGGCGAATACTGCAGCACGGTGGAAGCCGGCGGCGCGGAGGAAATGCAGGAGCTGACCAATGCCATCACCACGAATCTCACGTCGTTCTTCCGCGAGCAATATCATTTCGATCAGCTGGCCGCCGAGGCGCTGCCGCAGGCGCAGAATCAGCGTGCGGCCACCCGCCGCGTGCGCCTGTGGTCGGCGGGCTGCTCGACCGGCGAGGAGCCGTATTCCATCGCCATCGTGCTGCGCGAGGCGTTCGCGCGCCTGCAGAACTGGGATGTGAAGCTGCTCGCCACGGACATCGATTCCAAGGTGGTGCAGACGGCGGCGGCGGGCGTCTACGATGCCGAGAGGCTGAAGGGCATGTCGGTGGAGCGCCGGACGCGCTGGTTCACCCGCGATGCGGCGGGTCCCGACACCTATTCGGCCGCCACCGAGCTCAAGTCCCTGATCACGTTCAAGAAGCTGAACCTGCTCGACCCCTGGCCGATGAAGGGTCCCTTCGACATCATCTTCTGCCGCAACGTCGTCATCTATTTCGACAAGGACACCCAGCGTAGGCTGTTCGAACGCATGGCCGAAACGCAGCAGGTGGGCGGCTGGCTGTTCATCGGCCATTCGGAGAACCTGTTCAATGTGACGCGCCGCTACAAGCTGGTCGGACGCACGGTGTACCGGAGGACCGAATGACGCAGGCCGGCCTCAAAGCCCTGTCCGCCGCGCCGCCGGACCTGCCGCCCGCGCTGCCGCAGTTCGCACACATCCGGCGCACCTGGGACGCGGACCTCGGACGGCCGCTCGCCAAGCTGCTGCCCGGCGAATACTACGTGACCAGCCACGATGAGGTCATATTCACGGTTCTCGGCTCCTGTGTTTCGGCCTGCGTGCGCGAGCGCAAGCTCGGGATCGGCGGCATGAATCACTTCATGCTGCCGCTCGACCGGTCCGGCGGCACCAGCGCCTGGTCCGAGAATCAGTTCAGCTCCGCGACGCGCTACGGCAACGTCGCGATGGAGCGGCTCATCAATGACATCCTGAACCTCGGGGGCCGGCGCGAGAATCTCGAGTTCAAGGTGGTCGGCGGCGGCAAGGTCCTCGACACCTCCATGGATGTGGGCGCGCTCAACGCCGCCTTCGTCCGCGATTATCTGCGCACCGAAGGCTTCACCATCACCGTGGAGGATCTCGGCGAGAGCTTCGCGCGCAAGGTGTATTACAGCCCGTTGACCGGCAAGGCGCGCGTCAAGCGGCTCACCGCGACCCTGAACCGGACCATATTCGAGCGCGAGAAGCAATCCGCACCCACCAAGGCCCAGGTCGAATCCGGCTCCGTGGAACTCTTCTGACGGCCATGGCAACAATGAACGAAAAGATTCGCGTGCTGGTGATCGACGATTCCGCGGTGATGCGCCAGCTGCTGACCGAATTATTGAATTCCGACCCGGCGATCGAGGTCGTCGGCACGGCGATGGATGCCTTCCGCGCGCGCGAGAAGATCAAATTGCTCAATCCCGATGTGCTCACTCTCGACGTCGAGATGCCGCGCATGGACGGCCTTGCCTTCCTGCGCAATCTCATGCGGCTGCGGCCCATGCCCGTGGTGATGTGCGCCTCGCCCACCCAGAACGGCGTCAACGTCGCCCTCGATGCGCTCGCCTTGGGTGCGGTGGATTTCGTCGCCAAGCCGGCGGTCGGCGGCCGCGGCGACATCCGCGACGTGGCGCAGGAGCTGATTGCCAAGGTCAAGGTGGCGGCGCACGCCCACATCCGGGCGATCGTGGAACCCGTGCAGATGCACGTCGAGGACAGTCACGACGCCGGCGTGGTGCTGCCGAAGCGCGATGCCCCCAGGCATCCGGTGGGCGAGCGCATCATCGCCATCGGCGCCTCCACCGGCGGTACGGAAGCCATCAAAGAGGTCCTCACCCGGCTGCCCGCCGACGTGCCGGGCATCGTGATCACCCAACACATACCCAAGGCCTTCAGCGGCCCGTTTGCGCAGCGCATGAACGCGCTGTGCGAACTGGCCGTCTGCGAGGCCGAAGACGGCCAGGCCATTCTGGCCGGACATGTGTACATCGCGCCCGGCGACCAGCACCTGCTGGTGGCCCGGGTCGGATCCCGCTATCAATGCAAGCTGAGCTCGGGCGCCCTGGTCAACCGGCACCGGCCCTCGGTGGACGTGTTGTTTCGCTCCGTGGCCCAGACCGCGGGGTCGAGCTCGATCGGCGTGATGCTCACCGGCATGGGCCGCGACGGAGCCGACGGCATGAAGGAGATGCGCGATGCGGGCGCCGCCACCATCGCCCAGGACGAAAGCACCAGCGTGGTGTGGGGCATGCCGGGCGCGGCGTGCGAATTGGGGGCGGTGCAGTGGCAATCTCCGCTGCCGCAGATCGCCGAGCGGATTCTCAGCCTGATCAAGGCTCCGGCGGAACTATTGCGACGCAGCATGTCGGTTTGATGCCGGCGCGGCAATTCAAGAAATCCCCGCCGCCGCCGATGCACCGTAAGTATGAAAATCATGATCGTCGACGATTCAACCGCCATGCGCATGATCGTAAAGAAGACCCTGCGCCAGGCGGGATTCGACGGCCATGACATCAGCGAGGCCGACGATGGCGCCAAGGCACTGACCGCGATCAAGGCCTCGATGCCCGATCTCGTGCTGTCCGACTGGAACATGCCGAACATGAGCGGCATGCAACTGCTCGAAGCGCTCAGGAGCGAGGGCGTGAAGGTCGCCTTCGGATTCGTGACCACCGAGGCGACCCCGGACATGCGCGCCAAGGCCACGAGCGCCGGCGCCAAATTCCTGATTTCGAAACCCTTCAGCGCGGATTCGTTCAAGGAACACCTGGGACCCCACCTGCGCTGAGGCGCGGCTGTCCCCGAAGGCCATTCCGATGTCCACCGCCTGTCCGCTGCCCGACGCCCACAAGATCGCGGACCTTCTGGGCCTGCTGTTCGACGGCCTCGACGTGAAACCGGGCGGCAAATTCGACCAGACGCCCGCCGGCGGCTCCTGGTACGGCATCTACGTGCGCGATACCGGCGAGACCGCCGCGATGTGCGGCGCGGACACCCATCTGGCTGCGAGCTTCGGCGCCGCGCTCAGCATGCTGCCCCCGGCAATGGCCAAGGAAGCGGCGAAGTCGCATGAACTCTCCGCAGTGATGGTGGAGAACCTGCGCGAGACCATGAACATCTGCACGCGCCTGGTGCTGGACGGCGGATCGCCGCATCTGAAGCTCGACCAGGTGTACCCGGCCGCCTCCCTGCCCGCGACGGCCAGCGCGCTGCTGAACGCCTCGCAGGGACGGCGCGAGTTCCAGGTGCAGCTGCCGAAATACGGCGGCGGCGTCATGACGGTGCTGTCCGCGTAAACATTCGGGTCGATAAACCTCATGGAGAGAGCGTAATGAGTTACCGCAATTCCGTCGGCGCCCGGCTGGCAATCGCCTTTGCCGGCGTCATTCTGGTGTTCGCCGTCGCGGTGGGCCTCGGCCTGGCGCGGCTGGCCGCCTTCAACACCGCCGTCAGCGAGATCACCGGTGCGGAGCTCGCCAATCTGGAGACCACCACTGCCTGGTCGGCCGCACTCTCCGAATCCATGCGCCACGCCCGCAACATGCTGATCATGGACGACAAGTCCCAGATCCAGGGCGAGGCCGAAAAGATCGCCGCGCTCACCGGCAAGGGCGCGGAGTATGCCCGCGCGATGACCGCGAGCGTGCAATCCGAGGACGGCAAGGCGCTGCTGCAGGCGGCGCTCGACTCACGCACGAACCTTCTGCCGCTCGACCAGGAATTCATTTCGCATGTGCAGGCCGGCGACTTCAAGGCTGCCAAGGAGACGCTACTCACGCGTTCGCGGCCGGCGCAGCTGGCGCTGATCGGCGCCCTGGCAAAGCTCGGCGACTACCAGAGGACCCGAATCCATGAGCGCGCCACCCTGCTCGATGCCTCCTATCGGCGCATTCAGCTGTTGCTGCTCAGCCTGTCGGTGATCGCCGTCGCGGTGGCCTGCCTGCTCGCCGTGCTGCTCACCCGCGTCATCAAGCGGCCCTTGGACGCAGCGGCCATAGTGCTCGGCGAGATCGGCAAGGGCAACTACACCAGCGTCATCCCCAAGCATGCGAACGACGAAATCGGCCGCACGCTGCAGGGGCTCGAACTCATGCAGACCGCGCTGCGCGAGCGCACCGAAAAGGAACACGCGATGGCCGTGGAAAACGGCCGGATCCGCATCGCCCTGGAGCGCGTGTCGGTGGGCGTCATGGTGGCCGACACCGACGGCAAGATCACTTTCGCCAACGACTGCGCGACCGCGATTTTCCGCAAGCAGGCGGGCGAGATCCGCAAGTCCCTGACCCAATTCGACCCGGAGCGCATCGTCGGCTACTCCTTCGATCAGTTCCACAAGGTGCCCTCGCACCAGCGCAACATGCTCGCCACCCTGAACGGCACCCACACCTTGGACCTCAGGCTCGGCGGCGCGGCGCTGCGCATCATCGCCAACCCCGTGATCGAGGGCGACAAGCGGCTCGGCACGGTGGTGCAATGGCTGGATCGCACCGAGGAAGTGTCCACCGAGGAAGAGGTTCAGAACATGGTCGCCGGGGCCATCGACGGCGACCTCACGGTGCGCATCGTCGAGGAAGGCAAGGCGCCGTTCTTCAAGTCGCTCGCCGTCGGGGTGAACCGCCTGCTCGAGAACATGGCCGACGTGATCCGCACCATGGGCCAGGCCGCCGCGGAGGTGCGCACCGGTTCCGAGGAGATCTCACGCGGTAACACGGATTTGAGCCAGCGCACCGAAGAGCAGGCCTCCAGCCTCGAGGAAACCGCCTCCTCCATGGAGCAGATGACGTCGACGGTCAAGAACAACGCCGACAATGCCGCGCAGGCCAACCAGCTCGCCAGCGCCGCCCGCGAACAGGCCGAACGCGGCGGCTCGGTGGTCGGGGCGGCCGTCACCGCCATGAGCGAGATCAACGCCTCCTCCAAACGCATCGCCGACATCATCAGCGTCATCGATGAAATCGCCTTCCAGACGAATCTGCTCGCGCTGAACGCGGCGGTGGAGGCCGCACGCGCCGGCGAACAGGGCCGCGGCTTCGCGGTGGTCGCCGCCGAGGTCAGGAACCTCGCATCGCGCAGCGCACAGGCGGCCAAGGAGATCAAGGCGCTGATCAACGACTCGGTGGGCAAGGTCACCGAGGGCACCAAACTCGTCGATGAATCCGGCAAGGTGCTCGCGGAAATCGTGGTGCGCGTCAAGAAGGTCACGGACGTGATGGCCGAGATCGCCAGCTCGAGCCGCGAGCAGGCTTCGGGAATCGAGCAGGTCAACAAGGCCATCACCATGATGGACGACGTCACCCAGCAGAATGCCGCCCTGGTCGAGCAGGCGTCCGCGGCCGCGCAGGCGCTCACCGAGCAGGCCTCCAATCTCACGCAGCTGATCTCGCGCTACAAGGTGGGCGGCAACCCGGCCGCCAAGGCCGCGGCGGTCGCGCCGGCCCATTCGATGCGGTCGCAGCCGGCGCCGGTCGCGACGGAGCGCCGTGCGCCGAACCGGCCGCTGAGCGGCGCCAAGAGGACCGCGACGGCCGCCGCGCCGCGTTCCGCGCTCGCCCGCAAGGCCGAGCCCACGGCCGACGAGGAGTGGAAGGACTTCTGAGCGCGCTGGCTGTAGAAAAGCCCTGGATTGATCCGCGGCTTTGACATACCGTGCCGCCGATGGGCGACATCTTCAATCTGCGTGCCGGCCACTGCCCACTCGCCCGGCTGCGGCGCATCTATGAGCGCCCGGTCGCAATCCGCCTCGACGCCGGGGACCGCGCGCGCATCGACGCCTCGAGCGCGCTGGTCGATCGCATCGTGGAACAGGGCGACGCCGCCTACGGCATCAACACCGGCTTCGGTCTGTTGGCGCAGACCCGCATACCCACCGAGCAGCTCGAGCAGCTGCAGCGCAATCTGCTGCTGTCGCACGCGGCCGGCGTCGGCGAAGCGCTGCCCGACGCGGTGGTGCGGCTGATTCTCGCGCTCAAGATCAATGCGCTGGCGCGCGGCCATTCGGGCATCAGTGCCGCGCTCATCGACGGCCTGCTGGCGCTGCTGGAGCACGAGGTCTATCCGCTGATCCCCGCGCAGGGCTCGGTCGGCGCCTCCGGCGACCTGGCGCCGCTCGCGCATCTGGGCGCCGTACTGCTCGGCATCGGCCAGGTTCGCATCGGCGGTGAACGGCTGCCCGCCGCCGACGGCCTGGCACGCGCCGGACTGACGGTGTTCCGGCTGCGCGCCAAGGAGGGCCTGGCGCTGATCAACGGCACCCAGGTGTCCACCGCGCTTGCCCTCGCCGGCCTGTTCGGCGCCGAGGACCTGTTCTCCGCCGCACTGGTCGCCGGCGCCATGTCGGTCGACGCCTTGAAGGGCAGCGATTCGCCCTTCGATGCGCGCATCCAGCTGGCGCGCGGCCAGCCCGGCCAGATCGCGGTGGCGCGCGAAATCCTGCGGCTGATCGGCGGCAGCGCCATCCGCGCCTCGCACCTGGACTGCAGCCGCGTCCAGGATCCCTATTCGTTTCGCTGCCAGCCACAGGTGATGGGCGCCTGCCTCGATCTCATCCGCAATGCCGCCGCCACCCTCGCCATCGAGGCCAACGCGGTCACCGACAATCCGCTGCTGTTCGTCGACTCGGCCGAGGTGATCTCGGGGGGTAATTTTCACGGCGAACCGGTGGCCTTCACCGCCGATGTGCTGGCGCTCGCCATCGCCGAGATCGGCAGCCTGTCGGAGCGGCGCATGGCCGTGCTGGTGGACCCCAAGATGAGCGGGCTGCCGCCGTTTCTGGTCGAGAACAGCGGCTTGAATTCCGGCTTCATGATCGCCCAGGTCACCGCCGCGGCGCTGGTGGCCGAGAACAAGACGCTCGCGGCCCCGTGCAGCGTCGACTCCATCCCCACCTCGGCCAATCAGGAAGATCACGTCAGCATGGCCACGCATGCCGCGCGCCGCCTCGGACGCATGGTCGACAACGCCGCGGGCATCGTCGGCATCGAACTGTTGGCCGCGGCCCAGGGCATCGATTTTCACCGCCCCGCGCGCTCCTCGCCCATCCTCGAGCAGGTGCACGCCGACATCCGCGCCGAGGTGCCCTTCTATGCGGCGGACCGTTACTTCGCGCCGGACATCGAAGCGGCCCAGGGCTGGGTGAGATCCGGGCGCTTCGCCCACAGCGTGGACACCCTGCTGCCCTCGCGCGCGCCCGGCTGAGCCCCACCCTAGGTGCCCATCTGGCGACGCTCGAGAATGCCCGCTACGTACGGATCGACGAGGATTTCCTCGAGAAAAAGCCGCGCACGCGCATCGCGATCCCGCGCGAGGGACGCCAGGCGCTGATGCAGCACGTCGCCTACCTGCGCAACATCCTCGACGGGGTGGTGTAGGCTTGAAGCATGCTGAACTCCCATCCCCCGGCGGACGCGCCGGACGCCGCACCCGTGTGGATCGACCTGTTCGAGCCGACCCCTGAGGAGATCGCGCGCATGGCGGCCGACTTCGGCATCGCGGTGCCGTCGCGCGCCTCCCTGGAGGAGATCGAAACCTCCAGCCGCCTGCGCGCCGAGGGCGAGGTGCTGTACGTCAGCATGCCGCTCGGGGTGCACGCGGTCGGGCTCGCCGCCCTGCCGCTGGGATTCATCCTCTCGCCGAAGCTCCTGGTCACCGTGAGATTTTCGCAAATGCAGGCCTTCGAGGCCGTCGAGGCGCGCGCCCGGCGGGGCCATTGCAGCAGCAGCGCGACCACCTTCGCGGTGATCCTCGACGCCATGGTGGACTACGCCGCGGACGTGCTCGAAAAACTCGGCCATGACCTGGCCACCGTGTCCACGCACACCTTCGGCGCCGATGGCGGGCAGGCGCAGCACACGGCGCCCGGCGCCCGTGCCCTGCGGCGCAGCCTCTCGGCCGTGGGCATCGCCGGCGATCAGTTGTCGCGCCTGCGCCAAAGCCTGCTCGGCATGCAGCGCATCATCGGCTTCGTGCTCGACACCGCACAATGGCTGGCGCCGGAATTGAAACCCCGGCTGGCCAGCGCGCGCCAGGACTTGGGCTCGCTGGTGGATTTCGAATCGCATCTGTCCGGCAAGACCCAGTTCCTGCTCGACGCCATCCTCGGCTTCATCAACACCGAACAGAACGACATCTTCCGCGTGCTCACCATCGTCTCGGTGGTGGGCATTCCGCCGACGCTGATCGCCAGCTGGTACGGCATGAATTTCCACGGCATGCCGGAATACGGCTGGCGCTACGGCTACCCCTATGTGATCGGATTGATGGCGCTCAGCGTCCTGCTGCCCGTGATCTGGTTCAAGCGCCGCGGCTGGTGGTGAGCGCGATGGCGGCGAACCCGGCGCTGTACGAGCTCATCCCCGGCAGCGTGCCGCTGCTCATCAGCTTTCCGCATTCCGGCACGCATGTGCCCGCCGACCTGGCCGCACGGCTCGAGCCGCGGGCGCTCGATCTGCCCGACACCGATTGGTTCGTGCCCGAGCTCTATGATTTTGCCCGCGGGCTCGGCGCCACGCTGCTGCGCGCCTCGCATTCCCGTTATGTGGTCGACCTCAACCGCCCGCCCGACGGCACGCCGCTGTACCCCGGGCAGCGCGAGACCGCGGTCTGCCCGCTGGAGGCCTTCGATGGCGAGCGCCTGTACCGGCCGGGCGCCGAACCCGGTCCGGCGGAAATTGCGCAGCGGCTGCGCACCTACTGGCAGCCGTATCACGAGCAGCTCGCCGCCACCGCCGCGGCCCTCGCCTTGCGCCACGGCCGCTGCCTGATCTGGGATGCACACTCGATCCGCTCGCAGGTGCCCGGTCTGTTCGCCGGCCGGCTGCCCGACCTCAACGTGGGCACGGCCGGCGGCGTCAGCTGCAGCCCCGCCCTGCGGGCGCGGCTCGCCGCCGTGCTGGCCGCACAATCCCGCTTCAGCTTCGTGCTGGACGGCCGCTTCAAGGGCGGCCATATCACCCGCCACTATGGCCGGCCCGCGGCCCGAATCGAGGCGGTGCAGCTGGAAATCGCCCAGGCCGCCTATGTGCGCGAGGCGCGGGTTCCGACCTTTGAGGCGATCGCCGCCGCGCCGCTCGGCGCGCAGATCGAGCAGCTGTTGCAGGCCGCCCTGACAGAGTGATCGGGCCGATTGATCGCCATCATACCGATCAATTGGTTGCGAGCAATGTTGACTCATGCAACACTGGCGCATGCCCTCGAGGACCGCATGAGCGCTATTGACGACCTGCGCCGCTTCAACCGTTTCTATACGCGCCAGATCGGTCTGCTGGACGAAACCCTCTCGAACAGCCCCTTCTCGCTGCCCGAGGCGCGGGTGATCTATGAACTGGCGACGGGGCAGATCGAAACCGCCGCCGACCTGTCGCGCACCCTGGGGATGGACAAGTCCCATCTGTCGCGGATTCTGTCGCGCCTGCATTCCCAAGGACTGGTGGCCGTTCAGCCCAGCCCCGAACATGCCAAGCGCCGGCTGCTGTCGCTCACCGATGCCGGACGCAACGCCTTCGCCGAGCTCGAGCGCCTCACCATCAGCCAGATGGCCCGGCTGCTCGCGCCCCTCGATCACGCCGCCACCGTGCGGCTGCGCGCCGCGATGCGGCAGATCCAAACCGTGTTGAGCGACTCACAGCGCACGGCGCCGGCCAATGCCTTCACCCTGCGCGCCCCCGCCGCCGGCGAGCTCGGTTGGGTGATCCACCGCCAGTCGCGCCTGTATCACCAGGAATTCGGCTGGGACAGTGGCTACGAGACCCTGACCCTGGGCATCGTGGCGCAATTCGTCGCCAGGTTCGATGCCGCGAAGGAGCAGGCGTGGATCGCCGATCACAACGACATGGTTGCCGGATCGATATTCCTGATGCGCGGCGACGAGCCGCAGACCGGCAGACTGCGGCTGCTGTACGTCGAGCCGGGAGCCCGCGGTCTCGGCATCGGCAAGGCGCTGGTGGCGGCCTGCATCGAGCGCGCCCGCAGCGCCGGCTACCAGCGCCTGACGCTATGGACGCATGACGTGCTGGTGGCGGCGCGCCGCCTGTACGAAGCCGCGGGCTTTCAACTGATGGGTCAGCAACAGCACCGCTCGTTCGGTCGCGACCTCATGGGCCAGACCTGGTCGCTGCCGCTTTGAATTCCAGCGGCGCGCCGCTGTAGCGCACGCGGAAGGCCGCGGGCCGCGCCGCATCTGCGTAGATGCCCGCGGGCCGCGACGGCGAGATCAGCACGATGTTGAAGGTGCGCTGCAGGGGCATGCCCGCATAGGCGCCCTGCCGGGCGCCGATGGTCAGGGTGTGGCGCGCCTCGTCCCAGCGCAGCGGAATACGCGCGAACTCCCCACGCTCGTAGCCGTAGCCCAGGCCGTCATCCTCGTACAGCTCAAATCGGCCGTCGGCGCCGGTGTACACCCGCAGGGTGATGGGATCCGCGGGCTTCTCGTCGGTGTACTCGAGAGCAGGTCCCAACGGCACGATCGAGCCGGCCCTCACGTACACCGGCAATGAATCGAACGGCGCCGGCGCGGTGAGGTCACCGCCCGCCACGCGCACGCCCGTCCAAAAGTCATACCAGCGGGCGCCGGCCGGCAGATACACGCGGCGGCTGCGCGCGCCGAAGCTCGTCACCGGGGCGACCAGCAAGGCCGGCCCGAACAGGTATTCATCCGTCAAGCCGCGCCCGCGGCGGTCGCCCGGAAAATCCATCACCAGCGGCCGCATCACCGTGGCCCCGTCCTGGGTCACCGCACCGGCCAGTGAATAGATGTACGGCAGCAGCGCGTAGCGCAGCCGGTCGAACTTGAGCTCCGACTGGTAGATCGCGCTGTGTTCGTCGCCCAAGTTGTACATTTCGCGAAAGCGCTGCTGCCCATGGACCCGCAGCAGCGGGCAGAAGGTGCTGAACTGGAACCAGCGGCTGTTGAGCTCGAGCCAGCTCGCCAAATCCGCGGGCGTCGGGTCCACCGCATAGCGCTTCTGCATGAGATAGCCGCCCGTGTCCGTGGTCCAGTAGGGCAGTCCGGCGATCGAAAAGCTGATGCCCGCGGCGATCTGCTTGCGCAGCGCGCTCCACGTCGAGGTGACATCTCCCGACCAGGACAGCGCGCCATAGCGCTGCTCGCCGATGAAGCCCGAGCGCGTCAGCGTGAATACGCGCTGCTGCGGCGCCGCCGCGCGCTGCCCCTCGTACAGCGTACGCGCCATCATCAGCGCATAGCCGTTCTGCATGCGCGCACCGGAGCCCATGCCGGTGGGGTTCATGTGTCCGGCATAGCTCTCCTGTCCCGGCGGCGACACCAGTTCCGGCTCGGTGGCATCCATCCACCACGCATCGATGCCCTTGCTGAACAGCGAGTCGCGCACCTGATCCCAGAACATCGCGCGTGCCCCGCTTTGAAACGGATCCACGTAAGCGTAGCGGCGGCCGTCGCGCAGCAGCCCCTCCTCGAGGGTGGGTTGGAACAGATACCCGGCCCGGTTCAATGCGTCGAAATGCGCGGTGCCCTCGTAGAACTTGCCCCAGATGGAAATCATCAGGTGCGCATGCGCCCGATGCACCGCGTCGACCATGGCGACCGGGTCCGGATAGCGCGCGGGGTCGAAGCCATGCGAACCCCACTCGTTGACCGGCTCGGTCACCCAGTACTGCCAATCCTGCACCATGTTGTCGAGCGGGATGTGGCGGCGTCGAAAGCCGTCCAGCGCGTCCAGCAGCTGCGCCTGGTTCTGATAACGATCGCGCGACTGCCACAGGCCGAAGGCCCAGCGCGGCAGCATCGCGGCGCGGCCGGTGAGCCTGCGAAAACCCGCCACCACCGCATCCAGCTCGGGTCCCTGCACGAAATAATAGTCGATGCCGTCGCCCACGTTCGACCACAGCGACAGATCGGGCGGCGTCCCGGCCGGGGAGTGCGGCGGCTTCCACGACAGGCGCATGACATTGGAGCGCTCCCCGTCGGTCTCGGCGACCAGCGCATGGCTGCCCGCCGTCAGCCGCAACTTGATCTGGTCGGTTTCCGGCAGCCAATCCTGGCGCCAATGGTCGAAGATCGGCTGTCCGTCGAGCCACACCTTGAGGCCGCCGTTGTAATACGCCCGCAGCTGGTACTCGCCGCTCACGGGCGCCGTGATCTTTCCCGCCGTGCGGCTCGGCGGATGCAGGCCGTATTCCGCCACGCTGCCGCCACCGCCCTGCGGCGCCTCGAAGCCGAAGCCGGGAATGGGTGTGAAATCCCCAAGATCGCCGAAGCGCGTGAACGAGGTGTTGTCCCACAGCAGGCCGTAACCGCGGCTCGACACCAAGCAGGGCACGACGATGACGGTATTGCGCTGCCACAGATCGATGTCGTAGCCTGAAAGGTCGACCACGCCGAGCTGCAGCTGACCCAGCCCGTGCAGCGATTCATCGGCGTGGCCCAGCCACTGCTGGCGCACGTGCGAGGTGCTCTCCCCCAGCACCGTCGCCGGCTCGAGCGAGCGCGCCTTCTCGGCGAGGATCGGCCGGCCGGCCGCGTTCAGAAAGGTGACGGCACCGGTGGACAGATCCACGCGCGCCGCAAGCTTCGCGGTCGACACCGTGGCCGTGCGCGGCGGCGTGCCCGGGCCGGTGGTGAGTTTCCAGGCCGGCGGCGCAGCCGACGATGCAGCCGGCGGCAACACAGCAATGCTGGCACGCTCGAAGAAAGCGCGATCCTTGGCATAGGCCACGCGGATGATGTCGTCGGCGCGCACCTCGACCTTCAGGAAATGGCCGTCCAGCGACACCACGATGCCATCGGCGGATTTCTCCACCGGCGAACCCGCGCCGGCCGCGCCGGCCGCGCCGGCGGCCAACAAGCCGAACAGCGCGATCGCCGCGCAACGCCGGGGTTCGATAGGCCGCGGTTCGAGTGGGAATGGCACGCTCGATCAGGTTATTCCAGAATCCGGCGCCTCACAATCGCCGGCGCCTCACAATCGTTGCGAAGTGCGCTAACGTAGGCGACCCATGAGCAGCCCAGGCAGTGTGCGGGTGGGTTTGGTCTCCGACACCCACGGTCTTCTGCGGCCCGAGGCGCGCGCCTTCCTCCTCGGCTGCGACACCATCGTGCACGGCGGCGATGTGGGGGCGGCCGCCGTGATCGCGGTCCGGGGCAACAACGACACCGGGCCCTGGGCGGCGCGCCTGCGGTCGACGGAGCTGATCCGCGTCGGCAACGTCTTTCTGTACGTCGTCCACGATATCGACGAACTCGACATCGAACCCGCCGCGGCCGGCGTGCGCATCGTGGTCTTTGGCCATTCGCACCGGCCCAGCATCGAGGACCGCGCCGGCATCCTGTACGTCAACCCCGGCAGCTGCGGACCGCGGCGCTTCAAGCTGCCCGTGACGGTCGGGGAGATCACCGTCTCGCCGCACGCCGTGCAGGCGCGCATACACCCGCTCATCGACTGAGGAGACGCTCATGAAAACCATTCTGATCACCGGTGCGGGCCGCGGCATCGGCCGTGCGACGGCGCTGCTCGCCGGCGCCGCCGGCTGGTCCGTCGGTATCAATTTCGTGCGCGACCCCGAGTCCGCCGATGCCACGGCCCACGCCGTGCGGTCGGCCGGCGGTCGCACGGCCACGCTGCGCGGCGATGTCGCCGTGGAAGCGGACGTCATCGAGGTGTTCGATGCCGCGGTCAATCAGCTCGGCCCCCTGGACGGCGTGGTGATCAACGCCGGCATCGTGGCGGCGCCGCAGCCGCTCGCCGACATGAGCGCCGCGCGCATCCGGCAGATGTTCGACGTCAATACCGTGGGCGCGTACCTGTGCGCGCGCGAGGCCGCCCGCCGCCTGGCGCGCAGCCGCGGCGGCCGCGGCGGCTCGATCGTGATCGTATCGTCGGCGGCCGCGCGCCTCGGCGGACCCGGCGAATACGTCGATTATGCCGGCTCCAAGGGCGCGCTCGACACCCTGACCATCGGTTTGGCCAAGGAACTCGGCAAGGAGGCGGTGCGAGTCAATGCGGTGCGCCCCGGGCTGATCGACACCGACATTCACGCGAGCGGCGGTCAGCCCGATCGCGCGCATCGCATCGGCGCCACCACGCCGCTCGGGCGCGCCGGCCGCGCCGATGAGGTGGCCGAGGCCATTCTCTGGCTGCTCAGCGATGCGGCGTCCTACACCACCGGCGCCCTGATCGACGTCGCCGGCGGCCGCTGAGCCGCGGCCGGGCCGCGTCGGCAAGGGCCGCCGTCAGCCGCGCCGCCCGCTTCGTGGGTGCAGCACCCGCCTCAGGCGGCTGTGCACGCCCCGCACCACGCGGCCGGCGATCTGCCGCCGCCCCTTGAGTCCCCAGTGGATCCGCAGGAACGCCAGGAAATCCCAGGCAGCCTTCAGGGGGTTGGCGCGCGCGGCATGGCGCACGTAGCCGCCGAACGGCAGCGCCAACGAACCCAGCGGCGCCGCGTGCACCTGGCGGCCGTCGCGAAGCAGCGTGCGCGACTCGATGCGCTCCACCCAACTCGGGCGGCGTGCGCCGAGCGACTCGAGTACCGGCGGCGGTACGGCCGCATGGAAATGATCGGTGAGATAGCCAAGCCCCAGACCCAGGCGGTGCGACAGGCGCCAGCGGCCGGCGAAATCCACGAGCCACGTCCAGTCGATGTGGGCGCCGCGGCTGCGCAGAATCATGGTGGCGTCCGCGATCCAGCGCACCGTCCGCTGCTCGTTCCAGCGCACGCCTTGGATCACCGTCTGCAAAAGCATGCGGGTCGCGTCGGGCATCCGCAGCTGCTGCCCGAGAAATTCCAAGGGCACGCTATGGCGGCGAAATTCGGCGTCGGCGCGCGGATCCGCGAACTCCGGCAGCACCCGCCAGTGCAGCTTGAATTCCTGGCCCCCGGGTCCGTGGATGGACAGCGCATGGCGCAGTCGCAGCACATCGGGATCGGCGTGCTGATCGGACCGCCAACCCCGACCGGAGAGCAAGGCCAGACAGCCCTCGATCTGCGCAGCGGGCACCGCGAAGTCGATATCCACCACCGGACGCAGCGCCGGCCGCCGATAGTAGGCGGCCGCCAGCGGAATACCCCGCAGCAGAACGACGTCGATGCCCGCGGCGGCGACCTGCGCCAGCACCGGGCGCAGATCCACGAACAGCGTCTGGATCCTGACCCAATTCATCCGATAGGCACCCTTGAGCCGATCCATCAGCGGATCGGTGCAGGCCCAGCTCTGCAGATTCTCATAGAGCAGCGGCAGCAGCCCGGCGATCTCGGTGTCGAAGGTTTGCGATTCGTCCAGGCTGTCGCGCCAGGTCGCGAACGCCGCAATCGATTCATGCCGTTCGCCGAGTGCCGCGGCCAGCACCAGACTCTGCTCGGCGCTCGGCCAGAGTCCCGCGTCGGTGTGCACCATCGGCCACGTATAGCATGAGTGCCGCCCGCGGCCCTTGAGACGCGTCTCAATTCGCGAACAGGAACCGCTCTCTAGCCGTTCAACGACTTGAGCAATTCGGCGTCGATGTCGGCCGCCTTTTTCACCGATGGCCGTGCATTCCAGCGATCGATGTAATGGCGGATGGGCGGCACGGCCTCGAGCAGCTTGAATCCCGTCATCCAGGTGAGCGCGGTGCCCCACAACACATCGACGGCGGTGAAGGAATCACCCAACAGCCAGGGCCCCCTGCTCAGCTGGGCGACCAGCGTGGCCACCGTCGTTTCCAGATCCCCGTAGGGCATCATGGCCACCGGTCCCGGCTCGCGCTTCAGGGCCTTGTCGATCATGGCCGGCTCGAAGCTGGCCGCGTAGAACACGTACCAGCGCAAATACGGTCCGCGCAGCGCATCGCCGATCGCCGGCGTGATGCCGGCTTGCGGGAACAGATCCGCAAGGTAGATGCCGATGGCCACCTGTTCGGTGATGAGCGCATCGCCATGCCGGATCGACGGCACCTTGCCCATGGGGTTGACCGCAAGATAGGCGCTCTGGCGCTGCAGCCCGGACTTGATATTGACCACCTGCAGCGAGTAAGGCGCCTGCAGCTCTTCGAGCAGGATCAGGGTGCCCGCAGAGCGCGTCTGCGGCGAGTGGTACAGTGTGATCGGCTGCATCGGAATGCCCCTTTCAGGCGCGCGCGGCGCGATGAATCGCCTTGCGGATCCGGTTGTAGGTGCCGCAGCGGCAGATGTTGGTCATGGCCGCGTCGATGTCGGCGTCGCTCGGATGCGGTGTTTTCTCGAGCAGCGCCACCGCCGTGAGGATCATTCCCGACTGGCAATATCCGCACTGCGGAACGCTTTCGGCGATCCAGGCCTGCTGCACCGGGTGGCTGCGATCCTTCGACAGCCCCTCGATGGTGGTGATGGACTTGCCGGCGGCGGCCGCCGCGGTCAGCACGCACGTGCGCATCGGCGCGCCGTCGAGGAGCACCGTGCAGGCGCCGCACAGTCCAATACCACAGCCGAACTTCGTTCCCGTGAGATTCAGCTCATCGCGCAGCACCCACAGCAGCGGCGTGTCCGCCTCGGCGTCGACCTCGTGTTGTTTGCCGTTGACCCGGATCGAGATCATGAGGTTCTCACTGCCGCATAGGTGAAATCGAGCTTCGACAGGGGCAGCGTACGCGCCCGCGTGCCGGTGGCCGCAAAGATGGCATTGGCGAGCGCCGGGGCGATGGGCGCGGTTCCCGGTTCGCCGATGCCGCCGGGCGCCTGCGCGCTCGGCACCACGTGGCATTCGAAGCGCGGCATCTCGGCGAGCTTGAGCATCGGATAGTTGTTGAAATTGCTCTGCATCACGGCGCCCTTGTCGATGGTGATTTCGCCGCGCAGTGCCGCCGTCAGGCCGTACACCATGCCGCCCTCGAGCTGCGCCGTGATGTTGTCCGGATGGACGGCCACGCCGCAGTCGACCGCCGTCACCACCCGGTGCACGGTGATGGCCTTGTTCACGGCCGATAGTTCGACCACGGTGCCGATGAAACTGCCGTAGGCTTCGAACGCCGAGATGCCCAGATGGCGCCCCGGCGGCGGCCGCTCCCAGCCGGCCTTTTCCGCCACCAGATCCAGCACCTTCAGCTGGCGGGCGCCGCGCGGATGCTGGAGCAGCGCGCGGCGGAAGCGGTAGGGATCCTGGCCGACGCCGTGGGCGACTTCGTCGATGAAGCTCTCGAGCATGAACGGATTGTGCGAATGGCTCACCGAGCGCCAGAAACCGAAGCGGATGCCGATGTCCTTGTTGACCCCGGTCACCAGAAAATTCGGCAGCGCGTAATTGGTATCGACCACGCCGACGGTGTAGAGCGGTGCGCCCGGCCGCGGGCCGAAATTCGGCGCCGAGGCCGTGACCATGTTGCTCTCGAGCGCGGTCAGCTTGCCCTGCGCGTCCAGGCCTGCGCGAAAGCGGATCGCCGCCGCGGGCCGGTAAAAGTCGTGCTGGATGTCCTCTTCGCGGCTCCAGATCAGCTTCACCGGCCGCGAGGCGGCGCGCGCCGCCGCCACCGCCTGGGTCACGAAATCGGCTTCGCCGCGCCGGCCGAAACCGCCGCCGAGATAGGTGCTGTGCACGGTCACGCGCTCGGGCGGGCAATTGAGCACCGCGGCGGCGGCCTTCTGCGCCGCCTGCGGCGCCTGTGTCGAGCACCACACCTCGCCGCCCTGCGCATCCACCCGGGCGGTGCAATTCATGGGTTCCATGCAGGCATGCGCGAGATACGGCACCTCATATACCGCCTCGATCACGCGCGCGGCGCCGGCGAGCGCGGCACGGGCATCGCCGTCCTGGCGTGCCACGACCCCGGGCTCATCGAAGCCGGCGCGCAGCAGCGCCGAGACCCGCGCCGAATCGAGCGCCGCCAGGGGTCCCGGGTCGTAATCCACGGTGACCTTGTCGAGCGCCTTTCTTGCCTGCCAGTATTTGTCCGCCAGCGTGATCACGCCATCCGGCAGCGCCACGGTGGAGTGGTAGCCGCGCACGCCGGCGGCTGCGGCCGCGTCGAAGGATTTGAGCTTGCCGCCGAAGCTGGGGCAGGTCTTGACCGCGCCGTACAGCATGCCGGGCAGCACCGTGTCGATGCCGTAGCACGCGCCGCCGTCGACTTTCGCCGGCACATCCAGGCGTGCCGGCGAGGCGCCGATGAGCGCGAAGCTTGCGGTCTCCTTCAACACCGGCTGCTGCGGCACGTCGAGCGTGGCGGCCCGTGCTGCCACGCGGCCATAGCTTACGGTGCGGCCGCTCGGCCGGTGGGTGATCACGCTCTGCGCCGCCGAGCATTCAGTCGTCGGCACCTGCCACTCGAGCGCTGCCGCCTGCACCAGCATCTCGCGCGCGGCGGCGCCCACCTTGCGCAGATCCATATACCAGCCGCGTACCGAAAAGCTGCCCACCGTCATCTGGGTGCCGCTCAGGGGATTGTTGTACACGGCGGCGGCGGCGGCGTCCTTGACCGTCACCCGCCGCCAATCCCCGCCCAACTCTTCGAGGATGATCATGGGCATGGCCGTGTGGCCTCCCTGGCCCATTTCAACCGCCGGCGTGATCACCGTGATCTCGTCATTCTCGGCGATCTGCAAGAAGGCCGAGGGCGGCCGGATGCTGCGCCCGGCCGGGGCGACGCCGGGTGCCGGGGGCGTACCGGGCGTGGGCGCCGCGCCCTCGGCAGGCGCCGCGAGCGACGGCAGGCTGACGGCCAGGGCCAAGCCGCCGCCGGTGACGGCCGCCAGCCGCAGAAAATGGCGGCGGCTCACGGCTTGAGAGAGCTGATGCGGATCGTCAATCATCGCGGCGATCTCCTCGCCCCTAGTCTAGCGCGCCCGCAGACGCTGCGTAATCACCTGCATGATGCTGAGCGCGAAGCGCGGCGTATGTTCCACCAGCCGCAGAAAGCGCTTCTCATCGATGGCGGCGATGCGGCAGTCGGCGGCGGCTATCGCCGTGGCGCTGCGCGGCAGGCCGTCGATCAGCGCCATCTCGCCGAACACCCCGCCGGACTCGACCCGCTCGATCACGGTACCGCGCAACACGATGTCGACCGCGCCGTCGATGACGGCGAACATGAAGGATCCGGCATCGCCGTCGCGGAAAATCGTCTCGCCGGACTTGAACTCGCGGATGTCGGTTTCACGGCGTAGGATCTCGAAGGTCGGCATGCGGGTCGTTTTCCTGGGTACTTGCCACGAAACCTACTACCTTAATGTTGAACTGATTTCAAACCCGTGACAGCAACCAGGCAGCTGCCACGCAGAACACCACGATTCCGAGCGGCGGCGCCCCCCAGCGCCGCAGCATCAGGAACCCGCCGAGGGCGATGGCTGAGTCAAGAGCGCCGCGCAGCGCCTGGTGCGAGATCGCACTCGCGCACACCGGATCGACGAGCGCAGCGGCCAGGATCCCCACCACGCTGGCGTTGATGCCGGCGAGCGCGGCACGAGCGCCCGGCAGCACCGCCAGGCGCCGCCAGTAATACGCTCCGGCCACCGCCGCGAGCAGCCCCGGCGTAAAGATGCCGATTACCGCAACCGCCCCCCACACCGCGCCCGTCCCCGCGGCACCCGCCGCACCGAGCGACATGCCCGGTGCGCTCGCCGCACCGGCATAGGCCGCGAACGCGAATAACGGGCCGGGCAGCGCCTGCGCCGCGCCATAGCCTGCCAGAAAGGTGCCATCCGACAGCCAGCCCGCCGGCACCAGGGCATCTCGCAGCAGCGGCAGCACCACATGGCCGCCGCCGAACACCAAGGCACCGGCGCGATAAAAAATGCTTGCCAGAGCGGTCAGACCCCGGGTGCTCGATGCCGCCGCGAGCGGCAATCCCAGCAACAGCGCCAGGAAAAGGCCGAGGGCGATTCCGGCGCCGCGCCCATCGGCGCTGCCTGCACCGCCTGCGCCGCCCTCGGGGCCGGCCGGCAGCGGCGGCCCGGGCAGGTTCCGGCACCACAAAACGCCGGCGATCGCACCCCCGGCGAGCACCCACAGCTGCAGGCGCGAGCTGCCCATGATCAGCAGGACTGCGGCGCCGAGCGCGGCGATGGCCGCACGTCGCGGATCCGGAGCCAGGGATTTCGCCATGCTCCACACCGCCTGCGCCACTACCGACACCGCCGCCAGCTTCAAGCCGTGCAGCACCGCCTGCACCGCGGCGCCGTGCAGCCGTGGTGCCAGCAGCGCGCAGCCAAACATGATCAGCGCCGAGGGCAGGGTGAACCCCACCCATGCCGCCAGGCCCCCGCGCCAGCCCGCGCGCCGGCGGCCGATCAGAAAGCCCACCTGGCTGCTGGTGGGTCCGGGCAGCAACTGGCACAGCGCTACGATGCCCGCGAATTCCTGGCCCGTGAGCCAGCGGCGCTGCTGCACGTAGCTGCGTTCGAAATAGCCGAGATGCGCGACCGGCCCGCCAAAGCTGTACAGGCCGAGTTGCAGCCCCGCCAGCAACACTTGCGGCCAGGAGCCCCTGTCCTTGGCGGCCGGATTGTCGGTGGCGGCCGGACTGTCGGTGGCAGCGGGAGGGTCGGCGGGATTCATGGCCGCGTCAGCCGCCGAGATTCAGCAGCGACGTATTGCCGCCGGTGGCGGTGGTGTTGACGGTCAGGGTGCGCTCATCGGCGAATCGCGGCAGGTAATGCGGTCCGCCGGCTTTGGGTCCCGTGCCCGACAGGCCGCTGCCGCCGAAGGGCTGCACCCCCACCACCGCGCCGATCATGTTGCGGTTGACGTAGGTGTTGCCCACGCCGGTGTTGGCAAACACCTGACGCCAGAACGACTCGAGCCGCGTCTGCACCCCCAGGGTCAGGCCATAGCCGCTGTCGCGGATGGCGGCGAGCACCGCCTCGATGTCGCGCGCGCGGTATCTCACCACGTGCAGCAGCGGGCCGAATTCCTCGCGCGTGAGCTGCGCCGCGCGGGTCAATTCGATCAGATGCGGTGCACAGAAGCTGCCGTGCGCATGCCGCTCATCCAGCGCGCAGGCCTTGAGCACGCGCGCCTCGCTGCGCATGCGCGCTACGTGCGCCGCGAGACTGCCCGCCGCTGCCGCCGTGATCACCGGCCCCACGTCGGTCTGCCACTGTGCCGGATCGCCGATGACCAGCTCATCCATGGCGCCGGCGATCATCTCGAGCACCGGCTCGGCGATGTCCTCCTGCAGGAACAGCAGCCGCAGCGCCGAACAGCGCTGCCCGGCACTCGCGAAAGCCGAGTTCACCACATCGTCGGTGACCTGCTCCGGCAGTGCGGTCGAGTCGACGATCATCGCGTTCAGGCCGCCGGTCTCGGCGATCAGCGGCAGCAGCGCACCGCTGCGTGCCGCGAGCGCGCGATTGACGGTCTGCGCGGTGGCCGTGGAGCCGGTCAAGGCCACGCCTGCCAGGGCCGCCTGCGCGAAGGCCACCTCGCCGAACGGCCGGCCCTGCGCGGGCACGAACTGCAGCACCGCCGGCGGCACGCCCGCCTCGTGCAGCAGCGCGACGCAGCGCGCGGCGACCAAAGGCGTCGGCTCCGCCGGCTTCGCCACCACCGCATTGCCCGCCGCCAGGGCTGCGGTCACCTGGCCTGCGAATATCGCCAGCGGAAAATTCCACGGGCTGATGCACGCGAATACCCCGCGCCCCTCGAGCAACAGCTCGTTCGACTCCCCGGTGGGACCCGGGAGCCGCGCCGGTGCCGTGAAATTCTCGCGCGCCTGCCAGGCGTAATAGCGGCAGTAATCCACGGCCTCGCGCAATTCGGCGATGGCATCCGGCAGGGTTTTTCCCGCTTCGTGCACCAGCAGCCGGTAAAAATCCGCGGCACGCGCCTCGAGCAGGCCGGCGGCGCGCTCGAGACAGGCGGCGCGTGCGGCGCCGCCGGCGCGGTTCCAGCCGCCCTGCGCCCGGGCGCCTGACTCGAAGGCGCGCGCGATCTCCGCCGGGGTGGCATCGCGCGAGTGCCCGAGCACCTCGCGCCGGTCGGCCGGATTGGTGACCGCCCGGCCCGGATCGCCGCGCTGCTCGACTCCGTCGATGATCGGATCGGCACGCAGCGGCGCGGCCCCGGACGTTGGCGCGGCCAGCGCGGCTGCGAGCGCAGCGAGCGCGCGCGGATCACCGGCATCCACGCCGCGCGAATTGCGTCGATCCGCGAACAAATCGGCCGGCAGCGCGATGCGCGGATTGGCCACGCCTTCGGCGCGCTCGAGCTCCGCCACCGGATCGCGCACGATGTCTGCAACCGCCACCTGCTCGTCCATGAAGCGGTTGATGAACGAGGTGTTGGCGCCGTTCTCGAGCAGCCGGCGCACCAGATAGGCGAGCAGATCCTTGTGCTCGCCCACCGGTGCGTACACCCGCACCCGCGGGAAGTCCGCCACCCGCCGCTGCGCCTCGGCGTACAGCAGCCCGCCCATGCCGTGCAGGCGCTGAAACTCGTAATCGGCGCCCGGGCGCGCCATCTCCAGCACCGCGGCGATGCTGTGCGCGTTGTGGGTGGCGAATTGCGGATACAGGGCATCCGCGTGCGTGAACAGCCGGCCCGCGCAGGCGAGATAGGACACATCGGTGGTTACCTTGCGGGTATACACGGGGTAGCCGTCCAAGCCGCGCTCCTGGCCGCGCTTGATTTCGCTGTCCCAATACGCGCCCTTCACCAGCCGCACCGTCATGCGCCGCCCGTGCCGGCGCGCAAGCGCCGCCGCCCAGTCGATGACGTCGAGCGCGCGTTTGCCGTAGGCCTGGACCGCCATGCCCAGTCCGGGCCAGGCACGCGTGGCCGCATCCGCCGCCAGCGCCTCGACCACGTCCAGCGACAGGTCCAGCCGATCCGCCTCCTCGGCATCGACGGTGAGCTGGATGCCCACAGCGGCCGCGCGCCGCGCCAGATCGAGTGTCCGCGGCACCAGGCGGCGCATCACCAGCGCACGCTGCGTGAGCGCATAGCGCGGCTCCAGGGCCGACAGCTTGATCGAGATGCCCGAGATCTGATGGGCCGTACGCCTTCCGCCGCCGGCGGCGCCGATTGCGCCGATGGCGTGTTCATAGGAGGCGAGATAGCGCGCCGCATCGCGCGCCGTGCGCGCCCCTTCGCCCAACATGTCGAAGGAGCACAGCGCCAGCGACGGCTCGGCCGCGCTGCGCGCGAGCGCCTCCTCGATGCTGCGGCCCACCACGAATTCCCCACCGATGATGCGCATCGCCCGGCGCACCGCCAATCGTACCGCCGGCTCGCCCGCCTTGCGCGTCAGGCGGCGCACCCAGCCGGTGGCATCTTGGCGGATGGTCGGATCGAGTTCGAGCATGCGGCCCGTGAGCATCAAGCCCCAGGTGGAGGCGTTCACGAACAGCGACTCCGAGCGGCCCGCGTGCGCGGACCAGTCTCCGCCCGCCAGTTGCTCGGCGATCAGCCGGTCTGCGGTCGCATCGTCGGGTATGCGCAGCAGCGCCTCGGCGATGCACATGAGCGCGATACCCTCCTGGTTCGACAGGCCGAATTCCTGCAGGAAGGCGTCCAGGAACGGCCGCTCGTCGCGCCGTGCCCGCGCGCCCTCGACCAGCGAGCGCGCCACCGCCACCGCGCGATGCCGCGCGCCGCCCGTCAGCTCGAGCGCGCCGAGCAGCCGCGCCACCGCCGCCTCCTCGGAGGAACTGCCGTGCTCGCGCACCGCGCCTCGCAACGCGTCCAATTCGTGGGCTCCGGCGGCGTCAACGTTCGGGGCGGACATGGGTGAAGTATAGGTAAGCATTTCCCACGATGCCCGCTCTTGCGAAAAAGGCGCAATTTATGGCCCTGATCGGCGCTCGAGCATCGGCGACTCGAGACAACGGGGGGGGCTTCGCGTGTTCAGGTTCGATCCTTATTCGCCGCTGGTGGACGCTGATCCGTTCCCGCTGTACAAGACGCTGCGCGACGAATACCCCTGTTTCTGGAGCGAGCAGGCCCAAACCTGGACCCTGTCGCGCTACGCGGATATTCTCGCCGCCGGCCTGGATTGGAAGACCTATTCCTCGGCCAAGGGCAACCTCATGACCGAATTGCCGAACCGCGCCGGCGCCACCCTCGGCACCACCGATCCGCCGCGCCACGACCGGCTGCGGGGGCTGATTCAGCACGCCTTCATGAAGCGCAATCTCGAGGGCCTGTCCGATGCGATCCGCGACATCGCCCGCGACCTGGCGCAGAGCCTGCGCGGCCGGCCGCGCTTCGACTTGATTGCCGATTTCTCCTCCAAGTTCACGGTGCGCGTGCTCATCGCCGCGCTCGGCTTGCCGCCCGGGGACGAGGACAGCGTGCGCGAGAAGGCCGTGCTCATGGTGCAGAGCGACCCGCAGACGCGCGCCAAGGGGCCGCAGCACATCGCCGCCTACGCCTGGATGCAGGACTACGCCTCCAAGGTGATCGCCGAGCGGCGCGCGCATCCGCAAAACGACCTGATCTCCCTGCTCAGCACCGCCTGCATCGACGGCGACCGTCTCGATGAGCGCGAGGTGCTGCTCACCACGACCACGCTGATCATGGCCGGCGTCGAATCCCTCGGCGGCTTCATGGCCATGTTCGGATTGAACCTCGCCGAATTCGAGGCCGCGCGCCGCGCCGTGGTCGCCGACCCCGCTCTGATCGGCGATGCCATCGAGGAATCGCTGCGCTTCAACACCTCCGCCCAGCGCTTCCGCCGCTGCCTGCAGAAGGACGTGACCCTGCACGGCCAGAACATGCACGCCGGCGACTTCGTCTGCCTCGCCTACGGCTCGGGCAACCGCGACGAGCGGCAATTCCCGGATGCCGACCGCTATGACGTGGGGCGCAAGCCGCGCCATCACCTGGGCTTCGGCGGCGGCGTGCATGCCTGCCTCGGCACGGCGGTGGCGCGCCTCTCGACGAGGATCGCCTTCGAGGAATTGCACAAGGCCGTGCCCGACTACCGGCGCACCGGCGGGCCGATGCATTGGATGCCCTCCTCGACCTTTCGCAGTCCCCTGCGCCTGGAGGTTGCGGCATGATCTGCGGCGTCAATCGTCAGCCGGTGCCGGGCACCACCATTTTCGACGGCGAGCAGGCGCAGCGCGGCTATGCGCTCAACAAGATGACGTTTTCCTTCAACGACGCCGTCAACCGCCAGGCCTTTCTCGCCGACGAGGACGCGTACTGCGCGAAATTCGGGCTCGACCCGGAGCAGCGCGAGGCGGTGCGCAAGCGCGACGTGCTCGCACTCATTGCGGCCGGCGGAAATGTCTATTATCTGGCGAAGCTCGCCGGCATCTTCGGGCTCGACATGCAGGACATCGGCGCGCAGCAGACCGGTGTGACCAAGGCCGAATTCCAGGCCCGACTGCAGGACGCCGCAGGATAAGCCCGTGGCCCAGATCGTCGGAGCCATCACCACCTCGCACGTGCCCGCCATCGGCCGCGCCATGGCCAAGGGCCTCGAACAGGACGCCTACTGGAAGCCCTTCTTCGACGGCTTTCCACCGGTGCGCGATTGGCTCGCCGAGGTCCTTCCGGACGTCGCCATCGTCATCTACAACGATCACGGCCTGAATTTCTTCCTGGACAAGATGCCCACCTTTGCGGTGGGCGCGGCGTCCGAGTATCGCAATGCCGATGAGGGCTGGGGCATTCCCACCGTGCCCGCGTTCCGCGGCGATCCGGCGCTCTCCTGGCATCTGATCGAGTCATTGATCGCCGACGATTTCGACCTGACCACCTGCCAGGAGATGCTGGTCGACCACGCCTTCACCCTGCCGCTGGCGCTGTGCTGGCCCGATCACCGCTGGCCGGTGCGCACCGTGCCCGTGTGCATCAACACGGTACAATCGCCGCTGCCCTCGGCGAAGCGCTGCTATCGCCTCGGGCAGGCCATCGGCCGCGCGGTCGCCTCCTGGCACAGCGACGACAAGGTGCTGATCGTGGGCACCGGCGGCCTCTCGCACCAGCTCGACGGCACCCGCGCCGGCTTCATCAACAAGCCATTCGACCTCGAGTTCATGGACAGCATGACGCGCGATCCGACCTGGGCCACGCAGTATTCAACCGCCGAGCTCATTGAGCGCGCCGGCACCCAGGGAATCGAGCTGCTCAATTGGCTGGTGGCACGCGGCGCGCTGCCCCGCAGCGCACGCAAGCTGCATTCGAACTACCACATCCCCATCTCCAACACCGCCTCCGGGCTGATGCTGCTGGCCGCCTAGGCCGGCGGGCGCGCCGGACTCGGACGGTCACGGGGGTTGGGATTGGCGGGCGTCGCCCGCCCGGTTTATGCTGCGTCATGCGCATCCCCACACCCCGTCGATATCATCTGCTCGTCGCGGCCGGCCTCATCGGCACCGCATTGGCCGCACCGTCGGCGACGCCGGCCGCCGCCGAAGCCGACATCGCGGCGCAGCTCGCCAAGTTCCACGCGGTGCACATGTGGTTCGACAGCTCCTCGCTCACCCCGCGGCAGCGCCAGCTCGTCGGCAAGCTGGCCGAGGCCACCCATGAGCTCGATGATTTGTTCTGGGAACAAAGCGATCCGGACGGCTACCGGCTGTATCGCAAGCTTGGATCCAGCAAGGCCCCGGCGGACCGTCAGCTGCGCCGGCTGCTGGTCATCAACGGCGGCCGCTATGACCTCATCCGCGAAAACGCGCCCTTCGCCGGGGCCGGCCCCCGTCCGCCCGGCGCCAATCTCTATCCCACGGATCTGACGCGCGCCGAATTCGACGCCTATGTGGCCAAGCATCCCGGCCAGAAGGCCGCGCTCTACGATCCTTACACGGTGGTGCGCCGCGAGGGCCACGCGCTCATCGCCATCCCCTATCACGTCGCCTACCAGAAATGGCTCGAACCCATGAGCAAGGCGCTGCGCGAAGCCGCCGATCTGTCCGATGATCCGGCGTTTGCGAAATTTCTGCGACTGCGGGCCGATGCGCTGATGACCGACGATTTTTTTCAGAGCGATCTTGCGTGGCTGGACCTGCGCAATCCGCCGGTCGACGTGATCTTCGCGCCCTATGAAACCTACCTCGACGACTTTCTCGGGGTGAAGGCCTCCTACGGCGCTGCCGTGCTGGTGCGCAACGACGTCGAGAGCCGCAAGCTCGATGTGTTCCAGAAATACGTCGCCGACATCCAGGACGCGCTGCCGCTCGACAAACCCGATCGCCCCTCGAAGAAGGGCCTGCTCTCCCCCATGGAGGTCATGGATTCGCCGCTGCGCGGCGGCGACCTGCGCCACGGCTACCAGGCCGTCGCGGATAACCTGCCGAATGATCCGCGGGTGCACGAGCAAAAGGGCTCGAAGAAGATTTTCTTCAAGAACTACATGGACGCCCGCGTCGAGTACGTCATCCTGCCCATCGCCAAACAGCTGCTCAAGGAGGATCAGGCCGCGCTCGCGAGCGCGGACGGCTATCTCACCGACACGCTCATGCACGAGATCTCGCACGGACTGGGACCCGCCTTTGCGCGCACCGCCGCCGGCAAGACGGATATCCGCGCCGCCATCGGCCCGCAGTTCTCCGGTCTGGAGGAAGCCAAGGCGGACGTCGTCGGCCTGTACGGCCTGAAGTGGCTGGTCGATCACGGCCACTATCCCGCGGCTAAATTACCCGAATGCTATGCCTCGGATCTCGCCGGCATCTTCCGCACCGTGCGCTTCGGCGTCGCCGAGGCCCATGGCCGCGCCGAAATCATGGAATTCAATTTTTACGTCGAGCGCGGCGCCATCACCTATGACGCCGCCACGGGACGCTACGCCATGGACTTCGCCGCCATGCCCGCGGCGGTGGCGGCGCTCGCCAAGGAACTCCTGGTCCAGGAAGCCAGCGGCGATCGCGCCCGCGTCGAGGCCTGGTTCGCGAAGTACGGCACGCTGCCCCCACAGGTGGCCAAGGCCCTCGAGAAGGTGCGCGACGTCCCGGTCGACATCGATCCGGTATCGGATCTTTGACGCCGGCACGGCACTTGGCGTATTATGCACATGTGATGTGCATACTCATACAAGGAGACATGGCTGATGGCGGCAACTGAACGAATTCCGCTGCTGGTGACGCCGGCGCAAAAAACGCTGTTCACCAAGAAGGCCAAGGCGTCCAAGCTGACGGTCAACGAGTTCGTACGGCGCGCCGCCGAGATCTATGACCCGAGCGACGATGAAGAGCCCCTGTTGCGGCTGGTGGCCCAGGTCAAGCAGACCACGCGTGAGGCAACCGCCGCGCTGGACGCGGCGGTGAAGACCTGTGCCGAGTCGAATCGTCGCATTGCGGAGATGGAAGCGGCGCATAGGAAGAAGTGAATGGGCATGACGGACAAGCTGTGGGATGCCTTCTCCACCGTCATCAAAATGAACGACAAAGTGATGGGTTTGGCGTCAACCGCGGTTGCCCAGCAGGCGAAGATCGAAGATCTGACGGCGCGCGTCATCCGCCTGGAAACAGCGTTGGAAATTGCGCTGTCCGGTCGTTCCACCGCCCCGCGCCGGCGATTGCCCGGCCCCGACCAAGATCGATCCTGAGCCCTGCGCATCGCGTGTTGCGCGCGGCCGTCAGCCGTCGGTGAGCCGCGCCACGAACATCAGGGGCGATGAGTTGCGCCCGCGGCAGGTGACCTGTTCGCCGGCCTTCGCCAGCAGCGCAAGGTCCCCCGTCTCGAGCAGCGCGTGCTCGCCCGCCTCGTTGCCGAGCAGCGCCGAACCCGCCACGCAAAACAGGACCAACTGCGTGCCGGATTCGGTCTGCAGCACCAGTGGTGCCCGCAGCCTTTCGACGCGCGCCCTCACGTCCGGCATCGCAACCGATACCATCAGATTCAGATCCACGCAGCTGCCGCCGAGCAGCTCGCACCGGGTCGCCAGCGCGCCGTCGAACTCGGCGCTGTCGCCCGCCTCGCGCAGCAGCGCCTGCGTGCCGTCGGCGAAACAAAGTCGCACCCCCGCGCCGCGCAGCAGCACCATGTGGCGCCGATAGCCCGCAAAGTCGGAGAACGGCCCCGATGCGTCGATCTGCGCCACGCTCAGGCGCCAACGAAATGGCTCGCCGCTCGCCGGCACGCGCAGCGCCTCGTGCGTGATGCCGCCGCCGTTCTTCCAGGGCGTGGCCCTGAAGGAGGACTTGCGCAGTATCTGCATGCGGCCATGTTAAGATTCGCCATCGCACAGCGCCAGCGCCCGGGCGTGAGACTGTAGCGGCCGGGCGTGAAACGGGAGAGGTCGACTGGCCGCAAACACCACGCTGCTCGAGGCCAATCGCCGCTTCTATGATTCGCTGTGGTCCGGCGCGCGGCTCATTGCCCCCGAACGCTTCAACACCTGGCCACTGGTCAGTTCACTGCTGCCGATCTCGGGGCGGCGACTGGAAGTGGCGCCCGGCCTGCGGCCGCGCCTGCCCATCGCGGCCACCCATTGTCTGGACATCAGCCGGCCGGCGCTGGCGCAGCTCGCCGCTCACGGTGCGAATGCCGTGCAGGGCCTGGTGACCTCGCAGCCTTTCGCCGATGCCTCCTTCGATCTGGTATGTGCGCTCGACATCGTCGAGCACGTCGAGGACGAAGACGGCGCCCTGTCCGAGCTCGCGCGGGTGACGTCACCCGGCGGCACGCTGCTCATCTCCACGCCGCTGCATCCCTCGCGCTGGAACGCCTTCGACGATTTCGTCGGCCACAAGCGGCGCTATGAGCCGGCGCGGCTGCTGTCGAAGCTCGCACAGCATGGGCTTTCCCTGCAGTCGAGCGCCGCCTTCGGTATGCAGCCGCGCTCATCGCGGCTGCTCGACATCGGGATGTGGTGGCTCACGCATCACCGCGAGCGCGCCCTGTGGTGGTACAACCGTGCCTTCATGCCCATCGGCCTGGCCCGGCAGAAGAAGCTGCATCTCGCACCCGGCCTCATCCCCACCGACGCGGTCGATGAAATCCTGATGGTTTGCCGCAGAGACGCCTGAACCGCCGCCAGGAGACTCCTACCCGCCGGTGTTCGGCAGATTGATGATCTTCCACCCCGCATCGGTCTTCACGGCGTAATCCGTCTCCTCGGTCTTGGTGCCGTCGGCCGCCACGCAGCTCTCCAGCACCGGCACCAGACCCGGGCGCTTGGGCGCCTGCTCCGTGAAATCGCACTTCAGCTTGGAGCGGTCCGGAAATCCCTTCGCGGCGATCTCGCCGCGAAAGCCCGCCTCGATCTCGCGGTGCAGCCGTCGAGTCATGTCCGGGTCGGCCTGGAAATTCGGATTCTCGAGTTCCATGGCATGCATGATCTCGTGCGCCTCCGCATCGAAATCCCGGGACGCGACCGCCGCGTCGAGGTCCTTGGCTGCGTACGCGGCCTCCAGCGATTTCAGCGCGGCGGCGGGGGTCGAGAAATCGGCCGCAAACGCGACGCCGAGCGTGCCCATTCCCGCGACGAGAACCATGAAGGTGTGACGCAATGCCCTGCTCCCTTGCGAATGGAATATGGTATCCATAACCGCAGCGGCTTGCACCTGGCGCGTTTCCCAACTCGGCAGCAGCCTGCTGCGATGCCGCCACGGCCCGAGCGACAAATCGCGGGACGCCCCAGATGGTCGCGCTGGTCGATGAGGCGGTGAATCCGCGGGGTGTCAAAATTTCTTGCTGGCCTCGTGACAGGTCCACGCCGCGTGCGCCGGCTCGTCCACCCTGAGCCAGCCAGTCACCCGGTTCAGCGTCCAGGTATGGGCGAACGCGGGATGATCCGCGGTTTTTGGCACGGCGTTCGACCAGCTGATGGTCTGGTCGGTGAAGACCGCCGCGACGGTATAGAGCGTGCCGAACAGAACCTCGGTGACCGTTCTTTGTTCGTAATCGATCACGAAGGAAACCGGCGTGTAGAGCTTGCTTTCGCAAGCCAGCTGCAGTGTTCTCGCCCCGGCCGGCGCCGCAATCAATGCGCATGCCAAGGGTGCCAGGGCGGCTCGCAAATTCACGCGGAGAATGGCGTTCACGTGATTCTCGTCCCTGTAAACCCGTATCACCCGCATTCTCCGGTCATTTGCACTTCCGATCAATGGCAGCCGGCAGTCGTCAGCTGCCGGGCCCCATAGCCGACATCATCGGTGTTGAGCGGCCGGCGCGCCGTTCGCGGCCGCCCCTTCAATGCCCAAAACGTGATCCAGTATTTCGACGGTATTGGCCAACACGAGGACGGTGAAACACAACACGAAGACGCCGAGCAGGATGGCGCCCAGGAAATCCGAGACTGTTGCCCTCATGGCCCAATGGTTGATACGGTCGAAAATTCCTGTGTAGCGGCCAAATAATGTATTGAGACCCGACAGCATGCTGGCCAAGGCTGCCAGCCCCCTGGCGCGCCGCTCCACTCGAACCTGCAGCGCCTGCAGCCAGTCGGCATCGAGCCAGCCTTTCAGGACGGACGCATGGGCCTGGTGGTTCTTCAAGAGCGCCTCCAGCGCCTGCCGGTCTTCCTGACGGTTACCCAGCTTGCGCCGTTGCTTCAAAAACAATTGCGCGGCGCGCACGGAGAATTTGTCTTTGCCTGCCGCAGGCTGCTTTGCGGTCTGTTGCAATGACGTCAACCAATGACATGCCTCGACCCTTCGCTTGACGTTGTCGTGCAGCACCGAAAATCCATCGTAACGCCACGGTGCATCCAGCGGCCCCAATTCCTCGACCATTTTCATGAAGTCGGCCGGGGTGATTTCCCTCTCGTCGACCGCCTCCCGCAACAGGTACATGCAAAACCACGGCTGCTGATCCAGCGGAATCTCACCGCGCGCAGTGGCGCGGTTGAAGCTTTGCCAGGCGGCGATGAGCCCGTCACGCTGACGGGTAGATTCGAGGTCGTCGAGACGTTCGGTAAGCGCGAAGTCCAGGCGGCGTAATTCGGCTTGCAGCTGCTGCGCTTCGGTCGGCGCTGGCGGTTCCGGCCGTGGCTCGGATTCCCGGTGGGCATCCGCTGTTCCCTCCGATTGCGCACCGGAATCAACGGTCAATGTCTCCTCCTCTGCCTGCTCGAGTGCCGCCTCATAGGCGGCACGCAGCGCCATGAACGCCGCCGGGTCCGCCTCCACGTCGATGGCCCGCAGGCGGCGCACATAGGCGCGGCGGATGACAGTCTTGTCGCCCGTCCGGGTGATGCCCAGGGTCTCCCAGATGTCAGAAAGAGGATTCGTCGTCATGTGAATCGAGCACTTTGCGCAGATGCTCTGCGGCGACACGGATCTGAGCCGGTGCCTGCCCATCGATTGCCGACAGGAATTCCGCCAACGCGGCTCCGATCAACACTCGTGTGCGGCCCAGGCGCTGTTCGAACAGCCGTTGCGCACGCGACAGCAGGGCGGCGTTGCCCGCATCGTCCCGGGGATTGAGCTTCAAAGCCGAGAGCTTTTCCAGCCGCTCGGCGACCTCTTGCGGCGACAACGCACCGGGATTGCCCTCGATCACCACGCGCTGGGTCACGCCGGTTTTATCAACCGTGGCCTCGACCTCGAGTAACCCGCTGGGGTCGTAGGTGAAGCGCACGCCGACCCCAACCTCGCCCTCCCGCGCCGGCGGCAGACGCAGCTTCATCGTGCCGAGCTTGATGTTGTCCTTGACCAAGGGGGCCTCGCCCTGAAACACCTCGAGATTCAGGCTGGTCTGGTTGTCTTCGATGGTGGTCACCACCTTGACGCGGCTCGCAGGAATGACGGTGTTGCGTTCGATGATGGGCATGAACAGTCCCGAGGTCCGGACCCCATCCTCACCCTTGTGGCTGACGCTGATTCCCAGGGTGAACGGCGCCACGTCGGTCATGACGACTTCTTCGAGGCCGGCGCTGCGCGCGATCAAGCCCGCGCTGACGGCGGCCCCCCGTGCGACCACCTCGTCGGGATTGATGTGGGACATCGGCATGCGACGGAACAGCCGGCCGATCATCCGGCGCATCATCGGCATGCGCGTGGCGCCGCCGGCGAGAATCACCTGCGAGAGCGTGGCCGGATCGATCTTCGCGTCGTGCAGCGCGCGCTCGATGGGCAGGCGCACCCGGGCCAGTACCGGTTCGGACAAGTGCTCGAATTTCTCCCGGCTCATGCTCCAGGTCAGTGGCCGGTCCTGGTACACCAGGGCGAGTTCGGCCACATCGGCATCGCTCAATCGCCGTTTCGCGAGCTCCGCCTGCCGCCGTAGCGCCCCATGCACCGGTGCCCATTGCCCGATGGGCGGGATGCCCGCCGCCGAACCGGCCTCTTCCATGAACGCCGCAATGATGACGTCGTCGAAATTCTCGCCCCCCAGGAAGGTGTCGCCTGCCGTGGCACGCACTTCCATGACTCCCTCGAAGCAATGCAACAGCGACACATCGAAGGTACCGCCGCCCAGATCGACCACCATGACGTAGTGCTCGTCGGCGCCCAGGCCGATGCTATAGGCCAATGCCGCAGCCGTGGGCTCGGTCAGCAATCGGCGCACCTCGAATCCCGCCAGCTTGCCGGCATTCTGCGTGGCCTTGCGCTGCAGGTCGTTGAAATACGCCGGCACCGTGATCACGGCCTCGGTGACGGGCTCGTCCAGCATCGCCTCGGCATCGGCCTTGAGCGAACGCAGTACCAGGGCCGATAATTCCTCGGGCCGAAAGTCCCTCTCACCCAGCGTCAACGCCCGGTTGGTGCCCATGTAGCGCTTGAACACCGACGCCGTACGTTGCGGATGGGTGGACAGGCGCTCCCGCGCAGCCTGTCCCACCAATAGGTCACCGCGTTCGTCCAGGCTCACCACCGACGGCGTCAGCACCTGCCCAATGGCATTCGGGATGAGCATGGACTCGCCATTTCGCCAGGTTGCCGCCAGGCTGTTGGTGGTTCCGAGATCAATGCCGATGATCATGTCGTCTCGTGTCGCTATCGTCTCTTGATTCGCTGCTGCATGCTATCCTGAAGTCCAATCCGGCGGCATTCTCGATTCCTTGGGGGACCTAGTGCGCTACGAAATATCCGGCACCACCATGCAGACCGTCGCCGTCGACCTGGCGGCGGGCGAGACCCTCTACAGCCAGACCAATTGCATGGCCTGGATGTCCGACAACATCCAAATGAACACCCACACCGGCGGCGGCCTGTTCGCCGGCATCAAGCGTTCGCTGAGCGGCGGCAGCCTGTTCATCACCGATTTCATCGCCCAAGGGCCGGGCCACATCGCCTTCGCGCCGCGCTTTCCCGGCACCATCGTCGCCAAGAGGCTGGCGCCGAACGAGTCGCTGATCTGCCGCAAGGAGACCTTCCTCGCCGCCGAGAAATCCGTGGCCCTGGAGATCGCCTGGCAACAGCGCATCGGCGCCGGATTCTTCGGCGGCGAGGGCTTCATCCTGCAGCGGGTGACCGGACCCGGCGTGGTCTGGCTGGATCTGTCGGGCGAGCTCGTGGAGCGCGATCTGGCGGCCGGCGAGCGACTGCTGGTGCACGCCGGGCACGTCGGCATTCAGGAACCGACGGTGCAATTCTCCATCCAGATGATCCGCGGCTTCCGCAACATCCTGTTCGGCGGCGAAGGACTGTTCCTCGCCACCCTGGTGGGACCGGGTCATGTCTGGCTGCAGAGCATGCCCATCATGAATCTCGCCGAGGAGGTCAGCCGCTATCTGCCCGGGGCGGGCGGCGACGGCAGTGGCACGGCCGGCAAGGTGGCCGGCGCCGCGGTGGTGGGCGGCATTCTCGGCAACCTGCTGGGCGGCGGCGACTAAAGCGCGCTTTGACGCAACGACGGGAGATTCAACGTGAACAAATCGATACCCGGTGTATGTTTGCTGCTGGCGGCCGTCATGCTGCGGGCGGGCGCGGCGCACGCCGAATCCCCCTTTGAGAGGGACCAGAGGGAACAGCTCGAGAAGTATCAGAAAGAGCATGGCCTTTCTCCGCAGGTTCAGCAGACGCTGCGCTGGCAGCAGGAATGGCGGCAGCAGCACCCGAGCGAGCCCATGCCGAATCCCGGTGAACTGCAGAAGCTGCATCGCCAGGAGATCATCAACAACACGAACCAGGGTTTCGCCAAGATGCGCCAGGCGCGGCAGGCCAAGCTGCAGCACGACTATCTGCTGAGCAAGCAGCACCAGGCGCAGATCCTCGCCTCGCAGCACATCACCTGGACGCCCCAACAATGGAAGGAGTGGGACCGCCAGTACGATCTGCAGCAGCAGCGTATCGCCCAGGATTATCTGAAGGCCGCAGCGATGTCGGGTCAGATGGCGCGGGAAGAGGCGGCCCAAGAGCAGGCGGACCGGATTCGCAACGGCACCAATTGATCGGGTCGCCGCGGATGATCTACGGCGGGACCAGCGTCAGGCCGGCCGCCCGCCAGGCGGCGACGCCCCCGCGATACCAGAAGACCTCGCGGTAGCCGAGATTAAGGGCCCGCAGGGCGGCATTGTAGGATTCCCAGCAATTCACGCCGGCGCAGAAGAACACCAGCGGCTTCATCATATTGTGATCCGTGCGTATCGCGAGCGCCGTCCTGAGCGCAGCCTGGGTCGCGTCGTCGAAGCTGCCCGCTGCGCCGGCGGCCGGCATCCGGATCGCGCCGGGAAGGGTGGCATGGCTGCGGTCGTTCCATGCATCGATCAGCAGCATCCCGTTTTTGATGCGTGCCAGCGCTTCCGTGTTGATGACATGCGCGCCGGGTAGGGAGGTCGGCGTGTGCGTGCCGACGTTATACTGCAGCGTCGTTTGCGGCCTGACGTCGAAATCCTTCCGTTCGCCGCCGAAGCCGTCCGGCGGACCCGGCGGCAGGCCGGCCGCGGGGCGGTCCTGCGCCAACATGCTCGCCGGTTCGGCCGCGCTGCGCTGGGCGGCCTCTGGCGGCGGACCGCTGCCGAGGACCAGATTAAATACCGTGGAGGCGATGCCATGGCGCCGGATGCCGATGTCGACCGATTGGCCGGGCGAGGCTTTCGCCTGGAATCGCTGCAGATCGCCCTGCGACTCGATCTTGTGGCCGTCGAACGCGACGATCACATCGCCGGTCTGAATCCCCGCCCTCGCGGCGGCTCCGCCTTCGACCACGTTCCTGACAACCGGCGCCGATTCCTCCTGCGACCATTGCAATTCCAACTGCAGATACCCATGCGTCCCCGGACTCGAGGCAGTTGGGGCCGCCGCCGCGGGCGGCGATGGCGCGGCGGACGCTACCGGCGGGTTGGCAATGGCGACGTGAGTGGGCGCTTCACTGGGCGGCTTGGGTGTGGCCGCGGGCCGCAATTCTTTATACTTCACCTTGGCAAGTTCGGCGAAATTCCCCTTCGGGTATTTGTCCAGATAGGACTTGATCTCGGCGGGATTCTTCGAGTCCTTCACCGAGTTCCAGAACGCCAGTTCGAAGGCGCCCGGATCGGTGCCCGCAGGCGCAGGCGCCGGTGCCGGCGCGGCTGATGCAGCGGTCGGCGCCGCGGCGGCCACCTTGGTCACCGCCGCGTTCTGAAAATAAAAATCACCCTGCAGCGATTCTTCGGTCCATGGCACCTGTTTGTTGGCGGTCTGGCTGCGAACGCCGGCCGCAGCCGTCTTGAACACCTGTTCGATCGGCAGCCCGGGCACGGCCATCGCCTTGACCAGTTCTCCGGTGAACAGGCCATTGCCGCCGGCGCTGCCATCCTCGGCGGTCTGGCCGGGACCGGCGGCATAGGCGATGAAGGTGCCGGTGGGCGCGTCCATCCTGGCCAGGCCGCGGGAGGCCGAGCGGCTCTTCTTTGGCAGTGGATTGTCGCGGCAGGCATCCAGCACCAAGATGTTCAGCCGGTTGTGCGCTTCGCCCATGGCGCGCAGCACCTTGCCGGCATCCACCGCCTCGGCCTCCAGATCCGACTCGCTGTCGATGTCCGCATCCACCGGAATGAGATAGTTGTTGCCGTTCGCCTGGATGCCGTGGCCGGCGTAATAGAAAAGTCCCACCGTTTCGGTCGAGGACGCGATTTGCGCCGCGAAGTCGTCGATCGCCGCATACAGCGCGCGCCGCTTTGTGTCGATCTTGACCGTCGTCTCGAAGCCGGCGGTCTTCAGCGCCTGCGCCATCCGGCGGGCATCATTGCCGGCGTTGTGCAACGGACTGATTTTGACATAAGCGTCGTTGCCGACGATGAGCGCCACCCGGCGTTCGGCGCATTCGGCTGCGCCGGGCACGCCGCTCATCAGCAGCAGCAGGCTGAAGATCCACCAGCGCATCCCTATCCCGTTTTTTATGTCGACGTGGTCTTACGGTAAGTCAGAACGCGACCGCTGCCAACCCCTGCGATGACTCCCTGCCGGGCGCATCAAAAGAAAACCCCGGACTCTTTCGAGCCCAGGGTCATTTTTCGGTCCGGTCGGCTTTAGTTACTCAGCCGCTTCGGTATCCCCCGCCGGCACTGCATCGTCTGAATCCCCCATGCCGCCGCTCACGTCCATGAAGCTGCGGCGCCGGGTATCGTCGGAAGCCCTACGCCGGCGCGCATGATACGCGAAGCCGGTGCCCGCGGGAATCAGGCGTCCGACGATCACGTTTTCCTTCAAGCCCCGCAGGTCGTCCTTCAAGCCCCGCACCGCCGCCTCGGTCAGCACCCGGGTGGTCTCCTGGAAGGAGGCCGCCGAGATGAAGGATTCGGTGGCGAGCGACGCCTTGGTGATTCCGAGCAGCAGCGGCTCCCAGGTCGACTGGTGCTTGCCCTCGGTCTTCTGCCTGGCGATGACGTCGAGCAGGCGCCCCCGATCCATCTGTTCGCCCCGCAGCAGCGCCGAATCGCCCGTGTCGAGCACCTCGATCTTGCGCAGCATCTGCCGCACGATCACTTCGATGTGCTTGTCGTTGATTTTCACGCCCTGCAGCCGGTACACGTCCTGGATCTCGCGCACCAGATAGTTCGCCAGCGCCTCCACGCCCTGAAGCCGGAGGATATCGTGCGGGTTCGGCTCGCCGTCCGCGATGACCTCGCCCTTCTC
>PLET01000014.1 GCA_003137095.1 Gammaproteobacteria bacterium
CCTGGTCGGCCGTATACGCCGTGAGCGAGGCGGACTAACCAGCCCGCCTTGGCGTAGTGCACGGCGAGATCAGCGGATATGCCCCGACTGGCCAAGTCTTGGGACGCCATGGGTGTCCCTGGCGGCCATTGCCTGTATAGGTAATTTAGTTTGTTTTTTGATGTCGTAGCCACGCTACGATTTATAGCACTTTTCGAAATTAAATGCCACTTAGGAAAATTGGCGAAATCGTAGTTTGGCTACGATATGAGGAAACACTTCAAATTTGGGGCAAATCGCCAAAATCGGTTCACTGGGCCACTCCTGCGCCAAAACAGGCGCTTCAAAAGCGCCCCGCAGGTGGTCCCCAACTGAGGAAATCGGGTGGTCCCGAACTCAGGAAATCAGGTGGTCTTCAACTCAGGAAACTGGGTGGTCCCCAACCGAGGAAATTCTGCATTTACGGTCACGGGCCGGCCATAAGCGCGTATTCCGATGATGGTGACCGGCGTTTCCGATTCATCGTGACCGGTCTTGGGCGCGGTGAAGTGCTCAACGGTAATGATAGCTCAGTCGGTCACGATGGTCTCTGGGTCGGTACGGGTTTTGGTCTTTCCGGGTCTGCGTAGCGACTCACCCTTCAGCGTCAGGCGGTGAGCGTGGTGCAGGCGGACACCGCCCCGCCACGTGCGCCATCGAACAGATGCGGGCAATCACCCTGTGTTTGAATTTGCCGCGGGACGTAACCACGGGAACGGGAGGTGTGCCTTGGGATTTCTGAGCCGAAGAGCTGCCCTGAAGGCCTCTGCCCTGTTCGGCATGGGCGCTCTGGCGAATCGATCCCTAGTCCCCAAGGCGACCGCAGCGGATCCGGGCGGCGGTGGGGCGTCCCCGGCCACACCCGCCACGCGTTATGGACCGCAAAGCGCCACGGGCGATGTGGCCGCCGTCTATCAGCGGGCGCGCGAGGTCCTGTATCCGGTCTGCCGCGTGTGCCCGGAATGCGACGGGGTGGCCTGTGCCGGCGAGTTCCCCGGGATCGGCGGCCTGGGTTCCGGAATGGCCTTTCAGAACAACTTCACCGGCCTGCAGCGCGTCAGGCTCAAGACCCGGCCGTTGAGCGGCAACAGGCAACCGGACTGCTCGACGACGATCCTGGGCCAGAAGCTCTCCTTCCCCGCCATGGCTGCGCCGATCGGGGGTCTCGCGGTGAATTTCCCGACGCTCACCCGGATGTCCGAGGACCAGTATTTCGAGGCCATCATCGGCGGCTGTGTGGATGCCGGCACCCTGGGGTCGATCGGCGACATCCAGTCGAATCCCCTGTCCGTGACCCGCTCGCATTACGACGTCGCCGGACGCTTTCCCGGGAAGGTCATCGCGGGCATCAAGCCGCGGCCCAACGAGAATTTCATTTCCATCGTCCGCCTGGCCGAGGCGGCCAGGGCCTTCATGATCACGATCGATATCGACTCGGCCGGACGGGGCTGGTTGGACGCATCCAAGAGTACCGCCGTCGAGCCCAAGACCGTGGCCCAGTTGCGGGAACTGGTGCGCTCGACCCGGATCCCGATCATCGTCAAGGGCATCATGACCCCCGACGATGCGCTGCTCGTCGGGGAGACGGGTGCCGCAGGGATCTGCGTGTCGAATCACGGCGGACGCGTGCTCGACAATGCGTCGTCGACCGCTGAAGTGCTGCCGGCGATCGCAGACAGGGTCAAGGGCAAGATGGTGATTCTGGTCGACGGCTGCGTGCACTACGGGACCGACGTCCTCCGCTATGTCGCCCTCGGCGCAGATGCCGTCCTCGTCGGCAGGCATATCTGGCGGGCCGCACATGGCGGCGGCCGACCGGGCGTCGCGCTGTTCATGAAGACGATGCGCGACGAGCTGACCGCTGCGATGGTGCTGACCGCGGTGCCCAACGTGGCTGCGATCAGTCGCAACATCCTCGACCTGGATTCCCGGGCCTAGGCCGGGCTGCGTGAATAGCCACCGCCTGCGCGCGGGGTTGTGCCTGACAGTTCCACTGCTGGGAGCTGTCGGCATTGCAACGGCCGGACAGAGGGTGAATGCCTTCGACTACCGCGCCGCCGGCGTGGGTACGGTGACCTTCGATCACGGCATGCACGCGGCGCGGGGCTTTGCCTGCCTCGATTGCCACACGCGCTGGCCGGCGACCGGTGCGCAGCTGTTCCAGACGCAGAAACAGAGCCTGATCTCGATGGCCGACCATAGCGGCGACGGAAAATGCTTTGCCTGCCACAACGGCAAACTCGCGTTCTCGACCTGCGACCAGTGTCATCGGGCCACGGGCCACCCTTGAATGAGCCCGCGCAGCACCGCTTCCGGGACTGGCTGTGGCGGCGGCCGCAACGCTGGTATCTGCTGGGCATCCCGCTCGGCGCCTTGCTGGCTCTCGTCGCCGGCATTGCCGTCACGGGTGGCGCTGCCGTGGCCCTGCACTATTCGTCGAGCGAGGCGTTCTGCACCTCATGCCATGAGATGTCCGCGCCGGCCGCGGAACTCGCTCACCGTGTCCACGGGTCGAACGCGCTCGGGATTCGTGCCACTTGCGCGGACTGCCACATCCCCCCCGGCTTCCTCGCTGGCACATGGCGCCACATGACATCCGGGCTGCGCGACAGCTGGGGACATCTGCGCTCCACACTCGGCACGCCGGAAGCCTACGCTGCGCGCCGTCTCGAAATGGCGCAGAGGGTCTGGCAGGATCTGCGGGCGGACGATTCCGCGGAATGCCGGAGCTGCCATACGGTCGGGGCGATGGCCGCAGCGGATCATCCGGCGCAGGTTGCGATCGCGCCTGAGGTCATGCACCAGTCGCTGCCGCGCAGCTACACCTGCATTGACTGCCACCAGGGCATTGCCCACGACCTGCCGGTAAAACAGTGACGACCGTGGACCTGAACAACACGCCGCGCGACCCACGCCTGCGACAGGTGCGGTGGCTCGATCTGGTGCGGGTCACGCCCCTGCAGGTCCTGTTCGAACTCGCCCTGCCCGCGCTGTGGCTCGCCGCCTCCTTGATCGCAGCGGCCAACGGACTGATCATCGTCGCGCTCGCCCTGTCGTTCATGTTCTTCCTGACCGGACTGCGCCTGATCCACAACGCCTTTCATGCAGCGGTCGGACTCTCGCACCTTGGCACCGAGATCGTGCTGTGGGCCATGAGCGCCGTGATCCTGGGTTCGATGCACGCGGTGCGGTTCACGCACCTGACGCACCATCGCGTGAACCTGTCGGACGAGGATGTCGAAGGCCGGCACGCCCGGATCCCCGGCTGGCGCGCGCTGCTGCAGGGTCCCTGGTTCACCGTGCTGATGCACGTGACAGCGTTCCGGCAGGGCCACTGGCGCCTGCGCGCGACCATCGCCGGCCAGTTGCTGATGAATGCGCTGCTCGTCGTGCTGGCGTACCGCTACTGGAACTGGGCGCCCCTCAGGTACCACGTCTGCGCCATGGGCGTGGGTCACTGCCTGACAGCCTTCTTCGCGGTGTGGACCGTCCACCATCACTGCGACCGCAGCCATTACATCGCCCGGACGCTGCGCAACAGGATCCTCAATGCCGTGACGTTCAACATGTTCCTGCACATCGAACATCACCTCTTTCCGCTGGTCCCCACCTGTCATCTCGGCGACCTGTCGCGCCGCATCGACGAGGCCGCACCGGAACTCAGGAGCAGGCTCGTCTTCTGACGAACGCACCGGATCCATGACCCAGATTTCACTCAGTTTCCTGTGGCTGCCGGGACGCCTGCTGTTCGTGTCATATTTCCTGGCATTGGGGATGAGTCATCTGGTGTTCTTTCCGGAGCATGCGAGGGTGCTGAAAATGAAGGAGGTGCCGCTGCCGCGTTGCGCAACGCTGCTGACGATCGTCATGATGCTCTCCGGCGGCGCACTGGTGCTGTTCGACTGGCAGACCCGGATCGGCGCGCTGATCCTGTTCTGCATCATCTTTCCGGCTCCGTTCTTCCTGCATCGCTTCTGGAAGGAAACCGACGCGTACATGCGCCTCAGCGAGTTCGCGCACCTGATGAAGGACCTGTCGCTGGCCGGCGCCGCACTGATCGTGGCGATGATCAGCTGATGTCATCTGGCGCTCCGCGAGCGCCTATTTCGGCGCTTCTGCCGGCATTTTGTGCCCGTCCGCCTGGAACTTCCCCCCATAAGGCGTCAGCGCCCCGCCCGCTGCAGTCGTATGACATTGGGTGCAGGCCTTCCCCGTCTGCGTGGCATACGCCGGCGTCGCACCCGCAGACCGGGACACGAACAGGGAGATTGTCGCGGCCAGCGCGACGGCAGCCGCCGCACCGCCTGCGATGACCAGGATGCTGCCCGCCGCGGATGCGCGCCGGGGTCTGTCGATGGTCGGACGGACGCGTTTGTTTGCATCAGGGGACTTGTCTGCGATGTTCATAGGGATTCTCAAGGTGTGTTCGCCTGTCCGGGTGGACTGCGGTACCAAGATTATTCATGTCCAACCCCGGGGTCGGTACGCCAGCACACGGGAGCCCGGGCGGATCCCGGGTTGTTGCGGGCTAAGCGTGCCATCGAACGGATGGGGTGACTGTTGGACTTTATGTTGACGGACATGGCGACCCTTCTTTTGCGATCGCGCCCGCGGTACGCCCCAGGATCAGCCTGGGTCGCCGTCGCGCTTGCCGCACTCGTGGCCGGTGTGGCGAGCGGCGCCTCGCCGACAGGTTACGCCGCGCTGGTTCGCCGCGTCGCCCCCAGCGTCGTCACGGTGCTGGTGGTCGAGGAGCGTGTCAGCGCCGTGAACAGCTGCAACGGCAACGCGACGTTCTCGGCGGCGGTCAGCGTGCTCCACAGCGCGCCCTGCTGGAACAGCACGCCGAAACGCCGGCCCATGCGGCCCCGGCCGGCATCGTCCAGCGACCAGTAGTCCTCGCCGCGGAACAGCACCGAACCGGCCCTGGGGCGCAACAGGCCGATCAGCGCGTGCAGCAGCGTGCTCTTGCCGCAGCCGCTGCCGCCCATGATCGCGAAGATCGACCTGGCCAGCACGCTGAAGCTCAGGTCGCGCTGTACCAGCTGATCGCCATAGCCGATGTCGGGGTTCCCTTGATTTCCGTGC
>PLET01000064.1 GCA_003137095.1 Gammaproteobacteria bacterium
ACGGCTGCCGAGGTGCAACCGGCGTCGCAGGGCGTTCATTGATCGACAGAGGCCCCGTGAGCCGGCCGATCGCCCTCGGAATCGGCGGCGCGGAGCGGAAGTTGAGTCGAGGTTTCGGCATCGATCGTCTTCTCTCGGACTCAAGTGGATTTTTCTGGCAAGCGTGGGATGATTCTTGCCGTTCGCTCAGACCGGCGGTCGCGCAATCCCAAGTGCGACAGCGAGGGCATTGTCGAGATCGCGCAGCTTGCCGGGCGTTAATTCGCCCACAAAGTCCGTCAGTCTCGATTTCTCAAGGCTTATCAGCCCATCGCATTGGATTGCACTTTCGTGCTTGAGGCCTTCCGCCGTGCTCACGGCGACTTGCGTTGGCAGGTCGTAACGCTGCGTGAACACGGGGGCGCAGATGACCGTTGAGTAATTCGAGTCGATCAATGGCTGTCGGCTNNACTGCGTGACGATTGATTGCAGCGATCTCTCGAGCATCCTTCCTAGCCTGAGCGCGTCCGTCAACGTAGTCCCGCAGAATCTGCTCAATGTACGAAGAGCGGGAGACCTTCGAACCAGCCAACTTGTCGATCGTGGCAATTAGGTCGCCAGACAGTGTCAGGGATGTCTTTAATTTCATCCTACCATCATACTACCAAGGTAGGATAACGACAATCACTGGTGGTGTACGGGAAAGGTGTAGTCGATGTACATGCAGGTCGACGTCGCGCGCTTATACGTGCCGGAGACAATTGAGTGGGAGTAAAAAGGGCTCCGCAGGATCTTTGCACGGGCCGTTGAGTTTGCGAATCCCGAGATTGGGGGCAATACTGGCAAAAACTCCAGGTAATTCTAGCTCTTGATAGATCTCCCAAAATGGGAGATAGTGTCGGTCGATGAGGGTGATCGCCAAGAGCAGTCTGAAGAAGTTCTGGGAGCGCACCGCCTACGCCGATGCGCGAGGCCCGCTGCACAGCTGGTATGAAGAGGCCCTGAAAGCAAAGTGGCGCAGGCCGCAGGACATCGAGGATCAGTTCGCGAGTGCGAGCATCTGCGGCAACAACCGCGTCGTGTTCAACNNGGAATCGTCTGGGTGAAGTTCATCGGAACACATGCGCAATACGACCGCATCAATGTGGAGACCGTGAATGACTATTAAGCCGATCCGAAACGATGACGACCTGAAGCGGGCTTTTCGCCGCCTCGAAAAGGTCTTCCAAGCCGAGGAGGGCACTGCGCAGGCTGATGAGCGCGATGTCCTGGTGACTCTCGTCGAGGCCTACGAGAACAAACACTACGACTTCGGTCCCGCGGATCCGGTGGAGGCCATCAAGTTCCGTATGGAGCAAGGCGGGCTGACGCCTCGTGACCTGGAGCCTTTCATCGGTCCGAGTGGGAGGGTATCCGAGGTTCTGAACCGCAAGCGGCCTCTCAGCCTGCGGATGGTCAAGCGCCTGCACGACGGGCTGAAGATTCCTTACGAAAGTCTGCTGACCGAGGTCTCCTGACTGCACGATTACCGACGTACGCCGATCAATGCCTGAGACCCCTCTCGGCATCTATCGCCGTCTATGGCAAAAACCCAATTTGGGCGCACACAAGCGGCAATCCTTACACGATGAGAATGCCGACTCGAGCGCGGTAAAGCGGCCAATCTATCTTCAGATCTGGGCGGCCTTTGGCCGCAGAACCTCAATGATCGGAAAATGCTAGCGCTAGCGCCGCTTCGACGTGAACCACTGACGGATTGATATACGCAATGCCATCACGCTCGAAGCTCGTGCAATTATGATGCGCCGGAAATGCCAGCGGCAGCTCCGTGCAAGCCAGGCATACAGCGGGCGTTGCCGTGAACTGGCCCCCCGTTGCCTCGCGAACGAGCGCGGCGATTGAGCGCGCTGCACTGTCAGTGTCACCGCGCTGAAGCGTCGCAATCAGCGTCAGCACCGCCTGGCGATGGTTGTTGCCGGCCGGAGCCGAAGCATTGATGCCTTTCGCAGTGAACGCTTCGCGCAGGACCCGGGACCGTCGCTTCGGCGACAGAGCTCCGAGTAGTAGTGGACGGTAGATGGCCAGCCAGTGCCGCCCAAGATCCCGATCTTCTTACGCTGCGGCATATCATCCATGGACGCACCTGCTGTCGGCCGGCGCTTGGTCACGATCGCGCAAACCATAGTCGCGAATAACCCCGGCAATGCGCAATCGGTAGTCCTGGAAGATTCCAGCGCGCCCGCTCGCGTGGGCATTGCGGTGCTCCCCGGTGGTGCGCCACTGGGCGATGGCTTCTTCATCGCGCCAGAAGGACAGTGACAGGACTTTTCCGGGATCAGAGTGGCTTTGGAAGCGCTCGATCGAAATGAATCCGTCGATATGATCCAGCCTTGGCCGCAGCGAGGCCGCAATATCCAGGTAGGTATGCTTGGTGTCAGTGTGGGGTATGACCTCAAATATGACGGCAATCATGCGGTCCTCGTGGCGTTTCCATCGTGAAACAGCGGAAGGCGGCCGTTTTGGGAGGGCTTCCATTCCCAGGCGAGCTGATCCAAGGCAGGACGGTCTAGCCGCCTCTCGAGCACGGACAGGGCGGATGCCGCAATACTCCGCGCGATCGCTTCGCCGGGGCAAGCATGCGGGCCGCGGCTGAAGGTGAATACGCGACGGTCCGCTCGGTCGAGCAGGAATCGCTCGGGATCTGGATTTGCGTTTGCATCACGGTTCGCCGCCGCCAGAACTAGCAAGATGGCGGCGCCGGGCTTCAGATCCACTCCACCGACGGTCGTCAACTCGACGACAAATCGACGCGTGTTTTGAACAGGAGATTCATAGCGGCTGGTTTCGTGCACCAGTTGTTGCCACCCGTCGACTCGCGACCGCACCTCGCCCAAGAGTCGCGGGTGGCTCACTAGCGCGACAATGGAGTTGCCGATTAGCCCCGCGGTCGCCTCATAGGTTTGGGAGAGGAGACCAACGAGATTCGCAATGATGGACGCATTGTCCGTCCAGCAAACGTTCTGCGCGCTCGCAAGAACGCGCGAGACTAGGCTATCGGAATTCCGTTGTATGGCCCCTAGAGCGTCCTGTAGTTGGGAGCGAAGTCGTAGCGCCGCCGCATTGGCGTTTTCAAGTTGATCAGGGGTGCTCAATGAGGAGAGACACAGCACGAAATCCCGCACGTCACGGGCTATCGCCGACCGATCGTCGGTGGGTAAGCCGAGCAGGTCAGCGACCACCGCGACAGGTGTCTCGTACACCCAAGCCGTCAGCGCATCTGGATCCAGGATAGTCGGGAGCTCGAATTCTGCCGTCTGAGTCGATCGCGTAATCACTTCGGACTCAGAAATTGATGACAACGCCCGTTGCAGCGCGAGCTTTGGCTGGTCGTGGCGGTCTCCGTCGATCATCCGCACGAGATGACTGAAGATCTCGCCCGCCGGTCGCCGGTCCAGGACGGCCGGAACAGGTTCGGCCACGGGCCGGACGCGACAAGAGCGCTCAGCGAATACCTGGGAAACCGAATTGGCGTGGGCTGCCACCCACATTCGGATCTCCTGATCGAAGTACAGCGGCGGGCCATCGAGAAGCGAATCGTAGTAGGGGTAGGGGTTAGGATGCGAGGCGGCAGCAATCGGGTTCGTGGGTTCCATGCCCCGCATTGTCGGCCTAGTAATGGCAGGTCACTTCGTCTACCATCAAACAATGGATGTCGAGCTGGCTGATGCCTCAATTGCTCGTGTGGCTGCCGCGATCGCGGAACCCGCGCGAGCGCGCATGCTCTGCAGCCTCATGGACGGACGGGCGCGCACCAGCACAGAGCTCTCCGTGATCGCTGAGGTCAGCCCGTCGACCGCAAGCGTGCACCTGACGAGACTCAAGGAACAGGAACTGGTCAAGGTACTCGCGCAAGGCAAGCACCGTTACTACAGCCTCGATGACGATAGGGTGGCTGCCACGCTGGAATCCTTGATGGTTCTCGCCGGAACGCGTTCCAAACCCTTTGTTCCGAATACACCCACGCACCTGAGATGGGCGCGCACCTGTTACGACCATATGGCCGGTGAAGTCGCTGTAGCGTTGCATGATCGAATTCTCAAGAATAAATGGGTCTCGCAGAAGAAACGTCACGATGGGGCGTACGAATTGACCGAGGTAGGCACGCGGGCGCTAGCCGCTCACGGAATTGAGATGGACACAACGAATTTTACACGTCGCCGCATCGCGTGCGCCTGCCTCGACTGGAGCGAGCGCCGGCCACATCTTGGTGGCGCACTTGGGGCGGCGCTATTGCGATCTGCCCTTCAGCACAAGTGGTTTCTGAAGGATCTCGACAGCCGAGTCTTGCGGGTAACTAAGCGCGGTGAGCGCGAGTTCCTTGGCCGTCTGGGATTGCAGGTGGGCGCGTAGATAGACATTTCTGATACCCGGAAGCCGACGCTCGCGATAGGCATGTATGCGTCACGACCGGCGGTTGTTGCGCGCTTGCAAATCTACTGTTGTTAAAGTCTAGAAGATGAACCAACGGATCGCACAATGGCTGAAGGCCCACTCATAAGGCCGATCGAGCGCGCGGACATTGCCGAGTGGCGGCCGCTCTGGGATGGATACAACCAGTTTTACGGCCGTCACGGTTCGACGGCGAACGAATCACGGAAGTAACCTGGGAGCGTTTCTTTTCCCGCGAAGAGCCTGTGCATGCTCACGTCGCCATGCACGATGGTTGCTTGGTTGGAATTGCGCACTTTCTGTTCCATCGTAGTACGACGCGGCTGACCGACGTCTGCTACCTGCAGGATCTGTTCACCGCCGAGGAAGCGCGAGGGCGGGGTGTCGGTCGACGGCTAATTGAATCGGTATTCGACGTCGCGTGTGCCGCCGGCAGCAGCCGTGTGTATTGGCAAACGAAAACAACAATGTTCCAGGTCGCGCGCTTTACGACCAGGTCGCGGAGCACCAGGGATTTATTGTCTATACACACGAGATTTAGTCGTCGCCTTGCCAACCGGCAAGCTCACGTGGTGGTAGATGGTTCAGGGTCAGCTTTGACCGCTCGCCGACTTCCGGGAAATATTCATGACCCGTTCGGCATCTATCGCCGTCCATCGCTCTCAAGCGGAAGTTTTTGGCGGTAGATTTGACGGTAAGCTCGGCGTAGCTTCAGCAGAAATCCCGTTGTTTCAGATACTTATGGTTGCCGGAGACAATTGAGTGGGAGTAAGGGGCCGCCTACAGAGTGTGCCACGGTTCGCGCTCAATACGGAACCCCGTAAACCAGGGCGAAACTCCGCTCCGGAATTTCCAGGTGGATTGCGAGGCCCGGGTGCCCGGGTGCCCGGGTGCCCGAAATGTGGTCGACAGCAGTATGTGGTAGTTTCGTACGATGGATAAGACCATCACACGGTTCAACAACCTGAAGGCGATGAAGTCTGACGAATATCGGGCCTGGCAGCGCTTGCCAGGACGCGAACGCATTCGCGCCGTAATGGAACTCAACCTTGACCTGTATGCGATGAAGAAGCCGGCCGCTGATGCACCAAGACTTCAAAGAACTGTTGTCAGCCTTCAACGCCGGACAGGTTAGATACCTGATTGTCGGCGGATATGCGGTTTCGTATCACGCCCAGCCGCGTGCGACCAAGGACCTGGACATCTTGATCGGCGCCGATGCTGAAAACAGCAAAGCCGTATATGCCGCTCTCGCAAAGTTTGGAGCACCAATCGAAGGCATGAGCGCCAGGGATTTCGCCGAGCCCGATAACTTCTTTCGCATGGGTACGCCGCCAGTGATGGTAGACATCATGCCGAAAATCAGCGGCGTTGAATTCGAGGAAGCATGGAGCCGGCGAGTTGATGTACAACTAGACGATGGTCTGTCCGTACCCTTTATCTCGCGACAGGATCTGTTGATTGCCAAGCTTGCGGCTGGCCGAGCACAGGACTTGATCGATGTCGATGCTTTACGCGAAAGCAGCCAGAGCCAAGAGATCGATCAGCAGCGAAGTCCGTCTTCTCCCACCAAAAGCGATGAAAACGAACTTGAGCAAATCAGGAAAGAGGGGCGCGAGGACTGGTTGGCGCAGCGACAGCAGAAGGGTGCGGCAGAGACCCTTGAGGAATTGCGAGCGCAGGGCCGTGAGAACTGGCTGAAATTACGGCAACAACATACGCGAGAGAATTCTCGGGATCTTCCTGATCGCACCGCCAAGAAGGACCAAGATGCCGAGCAAGATCATTTGCCTGGGCCCCTGGATAAAGGGCTCAACGACGATCCCTAATTGCCGCTTGCCTAAATTTGCCTTCGAATAATTTCTAAGGCACTTAGAGCCTTTCGCTAACAATCGCCAACTATCGCCGTCAAGCGGGATTATTCGACGGTGTATCTGACGGTAAATGCGGTGCGACCTGACAAAAACGCCATATCGTTCAAATGCTTACAGGTTCCAGAGACAATTGAGTGGGAGTAAGGGGCTGCCTACAGAGTGTGCCACTGGGCGCAGTCAATCCGGAACCGCGGAAACCAGGGCAAAAGTGGCAAATACTCAGGGCGTCACCACATTGACGCAATTCGAGGACGGTGTTCTGGATAAAATCCTTGTGAATCATGCGTGCCACGAATGCGAGCGGGGGCTGACGCGTCGAAAAGATTTATGGCTCTTCAGGAAGTCGTGTGGG
>PLET01000105.1:0-334 GCA_003137095.1 Gammaproteobacteria bacterium
CCAACGTCCTCATCGGGCAGGCGCCGCTGACCGTGACCGGCCTCACGGGTACCGGCCGCACCTACAACGGCCTCACCTCGGATGCCTTGACCGGCACGGGGGTGCTGGCGGGTCTGCAGAACAGCGAGACGCTCACCCTGGCAAATACGACAACCGGCACGCTCGCCAGTGCCAACGCCGGCAGCGAGCCCGTGACGACCGCGCTCGCGCTGGTGGCCGGCACAGGTTCGATCAGCAACTACACGTTGACGCAGCCGACCTTGGCCAACGTCCTCATCGGGCAGGCGCCGCTGACCGTGACCGGCCTCACGGGTACCGCGCGCACCTACGACGG
>PLET01000105.1:427-18715 GCA_003137095.1 Gammaproteobacteria bacterium
TACGACGGCACGACGATTGATGCGCTGAGCGGCACGGGCACCTTGTCCGGCCTGGTCACCGGCGAAGCGCTGAGCCTGGTCAACGCCGCCAGCGGCACGCTCGCCAGTGCCAACGCCGGCAGCGAACCGGTGACGACGGCCATCACGCTTGGCAATGGAACGGGCGGCCTCGCCAGCAACTACTCATTGACGCAGCCGACCTTGGTCAGCGTCGCGATCGCACAGGCACCGCTCACGGTGATCGGCACCGTGAGCGACGACAAAATCTATGACCGCACCACCACCGCCACGCTGACGAGCGGCAGTTTGAACGGCGTTTTCTCGGGCGACACGGTCACGCTCACGCAGGCCGGGAACTTTGCATCGAGAGACGTCGGCACCGGAATTGCGGTGACGGCGTCCGATACGTTGGGAGGCGCAGCGGCTGCAAATTATCTGCTTACTCAGCCGACAGGTCTCATTGCGAACATCACGCCGAAGGAGTTGGGGTTGAGCCTTTCCGGCGATCCGACGCGGGTCTACGACGGGACGACGAGCTTTGGCTTCACGGGCTATACAACGACCCTGTCGGGCATCATTTCAGGCGATACGGTCAATGTCGGCGCCGGCTCCGTGACCGGGTATGGCGACAAGAACGTGGGTGCCGGCAAGCCCGTCACATTCACGGGCTTTGCTTTGGGCGGGTCAAATGCCGGTGATTATCAACTCGTGTCGGGGGCCGCTACATCGACCGCCAGTATCACACCCGCGACCATCGGCATCGTAAGCGGCATCACCGCCAACAACAAGGTTTACGACGGGGGCACCAGCGCCTCTCTGAACAACGCCAGTGCGGTGTTCGCCGGCGAGATCGTCGGCGATAGCCTGACCGTGGCGGCTGACACGGCCTCATTTGCCAGCAAGAACGTGGCCACGGGCGCAGTCGTGAGCATCACCGGCATCACATTGGGCGGTGCGGACGCGTCGAACTACCTGCTCGGCAACACCACGGCCAGCAGCACCGCCAACATCACGCAACTGGCTTCTGTGGTCTGGATCGGCCCTGCAACCGGCGGGAGTTGGTCGAACCCTGCCAACTGGGCCGGTGGCGCGATTCCGGATCTCTCGAACGTGGCGAGTGTTGTCGTTCCTGCGGGAGACACCGTGAGGTTCGATTCCGGCGTGGCCGGACCGGTCAACCTATTGACCCTCAGTTCCGGCGGCCTCGACATCGCGGGCGGCACACTGAATGTGGCGAGTGCACTGAATCTCACGAATTATGCCCAAACCGGGGGCACCATCGGCGGTCCCGGCAACTTCACGGTGATCGGCGCATTCAGCCAAACCGCCGGTCAAATCAACATGGGCCCGGGATCGGTGGCGATCGACCAGTCGCAGGGCAATCTGTCGTTTGCCGACATTGCGGGCGGCGCGGTGAACCTAGCCAGCCCAGCAGGAAGCGTGACACTCGGCTCCCTGGCCGCGTCGGGCAATCTGGCCATCATCGCCGGCGGCGGCGCCATCACTCAATCCGCAGGCGCATCGCTCAACGTGGGCGGCACGACGAACCTGAAAGCCAGCGACGCCGGCGTGCCCGCGGACGTCAGCCTGACCAATGCAAACAACAGCCTCGCGCAGGCGGTCAGCGCCTCCGGCGCGGCGGTCAGCCTCACCGATGCCGGTCCCCTGACCTTGGGTACAGTCGGCGCCACCGGTAACCTCACCCTCGCATCCACCGGTGCGCTCGACTTGGGAATCTCGACGGTGGGCGGAAATCTCGCAGCCGCCAGCGGCAACGGCAACGTGACCCAAGACGGACCGCTCGCCGTTACCGGCACGACCAGCATCGCGGCCGGCACCGGCAACATTGACCTCAGCAATGCCGCCAACACCTTCGCGCAGGCGGTCAGCGCCTCGGGCGCGGTGATCAGCCTCACCGATACCGGTCCGCTCACCTTGGGCATTGTCGGCGCCAGCGGTAACCTCACCCTCGCATCGATCGGTGCGCTCGATTTGGGAATCTCGACGGTGGGCGGCAATCTCGCAGCCGCCAGCGGCAACGGCAACGTGACCCAAGACGGACCGCTTGCCGTCACCGGTACGACCAGCATCGCGGCCGGCACCGGCATCATACAAATGAACAACCCTGGCAATACCTTCGGCGGCAAGGTGACCACGTCGGGCGCACAGACAGGCCTTGCGGATGCCGGGCCCCTCGCCCTGGGCACGATTGCGGCCAGTGGCGATCTCAACCTGGTGTCCTCCGGTGCCTTGGATCTGGGAACGTCCACAGTCGGGGGCAACCTCGCCGCCAACAGCGGCAACGGCAACGTCACGCAAGACGGACCGCTCGCCGTCATCGGCACCACCAGCATCATCGCCGGCACCGGCATCATACAGGTGAACAACCCTGGCAATGCCTTCGGCGGCAAGGTGAGCACAACCGGCAGCGAAGTCAGCATCGTCGGCCAACAGACCGGGCTTACGGGGAGCGCATCGGCCGCTTCCGTCGTCGCGCAACTCGAATCCTCGATGCTCGCGTCCGACATCGCCACACAACCCGGCGCGATGAGCCAGCAGTCCCCGATCTTCAATGAGGTGCCGAGTACCGGCTCCGCTGCGTCCGGGACGACCAATACATCGTCGTCGACGGCATCGAGCGATGCTGCCCTGGTGAATGTCACGCTGACGGTCGGTGTGAACGGCCCGGCGTTGAAGATCGTGAATGGAGGCGTGCGCCTACCTGACGAATTGCGTGGTGTGCGTGAATGAATGAGAGCTCAGCCCGTGTCCAAGGACACAAGCCGATGCGACTGATGCGCCACGTTACGGGATTACTGCTCGGGATCACATCGCCGCTCGCACTGGCGGCACCGCCGCCCGCTCCGCCGCCGACCGTCCCGGACGCGGGCACGATCCTGCAGCAGCTGCAGCCGGTTATCCCACCGCCGACGCCGTCCTCCGAGACGGGCCTGACGATCGAACAGTCACGCGCCGCAAACCTGCCGCCGACAGCGTCCTTTTTGGTACGGTCCATTCACATCGTCGGCAATGCGCGATTTGACACGGCGACGCTGCACGCCCTGGTGGCGGACGCGGAAGGGCAAAGTCTCACCCTTGCTCAACTGCATGACCGGGTGGCTCGCATCACTCGCTATTATCGAGCCCACGGGTATCCCTTGGCGCGCGCCATCATCCCGCAACAGCTCATTGAGTCAGGCAACGTGCGCATCGAGATCATCGAGGCGCGCTATGGCAAGGTGGTCCCGAAAAACAGCAGCCGCGTACGAGATCCCTTGATTGACGCGACTCTGTCGTCCTTGCAGAGCGGCCAAGTCATCAGCCAAGGCGGCCTGGATCATGCGCTTTTGCTGTTGTCGGACCTGCCGGGAGTGGCCACGAGCGCCACGTTGAAGCCGGGCGAAGCCGTGGGCACCTCGGATCTGACGGTGGAAACGACGCCGCTCCCCATGTTCTCGGGAGACGTCGCGGCGGATGATTTCGGCAATCGCTTTACCGGCAGGGCCCGGCTCGGTGGAACCTTTAATGTCATTGATCCGCTGCATCAGGGCGATATCTTGAGTCTGAGCGGCCTGATTTCGGGCAGCGACATGAAATACGGGCACCTCACCTACGATGCCGTGTTGAACGGAGATGGCACCCGCGTTGGCGTCGCGTATTCGGCGCTCTACTACAAATTGGGCAATCCGCTGTCGGCCCTCGAGGCGCACGGTACCGCCGAGGTGGCGAGCATCTGGCTCAGGCAACCGCTCGTGCGCAGCGCGGATGTGAATGTCTACGGGCAGCTTGAGTATGACAACCTGAAACTCGATGATCACATCGATGCGAGTGCGATCAAAACGGATCGGCACTTGAACAACGGCACCGCAAGCCTCCTCGGGGACGCACGCGATGCGTGGCACACGGGCGGCGTCACCTCGTGGTCAGCGAGCATCACGTCGGGTGAGCTTGGCTTTGACAACGGCGCGGCGCAATTGGCGGATGCGGCCACCGTGCGCACCGAAGGCCAGTATTTGAAATGGAATGCGGCTCTTTATCGTCTGCAAAACGTCGGTGCGGCCAATTCATTGTATCTGCTCGCGTCAGGTCAATGGGCAAGCACCAACCTGGACTCATCACAGAAACTGCCTGCCGGAGGCCCGTATACGGTGCGTGCCTATGACATGGGCGCGATTGCGGGCGATGCCGGGTATCAGGAGACGGCCGAATTCCGTCACCTGCTCGCCGCAGCCTGGCAAGGTCGGTGGCAGACGCTGGTCTTCTTCGACAGCGCGCAAGTCACCATCAATAAAAACCGCGCGGTGCCGGGCCGGAACACAGCCACGCTGAGCGGCGCGGGGGTGGGACTTAACTGGATCGGACCTTGCGCATGGAGCGCCAAGACATCCATTGCAACCCCCGTGGGCTCCGCCCCCGCGCTGGTTGCGGACTCCTCGTCGGTGCGCCTGTGGGTCGAATTCAACAAGGGCTTTTGAAGCGGGCTAACCCTGCTCAAGATCGCCTCCAGACGCAGTAGAATCCGCGATTGGGTGGTTCGCGAAGCAAGCGGCGGAGGGTTGGGCATCCTGTCCAATCACGCAGAACGGACTGCGGACGCGCGCAGGCGGATCATCGATTCGTTTCCAGTTACCTCTCCTCAGTTCTGGTCGGTCTCTGTGAGGCGTGTCCAGATGCTCTCCACCCATGAGCCGGACAGCCCCGCACTCTTCAATATATCGACTCTTTCGACGGGCGAAATCGCGGTCTGCGATTCCAGCAGCAATAGCGTACCGAGCAATTCGCCGAATCGACGTGCAGTGGCCAGACTGTCAGAGCTCGACTTCTCGAGCGCTGCCGCCAGTCGCGGCGAGGTCTGCCAATCGCGGGCGATGCGCTGGGAGATCTGCGGTGCCAACGCACCGATCAGACCGACGATCAGCGCCGGGTCCGGCGTGAGCTCGGGCGCGCGCGAATATCCGTCGAGTGCCGCGCTGTATACGACCAGCGGCCCCAGCGCGCTCAACAGCACGATCAGCTGCGCCTCGAAGCGGTCCTGCGGCTGCATCTTGGCGGCATAGAGCTCGGCGGCGCGTGCGGCGCGTTCGGTACGGTCCCATAACATGCGCGGCAGGCGGGGAAAATTGGTTCGGCTGGCGCGAAACACCGGCCGCAGCATGGCGACCGCCAGTATGCCCCGCAGCACGTCGATACCACACACGGCGATGGCGCGTTGGATCGTCTCAATCGGCGCGGCCGACACCCGATACGCGCCGGAATTCGCCACGCGCAACACATCGGCGGCGAGCACCGGGTCGTGAGCGATCATTCGCGAGATCTTGTCGGCTGCCCCATTCGGATCGTTGACCTCTTGCAGCAGCTGCGGCATCAACGCGGGGCGTCGCGGAAAATAACTTGGATCGAGTGCATCGACCTCAAGAACTGCTTGGATCAAATCCCGGACGTGAGCGTGTGCCCGCGCCAACGGCGGCGGCTGCTCCGGTGCGCCGAACGCGCGCCTCCACAACTGCAGCGCCATCATGTTGCTCACCGCTTCGAGTGACGCATCCTCCGCAGACGGACCTTCAACAGATTCCACCGACGGTCGGGTTTCGGCCGGCGCCGCTGTCGATCGTTGCCGGCGACTCCTGAACCATCCGATCAGGACCACCGAAACCGCGATCAGAGTGACGGCGATGAGCAGGGATCTCATACGGCAAGCGGCTGCCCGCAAGTCTCGATGCCCTGCGGCGGCAGCAACACCGCTACCGAAGAATCCCGGATGGACAAGGCTGCCGCTGTACTCGTCGGATTCATAGGGCACATAGTACGCCCACCTGAAACTCCACGACCCGCCCATCCCTCGCGCCTACGATGGACTCTTCCAACACGGTTCTTGGGCGCGGCGTGAATCTCAGAGCGCGGCGACAGACTTAATCGCTCGCGTTACCGCCGACTAATGGGACCGGAGACCCCGGTTGCAATGAGTGATCTCTATCCCATCGCTTCGCGGAGCGCGGCAATCCGAATAGGGACCCGTACCGTCCCGACCCACTGACCCTGGCACCCGGCAGATTTGGAACCGAAAGTGTGTACGTTCCATTGGCCTGCGAAATGCTCGCCGAGTAGCTCTTGCCGCCAACGCTGGTCGAATGAGTCGAACTCGCCAAGGTCGAAGTCGCTGTGCTTACCGCGGAAGCCACCGACTGAGACGGCGCAGCTGATTTCCCGGATATCCGCTCGAGGGACGCGGCCGGAGCCGTACTGAACCAACTTCATGCCTCCCGGAGCCCCTCGAACATTTGTTCATCTTCGCGGTCAATTCCGACTATCGCCGGGGGCCGAGCTCGACCGGCGTCGTGCCCTGAGCGCCTGGAAATTCACCGCCACCGAAAGCAGCGACCGTGCTTGAGTAGGAGGCGTCCAATATGCTAATAAAGGCATATTATGTATTTATGCCTTAGATGGCATGGGTTGCATTAATGCCTTTAATGGCATATATTGCACCTGTGGACTACTTACTGCAGACCCCAGCACAGCTCGCTAAACACCTGCCATCTCTGCGAAACGCGCGCCATCTCACCCAAGCACAGCTTGGAATGCTGGTCGGCCTCGACCAAACTCGAATCGCAAAAATCGAAGCCAATCCGCAGCGTGTCAGCGTCGGACAGTTATTCAAGATTTTAGGTGCTCTCGGGGTGCAGCTGCAGTTGCTGTCCGACGAAGGCGGCCCAAACCCTAAAGCGCCGCCCGCCGCCGCAGATTGGTAACCCCGTGGGTTCCCTGAATGTTTGGATGAACGGCGAACTCGTAGGTGAGTGGACGACACTGCGCACCGGCACACCCCTGTTTCGATACACAACCACTTGGTCGCAATCGCCGCACGCGCGCGCCTTGTCTTTGTCCATGCCTATCACTGCCGATCTCGAAGTCCGCGGGACAGTCGTGGACAATTACTTCGACAATTTACTGCCTGACAGTCCGGCAATTCGCCGCCGAATCCGTGAGCGCTTCGGCACGCGGTCAACTGATGCATTCAATTTATTGGAGGCCATCGGTCGCGATTGCGTTGGTGCGGTGCAGTTGCTGCCCGTCCATCAGGAACCCATCAATTGGAACCGAGTCGAGGCCACTCGGCTCAATGATGCTGAGATGGAGGAATTGCTACAGGCGGTTCCGTCCTCGCCGCCACGTGGGCCTCATGATGGCGGTCATGGCCATGAGCACGATGACGATTTCCGAATCTCTATCGCCGGAGCGCAGGAAAAAACCGCACTTCTCTCGATGGGAGGAGCATGGTACCGACCTCACGGCGCCACTCCGACGACACATATACTGAAATTGCCTTTGGGGATCGTCGGTAACTTCCGCGGCGACTTTTCAGATTCGGTGGAAAACGAGTGGCTGTGCGTGCAGTTGATGCGTGAGTTCAGCCTGCCCATCGCCGACGCCGACATACTCACTTACGGCAAGCAGACCGTGTTGTCGGTTAAGCGCTTCGACCGACGCTGGATCGGTGCCACGCCCACGGACGCTTCGCGCCGGCGATTCACCCCTGCGGCAGGCCAATGGATCGCGCGATTGCCGCAGGAAGATTTCTGCCAAGCGACATGCCGATCTCCCACCGAGAAGTACGAGGCCGACGGCGGTCCGACGAGCGAAGAAATTCTGGAGATCCTCGAAGTCAGCGAATCTCGAAATACCGACCGAGCAAACTTTGTGCTCGCTCAACTGGCATTTTGGTTGCTGGCAGCAACCGACGGGCATGCGAAGAATTTCTCAATTTGCCACCGCGCGGGCGGCGCATTCGGCATGACGCCTTTCTATGACGTGCTGTCGGCGTGGCCCGTCATCGGACCCGGTGCCAATCAATTACCCATACAAGATGCCAAGCTTGCGATGGCGATCCGCGGCAAGAGCCGGCACTATCGTCTGCGAGAGATTCACCCTCGACACTGGCATGAACTGGCCGTCCGAATAGGAATACCGGGTCTGTGGGATCGCATGAGAAATTTGGTTGAATCAGCTGACACGCATGTCGCGGCGGTGAAGGCGCGCTTGCCGACGAGCTTTCCGGAACGAGTCATTGACGCTATTGCGGCAGGGGTTAAACACCAGTCGGTGGCCTTCATCGCGACGGCGCCGCCAGCTTCGACGGCATGATGGGTGACGCGCGAGTTGTCAGTGGCCGTTTAAAATGGCGTCCCCACGGNNCAGCTGAGCTATGGCCCCACATGGAGGCGCGGCACGTTACCTGACCCGGCCCAATTCGTCAAGAAAATGAATGGGCTACGGGCTCCAGGCGGCCTTCGCCCGCGCCAGGCGCGAGAGCGTCTCTTCGCGGCCCAACAGGGCCAATGTGGCATCGATCGGCGGCGACACCACGGCGCCGCAGACCGCCAGACGAATCGGCTGCACCAGCTTGCCGAGCGCCAGGCCGTTGGCCGCCGCCAGACCGTTCAGGAGCTCGTGCAGGGCGGGCGCCGTCCAGGGCTGAAGGGCTGCGAGCTCGCCGGCGAGCGCTCCCCACAGGGCCAGGACGTCGGGCGTGACGTGCTTGCGCTGCGCTTTCTCATCGTAGGCGAGCGGTGCCCGGAAGAAGAACAGCGCCTGCGCCGCCATGTCCTTGAGATTCTTCACCCGTTCGCGCAGCGCCAGCACGATCTGCTCCAGGCGCACCTCGTCCTCCACCTCCACCCCGGCCCGCTCCAATTGCCAGCGCAGCGGCCAGATCATGCGCGCGAGCGGCGCACGCATCATGTGCTGCTGGTTCAGCCACGACAGCTTGTCGGCGTTGAAGGCGGCGGCCGACTTGTTCACATCGGCGATGTCGAAGGCGCGCCGCATCTCATCGAGGGAGAAGATCTCCTGATCGCCGTGCGACCAGCCGAGACGCACCAGATAGTTGAGGAGCGCCTCCGGCAGATAACCTTCATCGCGGTACTGCAGCACGCTGACGGCGCCGTGGCGCTTGGACAGCTTCGCGCCGTCGGCGCCAAGAATCATGGGCAGATGCGCGTACACCGGCGGCCGCCGTCCGAGCGCCTCGAGCATGTTCTGCTGGCGCGGTGTATTGTTCAAATGATCGTCGCCGCGGATCACGTGGGTGATGTCCATGTCCATGTCATCCACCACGACGCAGAAATTGTAGGTGGGTGAACCGTCGGAGCGCGCGATGATCAGATCGTCGAGCTCGCGATTTTGAAACACCACCCGGCCGTGCACCACGTCCTCGACCACGACCTCGCCGTCCAGGGGATTCTTGAAGCGGATCACCGGTTGCACACCCGGCCGTGAGTCCGTGCGTTCGCGCCAGCGGCCGTCGTAGCGCGGCTTCTCGCCGCGGGCGAGCTGCGCGGCGCGCAGCTGATCGAGCTCCTCCTTGGTGCAGTAGCAGCGGTAGGCGCTGCCCTCCTGCAGCATGGCCTCGATGACCTCCCGATAGCGGCCGAAACGCCGGGTTTGATAGAACGGGCCTTCATCGTGCGCCAGGCCGGCCCATTCGAGGCCGTCGAGGATCTGTTGGATGGCCTCGTCCGTGGAGCGCTCCAAATCCGTGTCCTCAATGCGCAAAATGAACCGCCCGCCGTGCCGCCGGGCATACAGCCAGCAGAACAGCGCGGTGCGCAGTCCGCCGATGTGCAGGAAGCCGGTGGGACTGGGGGCGAAACGGGTGCGTACGGCCGCGGTCATGACCTTGGAAGGGTTGATGAAGCGGCGGCGAGTGTAGCAGAGGGCGCGGCCCGGGCGCCGCTGCCGGCGCCCGGGTCAGGGTCCCTCACCGTTTGTTTTCAATGGCTTGGGATGTCATACTGCGCGCCGCCCGGCGCTCGGGCGGATGGGCGGTTAGCTCAGCGGTAGAGCACTGCTTTCACACGGCAGGGGTCACAGGTTCAATCCCTGTACCGCCCACCATTCCAATGTCGGTGCCCGCAAGGACAGCCCGGGGCGCCTATTGTATTGGGCCCAGGAAGTCGCCCTTGCCGATCTCCACGCCATTGCCCCGCAACAATGCGTAGGCGATGCTGACGTGAAAATACAGGTTCGGCAGCACGAAGCCGGTCAGATACGACAAGCCCGTGAAATTCATCGTCCGGTTCGGGAATTTCATCTCGATCGGCCGGCTTTCCGCACCCTGCAACTGCTCAGGCTTGATCGTCTTGAGGAACTCGACCGTCTTGGCGATGCGCGCCTTGAGGTCCTCCAGGGTCGCCTCGGTGTCCTCATGCTTCGGAATGTCCACGCCGGCCAGGCGGGCGGCGGCACCCTTGACCGTGTCGCACGCGATCTGCACCTGTCGGGACAGCGCATGCATGTCCGGAAACAGGCGCGCGTGCACCAGCACGCCGGGGTCGAATTTCTTGGCCGCCGCATGGGCTGCGGCCTTGTCGAGTAATCCCGACAAATTGGTCAATCCGCGGATGAACGCGGGAATGGAAATGTCGTAAATGGAAACCGTCATGATGCCTCCCCTCCATTTGGCGGCCCGCTTAAGGGGCCGGGCGTCACTGTAACCGAAAATTCCGCGGGCGTGAGTCCCGCAAACGACGAAAAAGCTCACGCAACCGCCGGACAGTGTTACCGTGTTCGGGATCAACCGTGGAGACCCGCTGTGATGCAGTACAAACCGACCGGTTCGAATGGCCGTCCCGCCGCGACGCCGGGCGAAGACTTGACCACGGATTTTCGCGCCCGCCAGATTCATCAGCAGGCGGAGACCGCGGAACGGCGCAAACTGGACCTGGCCGAACAGTCCTCGAAGCTCAAATCCGCGGAAGAGCGCATCCGCATCTGGGAGCGGCTGCACGAGGTGATCCTGCCGAAGGATCCGGCGCACCGGTTGGTGGACATCATCGCAGCCGACACCGGCTTGACCATTGCCGACATCCGCGACGAGCAGGGCCGGCGGGCCGCCCACAAGGCTGCAAGCGTCGCCGCGGCGGCCGGCGGCTGAACCGCGATCAGCGCTGCCGCAGAAAATACGGCACGCAGGTGATCGCCACGCCGATGGCAACCAGGGCGTACGGATTGGCGAAAAAATACGGATACACCATCAGCGCGATTCCGCATACCAGCGGCACCACGGAGCGCTGTTTCTTGCCGTAAAGGAAATACCCGAGGCCGATCGAGCCGAACAACAGCCCCCACAAGAGCTGCGCCTCCTGCATCAGATATCCCAGCTCGAATCGAGATCGATGATACCCGCCTCGCGCAGCCGCAATATCACCCGGTCGGCGGCCGCCTCGGGCGTGAGCGTCGAGGTGTCGAGCCGGATTTCGGGGTTCTCCGGGGTCTCGTAAGGCGAATCGATGCCGGTGAAGTTCTTGAGTTCGCCGCGCCGCGCCTTGCCGTACAAACCCTTGGCGTCGCGGGCTTCGGCGACGGTCAGGGCCGTGTCGACAAACACCTCGAAGAACTCGCCTGCTTCGACCAGGCTGCGTGCCATGCGGCGCTCTGCGCGAAACGGCGAGATGAACGAGACCAGCACGATCAGGCCGGCATCGACCATGAGGCGCGCCACCTCGGCCACGCGGCGGATGTTCTCGACGCGATCCTGGTCGGTGAAACCCAGATCCTTGTTGAGTCCGTGGCGCACGTTGTCGCCGTCGAGCAGGTAGGTCTGCCGCCCGTCCGCGTGCAGCTGCTTTTCGACCAGATTGGCGATGGTCGATTTGCCGGCCCCCGAAAGGCCGGTGAACCACAGCACGCAGGGCTTCTGGTGGCTCAATCCGGCCCGCGCCCGCTTGCTGACGTCGAGCGCCTGCCAGTGCACGTTTTGCGAGCGCCGCAGCGCGAAGTGCAGCATTACGGCCCCGACGGTGTTGTTGGTCATGCGGTCGATCAGGATGCAGCCGCCCAGCGCGCGGCTCTCGCGATACGGCTCGAAGGCGATGGCGCTGCTCAGTTCCACTCCGCACACGCCGATGTCGTTGAGTTCCAGCCGTTTCGCGACTTCGTGCGCGAGCGTGTTCACGTCGATGCGGTACTTGATCGGCGTCACCGTGGCCGTCACCGTCTTGGCGCCGATCTTGAGCAGGTAGGCGCGGCCCTGCAGCAGCGGATCCTCGTGCATCCAGATGATGGTCGCCTCGAATTGATTGGCGATGGCCGGCGGCGCCTCGGCCGCCGCCAGCAAATCGCCGCGGCCGATGTCGATCTCCTCCGTGAGCGTCAGCGTCACCGACTGGTTGGCGGCCGCTGACGGCACGTCGCCGGCGCCGCTGATCACCCGCGCCACGGTGCCGCGCCGTCCCGACGGCAACACCCGCAGCGCATCGCCGGGGCACACGCGGCCGCTCGCGATCAGACCGGCGAATCCGCGAAAATCCGCGTTCGGGCGGTTCACCCACTGCACCGGCATCCTGAACGGCCGCCCGGCCGCATCGTCCGGCAGCGGTACGTCCTCCAGGTGCTGCAGCAGGCAGGGGCCCCGGTACCAGGGGGTGTGGGGACTCGGCGTCGTGATGTTGTCGCCTTCCACGGCAGAGACCGGGATACAGGCGATGTCGTGCAGGCGGATCTGCGCTGCGAAGGCGCGATAGTCGCGCTCGATGCCCTCGAACACCTCGCGGGAATACGCCACCAGGTCCATCTTGTTGACCGCCAGCACGATTCGGCTGATGCCGAGCAGCGACACGAGGTGGCTGTGGCGGCGGGTCTGGGTCAGCAGCCCCTTGCGGGCATCGACCAGGATCACCGCCAGATCGGCGGTCGAGGCGCCGGTGGCCATGTTGCGGGTGTANNCGGTAGGCGACATCGATGGTGATGCCTTGCTCGCGCTCCGCCGCCAGGCCGTCGACCAGCAGCGCAAAATCCACGGCACCGTCGCGCGTGCCGACCCGCTTCGAGTCGCTCTCCAGCGCCGCCATCTGATCCTCGAAAATCCCCTTCGATTCGTACAGCAGGCGGCCGATGAGCGAGGACTTGCCGTCATCGACGGAGCCGCAGGTGATGAATCGCAGCAGGGTCTTGCGGCGATGCGATTCGAGATAGGCGCCGATGTCCGCGGCGATGAGATTCGAGTCGGCGGCCTTCAGAAATAGCCCTCCTGCTTCTTCCTTTCCATGGATGCGGCGGCGTCCTGATCAACCAGGCGCCCCGAGCGTTCGGAATGGCGGGCGAGCAGCATTTCGCGGATGACCGCCGGCAGGGTGTCGGCGGCGCTTTCGGTGGCGCCCGTCAGCGGGTAGCAGCCGAGGGTGCGGAAACGCACGTTCAGCCTCTCGACGCGCTCTGCGGCACCGAGCGGCAAGCGCTCATCGTCCACCATGATGAGGCGGCCGTCGCGGCGCACCACCGGCCGCGCCTTGGCGAGATACAGCGGCACGATCGGTATGTTCTCGATGTGGATGTACTGCCAAACATCGAGTTCGGTCCAATTCGACAGCGGAAACACGCGGATGCTCTCGCCGCGGTTCCTGCGCGTGTTATACAGCTGCCAGAGTTCGGGGCGCTGATTCCTCGGATCCCAGCGGTGCTGTGCCGAGCGGAATGAAAAGATCCGCTCCTTGGCGCGACTCACCTCCTCGTCGCGCCGCCCACCGCCGAACGCGGCCTCGAAGCCGTATTTGTCGAGCGCCTGGCGCAACGCCTGCGTGAGCATGAGGTCGGTATGCAGCGCCGCCTGCGACCAGGGTTCGATGCCGGCCTTCGCGCCCTCCTCGTTCGTGTGCACGATCAGGTCCATGCCGAGGCGCCTCACCGTGGCGTCGCGAAACTCCAGCATGTCGCTAAAATCCCAGCCGCTCGCGATCTGCAGCAGCGGAAACGGCGGCTTGCCCGGCGCGAAGGCCTTGAGCGCCAGATGCAGCATCACCGAACTGTCCTTGCCCATGGAATACAGCATCACCGGCTTGTCGCACTCGGCGATGACTTCGCGAAAAATGTGGATGCTCTCGGCTTCGAGGCGCTCGAGATGCGTCAGCCCGGTCACGCCAGGTAGTTCGCGGGCGTCTTGTGCCGAAGCTCTTCCGAGGATACGCCCGGAGCCTTCTCGATGAGCTTGAACGGATCCGTGCGGGTGGCCCGCGAGAACACCGCCAGTTCGGTGATCAACAGGTCGACGACGTTGGCGCCGGTGAGCGGCAGTTCGCAGCGCGGCTTGAATTTCGGCGCGCCGTCCTTGGAGGTGTGCTCCATCACGATCACCACGCGCTTGACGCCGGCGACCAGATCCATNNTTGCCGGGCACCATCCAGTTGGCGAGATCGCCGGTTTCCGACACCTCCATGGCGCCGAGAATGGACAGGTCGATGTGGCCGCCGCGGATCATCGCAAAGCTGTCGGAGGAGGAAAAATACGAGGTGATCGGCAGCTCGGTGACCGTCTGCTTGCCGGCATTGATCAGATCCGGATCCTCCTCCCCCTCGTAGGGGAAGGGCCCCATGCCGAGCATGCCGTTCTCCGACTGCAGAATGACCCGCATGCCGGGCGCGATGTAATTGCCGACCAGCGTCGGTATGCCGATCCCCAGGTTCACATAAAAACCGTCGGCGAGCTCCCGGGCGGCGCGCGCCGCCATCTGTTCACGGGACCACGGCACCGGCCACCTCCCGCTTGCGCACCGTCAGTTTCTCGATGGGCTTCAGGTAATTGCGGCCCTGCACGATGCGCTTCACATAGATGCCCGGCGTGTGAATGTGGTCCGGATCAAGCGTACCGGGCTCGACCAGCTGCTCCACCTCGGCCACGGTGATGCGCGCGGCCGTCGCCATCGGCGGATTGAAGTTGCGCGCCGTCTTGCGGTACACGAGATTGCCCTCGGTGTCGCCCTTCCAAGCCTTGATGAGCGAGATGTCCGCCACCAGGCCGGTCTCGAGAATGTAGGTCTCGCCGCCGACCACGCGGGTCTCCTTGCCTTCGGCCACCAGCGTGCCGGCGCCGGTGCGGGTGTAGAAGCCGTACAAACCCGCGCCGCCGGCGCGAATGCGCTCGGCGAGCGTGCCCTGCGGATTGAACTCGAGCTCGAGCTCCCCGGCGAGATATTGGCGCTCGAATTCCTTGTTCTCACCCACATAGGAGGAGATCATTTTTTTGATGCGCCGTGACTTGAGCAGGATGCCGAGGCCGAAGGTGTCGATGCCGGCATTGTTCGACACCACGGTGAGATTGCGCGCGCCGAGTTCGTGCACCGCCGCGATCAAGTTTTCCGGAATGCCGCAGGCGCCGAATCCGCCCGACATCAACAGCATGCCGTCGGCGAGCACGTCGCGCAGCGCGCTCACCGCATCCGGATACACCTTGCTGCCGTTGGCCAGGCTCACGAGTTCGCCCTCACGGCCGCTTTTGCGACCACGGCCGGCCTCGCAGCCAGCGCCGGCCTCGCCCCCACGGCCGCATCCACGGTGTTCGACAGCAGCATGGCAATGGTCATGGGACCGACGCCGCCGGGCACCGGCGTGATCCAGCCGGCTCGCTGCGCCGCCGCCTCGTATTCCACGTCGCCGACCAGGTTGCCGGCCGCCGTGCGGTTGATGCCGACGTCGAACACCGCGGCGCCTTCGCGGATCCACGCGCCGCGCACCATGCCGGGCTTGCCGATCGCTGCCACCACCACCTCGGCACGCTCGACCTCGGCCTGCACGTCGCGCGTGCCGGTGTGGCAGACGGTGACCGTGGCGCCAGCGAGCATCAACTCGAGAGCCATCGGGCGTCCCACGATGTTCGAGGCGCCCACCACCGTCGCCCGCAGGCCGCGCAGCGCGATCTGGTACTCCTGCGCCAGGCGGATCACGCCGAACGGCGTGCACGGCCGCAGATGGGGGCGCTTCTGCGCCAGCAGGCCGGTGTTCAGCGGATGAAAGCCGTCGACGTCCTTGGCCGGGTCGATGCCATCCATGATGGCGTTGGCGTCGAGGCCCACGGGCAGCGGCAGCTGCACCAATATGCCGTCGACGGCCGGATCGGCGTTCAGCTTGCGGATCAGGGCGAGCAGATCGGCCTGGCTGACGTCACTCGGCGGATCGAAGGCCATCGAGCGGATGCCGGTTTCCTCGCAGGCCTTGCGCTTGTTGCGCACATAGACCGCCGAGGCCGGATTGGCGCCCACCAGCACGACTGCGAGTCCGGGCGGCCGGCCGCGTTCGCGTTCGAACGCCTGCACGCGGACCTTGACCTCGGCCCGCACCCGCGCCGCCACGGCCTTGCCGTCGAGCACCACCGCTGCGCTCAGCGCGGCCATGCCTAGTACCGGTACGCGTCCGTCTTGTAGGGACCGGACTTCTCGACCCCGATGTAGCGTGCCTGGGTTTCGGTAAGCTCGGTCAATTGTGCGCCGAGCTTGGAAAGCTGCAGTCGTGCCACTTTTTCATCGAGATGCTTCGGTAGCACGTACACGCCCACCGGATAGCTCTTTGCGTTGCCATAGAGTTCGATCTGGGCGAGTACCTGATTGGCGAACGATGAGCTCATCACGTATGAAGGATGGCCGGTGCCGCAGCCGAGGTTCACGAGGCGCCCCTCGGCGAGCAGGATGATGCGCTTGCCGTCGGGAAAGATGATGTGATCGACCTGCGGCTTGATGTTGTCCCAGCTGTATTGGCGCAGCGACGCCACCTCGATCTCATTGTCGAAATGCCCAATGTTGCACACGATCGCCTGATCCTTCATGCGCCTCATGTGGTCGTGGGTGATGACGTGGAAATTGCCGGTGGCGGTCACGAAAATGTCGGCCTTATCGGCGGCATAATCCATGGTGACCACGCGGTAGCCTTCCATCGCGGCCTGCAGCGCGCAGATCGGATCGATTTCGGTGACCCACACCTGCGCGGACAGGGCTCGCAAGGCCTGCGCGGAGCCCTTGCCGACGTCGCCGTAGCCGGCGACCACGGCAACCTTGCCGGCGATCATCACATCGGTGGCGCGCTTGATGCCGTCGACCAGCGACTCGCGGCAGCCGTANNACCGAGTCGTTGACGTTGATGGCCGGAAATGCGAGCTCGCCGTCCTTGGCCATCTGGTACAGGCGCTTCACGCCCGTGGTGGTCTCCTCGGAGACGCCCTTGATCCTGGCGAGACGCGTCGAATACCACTTCGGCTCGATCTTGAGCTTCGCCTTGATGGAGGCGAACAAGAATTGTTCCTCCTCGCTGGCGGGCTTGGCGATGAGCGATTGATCCTTCTCGGCCTTGGCGCCGAGATGCAGCAGCAGCGTGGCATCGCCGCCGTCGTCGAGGATCATGTTCGATTGACCGCCGTCCGGCCACTCGAAGATGCGATGCGTGTAATCCCAGTACTCGGCCAGGGTCTCGCCCTTGACGGCGAACACCGCGGTGCCGCCGGCGGCGATGGCGGCGGCCGCATGATCCTGGGTCGAATAGATGTTGCACGACGCCCAGCGCACTTCGGCGCCGAGCGCCTTCAGCGTCTCGATCAGCACCGCCGTCTGGATGGTCATATGCAGCGAACCGGTGATGCGCGCGCCGCGCAGCGGCTGCACGGCGGCATACTCGTTGCGGATCGCCATCAGGCCGGGCATCTCGGTCTCGGCGATCCGGATCTCCTTGCGCCCCCAGCCGCTCAAGGACAGATCCTTCACCACATGGTCGGCCTGGGGTTTGATTGCGGCATTCATGGAGTAACTCCTACGGACGTTTGAAGGCCGCATCAGGCGGCGCGAGTCGATTTCAGCTCGGCCGCGAGCATATCCGCTTTGTCGGTACGCTCCCAGCTGAATTCCTCCTCCTTGCGGCCGAAATGGCCGTAGGAGGCGGTCTTCTGATAGATCGGACGCGCGAGATTCAGCATCTCGCGCAGACCGAACGGGGTGAGGTCGAAATGCGCGCGCACGATCTGCGTCAGACGCGCATCGGGCAGCTTGCCGGTGCCGAAGGTGGCGACCATGATGGAGGTGGGCTCGGCGACGCCGATGGCGTATGACACCTGCACCTCGCAGCGCTCGGCGAGGCCCGCGGCCACGATGTTCTTGGCGACGTAGCGCGCCGCGTAGGCGGCGGAACGGTCGACCTTGGAGGGGTCCTTGCCNNCCGGTCGGATTGATGTGGTACTTGGTGCGCTTGTCGAGCCACTTGGCCGGCAGCACCGGCTTTAAGATCTCCTCCATCACGGCCTCGCGCAATTGCCGGGTGCTGATGTCGTCGTGATGCTGGGTCGACAGCACCACCGCCTCCAGCCCCACGGGCTTGTCGTTTTCATAGCGCAGGGTGACCTGGCTCTTGGCGTCCGGCCGCAGCCAGGGCAGCTTGCCGCTCTTGCGCACCTGGGCCTGGCGCTTGACCAGGCGGTGCGCGAGCGTAATGGGCGCCGGCATCAGCACATCGGTCTCATTGGTGGCGTAGCCGAACATCAGGCCCT
>PLET01000021.1 GCA_003137095.1 Gammaproteobacteria bacterium
CCCGGGTCGCGCGCACGCTTTATCGTTTGCGCAGCGCACGTTCACAATTACGAGCGTTTCCAGCGCGACAACATCCTATTCCTAGTCTCCGGTGGCGGAGGCGGCAAGCCGGACGTGGTGAAGCGTTCGGCGGCCGATCTTTACCAGAGCGATGACTTCCCGAACTTTCACTATTTGCGGTTCCAGCTCACCGCCGGTCAATTGCGCGGTGAAATGGTCCGCCTAGATTTCGCGGCCACTGGAGATGCATCTTGGAGCGTGCGCGACCGCTTCGCGTTGGATGCCAAAACGCCCTAGAGGTGCGGAGTTCCGGCGCAGGTGTCGTGCCGACGTCGATCTCTGTGGTAGATAGACCGCCGCATTTCTTGGGGGATTTGGGTCGTCAGCGTAGTAACACCCGGCGAAAAAGGAAAGGCCCCGTTGTCGGGGCCTTTCGATGCATCTAGTCGATGCCGTGAGACTACGGATTACTCAGGCGGCTGTCGCGAGCAACTTCCAGGTTTTTGGCATGATGACCGCGTCGATGACGTGGATAACGCCGTTGGTCGTTGCGATATCGGCTTGCGTGACGTGCGCGCCGTTGACTTGAACACCCGTCGATGACACGGCGGCGGTCAGGGTCGTACCCTGTACGGTCATCACTTCACCTGACTTGACGTCCTTGGCGGCGACATAGCCTTGGATAACGTGGTAGGTCAGAACGGCTTTGAGCTTTCCCGTATCCTTCAGCAATGCATCGAGCGCACCGTGCGGGAGCTTCTTGAAGGCTTCGTCGGTGGGTGCGAAAACCGTGAAGGGCCCTTTGCCGTTCAGCGTTTCAGCAAGTCCGGCTGCCTTGATGGCGGCGACCAGGGTATTGAATGTGCCCGCCGCGATCGCCGTCTCGACGATATTTTTGCTCGGGGGAGTGTGGATGCCGCTCTTCTGAGCGGTGGACGCGTTCTTTGTCTGTTCCATAAATAGTGACCTTTAAGTATGGCCCGCAAGAATTTGCCGGCCAACTCAACGTATGCGGTTGAGGGGAGGCAGTATGGGCGGTATCGATGGCCAAAACCGGATGGAGGCAAAAGAAATTCGGTTCGCCGCCTATTGGATGTCGGGGTTTTTATAAAGGGCCAGCCGCACCGCCGATTGACCGAGGGACCGGAATTCGATGCCCAACGCTATTGCGGAAGCGGCTGGGCTGTGAGTCGTTACCGATTGGCCATGCGGGTCACCGCCTGGCATCAACACTCGCCACGCCGCCTGACGGCGATGCGCTTCAACCGAACAACTTCGTCGCGGTCTCGGCCACCAGCTTGCCCTGGAAGCGCGCGCCGTCGAGTTCGTTGGCCGAGGGTGCACGCTCGCCCTTGCCGCCGGCAATGGTACTCGCACCATACGGGCTGGTTCCCGAGATCTCGGCAAGCGTCATCTGGCCTTGAAAGCTGTAGGGCAGCCCGACGATGATCAGGCCGAGATGGAGCAGATTGGTGATCACGGAGAACAGCGTGGTTTCCTGGCCACCGTGCTGGGTGGCCGTACTGGTGAAGGCGGCGCCGACCTTGCCGTTCAGCGCACCGCGCAACCACAGGCCGCCGGCCTGATCGAGGAACGTCGCCATTTGCGAGGAGATGCGGCCGAAGCGGGTGGGCGTGCCGATGATGATGGCATCGTAATCCGCCAGCTCCTCGATCCGGGCGACCGGCGCCGCCTGGTCGAGCTTGTAATGCATGCTCTTGGCGACGTCGAGCGGCGCGGTTTCGGGCACGCGCTTGATGACCACGGTGGCACCGCCGCTGCGCGCCCCCTCGGCGGCGGCCTGGGCCATGGTTTCGACATGACCGTAGGATGAATAATAAAGCACCAGTACTTTCGACATGGGATCACCTCGGCTGGACGGACGTACTCCCCGAGTGTAAATCAAACACCGTACGCCGTCGTTGCATGGGGTAGGCTTGAGTCCATGGCGCGCATATTCATCACGGGTTCAGCCGATGGCCTCGGCAAACTGGCGGCGGCCCGGCTGGTCGCGGAAGGCCACCGGGTGGTGCTGCACGGGCGCACTGCGCAGCGCGCCGCAGAGGCGATGGCCGCGGTGCCGGGCGCGGAGTCGGCACTGGCCGGCGACTTGTCGAGCATGGCGCAGACGCGGGCGCTCGCGGATCAGGTCAACGCGATTGGCAATGTGATGGGCCGCTTCGATGCCGTCATCCACAATGCCGGCGTCGGCTATCGCGAACGGCAGCGGAATGCGACGGAAGATGGACTTCCGCTGGTGTTCGCGGTGAACACGCTGGCGCCGTATCTCCTCACCGCACTGATCGAGACGCCGCGGCGGCTGGTGTACCTGAGCTCGGGGCTGCATCGCAGCGGCGATGCCTCGCTGCACGATCTGGAATGGCGTGACCGGGCCTGGAGCGGCGGCCAGGCGTACGCCGATTCCAAGCTGCACGATGCGCTCATCGCTTTTGCGGCGGCGCGGCGCTGGCCGGCGGTGCGCTCGAACGCGCTCGAGCCGGGTTGGGTACCCACCAAGATGGGCGGCAAAGGTGCGCCGGATGATCTTGCGGCCGGGGCGGCGACCCAGTGCTGGCTCGCGGTCAGCGAGGAGGCGGCGGCGCAGGTCAGCGGCGAATACTTTTACCACCAGCAATTGCGCGAGCCGCTGGCGGCGGTGCGCGACGAGGCGGTGCAGGAGCGGTTGCTTGCGGCCTGCGCGCGGCTGTCGGGCGTGAAGTTCCCGGTGTGATCCGGTGCACAGATTTCAGGTTTGGGACTGCATCAGCGACACCATGAAGACATCCACGCGATACGCGAGGGCATGACGGCCAAGGGCTACAACACACCGACGTCGTGGCTCCAATTCCCCCAACACATGAACACGACCATCGAAGCATCCTGTCACTGCGGTGCCATCCGCCTGGAAATTGCCATGCCGCCGGAATCGCTGACGGACTGCAATTGCTCCATCTGCCGCCGCTACGGCGTGCTGTGGGCCTACTATTCGCCGACGCTCGTGCGCATCACCCCGGCCACGGGTGCCACCGAGACCTATCTATGGGGCGACCGCAGCATTGCGTTTCACCGCTGCAAGCACTGCGGCTGCGTGACCCACTGGTCCGCGGTCGACGAAACCTCCGACCGCATGGGGGTCAACGCCCGGCTCATGCCGCCCGAGGTGCTTAGGCCGCTGCGCATTCGCAAGCTCGACGGCGCCGTGACCGGCCGATATCTGCGATGACATCGGCAGGGCATGCCCGGTGCGGCCAGTCCTGGCTAGACGCGCATCGAATGCAGATAACCGTAGCTTACTTTGGCCGCCTCGAGAGGGGTCAGGTGCTCGAACGGCCCTTCCTGTTCGGCGAAATAATACTTGAGCCCGGCCGCCCTGGCGGCCGCGAAAATCGGCTTGTAGTCGATGAAGCCGCGGCCGAGTTCCGTGCCCACGCGCAGCCCCGGGGCAACCTTCGACGCGGGATCCGTGGTCGGCTCGAAATCCTTGACGTGTAGCATTGGAAACCGGCCCGGGTACTTGTGTAGGTAATCGACCGGATCGTAGCCGGAGATCTTCATCCAGCCGCAGTCGATTTGAAATTTCACCAGATCGGGGTCCGTCTCGCGCAGCAACACATCGTAGGCGATCGCGCCGCCGCCCATGTCGACGAACTCGAAGAAATGATTGTGATAGGCGAACTGCAAACCGGTCTTTTTCGCCTGCGCACCGATCCGGTTCGCGAGCTCGGCGGTCTTGCGCGCATCATCGAGCGTCATCCCCTTGAGCACGCCGGCCGCGCCCTTGAGCGCCGGACTCAATTCCGGGGTCGCGCCGCTGCCGACACGCAGGATCGAGGCCACCGCATACTGCGCACCGAGCGAATGCGCCGCCTCGAACAACGCCTCGGGCTCGACATGCATGAAATCCAGATGGGCGCTCGGGCACTTGAGCCCGGCCGCATCCACCAATTGGCGGAATTCGCGCGCCGACAGTCCGGCGAAGCCGGCGGTTTCGACGTTCCTGTAGCCGATCTGCCGCAGCTTCTGCAGCGTGCCCGCGGGATCCGCCTGCAGCGCGTCCTTGACGCTCCAGAGTTGAATGCCGATCGGCATCCCGAGCGGGTCCGAGCCGGCCCGGCGCGGCGCGGCGGCGCACACCAGCGCGAGCGCACCCAGGCCGCCCGCCTGCGCCAGAAAACTTCGACGACGTATTTTGTTCATCTCACACCTCGGCAGTCACGGGGCTACGAATCGCGTGGAACCGTCTGCCACGCACCGCCCGCGGCGTGGCTCGCCAGTATGGCATCGATCACGCAGTGGCTGCGGTAGCCATCGGCAAAACTTGCGAGCGGCACGGGTTTCGTATCCGCCGCGCCGCCGGCGCGAATCCACTGGTAGGCGTCCGCGATCACATTGCGAAACGCATCGCTCCAGCCCTCTTGATGTCCGGCCGGCAGATGCGCATAGCGGCGCGCATCGCCGCGCAGCAGTGCCGGATCCCTTTTCATCAGCGAATCGGGCTGCGCCTGCCGCCCGAGCCACAGTTCGTTCTGCGCTTCCTGGCACCATTTGAGCGACGCGGTGCGGCCGTTGATCTCGAGCTGCAGATCGTTCTGATGGCCTGGCAGCACCTGCCCGACCGAGAAGACGCCCTTGGCGCCGTTCTCGAAGCGCAGCAGCACGCTGGCCAGATCCTCGCTCGTGACCTCGACCGGCACGCGCTGCGTACTGCGATCGCGGGAGAACGCCTCGGCGCGGGCCTCGGGGGCGAAGCGCAGCGGCACCACCGTGCCGAGATCGGCCAGCACCGCGGCGATGCGCGTGCCCGAGACATGCTCGGCCAGATCGCACCAGTGCGAGCCGATGTCGGCCAGCGCCGAACTCGGTCCCGCGCGCCGCGGATCCGAGCGCCAGGAATACACCTGCGGATCGGTCATCCAATCCTGCAGATAATGTCCGTGTATGAAGCTCAATTCGCCGATCTCGTGCGCGGCGATCATCAGGCGCGCCTCCTGCACCAGCGGATTGCCGCGGTAATTGAAGGTCACCACATGCGCGACGCCGGCGGCGAGCGCGGCATCGAACAATTCCCGCGCCTCCCGGCGATCGAGGGCGAGCGGCTTGTCGCTGATCACGTGCTTGCCGGCACGCAGCGCCGCGAGCGTCACGGCATGGTGCAGATGATTCGGCGTGGTGTTGTGGACCACGTCGATGTCCGCGGCGTCCATGAGCTCCTGATAGTTGCCGTAGGCGCGCTCGACCTTGAGCTCCTGCGCCTTGCGCTGCGCGGCCGCCGGACTCGAGCCGGCGATTGCGACCACCTCGACGTCGCCGAGCCGGCGCACCGCGTCCACATGCTGGGTTGCGATGAAGCCCGGCCCCACGAGTCCCATCCGCAGCCGTTTCATGGCAGTGCGAAGGCCACGTAGGCGGCGCCCTGGGGGGCGCTGCGATTGCGCGCGTTGTTGGTCGCGATGACCAGGAATTGCCGGCCGTCGATCATGTAGGTCGCGGGCGTCGCCGTGCCGGCAAACGGCAGTTCGTGCTGCCACAGCAGCGCGCCGCTCGCGGCGTCGAAAGCGCGGATCTTGTGGTCGTAGATGGTGGCGCCGATGAACACCAGGCCGCTCGCGGTCACGACCGGGCCGCCGTAATTCTCGGTGCCGGTCGCCGGGCCGCCCTGCGCTGCCAATTCCGGGTATTCACCCAGCGGGATTTTCCACAGGTAACGGCCGGTGTTCAGATCGATGGCGTTCAACGTGCCCCACGGCGGTGCGATCGCGGGATAGCCGTCCGGATCGAGGAACCGGTTGTAGCCCGTGAAGCGATAGGCGGCTGGGCCGCCCTCACTCGACAGCGAGACGCCCATCTCCAGCTTCTGGCCGGTCGGCGCCGGGGATGCCGGCGCGGCGGCCGGCGCGGCGTCGGTGCCGGTGCGCAGGTACTCGATGAGTTGGGTCAGGGTGGAGGATTGAATGGTGGAGAACGGCGGCATCCGGCCGCGTCCGTTCATGATCACCGCGGCGATCTGGCCGACGTCGAGCCGGCCGGCCACGTCGTCCAGGGAGGGAAATGCGGGCGGCGAACCCTTGCGATCCGCGCCATGACAGTTCGAACACTGCGCCTGATACAGCGCGGCGGCGAGTCCGCCGCCCGGGGTGCTCCTGACCAGCATGCCGGTCCAGGCCACATCATTGGCATTGATGTACATCACACCGGTACGCACATCCACGGCCGCCCCGCCCCATTCGGCTCCGCCGTCGAAACCGGGGAACAGCACGGTCGGCTGATCGGCGGCGAACGGCACGAACTGGCCCGCGCTGCGAAAGCCGGCGAATTGCCGCTCCGCCCAGGCATGCGCGGCCGGCGTGCGCCGGGTCAGCAGGTCGGCGGTGAGCAGTTGCCGGGCATAGGGCTCGGGCAGCGTCGGGCGCGGCTGGGTGGGCCACGCGATCTCGCCCGGCACCGGGCTCGGCGGCACGGCGCGTTCCTCGATCGGAAACAAGGGCTCGCCGGTCACCCGATCGAACAGATACAGGTAGCCTTGCTTGGTGGGCTGCGCGATGGCATCGACGCGCCGGCCGGCGTGCAGCACGCTCACCAGCGAGGGCGGTGACGAAAAATCGCGATCCCAGATGTCGTGGTGAACCCCTTGAAAGTGCCAGAGTCGCTTGCCGGTGGCGGCATCGAGCGCGAGCAGGGTGTCGGCATACAGATCCGCGCCCACCCGGTCGGCACCGTACATGTCGGACACGGCCGAACCGGTGGGCGCATAAACGATGCCGCGGCGCGCATCCAAAGCCAGTCCGGCCCAATTGTTCGCGGCCCCGGCCGACCGCCAAGCCTCGGCGGGCCAGGTCTCCAGGCCGGGTTCGCCGGGCCGCGGAATCGTGTGAAACGACCAGCGCAGGCGGCCGCTGCGAACATCGTAGGCGCGGAGGTCTCCCGGCGGTGCGGGTTTGGTCTCCGACGTGCGAAATCCCACGATGATGAGGTCCTTGTAGATCACCCCGGGTGTCGTCAGGGACACATAGTGCTGGGTGTAGTCGCCGCGCAGGTCTTTGCGCAGATCCACCGCGCCGTCTTCGCCGAAGCTTCGAATCGGTCTACCGGTGCGCGGATCGAGCGCATACAGCCGGTTCATGATGCCCGCGAGCAGCCGTGATTCGTGGCCATCGCTCCAGTACGCGAGCCCGCGCGCCGGCCCGGTGAAGATCCTGCCCGCAGCCGCGCCCTGCACTCCTGCATCGAATCTCCACAGCAAGCGGCCGGTGGCGCCATCCAAGGCAATGACGTTCAAGGTGGGCGTGTAGGCGAACAGCGTCCGGCCCACGATGATCGGATTGGTCTGCGAATCCCCGGGCTCGTCCATGGCGAAGCGCCAGGCCTCGGCCAGGCGCCCGACATTGGCCGGCGTGATCTGGGTCAGCTCCGAATACCGATCGCTGCCCGCGTTGCCGCCATACACCGGCCAGTCGACCGAGCGCGGCGCAACCGCGCAGGCGCACAGCCCGCCCAGCATCATCGCCACCGTCGCCGCTTGAGATCTGTGCCGCATGTCTTCCCCGGCGGCCATTATAAGCGGGTAACATCCAGGGTGGCGGGATTGCTGATCCCCGCGCCAACCCGAATCGAGGGCCAGTGAAGACGCTCAAAGGTCCCGGTATTTTTCTCGCGCAATTCGCCGGCGATCATGCGCCCTTCGATACGCTGCCCGGGATCGCGCGTTGGGCCGGGGCGCTCGGCTATCGAGGCGTGCAGATTCCCTGCGGCGATCGGCGCCTGTTTGACCTCGAGCTGGCCGCCGCGAGCCAGGACTACTGCGACGAGTTGCGCGGCGAGTTGCAGTCCTGCGGCCTCGTGGTCACGGAGCTCTCGAGCCACCTGCAGGGCCAGCTCGTCGCCGTGCATCCGGCGTACCAGACGCTGTTCGGGAATTTTGCACCGGCCGCGCTTCGCGACCGCCCGCAGGCATGGACCGCATGGGCCACCTCACAGCTCATCCTCGCCGCCAAGGCGAGCCGCCGCCTCGGGCTCGCCGCGCACGCCACGTTTTCCGGTGCGCTCGCCTGGCATTTGTTCTATCCCTGGCCGCAGCGCCCCGCGCACCTCATCGAGGCGGCCTTCGATGAACTCGGCAGGCGTTGGCTGCCGATTCTCGAGGCCTTCGACGAGGCGGGCGTCGATGTGTGCTTCGAGCTGCATCCCGGCGAGGATCTGTACGATGGCTGCACCTTCGAGCGCTTCCTGGCCGCCGTCGGCGGCCACCGGCGCGCCAACATCCTCTACGATCCCAGCCATTTCGTCCTGCAACAGCTCGATTATCTGGCCTTCATCGACCTGTATCACGAGCGCATCCGCGCCTTTCACGTCAAGGACGCGGAATATCGCCCGAACGGGCGCTCCGGGGTCTACGGCGGCTATCAGGAATGGCTCGAGCGGCCGGGCCGGTTTCGTTCGCTGGGCGACGGTCAGATCGATTTCGGCGCGATCTTCAGCAAGTTCGCACAATACGATTATCCCGGATGGGCGGTGCTCGAATGGGAATGCTGCCTCAAGCATCCGGAGGACGGCGCCGCACAGGGAGCGCCGTTCATCCGCGACCACATCATTCGCGTGACCGATCGCGCCTTCGATGATTTCGCCGCCACCGCGGCGGATCCGGCATTCAACCGGCGGGTTCTTGGCCTGCGCTGACGGGGCGCGGCGAAAATGATTCGCCGCATGGCGAGTCATCCGGGCGTTTGGATCGCAGCCGGACTTTGGCTGGTCGGCTACGCTGTCGCCCTGGGACTGGCACGCGGGCATCTGCCCTTCGACCGCCCGGCCGTCGCCCGATTGCCATTCGCCCTGCAGATGGCCGCGCCTTGCATCACCTTGGTCGAGATTTTCGTGTTGACGGGGCTGGTCCTGCTGCTCACGCGCCGGCGCGTCATTCCCGACATGCTCGCCAGGACCCCCGTGCACCGGGTTGCGCTGCGTGAAACGCTGCTGCTGCTCGGCTACGCCGCGGCCGGCCAAGTCGGCGGCTGGGTGCTCGGACCGGCGCTCGGCTACCGACCGTTCAGTTTTCACATTGCCGGCACCGTGTTCGGCTGCAGCGTACCGCCGCAGCGCGGCGAGATGTGGACCTGGGCGATCTATAATTTCGTGGTATTCGCGGTGCTGCCCCATGCCTGGTTCCGGCGCCGCTATTCCAACACCCAGCTCAACCTGCGTTCCGTCGACCGCCGCAACGACGCCCTGCTGATCGGGGTGGTCATCCTGGTCGAATCCGCATTCGAACTGGTGGTCTTCGACCACACGCTGTTCAGTCTGAGCGCCCGTCAAATGCTCATCGCAGCGCCACTCACCTTGACGCTGTTTTTCATCGGCACGGTGCTGCCGACCATGATCCTGATCTATTCGATCCTGCTGCCGCGCTATCTCGCCTTATCGGGCTCGCGGATCACGGCTGTGCTGCTCGGCGGCCTGACCTATGCGACCATGCACCTGGTCGAGGGATGGTCCGACTTCAGCTCACCGGCCAACGTCACGCTTTCGTTGATCTTCGTGCTGCTGCAATACTTCGGACCGGGGATGTTCAAGAGCGTGCTGACGCTGCGCACCGGGAATGCCTGGGTGCACGCGCTCAGCTACCACATCGTCTCCCCGCACCTCATCGTCGACACGCCGCTGGTGGTGAGGACTTTCGGCATCCTGCCATGACGCGAATCGATACGTGGCTGCCGCTCCCGCGGCGCCGATCGCCGCGCCGGCGTCAGTTCAGCTTTTTATAGGCGCGCTCGTCGAAGGGCGCGCCGATCTGCGCAGCCAGCCGCGCCCGGTAGGTTTGGGCGACCGCGCCTTTTTGATGAGCCTCCAGGGCCGATGCGTTGCGCCATTCCTCGATGACGGTGAAATGATTCGCGTGGGGTGGAAGGAATTGCAGAACGGCGACATGCAGCAAGCCGGGATCGGTGCGACTGCCCTCGATGTAGGCCTTGAGCTCACCGGCGTAGTCCTCGGCAAATGGCGGCAGCACATCGACATGAACCAACAGCGTCAGCGCGCCCTGCCGGCCGCCGCCCGCCGGGCCGCCATAGAATAGTGAATGCGCGTGCCGGTCCCACGGCGCCAGCTGCATGGGCAACAGAGCCTGCATCAATCGTTCGGTGGCGGGCGCCCTGCCATGCGCCTCGAACGCCGCGGGGTCCTGCCAGACCTCGAGGATGGCAAACCCGCCGGGGCGGTTGATCTGGGCGAATACCTCGACACCCAGCGCGCCGGGCTCTTGCCGGCTGGCTGACCGGTAGCGCTCGAGTACCGCGGCAGCTTGGCGGCTGGCGCTCGCCAGCACATCGACGTACGCCACGACCTGGATGGACCCCGGGGAGACCGGTTGCGCCTGTGCCGGCGCAAGCATCAGGCCTGCCAGCAGCACCATCGAACGACCCATCGAATTCATCATGCGCCCACCTACGCTAGCCGCTTCGCCCGCGTTGGTCAAACCAGGCCTCGCCGGGCGCCGGCCGGTCTGCACCGAACATCGGGTATAGTGCGCGCCCCGGGGGCGAACGAGGTGGCTATGCAGTGCTTCACGGCGCGCCTGCGCACATCGGCGATCATTGGCATCCTCGCCATGGCGGCGATTCTGTGCGGCTGTCAGAAGGCAGCGCCGGCGGCAATTGCGCCGCCGTCGGGCCGCACCGAGGCCTTAGCGTGGGCCTCTCTGGCTGGCGAATACCTGGAGGCGTATTTCAAGGCGCATCCGAGCTTTGCCGCGCAGCAGGGTCGGCACGAGTACGACGGGCTGTTGCCCGACTGGTCGGCCACCGGCATCCGCGCCGAGACGGCGCGCCTGAAGGCTTTTCGCGAGCGCGTCAGCGGATTCCCGGATGCCGGGCTCACCGACGCCGAGCGCGTCGAACGCGACTATCTGCTGACGCGCATCGACCGCGACATTTTTTGGTCGGACATTGCCGAGGCGCCGTTTCGCAATCCCGAGTTTTATATCGGCATGGACGACGGCGGCGACACGCTCGATCCGAGCGTGTACGTGCTGCGACCTTACGGGACACCCGAGGTGCGCCTCAAGGCCTTCATCCGCTACGCCAGATCCGTCGCCCAGGCGGTGCCGGACATTCGAAAGAACCTTCGCACGCCGATGCCCGCTACCTACATCAAGCTCGGGGCGTCGAATTTCGACGGACTCGCCAGCTTCTACCGTCAGGACGTGCCGCGGGTGTTCGCGGGCGTGGGCGATGCGGCGCTGCAGGCCGAGCTTGCGGCCGCGATCGAACCCGCCGCCGCCGCACTCGAGGGACTCGCCCGCTGGCTGCAGAGCGGAGCCTCACACGCCACCGGCCCGGATCCGCTCGGCGCCGTTCGATTCGCGCAGATGCTGCGGATGACCGAGAGCGTCGAGATCCCGCTCGCCGATCTCGAAGCCGCCGGGCGTGCGGACCTCGACCGCAATACCGCCGCGCTCACGCAGGCCTGCCGGCAATTCGCGCCCGGCGCCAGCCTCAAACGGTGCGTCGAGCGCGAGGAGGACCACAAGCCGGAAGGCGGTGCCGTCGCCGGCGCGCGCGCGCAGCTCGCCGGACTTCGACAGTTCATCATCGACAAGGACATCGTGACGATTCCGGGGACCGAGCAGGTGTCGGTTGAAGAGGCTCCGCCGTTCAACCGCCAGAACTTCGCCTACATCGACATTCCGGGGCCCTACGACAAAGGCCTGCCGTCCGTCTATTACATCGCACCGCCGGACCCTGCCTGGCCGCGGGCCGAACAGCTGGCCTACGTGCCGGGCGAGTCCGAACTGCTGTTCACCTCGGTGCACGAGGTCTGGCCGGGCCATTTCCTGCAATTCCTGTGGGCCAAACGCGCACCGTCGAAACTGGCGAGCGTCTTCGGCAGCTATGCCTTCATCGAAGGCTGGGCCCACTACGGCGAAGAGTTGATGTGGGAGAAGGGGCTCGGCGGAAACCCCGAGATCCACGTCGGCCAGTTGTCGAACGCACTCCTGCGGAACGTGCGGTTTCTGTCCTCGATCGGCCTGCACACCAAGGGCATGACGGTCGCCGAATCGGAAAGACTGTTTCGCGAGGTCGCCTTCCAGAACGCCGGTGAAGCGCGTCAACAGGCCGCCCGCGGAACCTACGATCCGGGTTACCTCAATTACACGCTCGGCAAATTGATGATTCGCAAGCTGCGTCACGATTATTGCGCGAACCGGGGCGGGGAAGCGGCATGGAAGAGCTACCATGACGTGCTGCTGTCCTACGGCGCCCTGCCCGTCCCGCTGCTGCGACGGATCATGCTGCCCGGTGATCGGGGGGCGTTGCTCCCGTAAGCGTGCCGTATCCGGCCCCCAGTCCCCTCGATGACCAGGTTTCCATTCCCGGCCTCGAGGGTCTCAAACTCCTCCTCCTTGAGTCCTCGTCCTTGAGGGTGTTTTGCACCATCGAATCACCAGTGCCGCTTGCAGCCTACGGACGGACTCCTCGCCGCGCTGTAGGCAAAATGGGACAAGGGCGCCATGACGTTCCAAAACCTGGAACCACTCCACACTTTCGGACTCTGCTTGCCGCATCACCACTCCGGGAGTAACAATTCCGACGCCGTGAGAATCTCGCCCCGCGCCGGTCTGTTGATTTGTCTGCTCGCCGGCCCGGCGATGGCCCAGAATCTCGCCGACGTCGTCAACGACGAGCTGCCGGGACTGGTCGGCACCTACGAGCAGGTACACGCACATCCGGAACTGTCCCATCAGGAGGACAAGAGTGCGGCACTCCTGGCGGACGCATTACGCCATGCCGGTTATACGGTCACCGAGCATGTCGGCAGGTATCCGGACGGCACGCCGGCCTTTGGCGTCGTGGCGCTGCTCGAAAATGGGGCCGGCCCGCGTTTGCTGATCCGCTCTGATCTGGATGCGTTGCCCATTGTCGAGGAGACCGGTGTCGATTACGCCAGTCACGTGATGGCGAGGAATGCCGCCGGCCAGGAAGTCGGCGTCATGCATGCCTGCGGCCATGACATTCATCTCACCAACCTCATCGGTACCGCCAGGGCACTGGCGACCCTGCGCCGCAAATGGCACGGCACCCTCATGCTCATCGGTCAGCCCTCGGAGGAAACGCTGGATGGCGCGAGAGCCATGCTCGCCGATCATCTCTACGAGCGATTCGGCACCCCCGATTTCGCCGTCGCGCTGCACGACACCAATGCCCACCCCGCCGGCACCGTCGGCATCACCAGTGGTGCGACGCAGGCCGGCGTTGCCTCCATCGACGTCACGCTGCGCGGCATCGGCGGCCACGGCGCAGAGCCTGAAAACGGCAGGGACCCGATCGTCATGGCCGGCGAGTTCATCGTCCAGTTGCAGACCATCGTCAGCCGGCAGGAAAATCCGCGCGACCCGGCGGTCGTCACCGTCGGCGACATCCACGGCGGTACCAAGCGGAACATCATTCCCGATGAGGTGAAACTCGAGCTCACGGCGCGCGCCTTCAGCGACGAAGCCATGCAGATCATCATCGACGGCGTGCGACGCATCGCCCAAGGAGTGGCGCTCGCCGCCGGCGTGCCCGCGGACCGGCAGCCGATCGTCACGGTTCTGGATGGCGAGTCGGGGCCGGCAAACACCAATGATCCCGCCCTGGCGGCACGGGTCAAGGCGGCGCTCGTCGCCGCCTTGGGCGCGAACGACGTGTTCACTGACCAGCCCATCATGAACAGCGAGGATTTCGGTCTGTTCGGGCTTCCCGGCCATAGGATCCCGACCGTGATGTTCTGGCTCGGGGCCATGGATCCCGTCAAACTGGCCGCGGCCAACGCCGCCGGCCGTTCGCTCCCCGGCCCGCACACCGGTCTTTTTCAACCCGTTCCGGAGCCCACCCTTCGCACCGGCATCATCGCAATGACATCCGTCGCCATCTCGTTGTTGCAGCCCCGATAGCCTGGACCCGGGTCCGCCGCGCACGCGGCACTGACCGCCGCGCCTCGTCAGATGACCGGTAGCATCGTCAGATAAGCAGCAGCATCGTCGGAATGATCGAACCGCCGGCCACCAGCAGCCAACCCAGCCGCTTGCGCGGGGTGTGAAGCAGACCCATCCAGAGGCCGAAGACTGTGGAAACGGTGAGCGCGATCGCCACCAGCAGAAAGTATCCCTTCAGCAGCAAGGTCGACTTTTTGTCACCGTCGTCCTCGGGACCCGGCGGCGGCTTCGGGCGGGGAGGTTGTGCACCCGGCCCCGCAGCCGGCGGTGGGCGATGATGGCCCAACGCGAAAACCTGATCCTTGTGAACCGAACTCAGCTTCTCGATGAGGGCGGGCGGACTGTAATCGCCGTGTGCCTCGTGGAGACTGAAGATCTGCGCCGCGCCGGTCAGCGCAAAGAACAGCACGCTCGGCGCAATGAACAAGCCGATGTACAAATGCCACCGCCGGACGCTGACCCTGTTCACAATGATTCACCTCGCGCGCTGCAGATCAATGAAGTTTCGATGGGATGAAGGACGGCCGGGCTCAATTCATCTTCATTCCCGGCATCGTCCCCCGGTCCATGTTGTCGTGGCCCTCCTCGTCGTCATTCGTCGACCAGATCTTCGAGGCCGACGTCTCATACGGGTAGACATGCACCATCCAACCGAACAGATGCGGATAGAACCGGCCGCCGGCGGCCTCACAGCCCTCCTGAGTGGTGATGGACCCGAGCAATCCGAACTTGGCCTGCGGTCCAAAGTAGGCGGCCTTCTGCCCCTCGGGCGCCTTGCAGAAATTGATGTGCTGGTGCCAGCGCGCGATGCTGAGCGGAATTCGCTCGTTGATCTCCTCCTCGGTCGCCGCCACCCGGTCGGTGTACATCGCCCCGATGAGCGTGTATCCGCCGTCCGCCGTTTTACGGTACAGAAGCGAAGTCGGTTTGAGGGGATCGAAATGTGTTCTGGCCGCGAGGCCGTTGTCGTAGTTGGTGAAATGATATTGCGGCTGCGGGATGTCGGGCAGGAATATCCTGTAGCCGTCCGCCAGCGCCTTGCGGTAATCCTTATAGGGCTCCATGGCCGTCTTGGCGGCGGCCACCACCGCGTCGGCTTTTTGCTGATCACCCGGGACGGGCGGGCGCAGCGCCGTCATGACCATGTGGCCCGACATGCTCGAATCCATGGCAACGGCCATGCTGCCGATCAACAGAATCAGGGTCGTCCATGGCGCCAGGCCGCGCGGAACTCGTGCGTGCATACGTTCCTCCTGAGGATGATGTATCTTAACCGGGAACTTTTACCCGCCACCATTATTGATATAATGTAGGCCTCAGCGCGGATGGCGCTGATAATCAGCCGCCCGCGTTCCGTAAAACAGGCAGCACTTCAACTCTATGAATGATTCGAACTCCTCGTCCAATTCGACGACGGGCCGCCCGATCCTCAAGCTCAAAGCCGGCACACGCAGACCTCTGCCCGAGGCCAAAGCCCCGGCTCCTCCGCAGACCGACGCCATCTCCAAATCGAAGCCCGGCGCCCGCTGGACTGACGATTACATGCAGCGCATGCAAGCGGACATGGACTTGCTGACCCCGCGATGACCCGCAGGTCCGCGGGCCGGACCTCCCCGTATACGGTCGTGCGCGCGTCCTTCAGAAGCGATCGCGTCACCTCATGTCGACGGCGTGGTCTTGAGCGGCGGCGGTCCGCTGGCCGTGGCATGGGAGTGTGGCCTGATCGCCGGTGTTACGCGTCCCGGCCTGGCAGCGGCCATCGGTCCGCGCACCATCGACCTGGTGCGTCGTCCGCAGGTCGCCCGCGCCGGCCTGCTACGCGGCGTATCCTTGGTCGACGTCGCTGCCGAGTTCTTGCAGGATGCGTGCTGCAGCGTACAGACCGGGCCGCCCTTTCCGGATTGAATCAACGGGCTGTCAATGCCGGAGGGTCGATGGTCGATTGGCTTGAGATCTGCCTCGCGGTGGCAACGACGGCGCTTTTCGTATGCGCATTTTTGGCGCGGCTGCGCGCCTTTCGCTCCTTGATGTTGGGCGGCGCTGCGCTGATGGCGATCACGATGTTGCTACCCCGGTCCGGCAACCCGCTCGGTCAGTTTTTGTTCGCCGGCACAACCGGCTCCATGCACCTGCCCCTGGAACTGTTCGGGATTGCCTGGTGGGTGCTCGGCGCCTGGCTCATCAGAAGCGTGCTGACCCTGATTCTGCACCGGACGATTTTTCCGAACGATTATCAACCCCACGCCCGACGTCTTTTCGCCGATCTGGCATCCGCAATGCTGTATATCGTCGCCTTTGTCGGAATCATGGACACGGTCCTGAAGCAGCCCATCTCCGCGTTTCTGGCAACCTCCGGCGTGCTGGCAATCGTCCTGGGTCTGGCCTTGCAGAATACCCTGGCGGATGTGTTCTCAGGCCTGGCGATCAACATCGAAAGGCCCTTCGGCGCGGGTGATTGGATCACCCTGAACGACACCGTCGAGGGCCAAATCATCGAAATCGACTGGCGCGCGACCCGGATCCGCACCTTCGCCAATGACATGGTGGTGATCCCGAACAGCGTCATCGCCAAGGCCATCGTGACCAATCATCACAAGCTGAACGAGCCCCATCTGTCCAGTCTGTTGCTGACGATCGATTCCTCCGTGCCGCCGGCGCGCGTGATCAAGGCCCTTGAATCCGCCGCGAGCGCCGGACCGGGCGGCGCGCCCGTCACGAAGCCGACCGCGTATGCCTGCGGGTTTTCCGATTCGCTGGTCACCTACAAACTCAACTTTGCCGTCGACAGCTTTGTGCGTACCCCGGAGGTGCAATCCCAGGTGATCATCCGGGTGAGCGATGGATTGCGGGTCGCGGGCATTGCGATTGGCGCCCTGCCCACAAATGTCCGGATCCTGCCGAATGACATCGTGACCGGCGCGCTGCAAGGGCGGCAACCGGCGGTTTCTTAGATCATGTCGAGCAGAGCCTGGGCCGCCGGGCCGGAGGAGGCGGGATTTTGTCCGGTGATCAGCAGGCCGTCGGTGACCACGTGAGCCTGCCAGTCGTCCGCTTTGGAATACACTCCGCCCTCAGCCATCAACATTTCCTCCACCAGAAACGGAACGACGTCACTCAGGCCGACCGCCCGCTCCTCGGCGTTTGAAAAACCCGTCACCGCCCGGCCCCTCACGATCGGCTGTCCGGCGGCGGATTTTACGTGCCGCAGTACCCCGGGTGCGTGGCAGACCGCAGCGAGCGGCTTACCGGCGGCAAATGTCGCCTCGATCAGCGTGATCGAATCGGCATCCTCTGCCAGGTCCCAAAGAGGGCCATGCCCGCCTGGATAGAACACGGCATTGAAGTCCCCCAGGGACACCTCGCGCAGCGGCAGCGTGTTGGCCAGTGCCGTCTGCGCCGCGCGATCGGCCTTGAAGCGGCGGGTGGCATCGCTCGCCGAGGCGGCATCGTCGCTCGCCGGGTCGAGAGGCGGGTGTCCACCCTTGGGAGATGCCAGGGTGACCTTGGCGCCCGCATCCGTGAACACGTAGTAAGGTGCCGCCAATTCCTCGAGCCAAAATCCCGTCCGGCGCCCGGTTTTACCCAGCTGATCGTGCGAGGTTAGAACGATCAATATCCTCGCCTCGGTCCGCCGGGCGCGGCTCAACCACTGCACGGCGCCATCGTACTGGCCGAAGGCAAAATACCGGATATCGGCGGCGACGAACGGCTTTGCGAGCGTCTCGGCAACGTGCACGATCGAGCTGTCCGTCACCAAGGCGACACGTTGGATATGGCGTTGGTGGTCGCGGACGAATCGTACATGCGAGGCGAAACCGGCGAAGCTGTCCCAACCCGGAAACGACTGGGCGTCGATCAGGATCCCGGCAATACTGCCGTGCTTTGCGAGGTAGTCATCGGCAAATCGGGTGAGGCCGCTGAAGTCCTCCGCGGACAGGGCGCCCGAAGGCGTCATGCGCAGAATGCCCTGCGGTTCGATGATCGTGTATTCGAGCATATGGCCTCCCCGGGACGCGGCCGGTGAATCGACGGCGAAAGCTTAGCGCGGCGCCGTCCGCGGCTCTGTTCGCTGGGCCACCTTGGGATCGGGCGCCCTGCCGCGGGGCGTGAGGTCTGCGGCTTAGGCGGCGCCCTGGCCGGCGAAAAAAGTGGAAATTGCCGGTATTCCTACAATATCCCCCGCCATGAAGCGTCATAACGGCTATGGAACCGGTGCAAGCGTTGCCCATGACTGACCGCAATCGCGAGATCACCGCATTGGTGACGCGCGAGCGCTCGCGGCTGGCTACATTCATTCGGCGCCGGGTGAGCGATCCCCTGGATGCGGAGGACGTCCTGCAGGATGTGTTGCACGATTTTGTGCGCGCCTACCGGCTTCCTGAACCGATCGAGCAGGCTGGCGCCTGGCTCTTCCGGGTGGCGCGCAACCGCATCATCGACCGCTTTCGCCGGCGCAAAACGCGGCCGGCGGCCGATGTGATTGCCGATCCGGACGATGACGGCGAATACCGTCTCGATCTCCCGTTGCCGGCCCGCGAAGCCGGCCCGGATGCGCTCATGGCAAGATCCGCGGTCCTGGAGGCGCTGCAGAGCGCACTCGAGGAACTTCCGGCGGAACAGCGCGAGGTGTTCATCGCGCACGAGATCGACGGCAGCAGCTTCAGGGAAATCGCGCTGAGAACCGGCGTGGCCGTCAACACGTTGCTGGCACGCAAGCGCTATGCGATCCGACGGCTGCGTGCGCGCCTGCAACCTCTATATGACGAATTGGATATCTGACGTAGGAGACGAGCATGAAAGGCGGAATGAGATACCTGGGTTTTGGTCTTTTGGCGGTGGCGGCCATTGCCGGCCTCGGTGTGGTGGTCATGTTGCTGTGGAACGCCGTGGTGCCGGGCGTGATCACGGTCGCCCACCCCATTGATTATGCACAGGCGCTGGGCCTTCTGTTGTTGAGCCGGATCCTGTTCGGTGGCTTTCGCGGACGCCCCGGCTTTCGTCGCGCCGGCCGTTGGAGTCAATGGCAGGCGATGACGCCGGAAGAGCGCACCCGAATGCGCGAAAGCGCGGGCTCGAGAGGCTGCCGGTGAGGAAACCCGCCACCGGGCGGGAAACGGCGGGGTCAGCGACGCACTGCGCGCCTCATTCTTCGTCCGGCGGAAAGGCGACGGCGTCGGCCGGAATCATGATGGTGGGTGATTCGTCCTCCTTGAGCGGACGTACCTTCATGGTTTCGCCGGGATCGAGCGGACGTACCTTCATGGTTTCGCCGGGATCGAGCGGACGTACCTTCATGGTCTCCGCCGAATCGGGGGTACGCGCAGCCGGGGTGTCCGCCGCATTCTCGAGCGGCAGGATCATGACCGTCTCCGAGGTGTCGAGCGGACGGATCATCATGGTTTCCGCCGGATCCTTCGGCGGGTCGAAGGGCTGCTGGCTGCGCAGCCGCAGCAGAGCCGGTTCAACCTCGAGCGGCTCGCTGAAATAATAGCCCTGACCATATTCGCAGCCCATTTCCTGCAACACCTTCGCGGCCGCCTCGGTCTCGATGATTTCCGCGATCGCCGTGAGATTCAGGCTGCCGGCCATCTGCACCAGCGCGGCCATCATGCCGGTATTGGCCTGATCGGAACTCGTGCGATTCACGAACGGGCGGTCGATTTTCACGAAGTCGAACGGGAACAGCTGCAGATAGCTCAGGGAGGAATAGCCGGTTCCAAAATCATCGAGCATCAACTGCAGGCCCAGGGCACGCAGCCGATCGAGCGTTTCGCGCGCCGCCCCGACATTGCTGATGAGGGCCGCTTCGGTGAGCTCGAATTTGAGCACCGACGGCGGCAGCTTGGTCTCGGCCAGCAACGTGGCGATGTAGTCGCTCAATCCCGGATCGCGCAGCGCCGAGGGGGACAGGTTGATGCTGATGAAAAATTTCTGGTCGGCCGGCAGGCGGCGCAGCCATTGCGCCGCGATCCTGACCACCCGCAGAATGATCCAGCGCGTGATCGGCACCATCAATCCGGCATCCTCGGCGATGCGCAGGAATTTATCCGGCGCGAGCAGGCCTTCCACGGGATGGCGCCAGCGCAGCAGCGCCTCGGCACCCGCCATCCGGTAGGTCTTGAGGTCGACGATTGGCTGAAACAGCAGCCGCAGCTCGTGCTTCTCCATCGCGATATGCAGGTCCGCCTCCAGGCTCACGAGATTCGCCGCCTGCCCGGCCATGTTGGGCGTGTAAGCGACGACCTTTGTGGTCTCGAGGCGCTTGGCGACCGACAAGGCGATGTCGGCCTCGCGCACCACGTCCTCCGCCCGCAGCTGGCCCGAATCCACGCAGGTGACGCCGACCGCGGCCGCGATCACGAGCCGGTGCCGTCGCAGCTCGAATGGCGTGCGCAATTCCTCCTGCAGCAGGCCGGCCGTCTTCAGGGCGGCGTCGGTGTCGGCGTCGTCCAGGATCAGGAGCGCAAACTGGTCGCCGCCCCAGCGCGCGAGCACGCCCTTGAATGTCGAGGTGGATTTCTCGAAGCGGCGCGCGGCCTGGACCATCAGCTCATCGCCCGCGGTATGCCCCAGCATGTCATTGATGAGCTTGAAGCGCGCGATGTCGATGATGATGACCGCGATGCGCTGGCGCCGCTTGGTGCGCACATCGCGCAGCGCCCGATCCACCTGGTCCATGAAGTAGCGCCGGTTCGGTAGACCGGTGAAAGCATCGTGAAAGCGTGCGTGATCGAAGGTCTCCTGCAGATCCATGCGCTGCTGCATCTCCGATGCGAGCTGCTGATTGATCGAGTGCAGGCGCCGGCGTGCGGACGCCAGGGTCGCGCGCGAACGTTGCAGGGCGTGGATCAGGTCGTGGGTGCCGAACGCCAGCAGCCAGGCGAGAAAGGCCAGCAGGCCGATTTCCGAGGCGAGCAGACTGCGCGGATACCAGCCGGCTCTGGGACGGATCGCCACCTGCAGATAGCTTCCGGGAATGGCCGCCGCGGTCGCCAGACGGATCCGGCTGCCGACGGCATCGGTCAGGGGATCGGTGGCCGAACTGACGAAGATTCGCGAGCGGGCGCTGCGGGGTTCGACTTGCGAGAGTTCGAAGTCGTAGCCCGCGTCGATGAGCCGGGCGAGGTGGCTGGCTGCGATCAGCTCATCGAGGTCGCCGTAGGCCACGGACCAGCCGCGCGATAGCGGCGGCTGCCCGGGACTGCTCGCCGGCACGGGAACCCGTGCCGCGAGCAGCCATTGGCTGCCGAGGCGCATCGGACCGAGAATCGACGGACCCGGCACCGGGGGGGAAGACTCGGCCGACTGCCATTCGCTCGCGATACCGCTCGCCGTTTCAGCCTCTTCGCTGCGCGAACCCTGTACTTTGTCCTCGCCGGACATCCAAAAGGTGTTGGCCTGCGGCGGCACCGCCGCTGCGAGCGGTGCCGGCCCATGCTTGCCCGGCGGAATCTGCGCGGCCGCGGTCGTGGCCGCCGCCGCGGTCGCGCGCGCCTCGGCGAGATCGGCGAGCGCCTGCAGCGCGGGTTCGATCTTCGCGGCATAGCCGGCCGCGACGGTGGCCGCGGTCTCGCGGGCCAGCTGCGCATGGTGCTGTACGCTCAGGTAGATCAGACGCGATCCGCAAATCAGCACCACCCCGAGCACCACGGCGGTGGGTAACCATCCGAGGTTGCGCAGGCGAAATGCCATCGTCACGGAGCGGCACCCGTGTGACCCACATGAAACACATAGCTGAGCGTCAGCGTGAAGCGCTTGCTGCCCGACAGGTCCTGGTAATCGGCCACCAGCGTGAGGTTGCCGCGCGACTTTGCCAGCGGCAGGGACATCCCCACGTAGCCTTCGTTGAGCGTACGCGGCGGCAGCACGAAGCCGATTCCCAGGATGGCGGGGGAGGCCTGGCCGAACGACACGCCCGCCAGCAGGTTCACGAGGTTGTTGTATTCATCGACCCGCAGCGCCGTCAGACGGGTGCCCAGATTGCCGCTCACCGAATAGGAGTACGACGCCGAGGTGAGCAGATGGGGATTCCACTGATAGGAGAGCCCCGCCTTGGGCAGATTGCCATGCGTGGACTCCACATCGATCTGGCGATCCTCGAGCTGCACCGACAGCCGGTGGGAAAAGGTGCCGATCAGCCCGACCGCTTCTATCGCATAATGAAAGGGATGCGGGCCGTCATCGCCCGCACCCTCGTGGACTTCACCATAAACGCTGTAGCGCCGGCCGTCGGGTCCGAAATTCGCCGAGCCGTTGACCGAACCGAAGGTCCAATGGGCGTCGGCCAGCACTTGATCCTCGATCGCGATGCCGGCGAGTTCATCCACAGTGAAGTTGTGCAGCCACGCGGCCGATGCGCCGCCACCGCCGTTGGTTCCGGTGAGCGTGCCGCCATCCGCACTCAGCGCGATCCGATCATCGGCGGTCGAGGCATCGGCGAGCGCCAGGCAGGGCGCCAGCAACGCGGCGATCAGCACGGCACCGGTGGATATCCGGCATTTCATCAAAGTTGCTCCAGCGTGGTCGTGACCGCGGTCGAAATCGTGGCGAAGGGGTCGGAGGCGCCGCCCTTGGCAACCGGCAGCAGGGACACCGTGAACAGGCGCTCCTCCTCGCCGGCCAGCGCAACGGCGGCGGTCGTCACCTGGTAGATCCGCGCGCCGATTTCGATGTGCATCTTGCGCCGTTCCGCCAATCCCGGTTCCCACCAGCGCACGCCGGGATTCGAGTCGGCCAGCAATCGCGCGGCGTCCGTTCCGACCTCGAGACCCGAGAACAGACCCGCCGAGCGCTTGTTGAATGCCAGAACGCGGCCGCCCGAATTCACCACCAGGGCGGCATATTCCGAGGTATCCAGGGCCGCCCTCAGGCAGAAGACCTCGGTGACATCGACAATGGTCAACAGCGCCAGGCGGCGCGCCCGATGAACCACGTGCAGCACCTTGAGCTGCGTGATGCGCAGCTGCTCGGCGATGCGCAGGACGGTCAGGGACGAGTCGCCGTCGGCGCCGACGATGAGCTCGTGCACGACGTCGGGATAGGAGAACTGCAGCGCGTCGAACAGCAGGCGCCCCTCGAGCGCGATGTCATCGCCGCGCACATAGCTTACGGCCGCGTCGCTCGAGGCGACGATCCGCACGGTGTCCGGGTCGATCAGCAGCGCCGGCAGGGGCAGCTGTTCGATCAGCCGCGCCCACAGCTCCTGCCCGCGCTCCGCTTCGTCGCGCGCCAGGATGCTGTGGGCATTGAGGCGCTCGAAGATCGTGCCGACGTATTCGGCCGCCACCGCGCAGGCGAACAGTCCGACGGTGAACACCTCCAGCAGGACGATCAGATAATTCGACGGCGCGTAGAATCCCGAAAAAGACGGCTGCGGCACCGTGCCCTGGCCGCCGAGCAGCCCGGTGAGCCAGTTGTCCCGGCCGAGCAGCCCGCTCGCGTACCAGCGCAGCTCCGGCGCCTGGTCCAGGGCCACTACCCCGACCACCAGGACGCTGACGGCGGCGATCAGATAGGGGTGCCAGCGGGAGAGAAAAATCCCGCCGACGACAGGCAGCGCAAACGTCATGAGAAACAGCGGATTTTGCAGCGCCCCCACGTGTTGCCAGATGAAGCCGACGAGCATGACGCCGACCACGTTCAACGCCGTGATGGCCCGGTCATGCCAGCGGCCCTGCGCCCGCGCGGGGGTCGCGAGACTGGTGAAGGCGATGTGGATTCCACCGAGTGCCAGCAGACCCCAGCTCGCCGTGCCGACATCGACCTCGAAGCCGCTCGCCAGCCAAGGAACGCCGGTGGCGACCAGGATGGTGACGATGGTCAGCAGCCAGACGTCATCGAGCAGATGAACGCGCGGATTTTCCCAGACCGGGCGCCGTATCAGTCGGGTGCTGTCGAGGTCTGGTCTCACAAAGCCACCGCTACTGTGGTTTGGGCTGCGCCGCGACGGTCGGGTTGCTGCCGGCGCCCGGGCCGCTGCCAAAGCTGTTGTTGTCCAGAAACGGCTGCGATTGCACCTGTTTTCCGTTCTTCGGTTGGAAGTCCTCGACGTGCAGGGCGAAAGCATGGGCGCGCAGCACCTGATTGCGCCGCAGAATCGGCGAGTCGCCGATCACATCGATGCCGTTGAACTTGGGCTCGATGATGGTGTTGTCGACCGCGGTGCTGACGCCATGGGCATCGCCGAGTACGAAAGCCAGCCCGTAGCCGCAGTTGTGCAGCCGGTTACCCTGCACCAGCGTGTTGGATGAGCCGCGCACCATCACCCCGTAGGCGGTCAGCCCCTCCATCTCATTGTCATCGATGATAGCCCCGCGGGCGGTCTCGGCGACCACCCCCATCGATGCACCGCCATTGAAGCGGTTTCCCTTGATCACGCCGCCAGCTCCGACCAGATGCACGCCCGCCTCATGGATGTTGATGAAGTCGTTGCGCTGCACGAGCACCGGAATGTTGCCGGCAACGATCCCGGTGGCATCCTCCGTGAACTTGTTGTCATGGATGCCGATGACCTCGTCCTGGGTGTTCGGGGCGCTGCGCACGGCCCACAATCCGGCGTCCTTGTCCTCCTTGAACTCATTGTTGGCGACCGCCGAATTGTGGCCCGAAGCGCCAAATCGGACGCCGAGCCGGTCCTTTATGAAATGGTTGTGCTCGAGCAGCGTGTCGCTGGCGTTCTCCGCCACTTCCACGCCCACGTCGCACGACTCGATGGTCGATCCGGACAGTCTGAAGCGCACCGCGCGCACCAATACCGCGGCCGCCGGACAGTTCTTGATCGTGATGCCTTCGATCGAGGTGTTCGGACCGGAAATATCGAGCACCGGTCCGGCGTTGAGCGCGTGCGCGTCGATCAGCACTCCGGCGCTCTGCCCCACCACGCTGACGCCGAGTCCGTTGACCAGCGCCGGCAATGCGGTCTCCAGATTGATGGCGGACACCTCGATCGAGATGCGCGTCGGGCCGGTGGCGGCGGCCGCAATGAACAAGGCCTCGCGCAGCGTGCCCGGCCCGCGATCGCCGGCGTTGGTGACGTGCACCAGGGCGGCCTTCTCGGTGCTTTGCTGCGGCATCGCTGCCCGGGTTCCATACCAATGGCCGACTCCGACCACGACGCCCAGTAAAACGAAAACCCCGATGCCAACCATGGAGCGACGACTGATGGCCATGATCAATTCCCCTCGGATCTTTCTTCTAGTACGAACACCGCATGCCAGGAGCGCTGCACGGCACGGCGCCCGAAGAGTGCATTGATCGGCAATGACAGCCCGGTCGCGAGCCCCAGCAGACCGAGCGACAGCCCGATCGGGAGCTTGCGCACGTATGGCAGGAGCTGCGTGCGAAACGGCGCCGGATCGACGCCGGTCAGCGCGTTGAGCTTCAAGCCGCAATCGCGGATCAATTCCAGATAAACATCGCGATGGCGGGCGGTGAACACCGTCGTGTCGCAGCGCTGCACCGAGGCGGCCGGTGCCGCCTCGAGCAGAATCATGCGCCCGCCCGGGGCGAGATGCGCCGTCATCGCCGACAGCGCGGCGCGCAGCGCCTGCGGTTCGAGGATGTGCTGCAGCACCGTGACGCCGAGCACCAAATCGAAACGTTCGCCCACCGCGAGTTTCGACAAATCCTGCACCCGGAAGCGGCAGCGGCCGGCTACGCCCTCGGCGGCCGCCCGCTGCCCGGCCTGCGCGATCATGGTGGGACTCAAATCCACGCCCGTGACGTTGGCGCCGCGCGCCGCCAGCAGCCGGCTCCAGCGTCCCACCCCGCAGCCCACATCGAGCACCCGGGTTCCGGGTCGCACCTTCAGCCACGGTTCGAGCGCGAGCCGCTGCTCCAGGTGAATCGCGCGATTGTAGAACTCGGGCATGCCATAGGCACAAACCGCCGCCAGTCCCTCGCGTTCGCCGGCGAATCGCTGCGCCCGATCCTCCCAATAGCGGCTGGGGGTGTACATCTCGGGCGCGGGAATTCCGCGGATGCTCATTCGATCATTCTCATTTTCTCCGTGGCGATGCCGGGGCTCGCCGGGCTTTCGTAGTGATCCTGGTAAATGCGCCGCCGCATCAGCTTGAGCGCAAAATAATTCCCGAAACCCACCGTCATCGGCAGGATGTGGGTGATGGCATAGCACAGGTACAGGGGGACGACGGGTGCGACGTAGGCACGCTCCGCCTTCGGCACCCGGGTGAACAGCGCGATCACCCCGAGCGCGAGATAACTGGTGATCGCCGCCGTGAAGTATTCCGGATTGGTGAACGTGCCCGGCGGCAGCAGATCATCGAGCAGCAGCGCGTCGAGACCGCTGAGGAAGCTCAGCACCAGAAGTCCGGCGCTCACGATCTTGACAACATGCATCACCAGCGACAGGCCGCCGACGTACACCAGGTAATGATACGCGGCAAAGGTGGAGCGGCGGCTGATGCGCAGCACTTCGGGAAAGCGCTCGATGTAGACCTTGAGCAGTCCGTGATACCAGCCGACGCGCTGCGAGAACCAGCGGGACAGGGAGCCCGGGCCTTCGGTGCTCACCACCAGCCGGCCGTCGTAGTAGATCCTCTCGCCATGACTCAGCAGGATCACGGCGTTCTCGAAGTCCTCGGCGTACACCGACAGGGAATGTTCGCTGAGCGCCCGTTCCAGGGCATCGCGCCGGTAGAAGGATACGCCCGAGGTGATGCTGAAATCCCCGAGACTCTCGCGCCCGACCCGGAACGCGAGTGCGTATTCGAAGGCTTGGAATCGCGCCAGAAAGCCGTCGGGCTCGATCATGATCCGCGGGCAGGCGGCGGCGGCGCCGGATTGCTGGAAATCGATCACGAACCGGTCGATGTCGATGCTGCTGCCCTCGGTGAGGCCGCGGATGCGGATGTCCGGATCGATCACCATGATGGTCTGGATGTGCGCGGGCAGACGCGGCAGCAGCCGGTGCAGCGCACCGGGTTTGCGCCGGTTGACGCCGTCATCGAAACATCGCCATCCCGCCTGGCGCAGACGCAGCACGGTGTTGTCCGTGGAGCCGTCGCTGATCAGCCACACGCGGTTGCGGTAGGCGCCGAAGGCCTCCATGAACTCCTCGAGATGATCCTCGAGATTGTGGACCGAGGCGATGATGGCGTAGGGCGAGGCCGGAACCACGCGCCTGGAATCCGGCGGCAACAGCGCACCGAGGTTGATCGACAGGCCGCCGCTCTGGCTGCCGTCGGCGATGCCGCCGCCGGCCGCCGTATGGCGCCGGTGCATGTACAGGCGCAGGACGAAATCGATGGCATCCGTGTAGACGATGAGGTTGGCGACGGCGAACACGAAGATCGAGAAGCCGATGGCGCGTGCGTTCGCCACGGACAGCACGATCCATCCGGCAAGCAGCGCGCACACCGCCAGCGGCGCCAACACCGACAGGGCCAGCCGCAGTTTCATGCAATCGCGGCGCCCAGGCGCGCCGCCTCGGGCCGAAGCGCCGGCAGCCGGGCGTACAGTTCCGCCCGGACCTCGCTCTCATCGGCAATATGGTGGCCGCGCTCCGCCATGATCGGCAGGGAGCTCAGGATCCACAGCAGCGAGCGCAGTCGCGAGGGCAGATGCGCGACCTGCTGCTCCAGCGGCGCGAGCATGGCCTCGAAGCTCTTCTCCATGCGCAGTATCACGTCCGCCACGACGGGATCGACCGGCAGAATTTTCGACGGCTGATCCCAGGAGATGCTGGTGCCTGCGATCTGCCGCCGCGCGTGGTGGGTGTACGGCGCGAGCGTCGGGTCGCGGGAGAACTGCGCCCCGGAGAACGGGATGACATAGGGGTACATGCCGATCTCGCAACCCTCGCGCAGCCAATGGTGCGCGCCCCGCAGCGTCTCCGCGACATCCTCCAGGGAGGCGCGCGGTGAGCTGAGGATCATGTCGAGAAACGGCGTCACGCCGGTCGCGAGGGCGGCCGTCAGCATCGGCTCGATGTGCCGGTGGATCTGCGCCTTGTTGAATTCGGCGAGCACCTTGCGCGAGAAACTCTCCACGCCGAATCCGAGGACGCGAAACCCCGCCAGCCGCATCGCCGTCAGGCGCTCGACGTTCATTGCGTCGATGCGATTGGTGCTGATGAACTGCAGCTGCGCCGGGATCCGGCCGCTCTGCTTCGCCGCAATGATGCCCTCGCAAAGCGGCAGGATGCGACGATCGCGCGTGAAGGCGAAGATGTCGTCCTGAAAGATCACCGTGCGCACACGCGGATGCGCCGCGACGATGCGCTCGATCATGATCAGGCACTCCTCAGCCTCCAGCCGCGCGACCGAGGCGACGCCGCCCTGCGCTTCATGCAGAAAATTCGTCGAGGAACAGAAGGTGCAGCCCATGGGGCAATAATTGAGCGTGATGAGGCGCACCGAGCGGATTTCGGCGAGGTGTGCTTCGCGCGCGGCCTTGGTGGGCAGCGCCCCGATGCGATAGGCCGATTCCAGACGTTCCCAGTACGCCGAATACGGCATCTTTTCGTAGGGAGTGCTGTAAATCGCGTCGCGCAGCTCATCGTGGTTGAGCGCCGGCTGCGGCATCCTGAGAATCCTGCCGTCCCGGGTGCGCTCGGCCGTGCCGCTGATGCCGCCCAGAGGTCGATTCGCGCGCAATCGCGTGGCGAGTTCGAGCAGCGGCCGTTCGCCTTCACCCAACACGACCAGGTCGAACGGTCCGAGCTCGAACATCAATTCCGGACGGAACGTGGCCTCCATGCCGCCGGCAACGATCAGCGCACCCGGCCTCACGCGGCGTGCGATGTGCGCCAGCTCCAGATCGAACCTCAGCGTCATCCCCGTGGTCGAAATTCCGACGACGTCCCAGGCGCCGCTGAACAGCTCGCGCTCGAGCGCCCGCTGCGGCGATTCGCGGCAGCAATTCGGATCGAACACCTTCGCGTCGATGCCGGCCGCCTCCAGAACTCCGGCGAGCCGCCACACGCCGAGCGGTGGGGCGAGGAAGGTGTACTCACCGCAATGCGGATCATACGGACCAATCAGCAATACCCCGGGCTGGCCTGCACTGTTCACGTCGATTCAGCTCCTTATCAAGGCGTCAGGTAATCCTCGCAGCGGATGCTCGGTTCAGCTGCATCATTACACGAATCTAATGGATTGCCCTCGTCGTTCAATCGGACAATGGCGCGGGGTGGCAGGGAGCGCGGGAGGTTTTTGCCCTCCGGCGCACGCCGCGGCTGCCTGGCGGATTCTTGTTTTCCCCGCATTATCTGCTGACCAAAAAATTGCGCGTTTCGCGCCGGAAAGTCAACTTGGCCGGACGGTGCGAGGCATGAAATAGTTATATATTATGTTGTGATGACGGCCCGTCGTTCGCGCGGCCCTTCGCGGTTCGCGCCGCAGTGCTGGCTGCAGCGGGCTTATGTCATCTTCTCACTCACGACGACCGCGATTGCGCCTGGGAAGATTGGGATCGACGGATGGTGCGCGGCGCTATGAGATTGAACCCCTGGCTCGCAATCGCCGCGCTGGTCGCGATCGCGACGGCGCTCTGGCACCTCGAGGCGGCGCGCGCCGGAATATCGGTCGACGCGGTCGCGATCGGTACGACGCCCGCCATCATCTACCGCCGCATTGCCGACGGCCCACGGCCGGTGGTCTTGATCGCGCATGGTTTCGCGGGATCCCAGCAGCTCATGCAGTCCTTCGCGCTGAATCTGGCGCGCAACGGCTACGTCGCCGTCACGTTCGATTTCCCGGGCCACGGACGCAATCCCGAGCCGCTGACCGGCAGCATCACCGACATCGATGGGGCGACCCGGACGCTGGTCGAGTCGCTGCGGAGCGTCGGCGATTTTGCCCGCAGACTCGGTGACGGCCGTCTGGCCGTACTCGGCCATTCGATGGCCTCCGACATCGTCGTGCGCTATGCGCAAACCACGCCGGGCATCGCGGCCACGATCGCGGTGTCGATGTTCTCGCCGGCCGTTACCGCTACCGCACCGGCGAATCTTCTGGTGATCGTCGGCGATTGGGAGGGCACCCTGAAGCGCGAAGCGCTGCGTGCCGTGGGTCTTGCGAGCGCGCCGCGCGTCGCGCAGGCCGGCGTCACGTACGGCGAGCCGGCGCGCGGCACCGGGCGCCGCGCCGCCTTCAGCGCGCACGTCGAGCACGCCAGCGTGCTGTTCAGCGAGGACAGCATGCGCGAGGCGATCCTGTGGCTCGATGCGTCGTTCGGCACGCCGCGCAGCGCAGCGCCGGTCGTGGTCGCGCGCGGGCCATGGATCCTGTTGCTGCTGGCCGGTGCGGTGCTGCTCGCCCGGCCGGGCGCGGCGCTGCTGCCGAGAGTGGCCGCGCCGCCCGTCGGAGCCGCTTTGCGCTGGCGGCGCCTGTGGATCCCGCTGTCGATCGCGATGTTCGCGACGCCGCTGCTGCTGCGCGTGCTGCCCACGCATTTTCTGCCCGTGCTGGTTGGCGACTACCTGGCGGTTCATTTCGCCGTCTATGGGCTGATCATCGCCGCGTGCCTGCTCGTCATGCATCGCGCCGGCGCGGGCGCCGCCTTGAGCGCGGCCCGACCCCGCGCCCTGGGCGTCGCGATGCTCGCCGCGATCACCTACGGGTTCTGCGCCCTGGTCTGGCCGATCGACCGCTACGTGACCTCGTTCGTCCCGGGCCCTGAGCGCATCGTGCTGCTCGCGGCGATGCTGGCCGGCACGCTGCTCTTTTTTCTCAGCGACGAATGGCTGACGCGCGGCGTCGGCGCCGCGCACGGCGCGTTCGCCGCCTCGAAGCTCGCATTTCTGGCCTCGCTCGCAATCGCGGTGGCGCTCGATCCCGAGAGGTTGCTGTTCCTGATCATCATCGTGCCGGTGATCGCGCTGTACTTCCTGGTCTATGGCCTGCTCAGCCGTTGGATCTATGCGGCGAGCGGCCATCCGTTCGTGGCGGGCGTGGCGAACGCCGTGGCGTTTGCCTGGGCGATCGGTGTGACCTTTCCGTTGCTGGCCGGATAGGCCGGCAGGTCGCGGGACTCCCGCCGCTGCTCTGATGGTATGATTGATGATCATGATCCCTGCGTCATCCGCGCCACCGGCACTCTCGGGCTATCAGCGGCTGATCATCGCGCTGCTCGCCTTTCTGCAATTCACCATTATCCTGGATTTCATGGTGCTCTCGCCCTTGGGCGCCATGATCATGCCGGCGCTGCACGTCTCGCCCGCCCAATTCGGGATCCTGGTGTCGGCGTACGCGTTCAGCGCCGGTGGTGCCGGTCTGTTGGCGGCGGGCTTCACCGATCGCTTCGACCGCAAGAAGCTGCTGCTGTTCTTTTACCTCGGTTTCATCGCCGGAACCTTCTTGTGCGCCATCGCGGACTCCTTTCATTTTCTGCTCGTGGCGCGGATCGTGACCGGCCTGTTCGGCGGCGTCATTGGATCGATCGTCTTTGCCATCACGACGGATTTGTTCGAATACCGGCTGCGCGGCCGCGTCATGGGGGTGGTCCAGGCCGCCTTCGCCGCCAGCAACGTGCTCGGCCTGCCGATCGGACTGTATCTTGCGAATCGCTGGAGCTGGCATGCGCCGTTCTACCTGATCGTCGCCACCGGGATTGCGGTCGGCTGCGTCATCGTACTGTACGTGCGCCCGATCGATGCGCACCTGCGCTTGCATCCGGACAGGAGCCCGCTGCATCACTTTGTGCACACCATCTCCACGCCGCGCTACCTGCAAGGCTTTGCGGCGACCGTGTTGCTGGCCACCGGGGGCTTCATGCTGCTGCCGTTCAGCAGCGCTTTTACCGTGCACAATCTCGGCATCGACATCGATCGTCTGCCGGTGATTTACATGGTGACGGGGATCTTCGCCATGGCATTCGGTCCGTTGATCGGACGCGCCAGCGACGCGATCGGCAAGTTCAACGTATTCGCCATGGGCTGTGCCGCCACCATCATCATGGTGTTGATCTACACCAATCTGAAGGTGACGCCGATCCAGATCGTAATCCTGGTCAATGTGCTGTTGTTCATGGGCGTATCCTCGAGGATGATCTCCTCCGCCGCGCTGATCTCGGCGGTCCCCAGCGCCGCGGACCGCGGATCCTACATGTCCATCAGCTCATCGCTGCAGCAGATCTCCGGCGGCATCGCCGCGGCGCTGGCGGGCTTGATCGTCAAGGAGACGCCGAGCGGCGCCCTGGAGCACTTCGACATCGTGGGCTACGTGCTGGTGGCGACCACCCTGCTTACCCTGGTGATGATGTATTACATCAACCGCCGGGTGGAGAGTCCCGCCGGATTGGCGGTCGCCGCTGCCGGCAGCGGCGGCTCCGGTGGCGCGCGCTAGCCTGACCGCGCGGCCGCGGGCTCAGTGCGGTGCAGCAGGCCGAACTTGACATAACCGACCATCGCCCCGTGCACCGGTACCGGCCGTTGCGAAATGCCGATGGCGCTGCGACACTGGCGGCAGATCAACCGGTCACCCAGTGCTCTTAAGGGGGCCCGAGTTTTCGCGTGGAACTTTACGCACCCAGCTTCATCCCTCCCGATACCATCGACGCGCGGCAGCATCCGGCGCGTTCTGCGCGCCTGTCGGTGGATGCGGATACCTTCGTCGGCAATTTCGACAAGCGGCCCTTCTACGTGCGGCATGAGCTCGCGGATCACCCGCTGCTGCAGCTGCCGGCGATCGCAGCGCTGTCGCAGCGACTGCCCGAGAATCTGCGCGAATGGAACACCGAGAAGGCCGGCGCCCTGGCGTTCACCCGGCCCGATACGCTCAAGACCCATCACCTGTCCTGCCACGACACCATACTCAGGGTTGCCGAGGAGCCGGCCCGGGTTTTGCTGCTGCAGATCGAGCACGATCCGCTCTACAAGCGGCTCGTCGATGAACTGCTCGAGTCGATCGAGCCGCTGTCTGAACGGATGCGTCCGGGAATGTGGCAACGCCAGGGATTTCTGTTCATCAGTTCGCGCTCGGCATTGACGCCGTTTCATTTCGATCCGGAATACAATTTTCTGCTGCAGATCAGCGGGCGCAAGACGATCTTCATGTGGGACCCGGCCAATCGGTATGTGCTGCCGGCGGCGGCCATCGATGATTATTACGCGGGCTTCGGGCGTGACCCGCGCTACTCCAATCGCGAGCACGCATACCGCGACGAGTTCATGGCGAGCGCCTGGCGGCTGCCCATGGAGGCCGGACAGGGGGTGCACTTCCCGTTGCATGCCCCGCACGCGGTAATGACCGAAAGCGACGTGTCGATTTCGCTCAGCATCACCTTCCGGACGCGCCGCTCGAAGTTCCACGCCATGGTGCACGGTGCCAACGCTCACGTCCGCAGACATGGCATCGAACCACCGGCGCCGGGCACCTCGCGCCTGTGGGACGCGGTGGCAAATTTTGGCTATCGGGCGGCGCGCAAAGCCGGCGCCTTCCTCGCCTGATGGGCTGGTTCGCGAAAGCCCTCGCCGCGATGGCGCTCGCCGCGACGGCCATTGCCGCGACGGAAATCGCCGGCGTCCCGACCGACGCTGCCCAGGTCAAACCGCTGGCGGTGGGCGACCGCGCACCGGTGTTCGCGGCTCAAACGACCCTGGGGCGGATGCGCAGCTTCAGCCCAAACGGCTACCGCAAGCCGACTATCGTCATTTTCTACCGCGGCGGCTGGTGTCCGTACTGCAATGCGCAGCTCAGCGACCTGCACACGGTCGAGCCCAGGCTGCGGGCCCGCGGCTTCGAGATCGTGTTCTTGAGCACCGATCAGCCGAAGCTGCTGTATTCGAGTCTCAAAGCCGCGGACATTCATTACACGTTGCTGTCCGACAGCCATCTAAAGGCCGCCCGGGCCTTTCACGTGGCCTATCACGTGAATGACGACCTGCTCGCCAAGATGCGTGACTATGGAGTGGACTTGGAGGCAACCACCGGAACCCGACAACATGAGCTGCCGGTACCGTCGGTCTTCCTCATCGATACCTCGGGCATCATCCGGTATGTCTATTCGAATCCGGACTACAGGATCCGCCTGGGCGCCGACGCGCTATGGGCGGCGGCGGAGCCTTTTGCAAAGTAATCGCTAACCGCCTTCGTGATCGCGCTTCTTTTCTTCTTTCTTCTCGTTCTTCTGGGACACGGGCTTCGCATGCGAGTCCCTGGCCTCGGGCTTGGCCTTCGGTTGTTGCGCATTGGCCTTGGCCACTTTGGGCGCCGCCGGCGGCTGGGGTACCTGACGCGCCTCGACCGGTGTATGCGCTGCCATGGCAGCAGCCGGCGCCGGGGCCGCTCGCCCGGCGTTCATCTCATGCTCATCCCTGGCTGCCGGATTCCCGGCCGCCGGCTCGCGGATAGTGGCCGTGGCAGGCTCCGCGGACTTCGGGGCTGCCATCGCTTCAGCGGGTTTGGCCGGCGGTGGTGCCGCACCTTTCGCGCTCACGACGCCCGGACCCGAGAAAGCGCCGGGACGCGGCGTCGCCGCAATGGCCGGGTGTCCGCCATTGACCTTGGTGGAGAGTGCCGGATTGCGGCTGGCCGTCAGGATGTGCGCGCTCTGTGCCGACGTCGGCGGAATATGCGGCTGCTGCGCCGCGACGCGCTCTTGCGGCGTCGCCACCGCAACGGTGCCGCCGCTGCCGCCGTTGTAGCTGACGTTGTTGACGGTCACAGTGTTGATGACCGTCTGGTTGTAGGTGTTGTGGATGGTGGAGACGTTGACGTTATTGACGGCGGTGTTGTAGGCGTAGTGGCCACCGTCCCAACGGCCGCCGACGAAGCCCGCGCCGCCGTAGCCGAAGCCATAATTGACTCCGCCATAGAACCCGATGGTCGGACCCCAATAGCCGGCGTGAAAACCGTAGACACCGGCGCCATAGCCCCAATAGCCGGGGGTCCACAGCACCCCCACCTGCGGCGGCTGAACCCAGGTGCCGGGTACCCAGAAATATCCGCCGTTCGCAAATTGCCAGTAGCCCGGGGTCCAGAGGTAGCCGTCCTCGGGACACGGCGGCTGAACATAGATCGGCAGCGGCGGCGGCGGTTCGGAGGCGGTGAGCACGATGCCGTACCCGGGTGTCTCCACGGCGGCGGAGACGGCCGGCGGCTGGGCGTACACACGCGGAGCAGGCGGGGCGTACAGACCGGCTTGCACCGTGCAGGCACCGAGCAGCACCAGACCCGGGGCGGCCACTTGAGCCGCTACGCGGACACAGGCCGACAACCGAATAGGATTGATCAACGACATGGGAAGACCTCGAGGCGTGCAATGTAACGATCCGTGACCATGGCGAGAGTTTCGGCCTTTCCGATCTCGCGCGTCTGTACGCGGGCGAACACCCAGGTCCGATCGCCCCCGTTGCGAAGGGGGGAGTCCCCTCGCCAAAGCGGGCGGACATCGCGTAGGCCAGCTTCCGGACGCGCATGATGGAGCCGATCGGACGGTCAGCGGCAATTGCGTGCCAGGGGTTGAACGCCATTTGTCGTCGATCGCCTTCGATCGGTCGACGCTCCAGCCTGTTTGTTGCGCCGCTCTGAGGCGTGCGACAGTGACGTAGGGACTCGGTTATTCGGACCATGCTGTCGAGGAGTCCTCGATTCGGCATTTTTTCGATATCCGTGCACAGCTGTATTCGCAGTTCCCACTCGGCCGATTGCTTGCCAAAAAATGCGCCCAGCGCCTTCAAGGTGCCGCTTGACCTGCCGACGGCTTCAAGTCGATTCTGGACCACTCCATCCGTTCGTTTCCGTACGTAGACCGATCTCTCCATTCATCCCGTATCGCTCAAACCGCGGCCGCGAGTGCAATCTGGTAGCGCGGTGCGGCGTGCTTGCGCGACAAGTTCGGCTGCAGCGCTTCGCGAGCCTTGAGCAGCCGCTGCCAGTCAGCGTCGTCCGGCAGCGAGGGAATGGTGATGCGCTCACCCTGATCGAATCCCGCCAGGGCGGCGTCCACCATCTCTTCGACCTCCATGACGATGTCGGGCGGCAGGTCCTTCAATTCGACGCCTGAACCATTCCACAACGGCGTACGGGTCGCGCCCGGAAGCACCACTTGGACCCGCACGGCGGAGGCGGCCAATTCCAGCGCCAAGACTTCGCTGAAGTGCAAAAGATAGGCCTTGGTGCCGCCATAGACCGAATTTCCCGGAATCACCATCTGCGACATCACCGAGGCGATGTTGATCAGGGCGCCGCGATTGCGTGCGACGAATCCCGGCAACACCGCGTGCGATAGGCGCGTCGGCGCGACGATGTTCAATTGGATTTCCCGGGAGAGACGGCCGATGTCGGCGCCCGCCAGCGGCCCGAGAGTCGCGGATCCGGCGTTGTTGACCAGCAAGGATATGTCCGGATCGTCGTGCAGCACCGCTTCCACGCGGCGCAGATCGGCCTCGTCCGTGAGATCCGCGGCCAGCACCCGGAGGTTCACACCCGTGTCCCTGGCCAGCTCGCCGGCCAGCTTGTCCAAATTCGCCTGGCTGCGCGCGACCAGGATCAGGTCATGGCCGCGCCGCGCCAGCCGCTTGGCGTAGGTGGCGCCGATTCCGGTCGACGCGCCCGTGATCAGGGCGGTGCCCAATTTGTGCGGATTATTCATGATAGGACTCCGAATTAAACGGTTCGTTGAAGATTATAGTCATCATCCAGCGTCAGATTGCAACGTCCCAGTGTGGATGTCAAGCATCATCCACCTGGAGACGACCTGCTCAGAGTGTGCTATACAGCGGTCATGGGTCACTCCAAAGCCAGCAAGGTCAATACCCACGCGCGCGTGGTAGGCGCCGCCGCGAGCCGCTTCAAGGATCAGGGCATCGATGGCATCGGCGTGGCGGATCTGATGAAAGATCTCGATCTGACCCACGGCGGCTTCTACAAACACTTCGCGTCGCGGGATCAGCTCGTGACCGAAGCCCTGGAGCTGGCGCTCACGGATAGCGGCATCGCGATGCGCGAACGCCTGTTCAAAGGGGATCGCCCGGATCTGGCGGCATTCGTGAATTTCTACCTGAGCGATTCGCATCGCAGCGGGCGGGCCGAGGGCTGCGCCGTGGCGGCCCTGGCGGGCGATGCGGCGCGCAAGGGCGGCGACGTCCAAGCACAGTTCCGCGAGCACATCGATCGGAATCTCGAGGTCCTGAGCGCCGCCCTGCGATCGACGGTGCCCGCGGGCGAGGCGCGCGCCGCGGCGATGGTGCTGCTCAGCACGCTGTACGGGGCCTTGATCATGGCGCGCGCCATGGGTGATTCTCCCTTGTCGGGTCAGCTTCTGCGCACGGTGCGCAAGCGGCTTTTGACGGCAGCGGCATGGAAACCATATTTGCAGATCTGCGGCAGATGCGGCGCACGCCGCTCGCGCCGACCCACGTGGAGGCGTTGCGCGCCGCCGGCAAGATCGCCACCTACCCGGCGGGCGCATTCCTCGCACAGCCGGGTGACCCGGTCGACCGCTTCGTCTATGTCGAGGAGGGCGAGATCGAGGTGGTCAATCCCTACACCGGCGAGCGCCATTTGTCATCGACGCTCGGCCCGGCGCAGTTCATGGGTGAGATCTCCTTCCTGTACGGGGGCGTCTGGTCGATGCCGATGCGCGCGGCAAGCGACACGCGGGTGATCGAGGTGGCGCGCGAGAAGATGTTGACGCTGATGTCCCAAATCCCGGAGATGTCCGACATCGTCATCACGGTTTTTTCGGCGCGGCGCCGGCGCCAACTCGACGAGGGCGACGGCAGCCTGCTGCTGATCGGCGAGGAGGAGGACCGCAACCTGCGGAGCATCGCCGCATTCGCCGGCCGCAATCGAATTCCCTACGCCTCGCTGCCCCTGACAGGCCCTGAAGCGCAGGCGGCCGCCCGCCGATGCTCGATCGCCCCAGGACGGCCGGCCGTCATTTTTGGGCGCGACATCGTCGTGACCGAGCCGACGCCGGACAAGATCGCACGGCTGCTCGGCCTCAATCTCGACTTCCGCAATGACGAATCGTTCGACGTGCTGATCGTGGGCGGCGGGCCCGCCGGCGTCGCTGCCGGCGTGTATGCCGGGGCCGAGGGCCTGCGGGCCCTGGTCGTGGAGGACGTCGCGATCGGCGGTCAAGCCGGCACCTCCAGCCGGATCGAGAATTATCTGGGGTTCCCGACCGGAATCTCCGGCGCCGACCTGCTGTGGCGCGGCGAGGTTCAGGCCATGAAGTTCGGGACCCGCTTCGCGATGCCGCGGCGGGTCTCACATCTGGAGAGGCTCGGGGACGGGAGCTTCTGCGCCACCTTCGACAACGGCCAACGCGTGCGCGGCACGGCCGTCGTCGTCGCGACGGGGGTGCAATATCGCCGGCTGCCGATCGACCGGCTTCAGGACTTCGAGGGCGCCGGCATCTATTACGCCGCGACGGAAATCGAGGCACGTTATTGCAAGGGCACCGAAGCGGTGGTCATCGGCGGCGGGAACTCGGCGGGACAAGCCGCCATGTACCTCAGCCGGTCGGCGCGCTGCGTGCGACTGCTGGTGCGCGGGCAATCGCTGGCGGCATCGATGTCGAGCTATCTGTCCAGCCGGCTGCAGGCCGACCCACGGATCTCGATCGAATACGGCGCCGAGGTCAGCGCCTTGCACGGCTCCGGGCGTCTCGAGGCGCTGACCATCCGCAACGCGAAGACGGGTGAGTCCCGCGTCGACACGCAGGCCTTGTTCATCATGGTGGGCGCCGCGCCGAACACCGAGTGGCTCTCCGGTCTGGTGCAACTCGACGCCAAGGGGTTCGTGATCACCGGCACCGAGGCCGGCGCGGCAGCCTCGCCCTTCGCCACCTCGCTGCCGGGCGTGTTCGCGGCGGGCGACGTGCGCGCGGGCTCGGTCAAGCGGGTCGCTTCCTCGGTGGGCGAAGGATCGGTCGTGATCTCCAAGGTGTGGGAGTTCGTGAATCGCAATGCGTAGCCTGAGGGCCGGATGCCGGCATCCGGTCTTCACTCACTCTTGATCCTTGGGCAACACGAGCCCCTTGAGCAGCGCCGCATGAAAGACAACCGGATCCTGGATTTGCGGAGCGTGACCCAGTTCGGGAAACTCGATCAATTCGGCTCCCGGTATGCGTTCAGCCGCGTGCTTGCCGAGGTCCGCATAGCGGCCCAGGGTTTCACGAATGGCCGGTGACACGAGATCTTTGCCGATTGCGGTGTTGTCCTTGTCACCGATCATCAGCAGTGTGGGCACCGCGATGTGCTCCAGCTCGTAGAAAACCGGCTGCGTGTAGATCATGTCGTCGACCAGCGCCGAATTCCACGCGACCAGCTTTTTGCCCGGACCGCGGTTCAGCCCCGCAGACATCTGGACCCACGGCTCGAACTCGGCGCGCCATTGCCCTGCAAAATATGTTGTCTGTTGGTAGCGGCGGATGGAGTCCGCGGTGACAGTGAGTTCGCGCGCGTACCATTCATCGACCGAAATGGACGGCACGCCTTTGGCTTTCCAGTCTTCCAGGCCGATCGGATTCACCAGCACGAGCTGCTGCGTCTGCGCCGGGTACATCAGCGCATAGCGGACCGCGATCATCCCGCCGGTGGAATGCGCGATCAGCGTGGCATCGGTGACACCCAGGGAGGTCAGCAGCGCGTGAGTGTTTCGCGCCAGCTGCTGAAACGTGTACTGATAGCCCTGCGGCTTGGTCGATTTGCAAAACCCGATCTGGTCGGGTGCGATGACCCGGTAGCCCGCCGCAACCAGGGCCACGATGCTCGTGTTCCAGGTGGCGGCGCAGTAGTTCTTGCCATGCAGCAGCACGGCGGTTCGGCCATTCCAGTTCGCCGGACGCACATCCATGTAGGCCATGTGCAGAGTTTGCCGCTGCGATGCGAACGCGAATCGCCTGACGGGATACGGATAGTCGAATCCCTGCAGTTCGGGTCCATAAACCGCCGTGGCGCCGGCCACGGGAACCCAGGAATCGGCCGGGGCAGAATCGGCCGGGGCAGCTGCCCCTACCGGCAACAGGGCGGCTATGAACGCGAGCCGGCCGAACGATCGCCTGAAACACGTCATGTTCACGTCCAATCTGCTCTCGCCGCTCAGGCCTGCGCCCGGGCCTGTATGGCCCGCAGGCGCCCGCCCAATCCCAAATCCATGGGATCCACCACGTCGAACCATTGCACGCCGGCGCCCGGCAACCGGCCTCCCGCGTCACGCTCGGCCAGGTGAATCGGATGCGCCAGATAGCGTTGGTAGGCCGCTTCGTCGTCGAGGCAGACGAACATCGCATGCGCGAACGGGTCCTTGGGATCGCGACGGGTGCTGGTCCCGACGAACACCTGCCGCACACCCCGGATCGCCTCGCAGCGCGCCATCGCCGCGAGCCGCTGCTGCCGCTGGGAGGCGCTCATGGAACTCAGATCCAACCTCACGATGTGGTAGATCCGGCGGCGCTGATTCCAGCGTTGATCACGCGGACGGTCAACCACCGGAGGCGATGCGGGTCGCGTGTCATGCGCGTTGAACCGTTCGTCCCGCTCCGCCAGCATGCGGTTGAGCCGGCCGGCGAGACCATCGTCTCCGCCGCGAACCGTGTCGAAGGAAGCCACTGCCGCGAACGGATTGCCGCCGGCGATGTCCCGTCCCGCGATGAACTCGCTCGCCGCATGAATCTGCTTGAAGCGGTTGACCGTGGTGGTCAGCCGGGCGCGCAGGGCGGGGCTGATGTCGGCGGCCAGGCGGATCCGGATGACGTGCATGATGGTCGGATCATCCGCGATCGCCCAGCCGGGCTGCGCATGCGCGAAGACCCCGGCTGAAGCAACGGTCCGCAGGAAGTCGCGCCGACGCATCCTTTTCTTGGTTCCAAGTTGCCTGCCGCGGCGATTTGCCGAATCCGTCCAGACGCTATAGGACCCGCATGGCCAAGTCAATCGCACGGCACCCGGCGCCGCGATTATCCCAAGCGCTCAACGTCATCCGAGGAGCCGCACAAGGAAGTTCGTATCAACCGCGAGCATGCCGCCGTCGTATGGCTGCGCGAACCGATCGCCGCGCACTGTGCGATCTACTCGAGCTGCCGTCCGCTGCCGAACGCGCAGTAGACGACCGCGCCAATCACGCAGAGTGCCGCGGTCAGCGCAAACGCACTCGCGTAGGTACCGGTGGTATCGATGAGCCAGCCGGTCACGACCACACCGACGATGCCGGGAATGGTTCCCAAGGTGTTGCCGATGGAGGTGATGAATGAGGCATGGCGCGGCGCCAGATCCAGATAGTTCGCGGCATAGGCTGACCAGGCGACGCTGAGCGCACCCGTGGCGCCACACAGGCAGGCGAGCGCGCCGGCCGCCGAATGCGCATCGCGGGCGAGCAGCAGACAGCCGGCCGAACCTAAGAACCCGGCGCAGAGCACGACCTTGCGCACCCGCGTGACGCTCACCCCGCGTGCGATGGCCGCATCCGCGAGATAGGCGCCCGCATTGCTCATCACGAAGGCGCTCACCCACGGCGCCGCAGAGAACAGGCCTGCGTTGGCGATGCTCAGCCCCTGGGCTCCGCGGAAATAGCTCGGCAGCCATGACAACAGAAAATACAGGCCCCAATTGCCGCAGAACAAGGCGATGAATACGGCCCAGATCGGCCGCCTCGTCAGCAGCCGGCGCCACGGAATCGATTGCCGGGGGCCCGCCTCTCCGGAATGCGACGGTGGGGCGTTGTCCCGACCGACGCCCGCCGTGGCCCAGATCCAGGCACACAGCCAGAGGAATCCGGCGGCGCCGAACACATAGAATACGGTGGGCCAGGGGTGGCGCTCGATGATCCACCCCGCCGCCGCGAGGCCGCCGACCTGGCCGACGGGGATGCCGCTCATCATCACCGAGATGGCCCGGGTGCGCGCCGCGGCCGGAATCCATTCACCCAGCAGGTCATAGCACGAGGGAAATAACGCACCCTCGGCCAAACCCAGACAGATGCGCGCGGCCAGGAGCGCCGCGAAGGAATCCAGGGCGGCGAACGGCATCACGAGGGTGCACAGGGACCAGGCGAACACGGCGATGGGCAGCATGCGCCGGCCGCCGAAACGCATGGCCAGCCATCCGCTCGGAATCAGCGACACGATATAGCCCACGAAAAAGGCCGACAGCACCACGCCTTTGCGCGACTGGGTCCAGCCCAGTGCCTCGCCCATCGCCACCGATGCCACCGCCATGTTGACGCGGTCGCTGTAGCCGACGAACACGGCCAGGAAGCACAGTGCGGCGATGCGGTGGCGGATGGCGATCATGACCTCCCTGACGACGTGAGCGTGGTTGCGCCGATAAACCGGGTCGGCGAAACGAGATTACGCTATTTTTTCCGACGGGCAACGCCGGCCGGCACACGCCGGGCCGGTGAGTTATGCTTGTCCCAAGGGAAATAAACCAAGGAGAATCCGTGCGCACCCCGATCATCTTGGCGCTCATGGCGCTTGCCGCCTGTGCCGGCCAACCGAGCAATCCGCCCGCCGCCCACTATGCCACCGAAGCCCCCGCCGCCACCCTGGCATCGGCGGGGGCTTCGCCGGCCGACCCGGAAGCCCAGCGTGTGGCCATGGCCAAAAAGATGGGCTACACCGTCGTCAACAGCGACGGTGAACGGCTGTATTGCCGATCAGAGATGAAGACCGGCTCCCATTTGCAAAAGGAAACGACCTGCCTGACCGCGCAGGAACTCGATCATTTGCACGATCAGACCCGTGAAGGCCTGCAGAATTATCTGAAATCCAATCTGCCCCCAAATAGCAAGTAGCCGCACGCCGCTTTCGCGAATTCATTGACACGCTTTCACGCCAATGACATATTCGGCGTGTTTCGTTGAACGAGCTGGAGTCAGGGATTTCGAGCGACAGCCGACCGATCCCATCATGGCGAAAAGGGCTTTAAGACCCTTAGGGATGTCGGCACCAAGGGGATGAACGCTTCAACGGCGGTTTGATGTCAAACGGGCACGTGTCGTTCCGAGTCGGAACGGGGCGCGGTCTTTTGCAGCCCATAATCCTCGAAGGGAGAACTCGATGCGATCTCGTTCAACGCTTACGGCGGTCTTTACGGCATTCCTGTGCTGGGGAGGGGCTTCCGCCACGCGCACCCTGGCCGACACGGCGACTCTTGCGGACTCGTCCGCCACCGCGGCCAGCACCGACTCACTGGAGGAAATCCAGGTGGTCGCCCAGAAACAGAACATCGACCTGCAAAAGGCGCCGGTGGCCATCACGGCCCTGGCGGGAGATGCGCTCGCGCAGCTCAACATCGTCAATCCCATCGATTTGAACGGGCAGGTGCCGGGACTGGTGATCACGCAGAGCGAGGGATATAACCGCAGCGTGTCGATCCGCGGAGTCGGCTTCAACGTGCCGCAGGACGATTCGGCACAAACCTCGGTCTCCTACCACGAGGACGGCATCTATGTCGCATTTCCGGTGGCGCTCGACTCCGGCTTTCTCGACGTCGATCACGTCGAAGTGCTGCGCGGCCCGCAGGGAACGGTGTTCGGCCAGAATGCGGTGGGCGGCACGATCAATGTGATCAGCCGGCAGCCGACCTTCGACGGCGTCAACGGCTTCGTAGACGCCTCGGCCGGCTCCTACGGCCTCGAGCACCTCACCGCGGCGATCAATATCCCGCTCTCCAGCACCTTCGCCATCCGCGCGGCGGCCGACCAGGTCACCCAGAGGGGCTACGTCAAGGCGATCGATGTGCCGGGCGACCCGAATTTCGGCCTCAACAACCAGAACAACTGGCATGTGCGCCTGCAGGCGCTGTGGCAGACCACCGACGATCTGTCGGTGCTGTTGCGCGCCGAATACGCGCGCGCCAACCAGCACGAAACCTCGGGCAAGAACATCAACGATCCGAATCCGGACCCGTACCAGCAGACCTCCGACTGGCCCGGCCAGATGATCTACGACCAGCAGCTCGCCGGCGCCACGATCACCTACAATCTGTCGGCCGCGACGCTGAAGATCCTGTCGAGCTATCAGGAGGTCAACCACCACGGCTCGGTCAACGAGGACGGCGAGTCGCTGGCGCTGATCACCAGCCAGGATTCGCCGCATGACGTGGAATGGTTCGAGCACAATTCGAAGAGTCTCACCGAGGAGATCAACCTCGGTTCCAAGCCGGGCGGCGCGCTCGATTGGATCGTCGGTGCGTTTTATCTGAAGAGCCGCACCACCGTGGCCTATGACCAGTACAATCTGTTCGGCGGCGAACCGACCTTCAACGGCACCTCATCCCCCAACCTCTTGTCGGTGCCCGAATCCACCGTGTACGACCCCACCAGCGTGGTGGGCCAGTTCATCACCAATGCCATCTACAACGGCACGCTGTATTTTCAGAATTTCGGCGTCGAAAATCGCGATTCGGCCTCGGTGTACGGCCAGGGCACCTGGCATGTCACGGATGCCGCCCGGTTCACCGCCGGCGTGCGCTACACGCACGATCACAACACCACCTGGTTCGACGATTATTACGACCTGTTTCCGCCCGGTCACGCGATTTTGCAAGAGCAGACCTCGGACAAGCTGACCTGGCGCGTGGCCCTCGACTACGATGTGACCAGCGTGAATCTGCTGTATGGCAGCGTCTCCACCGGCTTCAAGCCGGGCGGCGGCAACATCTCGAATTGCCCGTCGGGTGCACCGGTCGGCAGCGGCTGCCCCATCACGGCCTTTCCGAGTGGCGAGCCATATCAGTTCCTGCCGGAGACGATCACGGCGTTTGAACTGGGCTCGAAGAATTCGCTGCTCGACAAGCGGCTGAATCTCAACATGGCTGCATTCCTGTATCAGGACAAGAACATGCAGTACCAGGGCGATGACCTGATTCCCTACCAGGGCGGCGTGGGCAACATTCCGGACGTTCGCATGTACGGCCTGGAAGCGGAGATGGCGGCGCTGCTGCCGCTCAATCTGCGCATCGACAGCAACGCCACCTGGGAGCATGGCAGCATCACCTCGCACTTCGAGGCGCTCGACAATTATTCCGGGAACATCGCGAACAACGCCTTTCTCTCCCTGCCGGGCATCACCTACGCCGATTTCATCGACGCCTACTCGAATCCGACCGGGACCAACGGCCAGCTGCTGCAGACCTTTCGCAAGAAGGCGTATTTCGATGTGTACGGCAATGCGCCGCCCAGCCTTCCCACGCTGATTGCGACCATCAATCTGAGCCACACGCTCGCGCTCGGCAACGAGTCCTCGTTGTTGTCGCGCCTGAGCGCCCAGTACCGCTCCGACTACGCCACCACCATTTTCGGCAAGACGCCGATCTATACGGCGCCGTCGTACACCATGTTCAATCTGTTCTTCGATTACATCCTGGCGCCGCACAGCTGGGATTTCTCGCTCGCCGTCAACAACCTGTTCGACCGCGAGCAGGTGTCCTCGCGCTTCACCAACCAGTTCGGCGCGGAAACCACCCAGGTGTACGCGCCGCCGCGTGAGTACGTGGTGGGCGTCCATTACAAGTTCTAGACTGCCGGAGCACCATGGATCGATCCACCGACATTGACCGTCTGCGCCAGGCCATCGCCGTCGCGGCGAAGGCCAAGGCCAAGGGCAACCACCCGTTCGGCGCGGTGCTGGTCGACGCCGACGGCAAGGTCGTTGCGGAGGGTGAAAACACCTTCCTGACGGATGGCGGGCCCGGCCATGCCGAGACCAACCTGGCGCGCTTCGCCGCGCGCACCTTTCCGGCGGACTATCTCGAGGGATGCGTTTTGTACACGTCGGTGGAGCCGTGCTGCATGTGCGCGGGCACGATATATTGGGCCAACATCGGCGCCGTGGTGTATGGGATGACCGAGCATCGATTGCTCGAGATCACCGCCGGCCACAGTGAAAACCTCACGCAGGATCTGCCGTGCAGCGTCGTCTTCGGTGCGGGGCAGCGCAAAGTCGAGGTTCGCGGGCCGTTCGCCGAATTATCCGAAGAGATCGCCGATGCGCACCGGGGATTTTGGAAAAGCCGGGGCAGCGACCGGGAGTGAGCGGCGCCGAGGATATTGATCGCAGGCGCTGGTTCGCCCTGTGCAGCCGGGAGGATCTGCCGGCGACGCATATCTTCGAGACCGATCTTTTGGGACAGGAACTCGCGGTGTGGCGGGGACCGGGCGGCATCGTGAACGTGTGGGTGAACCGCTGCCCGCATCGCGGCATCCGCCTGACGGTCGGCGCCATCATGGGCGCAGAGCTGCGCTGTGCCTACCACGGCTATCGCTACACGAACGGATCGGGTGCGTGCAGCGCCGTTCCCGCCCAACCCGGGAGGGCTGCGCCGCGCAGCTTGTGCGTCAAAAGCTATCCCGTGCTTGAAGCGGGTGGTCTCATCTGGACGCGGCTCGCAGACCCTGAACCGGCCGCCGGGCCGCCGCTGGACGGCACGGGCGACTTCACACCGCTGTATGGGTTGGCGGTGAAATCCCGGCCGGCCGAGGTCGCGATTCATCTGGCAGGCTATCGCTTCAGACCCTCGGCTGCGCTCGCCGCGCCGGAAACGGCGGACGAATCGTGTTCGACGGTGCAGATCGATGCCTATGGTTTTCAATCCGTCGCGCGCAAGGGTCGCCTGACCTCCGAGGTTTACCTGTTCCTCCAGCCGGTCGATGCGCAGACCACGAACATCCACGGTGTTCTGTGCGAGGTGCCGGACGGGCAGCGGCTGGAGGCGGCGCTCAGGCATCACGCGCAACTGTTCGGACGGTTGCGCGACGCCTGCGAGCGTGGCGTGCGGGATCGGGCCCCATGATCACTCTGTACGATTATGATTTGTCGGGGAACTGCTACAAAGTCAGGCTGCTGCTCGCCCTGCTCGGCGTTTCCTATCAGCGGCACCCCATCGATTTTTATCCCGGCCGGGAACACAAGAGCCCGTGGTTCCTGGCGTTGAATCCGCTGGGCCAGCTGCCGGTGCTCGAGGATGACGGCCTGGTGCTGCGCGACGCGCAGGCGATACTCGTCTACCTCGCGAGCATGTATGACAGCTCCGGACGCTGGTATCCCGCTGGTGAGCCGGCCCTGCTGGGCGTGATCAGCTCCTGGCTGATGTTTGCCGATGCGATCACGGGCACCGCGTCGGCGGCCAGGCTGCATGACGGCTTTTTCTACGATTTCGACATCGAGCGCTGTCGCAGCGGAGCGCACCGCCTGTTTCGGATTTTGGACGAGCACCTGTGGTTTTCCGAGCGCAGCGCGCAGGGCTGGCTCGCTCCGGGTGCGAATCCGAGCATTGCCGACATCGCCGTGTACCCCTACGTGCAGCTTTCCGAGGAAGGCGGCATCGCACGGCGCGACTACCCGGCCATCCGCCGCTGGCTGGATCGCGTTAAACTGCTGCCCGGCTTCGTCACCATGCCCGGAATCCTGTCCCTGCCAGTGCATGCCTGATCGTTCGGACAGCGGCCGGGTGGTGCTCGGTTCACTGCTGTACGCGGCGGGCTCCGCGATCCTGTACGTGCTGCCCGCGTATCTGGGCGAACTCTCCTCGCAACTCGGCCTCAACGAGGCCCAGATGGGCTCGATCTCGGCCGCGGAGAACATCGGGATCGCGCTGGCGTCCATTCTCGGCATGTTCTGGCTCGCGCGTGTCGATCGCCGGCAGTTGGCCGCCGCCGGAGCGGTTTTCTGTGTGCTGCTCAACCTCGTCGCGTTCGGCAGCCGCAGCTTCGACTGGCTGGTGGTGACGCGGTTCTTGGTGGGACTGCTCGGTGAGGGCATTCTGTTTTCGCTTGCCTTCGTGGTGCTCGGGTCGACGCGCGACCCGGAGCGCTCGTTCGGCATTGGACTGACGGCCGTCGTGATGTTTGGATCGCTGGTGCTCGGCACGTCGACATTGCTCGATCGAGTGCCCCACGGCACCGGCGCGCTGCTGCCCTTGGCGCTGCTGCCCCTGGGGATATTTCTCGCGCTCCGATGGATGCCTCGCGGTGCGCCCGCTGCCCCGGGCGGCGCGAGTGCCGCGGCAACCCGGCCGAATGCGCGTCTGGCCGTTCTCGCCGTCGCGGGAATGGCGCTGTGGTTCGCGGCACCGGGCGCCTTCTGGACCTTTGCCGAGAGCGCCGCCGCGGCGCGCAAGATTCCCGGCGAGACCATCGGCCTTGCACTCGCGGTGGGCAACGCCGCCGGTCTGCTGGGATCGGTCGTGGCAGCCTGGCAGGGGGTGAGGTGGGGCCGCTTTGGGCCGATCACCATCGGCACCGGTCTGTTGTGCGCATCGGTCGCAGCCTATGGCCACTGCACCAGTGGGGTGGCACTCGCGTCGGCGCTCTCCGCCTTCAATATCTTCTGGAATTATTCGACGGTGTATGAGATGGCGCTGGTGGTCGCCCTGGACCCCGGCGGCCGCGCGACGCTCGGCATCTCCGCGGCCCAGGTGATCGGCTTTGCGGCCGGCGCCTTTTTCTCCGGACTGGTGATCACCGGGGCGAGCTATGCCGCCCTGCCGGTGGTCGTCGCCGTGTTTGCCGCCGGCGGATGGCTTTTGTTCGCGCCGTGTTTCCGGACCCTCAAGCCGCGGCCGTCTCGGGACTGAGCCGCCCCGCCCGGGGAATGGTTCCGTAGCAAATTCCCCGCTCATGCAGCCAGCGCCGGTACGCGACCGATACCCGGTCGGCGCGCACGGAGGTTTCCGCGGTCGGCTCGAGCGGCAGGCGCCGTGGGCGCTGATTCTCGAGAATCGGCTTGTCCTGGCTGAAAATCATCTGCTGGAATTGCGACAACCCGATATCGGTGCTCTCCTCATCGACCAGCGCCATGAACAGGGTGGCGCTGATGGTCTCCTCGGAAATCGGCCGGGCAAAGATCGCGATGACATCGTTGCGGCTGGGGTCCGGGGCCGCGGACTTGTAGAGCACGGCGCAGTAGGGATGCGGCACGCGGTAGATGTACTCGACCTCGAAGCCGGCTTTCGCGGACAACGCCGACAGCGGCTGATAGAAGCGGCAGCCGCGCGCCACCACTTCCCGCGAATCACCGCTGACGCTGACTTCGTAATCCTTGACCTCGGTGTGCGGCTCCACGCCGAGCACGTCGGTGTGCACGAAGGGGAAATGCGCCATATCCAGAAAATTCTCGACCGCCCGCGGCGCCGACACGTTCACCCCGAAGCTGCCGCAATAGACCAGGCGCCGATCGGCCTCGAAGAACTCCGGAACCGGGAACGGCTCATGCGAGGGCGTCCCGAGACTGGTCCACACGTGCCCGCAATGGATGCGGATCGGCAAGCCCGGACCGCGGCCGGCATCCGCGGTTCGCCACGCCGCCACCGTGTCTTCGGCCGATCGAAGGGCCGCCAGGACCTCACCGAGCAGCGTAAAATGCCGGGGAGCCGCGGGCTTCAGGTCATTCAGCGCACACAACACGTGCCATTCATCCAGCACCGCGGATTCGACGGGCTCGGTCATCGGTTGCGGCCCTCCTTCTTGGGAACAGTGTGGCTCATCGAACTGCCCCCTGGCAAACTTTCCATCCCGTCAGTGGGTTTATGCCGCACACCCGAGGTTTCGCCATGCACAACGCCACAACAGAAAGAGTCAAGCCGCCCGTGTCGCTGGCCGAGTTCCGGAAGCGGCGAAAGCCCCTCCGAAACCTGAACGATGAGGCGGCCGACGAGCTCGGAACCTTGGACAGGCTTGCCTGCTGGACCACCGACCGGGTCGGCACGATGGGCTTTTTTCTGATCGTTCTGACCTGGACGGTCATCTGGCTGGGCTGGAATTTGCTGGTGCCGCGTTCGCTGCAGTTTGATCCACCGATGGCCTTCGTGTTTTGGCTTTTCATTTCGAATCTGATCCAGCTGCTGTTGATGCCGCTGATCATGGTCGGACAGAATGTCCAGGCGCGGCATTCGGAGCTGCGGGCCGCCAATGATCTCGAGGTGAATGTGAAGGCCGAAGGGGAAATCGAAATGATTCTGCAGCACCTGGAATATCAAAACGAATTGCTCGTCGCGATGGTCGAGAAGCTCGGCGTCGGACCAGCCTCCGCGTGATTGGTGAACCATGAGCAGCCGGGTGGACGCCTTCGAGCACTGGATCCGGACCGCCTTCGTCCGGATGAACACCGAACTCGAGGAGCTCTACTATGCACAGGCCGATCGCGCCCGGGTTCAGGACGTCGGCGGGGAAATCAAGGCGGCGCTGCGCGACGAGGGTCACGTGCACGTGGTGGGGCTGCTCGCCGAGGGCAACACCGGCGACGGCTTCGACATCGCCTTCGGCGTGCTCGGCAACGTCGGTATGTACCTGGGCGCCCTGCGCCGCCACGAACTCACCAATCCGGCGCGCGAGGACCGGTCGCCGTTTCGCGAGGCCTCCTCACTCGCCCTGCACGTCGGCGCCTCGCTCGGCATGGCGCCGCGGTTCGCGACGTCGCATTTGGCGATACGCAACAAGGCGGTCGCCGGACTGCGCAAAAGCTTCACCTCGCTGCCCGACGAGTTCCTGTTCATCGACGAGAACACCCGCGGCGTTCTGGCGCTGCAACGCGCGGCCGATGCGCTAACCCAGGTGGTGCACCTCGGCGTGTCGAGCCCGGTGGCGGATGTCCTGTTCGAGGCGGCGAAGAACGCGCTGCTGGAGGTCATGCGGTTCAACGAGCGGCTGATGAGCCGGCTCGACGTCGGCCGATTCTTCTACTCCGTGCGGCCGTATTACAAACCCTACCGCGTCGGCCGCCAGGAGTACCGCGGCGCGAATGCCGGCGATTTTTCCGGCATCAACGAGCTCGACCTGTTGCTCGGTCTGTGCCGGGCGAACGACCCCTACTACGCGCAATTGCTGGTGGACAAGATGCTGTTCATGCTGCCCTCGGATCAGGCGCGCCTGCGCGAGTGCATGCAAAGGCGCAGCCTGCTCGATGAATTTCTGGAGCTGCGCCGCGAGCATGCCGGTGCGGATTGGTTTCAACGCAATGCACGCGCTTTTCTCGAGGTCTGCGAGCTGTTCGGCCGATCCGCCGCGCAGCACCACGACGGCCTGGTGCGGCGCTTCATCGCGGAGCCCGCCGCGCAGCTGCCCGCCGACGAATTGAACGGGATCACGGCCAGCGGGCCGCCGCTGCCGGTGCTGATGCGTTCCCTCGAGACGCTGCGCGATATGCGGCTCGCCGCTGAGCGAGCCGACCTCGCCACGCGCCATGCGGATCTGGCGGCGCTGCGTCACTGCCTCCTCCCGGGGCGGCGCCCGTCGCGCGACCCATCCGTGTCAGGGTCGACGCCGTGAAGGAACCGGATTTTGAGGCCCTGCGCCGCGAATTCCCGCTGCTTTCGCACAAGACCTACCTGAACAGCGGCTCCTATGCCGCGCTCGCCAACGGCGTGCAGGCAGCCTTCGGAGCCTACCTCGCAGACCGGTTGTCGGTGGGTGCGGACTGGGATCTGTGGGTGGACAAGAACGAATCGGTGCGCGCGCTGACCGCCGCGCTGCTGCATGCCTCGGCCGTTGAGATCGCGGTCACCGCCTCGGTGTCGGCCGGCGTCAATGCCCTGGCGAGCGCGCTCGATTTCTCCGGTCCGCGCAACAAGGTGGTGGTCAGCGACTTCGAATTCCCCACCATCGCCCAGATCTGGCACGCGCAGGAGCGGCGCGGCGCGCGCGTCGAGCACGTCCATCGCGGCGCCGACGGCCATATCCCATTGGAGCATTTCGCCGCGGCCATCGACGAGACCACCCGGCTCGTGGCCGTCACCCAGGTCTGCTACACCAACGGCGCCCGGCTCGACATTCCCGGCATCGTACGCCTGGCGCACGCCCGCGGCGCCTGGGTGCTGCTCGATTGCTATCAGGCCGCGGGCTCGCTGGCGGTCGACGTCAAGGCCCTGGATGTCGATTTCGCCGCCGGCGGCATGGCCAAGTACCTGCTCGGCACCGCCGGCATCGGCTTCCTGTACGTGCGCGGATCGCTGATTCCGTCACTGATACCCGCAAACAGCGGCTGGTTCGCGCAGGCCGACATCGGCGCCATGGACATCAGCGCCAACCGGCCCGCGCCGACTGCGCGCCGCTTCGAGGCCGGCACGCCGGCGGTCGTCAACTGCTATGCCGCGGAGGCCGGACTGAAGATCCTGCTGGCGGTCGGCCTGCCGGCGATCGAACGGCGCAATTACGCGCTGTCGCGTCGCTGCATGGAGCTGCTGCGGGACATCGGCTGGCCGAGCATCACGCCGCTGCAGGACGAATGCCGCGGCGCCACGGTCGCCATCCCCTCGCGCGACAGCGGCGCCCTGTGCGCCGAACTCAAGCATCGCGGCATCGTCACCTCGCATCGCGAGTCCAAGGTCCGGGCGAGCTTTCACTTCTATAACGATGCGGCGGACGTGGAATCCCTGATCGGAGCGCTGCGTGAGCTGCGCCCGAGATTCATGGTCTAAAGCTGCGGCGGGGGCATACCCTTGGCATTTGAACATTGCTATCAGATAAATCCGACCGGAATTCGAGCCATTCGCCGATGGATGGCGTGTTCCGTTGCGGACGATCATTCAGGCAAATTCCAGGCTGAGTAACATGGCAACCAAAAGGAAAAACGGCAGTGTTCAAGTCGGACGTGCACTGCACGAAATGAAGAATGGGCAGCTCAAGAGCGGCCGATCGGGCAAAGTGGTGAGCAGCCGCAAGCAAGCCATTGCGATCGGCCTGTCTGAGGCGCGTGCCTCCGGCGCGCGCATTCCCAAAGCAAAAAAACGCAGCTGACGGCTGTCCGGCCTGCCCCTGCGGCCGCCATCGTGACCCTAGCCAACCTGACGCCGCCGACCGGCACGCCGCTCGGACCATCGCTTCAATACCTGGTGGATGCCGTCGAGCCCATCGGTCAGCGCCGCCGGGCCCGGCTGCAGGATGAGCGGCGACTTGATCTCGTGCAACTCGCCATCGCGCACCGCAGGCACCGCGTCCCAGCCGGCCCGGGAAACCACCTGAGCCGGCCTGAAGCGTTTGCCGCACCAAGAGCCAAAAATCACATCGGGCGCGCGGCGTACGACCTCGCCGGCATCTGCCAGAATGCGATCCTTGCCGAGGGCGCATGCGGCACGTTCGGGAAACACGTCGTCGCCACCGGCGATGCCGATCAACTCGCTGACCCAGCGGATGCCGGTGATGAGCGGATCGTCCCATTCCTCGAAGTAAACCCGTGGGCGGGGGGACATCGATGCGGCCGAGTTGCGTATGCGCTCGACATGCATTTCGAGCTCATCGGCATAGCGCGCGGCATGATCGGCGGCGCCCAGCAAAGCCCCTAGCCGGCGCACATAATTCAAAATCCCCTGCACCGAGCGATGGTTGCTGATCCAGACCTCGACGCCTTTCTTGATCAGTGTCTGTGCGATATCGGCCTGAATATCCGAGAAGCCCACCACAAAATCCGGCTGCAATTCCAGAATGCGATCGATCTTGGCGCTGGTAAACGCCGATACCCGGGGTTTTTCGCGTCGCGCCCTCGGTGGGCGCACGGTAAAACCGGAGATGCCCACGATCCGCTGCTCGAGGCCCAGCGCATAGATGACCTCGGTGGGTTCCTCGGTCAGGCAGACGATGCGGTTCGGATAGCCGTCCATGGATTCAGCCAACCACTCACATGTTGCGGCGATAGCGCCCGCCGACATCGTACAGTGCGTGTGTGATCTGACCCAATGAGCAGACGCGCACGGCGTCCATCAACACCTCGAAGGTGTTCCCGTCCTGGATGACCGTGCGGCGCAGCCGTTGCAGCATATCCACCGACACGAGGGCATTGCGCTCCTGGAAATCCCTCAAACGCCTGAGCTGCGACTGCTTTTCGCCGTCGGTGGAACGCGCCAACTCAATCGTGGGCGGAATCGCCTCGGCGCCGGGATGCCGGAAGGTGTTCACGCCGATGATCGGCAAGGATCCATCGTGCTTACGCCGCTCGTAGAACAGCGATTGCTCCTGGATCTTGCCGCGCTGATAGCCGGTCTCCATCGCACCGAGTACGCCGCCGCGGTCCGCGATGGCGTCGAATTCCCTGAGAACCGCCTCCTCGACCAGATCCGTCAATTCATCGATGATGAAGCTGCCCTGATTGGGATTCTCATTCCTCGCAAGGCCCCATTCCCGGTTGATGATCAGCTGAATCGCCATCGCCCGCCGCACGCTCTCCTCGGTGGGCGTGGTGATTGCCTCGTCATAGGCATTGGTATGCAGGCTGTTGCAATTGTCGTAAATCGCGCACAGCGCCTGCAGCGTGGTGCGAATGTCGTTGAACGCCATTTCCTGGGCGTGCAATGAGCGGCCGGAGGTCTGGACATGATACTTGAGCTTCTGGCTGCGCTCATTCGCCCCATACAAGGTCTTCATCGCCACGGCCCAGATGCGGCGCGCCACCCGGCCGATCACCGTGTACTCAGGGTCCATGCCGTTTGAAAAAAAGAACGACAAATTCGGGGCAAAGTCATCGACCCGCATCCCGCGGGCCAGATAGCTCTCGACGTAGGTGAACGCATTCGCGAGTGTGAACGCCAGTTGCGAGATCGGATTGGCGCCCGCCTCGGCAATGTGATAGCCGGAGATTGATACGGAATAGAAATTCCGGACGTCGTTGCGCACGAAATATTCCTGTATGTCTCCCATCATTTTCAGCGCGAAATCGGTTGAAAATATGCACGTGTTCTGACCTTGATCCTCCTTCAGAATATCCGCCTGCACCGTTCCGCGTACGGTCGACAACGTCCGCGCCTTGATGGCGGCGTGTTCCTCGCCGGACGCAGTGCGTCCATTCTGCGCCTCGAACTCCTGCACCTGCTGATCGATGGCGGTGTTCATGAACATGGCCAGGATCATGGGCGCCGGCCCGTTGATGGTCATCGACACGGACGTCGTCGGCGCACAGAGATTGAAGCCCGAGTACAGCACCTTCATGTCATCGAGCGTGGCGATCGAAACGCCGGCATTGCCGACCTTGCCGTAAATATCGGGGCGCGAATCCGGGTCCCACCCGTAGAGCGTCACCGAGTCAAAGGCGGTGGACAGCCGATGCGCGGGCATGCCCGCGCATAATCGCTTGAAACGCTGATTCGTGCGGTTTGCATCGCCTTCGCCGGCGAACATCCGGGTTGGATCCTCGTTTTCGCGCTTGAACGGGAACACCCCGGCGGTGAAGGGATAGGAGCCCGGCAGATTGTCCTTGAGCAGGAAGCGCAGGATTTCTCCCGAGTCCTCGAAGTGCGGCAATGATATTTTTCGGATCCGGGTGCCCGACAACGTCTCGGAAGTGAGCGCGGTACGGATCTCCACGTCGCGAACCTTGGAGATGTATTCGGAAGCCGAATACGACTCGAGAGTCTGCGGCCATTTGTTCAACAAGGCCACCGAGGCGGGATCGAGTTCGGCCTCCTTGGCGGCGATGAGTTCGTCGAACCCCGCGACGGACTGGTGGGCTGCCGCAAACAATGACTTGGAAATGCGCAGCGCCTGGCATTCCCGCGCCACCGTTGATTGGCGGCCGACGGCTTCGTGGAACTTTCGCAGCACAAGGGAGATTTCCGCCAGGTAGCGGGTGCGCTGCGGCGGCACGATGGCCCGGCCGCGCGAGGACGCGGTCACCTCAACGTGCGGCAGCCGTCCCTCGCCAAGCCTCAATCCCCTGTCCCGCAAGCACGCCACCAACGCCTGGTACAGCGCGGTCACGCCATCGTCATTGAAGCGCGAGGCCATGGTGCCGAACACCGGCATGCTGTCCAACGTCTGGGCGAAGCCTTCATGGTTGCGCTGATATTGTTTGCGTACGTCGCGCAGCGCATCCTCGGAGCCCTTGCGGTCGAACTTGTTGATGGCCACGAAGTCCGCAAAATCGAGCATGTCGATTTTCTCCAGCTGCGTGGCTGCGCCGAATTCCGGAGTCATGACGTACACGGAAACGTCGACCAGCGGGACGATGGCCGATTCCCCCTGGCCGATGCCGGAGGTTTCCACGACGATCAGGTCAAAGCCGCTGATTTTGCAGCAGGCCAGGACGTCCGGCAGCGCGGCGGATATTTCCGTGCCCGTGTCGCGGGTGGCCAGGGAGCGCATGAACACCGTGTCCGAGTTGATCGCATTCATCCGAATCCGATCACCGAGCAGCGCGCCGCCGGTGCGTTTGCGCGAAGGATCGATGGAAATGACGGCAATCCGGGTCCTGTCGCCCTGGTCGAGCCGCAATCGCAGAATGAGTTCGTCCGTGAGCGATGATTTTCCCGCACCACCGGTGCCGGTGATTCCGAGTACGGGGGTCCTAATGTTGGCGGCCGCCTGCATCAGCTCCTGGCGGAGACGCATCGGATACAGACGATTCTCCACCGCCGTGATGACCCGTGCGAGTTGACGGCGATCGCCGCTCCGCAGCGCATCCACGGCAGCCGCCTCGGCGGGTGCCAGCGCGGCAAGATCATAGTCGCTCGAGCGAAGGACATCGTCGATCATCCCCTGCAACCCCAGACGGGCGCCATCCTGCGGCGAGTACAGCCGCGTCACGCCATACTCCATCAATTCCTGGATTTCGGCAGGCACGATGACGCCACCGCCTCCGCCAAACACCTTGATGTTCGCGCCGCCGCGCGCACGCAGCAGGTCGATCAAGTACTTGAAGAATTCGACGTGTCCGCCCTGGTAGGAGGTGATCGCCACGCCATGCACGTCCTCCTGCAGGGCGGCGTCAACGATCTCCTGCACCGAGCGGTTATGACCCAGATGGATGACCTCCGCCCCCGAAGCCTGCAACACGCGTCGCATGATGTTGACGGAGGCGTCGTGGCCATCGAACAGCGCGGTGGCCGTCAGAAGGCGCACCCGGTGAACGGGTTTGTAGGTGGTCGGCTTGGCGGCGATTGAGACGGCGCTCATGGTTCTGCTCAGGCAAGGCCGGAGGCGCCAGTGTAGAACATTCCGGCAGCCGCGGCGCGCCGACGTTGCTGCGACGCGGCCGGCTGGAAGGCCACCGGCTTTGACCCCGTGCTCACGGCCGCCATATTGACAATTCTGTCAAGTTGGATTTTCATGTCAATCTGATCCGCCGTGGCGGGAGGGCGATGCATGGTCAGATTGGCGGATTCCGAGGTGCGTACGCGGGAGGTCCTCGGCTGGAAGGGCCTGCATTTGTTTCATCATCCGATTTCCTCATGCTCGCAGAAAGTCAGGATTTTCCTGAACATCAAGGGCGTGAAATGGGAATCGCACATCGTCGATCTGGCGGCCACCGCCAACATGGACGAGTGGTATCTGGGCATCAATCCGCGCGGATTGGTGCCGGCGCTCGTGCACGACGGAGAAGTGCACATCGAAAGCAATGACGTGCTGCTGCACCTGGAGCGGGCATTTCCGCAACCTTGCTTGCTTCCCGACGATCAATTCGGCGCGATCGGGAAATTGCTGCATCACGAGGACGAGCTGCACCTGGACCTGCGTTCATTGAGCTTGCGCTTCGTATTCAATCCGGCTTCGAACCCCAAGACTCCCGAGGTGCTGGATCGCTACGCGCGTTCGGGATCCGGCCTGTTGAACGGCGCGCGCGACCTCGGCAAGGAGGAGCAGATGCGGTTTTGGCGCAATTACGCCCGGGAGGGTGTGACCGATGAGACGGTGCGATTATCGGTTGCCAGGTTCCGCGCAGAGTTCGACGAACTGGAGCGACGCCTGGCGATGCAGTTTTTTTTGATGGGCGATTCGCTTACCGTTCTCGACATTGCCTGGTTCATCTACGTGAATCGACTGACCGTGGCGGGATATCCGGTCGCGCGGCTGCATCCGCGTCTGCACGGATGGTTCAGCTCCCTGCAGGCGCGTCCGGAATTTGCGGCTGAGGTCGCCCTGCCGCCCGGTCTTGCGCAGCATGTGGAACGCACCCGGGCCCTGCACGCGGCCGACGCCACCACGCTCGTCGATATCGCCGGTCTGGGCCCGCATTGATATCGCCCCACAAACCGGATCACCGCAGGCGCGTCGGCGTTGAGCGGAGCCAGAAGACGCGCGCTCACATCCTCGAATCCGCGGTGGGCGTGTTCGCACTCAAAGGTGCGCATGCGCCGGTGATCGACGACTTCGTGCGCGCCGCCGGCATCTCCCGCGGCACGTTCTATAATTACTTCGACACCACCCACGCGCTGCTGCATGCGACCATCGAATGGCTGGAAGACGACGTTTTCGGTTCCATGGAGCCGGAGGCGGCCGCGATACCGGACGTCGCGCTGCGCCTGGCGACCGCGACCCGGATGTATCTGCGCTGGGCCGCGGCGCATCGCCGCTGGTGTGCTTTCGTAACCCACGTTCCGCAAATCGGCACGCTCGCCCGCCGCCGCCTGCTGCGCGATCTGCGCGACGGCCAAAAATCGGGTGTATTTCGCTTTCCACATGTTCAGGCGGCCCATGATCTCGCGGCCGGCATTGTGGCGCAGGCCGTGCAGCGGATGGCCGCGACGCCGCGCGCTGCGGCGCGCACGGACGAGGTGGTTCATGTCATGCTGCAGGGCCTGGGTGTGAACCCGGCGGAATTGCAGCGCGTCATGGCCGCATCAATACCGGTGTCTGCGAGACCGGCGAAGAGCGCGAGTTTGTTCAAAACAGGATCCAATGATTGACGCCCATGGTTTCAGATCGACGAGGATTTTTGGGGGGCTTGATGGCAACTGCAGCCGGCTTGGCGGCGACGCCGTACTCGAGGGGCGGCCCGTCGCAGGGCAGGATCGACGTACACGCGCACTTCGTCCCGGAATTCTACCGTCAGGCGGCCGTGGCGGCCGGGCAGCTCAAGCCCGACGGCATGCCCGCGTGGCCGGCCTGGGATCTGGGCGCTGCGCTGGCGGTCATGGACCGGCTGGAAATCGCAACGGCGGTGCTCTCGATCTCATCGCCCGGGGTGCATTTCGGCGATGATCCGGCGGCACGCGCGCTGGCGCGCGCCGTGAATGAGGCTGGAGCCCATGCCGTCGCCACGCACCCCGCGCGATTCGGCTTGTTCGCCTCCCTGCCGCTGCCGGATGTCGATGCCAGCCTGCGTGAGCTCGAATTTGCGCTCGATACCCTCCACGCCGACGGCATCGTGCTGCTGACGAACTACCGTGGGGCCCATCTCGGCGATGCGCGCTTCGAACCCGTGTTTGCCGAACTCGATCGCCGCGCAGCCGTGGTCTTCATCCATCCGACCGCGCCCTGCGCCGCCTGCGTGAGCGATCTGCCCTATCCGGCGCCCATGATCGAGTTTATGTTCGAGACCACCCGCGCCGTCACCCATCTGATCTTCTCGGGTACGCTGGCGCGGCATCCGAACGTGCGCTTCATCGTGCCGCATGCGGGTGCGGCGGTGCCGACGCTGTCGGATCGGATCGCCGGGCTGATTCCGGCGCTCGGCATCGCGAATGCGCCGGCACCCGAGGAGGTATTCGCGCTGCTGCGCCGTCTGCATTTTGATCTGGCCGGCTATGCGGTCCCCAAGATGTTGCCGAGCCTGCTGGCAATCGTGCCCGTGCAGCAGATCCTGTACGGCAGCGACTGGCCTTACACCCCCGAGGGCGTCGTGCGCCGCCTCGCGGCACAGATCGATGCCACTGCGCTCATCGACGCCGACGCCAAGGCGCTGATCCTGCGCACGAATGCCACGCGGCTGATCGCACGCCTGAGCCGCACCTAAGTCTCGCCTAAGTCCCTTTTGTCTGAATCATGGCCACGATGCAATCGACGCTTTCCACCTGGCTCTGATCGAATCCGGTCTCCGCGAAGTCAATCCCGTACTTCTCTTCAAGAAACACCAGCACCTTGACGGCGTCGATGGATTGCAAACGGCCGCGCGTGAGCAATTGCTCGCTGTCCGAAAAAGGCGCGCCATCGCCCTTGCGCTTCAGCAGCTTCTGCACGAACTCACGTATCACCAGGCGGTCATCCATCTTTTCCGTGCCTCAATTACGAATCAGGAACAAACGCAGCAGGAAGCTCCAATATACCCCGAGCCCATACGAACGTCCCTCCTGGTCAAAGATCTCCAGCAGGCAGAAAAAGGAAAGGACGCCGGCGCTTGCCAGAACCCGCCGCCACGTGCGCGCATCGGAACCGGGGCGATCCCGACCAGGGTCCCGCAACTGTGAAATACCGATGGCGAGTCCCAGGATCGTCGCGTAAACGGTGTAGACCTGAAATCCGACCAGCGCCGGCCAAAGACCCATGTCCGCGACAAATCGAAAGTCGCGAAAAAAATGAAAGACCATGTTGCCCAGAGTCGCCGCTGCCGTGGTTGCGGCCAACAGGCGAATCCGCCGATAGGACTTGAAATAGCGCGTGAAGACCGGGAAAAAAAAGAACTCGACCATCAATTCCTTGAAGTAGAAGTTGTATCGGTTCCAAAATTCCCCCAAGGACTGCGACTGCAGCGGCCGGTAGCTGCCGCGCAGCGCGTCGAATCCGGCCATGCGACAGCAGGCGATGAGAAGATCGGAATACCCCGCAATCCCCACCAGCGCCCCGGCAAAATGCGCGATCAGACTCGCCCATGCCATCGGCAGCGGCAAAGCCGGCGTGAGTATGGCCGCCTGCAGCGTCGGCACGCCGAGATTGGGGGCGATCCAATCGCCATGTCCGATGAACCAAAACCTCTTGGTCAGGGGATCGCCATAGACGAACACATGGAGCGCCTGTTCCAGGCCGTGCAGAATCGCCACCCATATGAGGAGCTTGATCGCCTTGAGCTGGGTGATGCTGAGGTCCCGGGGAGTGTGCGCCTCGATCTTCCGAAGATACGCGGCGCCTTTGGTGAAAGGCAGCGGGCTGTCGCCCCAAAATGGGCGCAGCGTCCCCAACTGCAACAGGGGGCCATCGGGCGTCCTGGCGGCGGCATCTTTGAGCGCGTAGGCAAAGTACCAGAGGTAATTCGCCATCACGACGACCGCCCCCCACAGCAGGACACGCGTCATGCCGCCGATCGGCAGCAGCGCCGCCGCCGCAAGCAGCAGCGCAAAACCCGCGGTCAAGAACAACACGGGCCGCTTGGTCGGCAGCGAGCCCGGTCGCATGGACACGCGCCGGAAGAAAAGCCCAATGACGAAGAACACGGCGGCGAGGATTCCATAAACGAGCAACGTGAGCGTCCAGTCCGTCCTTTGCCCCTCGGCCTGCGCCACATCGCGCAGAAAACCCCATTGAAGCCACTCGCCATGGAAGATCAGCCAGTACAGCGCGCCGCAGCTGGCGATCAGGCGCCGTTGCGCCGGAAAATACGTCATCAGCGCCACAGCTGCAGTCATCTCGACCCATAGACGTTCATGGCCGGCCACCAGGCCCAATGCAAACACCCCGAGCAGCACGGCCTTGCCCGACGCGCTTTGACCGAAATTCACCAGTCTCGGGTAAGTGTCGAACTGCGGGACGATCCTCATGTTCCGACGCCTGCGGACGGTTTTTTCAACTTCTCATGCTCCGATTGCAGTTTCCGCCCAAGCCGATGAGGCTGCCGGCTGCAGTGCCAGCGAAATATACCGGATGAGCGTGGAACCGTGGAGGCCGTGTTTGTCGGAACAACCGCTGCCGGCACTGCGAGGACCGAGCGGGCGTGCGCGCCCTCTCTATTGATCCAAGCCCATGACTTGACGCAGAAACTGATCGCTCTTGCGCAACATCTGGGCGCGCGCGTCCGAGTCCTCGAGTTGATGATCCAAATCGTCCCACGTGATCAACTCGTTTTTCACGCCGGCTTTGCCCAGGCGCTCGGCCATCAGCCGGGACTGCCGGATGGCGACATTGCGGTCGAGCCCGCCGTGAAACAACAGGACGGGAACCTTGATTTTATCGGCATTGTTCGCCGGGGATCCCGCACGCGCATCGGCGCCGTCGCCGATGTACTGGCTGACCAGGCGAAAATTGCTCCAGTCGCGCCACTCTTCCTTGAGTGCCGGTAAATCGGTCACCGGCGCAATGGCGACGACGGCTTTGAACAGGCCGGGATCGACGACCGCGGACTGCAATGCCGCGTAGCCGCCATAGGACCAGCCCACCACCGCCAGCTTCGCGGGGTCGGCGATTTCCTGCGAGACCAGCCAACGTCCGGCATCGAGAACGTCGCCGATGGCGGTGCGCCACGATTGAAATCCGTTGCCGATCATCCAGGCATCCCCGTACCCCGCCGAACCGCGGAAATTGGGCCGTAAGACGGCAAATCCACGGTAGGCAAAATACTGCGACAGCCAGTCGAAGCCCCAATAATCCCGCGCGGAGGGGCCGGCGTGGGGCAGAACGATGGCCGGCAGTCCCTTGTTGCTGTCCTTCCCGGGCGGCAGAGTCAAATACCCCGGAATCATCACGCCGTCAGCGGCCGGGTAGTTGATGGGCTTCACCGTGGCCAGCTTGACGCCCTCCAATTCGTCCCGAATGCCCATGAAGATCCGCAGCTGTTTGGTCGGACGGTCGTAGACATAATATATGCCCGGGTCATCATCGCTGCCGGCCAGTATCAAAAACACCTGCTCATCCACACTCGAGTCGATGAGGCGCAGATTCGGCTGTTTCGGCAAGGCGCGTGACAGCGATCGCATGAGCCTCTCGATGCCGGAATCCAGATAAACCGTCCTGGCCGAATCGGTGGCATACGTCAGGCCGACGACGCGATTGCGACGGCCGATGCGGAACAATCCCGTGACATCGGCATCCGGCCGGGCGTAGACGAGATTTTCGGTCAACGAACCGTCCAGCGAGACCTTGTAGATGGCCCATCGCCCGTCCTTCTTCTTCTGCCCGAACACCGCATCGAGATCGGGATCGACGGCCAGAGGCTCGAATCCCGCGCCATTCACTGCATCGAAGTCGCTCGATTTGAGCCACTCGCGCGAGCCCCGCCTGCGATATTCGAAGCGGATCATGCCGGTATCCTGGATGCCGGGTCCGGCCCGCAGATACCTGCCGACGATCCGTACGGTCCCCCGGCCGTCCGAGAGGTAGCTGACCGCATTGAGGGTCGGATCCTCGATGTTCTTCTTCGACAGTGTCCGCGTGTCCAGCAGGTCGACTCCCAGACCCTCACGCGTCGACAGGTGCGAACTGGTGTGCTCGTCGGGCAGGTAGACACGGCTCATCAGAATGACCCCGTCCTGATCGGGGAGCCAGTCGAGCACCTCGCCGCCATTGATCTGAAATCCGCGGCTGTATTCGTTGCTGGTCGCACTCAGGAGCTTGAGATTGCCGCCGGATCGGTCAACCGCCACGATTCGCGAATGTTCGCGACCCCCGGACGCGCACCAAACGCCGCGGCGGCGTCGAAGGCCCGGCCCTCCCCCGCCGGCCAGCACGAAGCCATCAGTATCGCAGCGGTCAGGACCAAGTACCGAATTCTCATGGGAAGGCATCCCCTTGTTTTTATTCGTATGGTGACGTCGGCTCAGGGATTGGGCGGTCTGCCCCCGGTCGGACCGCTGCCATCTCGCTCGCTTCATGAGGTAAAGCGACGTCCCGGTGCCTCCACCCTCATCGCATCTCGTCCGCGGGACTTTACAGAATGCCTCGAATCGCAGCGCAGGCCGGGCGATCCAGCTTTCCGGACGCGGTGACCGGCAGCTCGTCGGCGATGACCAGGGTTCGCGGCAGCTTGAACCGGGCGANNACCTCGGGCAGCGCGCGCAGCGCCCGCTCCACCTCTTCCGGATCCACCTTCTCGCCTCCGGTGACGATGAACAGATCGGTGCGTCCGAGAACGTACAGCTCCCCTTCAGGGCCGAGGACTCCACGATCGCTCGTGAGAAACCAGCCGTCCTCGAGCGGCGCGGTGGCGGCGCCCACGTAGCCTGAGAACAGAGCGGCAGTTTTCACCGCGACGCGCCCGCCGACAATTCTCAGCTCGACGCCGGCGAGCGGATGCCCCGAGCTCACGCATCCGCTGCGCTCCGGCAGCGGCGCGTGCCGCTCCGCATAGCGGCGCGCCACGATCTGCGAAGCCGATTCGGTGAGGCCGTAGCTCGTCAGCAGAGGAACGCCGGCACGCTGCGCCCGCCCGGCGAGGTCTGATGAACAGCCGGCGCCGCCGAGCAATACGGCGCGCAGCGTCGGTGGCGGGGAAAACCCAACCTGCAGCAGCCGCTCGAGCAGCGTCGGAACGAGCGATACCAGCGTCACTTTCTGCTCCTCGATACACCGGGCGAGGTCCCGCATGCGGGCGAGGAGGCCGGCCGGCCCCGGGCTGAACAGCACGACGGTGCGCCGGGCGGCGAGCATGCGCACCACGATGGAAAGGCCGCCCACATGGCACAGCGGCAGGCACAGCAGCCAGCGCTCCGCCTCGTCGAGGCCCAAGTTGCTCTGCGAGGCGGCGGCGGACGCCATGACCGCGCGTCGGCTCAGGGCGATGACCTTCGGCGCCCCGGTCGAGCCGGATGTCAGCATGAGCGCATAAGGACTCTCGGGATCGGGATCGACCTCGTGCTCGATGACCGCCGCCGACAAGCCGGGCGGCGGCGGATTCCGGGCAGCCGTGAGGACCCGTGCCGCTTCGCGCTCGCCCGCGGTTGCGCCGCTGCGCAGCGCCACGAACGGCGTGCCCGTGGCCGATGCCGCATACAGCCAGAGCAGGCTGTCGAGATCGAGTTGCGGCTGCAGGAGCAACGGTCCGCGCCCTGTTGCCAGGGCGGCGGTCCGGCCCAGAGCACGTGCCGCCAGCTCTGCATACGTGAAGCAAGCGGTCTCCGTGATGAGCGCCACCCGTTCCGGCGCCTCACGCGCGGCGGCGAAAATGGACAACCGCGTCACCGGAAAAGCTCCGCGGCAAGACCGAGCCCGGGTGTGGACCACGTATGCAGAGCTGCCTGCGTGATGGGCAGCGGGATTCGCGGCCAGGCGCCGAGCCCCGGATGAGGTGCAAGCCCCTGCGCGATTTGGGTGGGCAGCACCAGCGCGAGGGCCGCGGCGGCGGCGAGCGCCACCGGCCCGTCGAAGCTGTGGGAGACCACCACGCCAAGATGGAGGGCTGCGGCACGACGGCCGAGCTCCAGACACCGGCTCAGCCCGCCGAGCAGCATCGGCTTCAACACCACGAAGCCGGCACCGCAGGCGAGTGCATGTGCTTGCAGAGCGTCCGGATCGATGCCCCGCAGCGACTCGTCGAGCGCCACCGGAATGGCGATGCCAAGGCGGGTGGGATTGGCACAGGGTTCTTCGATGAACTCGATGTCCAGAGCGTTAAGCGTGTTGCACGCGAACTTCGCCTCGGCCTCGCACCAAGCGCGATTGGCATCCAGGCGCAGGCGGGGCCCCGCGCCGAGTGCCTGGCGCAGCTCGCGCACGGCCGTGATCTCGCGCTCGAGATTTCCGCCCCGCCCCAGCTTGATCTTGAAGTGGTCATAGCCGGCCCGCTGAGCGCGCCGGATCGCCGCGAGGGCGCCTGCGTCCGGCGCGCCCACGAGCCATGCCAGCGCTCGTTCGGCTCCGGGTTCGGCACCCAATAGCGCCGGGGCGGAGGTGCCGCGCTCGTGCCCGCGCAGGTCGAGCGCGGCGGTTTCGAGCGCCATGCGCGCCGCCGGCAGTTCCCGCGGCAGCAGATTCGCCACGGATTTGAGCGCCTCACCCGTGTCTTCAACGCTGATGGCACGCTCCAGCGCCGCGAGGTTCAGCGAGCCGAACGCCGTCTCCGCCTGCTCCAGGGTATCGGTTGAATGACCCGGCAGGGGTGAGGCCTCGCCGAGGCCCCGGCTGGAACCTGCGTGCAGTTCGACCAGGAGGCCGGATCGCGAAGACCATTGTCTGTGCGCGTTTTGCGCACCGCGGGTGCTGCCGACGAAGCGTCTGAGTGATAACTTCATGGCGGCCTGCTTCGACAGCGGCTCACGGGAAGCGCTTGAACCGCTTGAAGTCGGGCTTGCGCTTCTCCAGGAAGGCATCCCTGCCCTCCTTGGCCTCTTCGCTCATATAGAAGAGCAAGGTCGCATTGCCTGCCAGTTCCTGCAGTCCCGCCTGGCCGTCGCAATCGGCGTTCAGCGCGGACTTGAGGCAGCGCAGCGCCATCGGACTGTGCTGCAAAATCTCGCGGCACCAGCCGACGGTCTCCGCTTCCAGCTGCGCGTAGGGCACCACGTGATTGACGAGCCCCATGTCGAGCGCCTGCCGGGCGTCGTACTGACGGCACAGAAACCAGATCTCGCGCGCCTTTTTCTGGCCGACGATACGCGCCAGATAGGAAGACCCATAGCCGCCGTCGAAGCTGCCGACCTTGGGCCCGGTTTGGCCGAAGCGCGCATTCTCGGCGGCGATCGTCAGGTCGCAGATCAGGTGCAAGATGTGGCCACCCCCGATCGCGTAGCCGGCCACCATCGCGACGACCGGCTTGGGAAGGGTGCGGATTTGCCGTTGCAAATCGAGCACGTTGAGCCGCGCCACCCCGTCATCACCGACATAGCCCCCCGTGCCGCGCACCCGTTGGTCGCCGCCGGAGCAGAACGCCTCCTTGCCGGCGCCGGTGAGGATGACGACACCGATGTTCACGTCGTCGCGGGCGTCGGTAAACGCCTGGCACAGCTCCTGGATGGTCAAGGGCCGGAAGGCGTTCCTGACCTTGGGCCGGTTGATGGTGATCTTCGCAATGCCCTCAGGGGCCTTCTCGTACAGAAGGTCCTTGAACCCGCCGATTTCCTGCCATTCCACGTTCATCTCGAGGCTCCTTGCGAGAGATATGCCGAACAGAATGCCGGACGCTCCAGGACCAGATCGTGCCCGGCGCCTCGGGCGACGCCGAGTCTGGCGCGCGGCAGGATGCTGCACAGTTCCCCGCCCAACACCGCGAACTTCGTATCCTGCGCGCCGACCAGCACCTCTACGGGGCACGCCACCCGCACGAGTTCGGGCCTCAAATCAGGCATTCGTCCGAGACCGACGCTCGTGAGCGATTGGGCGAGCCCTTCGGCCGTATGGGCGAGGCGCTCGCGTCGCTTGGCGGATCGGACAGTCTCGTCCAGGGCCCGCTGCGTATGCCACAAGGGCTGCTCCTCCCAGGCCGAGACGAACTCGGCGAGTCCTCGCTCGCGCAGCAGGCGCACGTATCGATCGTCGTGCCGGCAGCGCTCGACGCGCTGCGCCTCGGTGCGAAGCCCGGGATGGGCTGATACCAGGATCGCGCGCTCATAGCGCTTCGGGTAGCGCGCCAGGAGACCCAGGGCGAGGCGCGCTCCCAGCGAGTATCCGAACAGCTGCGTCGCGGCAGAATCAAGCGCGGCGAGCCTCTCCACCTCCGCCCAGAAGTCCGTGCTCGCCGGCTCGTCGAGATGCCCGCCCAACGTGGGAACCAAGGCAGATCGCGGCACTGCCAATCGGGCGAAGCTCGCTTGCGAGCCGGTAAAACCATGCAGCATCAGCCAACTCATGCCACCGCTTCCGCATTCGAATCGGCGAGCCTCGCAAGCACCCGCTCGCGCACCGCTCGGGCGCTGTCAGGCCCCACTCGCACGTGCAGCAGCGTGGCCGAATTCCGCTGGATCGCTTCGCGGGTCGCCGTCGACAGCTCCGCTTCGGTGGCCGGCGAAGCGTATTGCAAGCCGAACAGGCGCGCGGCGTGCCTCAGATCCAGGCCCGGCGTGGTGCGCCAAAATTGGCCGAGACGCGGATCCGCCTCATACAGGTCATGTACCGGCATCTGATCGAATATGCGACCGCCGGCGTTGTCGAGTACCGCGAGCACCAGCGGCGTGTGCAGCCGTCGTGCGACCGCGAGGCCCCCGAGATCATGCAGCAAGCTCACATCGCCGAGCAGCAGCAGCGTCGGCAAGCGCGTGGCGAGCGCGCTGCCGGCGGCCCCGGATACCAGACCATCGATGCCATTGGCACCGCGTTGGCTCAGGATCACGACATCGGCGATGTCCGTCACATATGCATCGACATCTCTGATGGGCAGGCTGTTGCCCAGCATCCACTGCGCGCCCGTCGGCAGCGCCCGGGCGATGCAGGCAACGGCCGCCCCTTCGGCCAGTCCGGACTCGGATGCAAGTTCCTCGCGGATCAGCGCGCGGCAGCTGCGCCCGGACTCGAGCAGCGCGTCCGTGAAGGCCTGCTGCTCCGCGTGCGGCTGATGACGAACCGAGGCGATTTCCCGCCGCAGCATCTCGAGCGACGCTGCGAGTTCGCCGCATGCCATGACGCGGGCGCCACCGAGCGGGTCGGGGCATCCGTGTTCGGCGAGCACCAAGCGCGCCGCACCGGATTCCAGCGCCCAGGGTTCGAAGCCTGCACAGGTCGGCGTCGCACCGAGGCACAGCAGCGCATCGGGAGCGTGCAGACGTCGAATCGCCTCGCTGCCGAGCAGCCAGCCGAATTCGGGACAGGACAGCGGATGTGAATTCAGCGCAAAGCGCATCTGGCTCGAGGCTTCCGCCAGGATCGGAGCGCCGAGCGCGCTCGCGAGCTCGGCCAATGACGCGGCGATGACCGCTCGCGCGGGCGGCAGCGGCCCGAGCACGATCGCGCCGGCGCGCGCCGCAAGCAGCGTTCGGGCGATCTCGCGCATCGCGCCGATGTCGGGCGCGGATGAGGACGGCGCATGGCGGGTGAGCGGTTGGGTCAACAGCGCGCCCACGCGCGCCGTAAGCTCGGACTGTGCGGCACTTGCCGCCGCGCGCGGCTCCAGTGGCTTGCGGGCGCGCGCATTGAGGTGCACCGGGCCCGGCACCGCGCCCTGCGACAGCCATACTGCCTGGCAGACGGCACGACGGAGGCCGACGAGCGCGCTCGGTGCCGCATCGGGCAGTCCCAGTTCGAAATATCGGCGCACGCGATCCCCATAGAGTTTCACCTGGTCGATGGATTGCGCAGCCCCGCTGTGCTGCGTTTCGAAGGGCCGATCGGCCGTGATCACGAGCACCGGCAGGAAGGCGAGGTCAGCCTCGACCAGGGCCGGGAAGTACTGTGCCGCGGCGCTGCCGGAGGTGCATAACAGCGCCGCCGGACGTCCGGTAGCACGTGCAAAACCGATCGCTGCGAAGGCCGCCGAACGTTCGTCGACGATGGCGTGGCAATCAAGCCCCCGGGTGTGCAGCGCGTGCCATGTGAAGGGCGTGGAACGGGAACCGGGGCTGATGAATAAGTCGCTGACGCCCGCCGCGTACAGCGTGCCGAACAGCAGGCGCGCCCACTGCCCGAGGAGGTGTGCGTCATCCGCCGCGCCGCCGGTGCACCCCATGTCTTTAGTCAACGCCGAGGGCCGCCAGCAGGCCGCGCAGCTTCCAGCGCGTTTCTCTGCGCTCACTCTCGACATTCGACCCGTCGATGATGCCGGCACCCGCGAACAGGTGCGCCTCGCCTGCGGCCAGCAGTCCCGAACGGATTGCCACGATGAATTCGCCATTACCGGCGCGATCGAAACCGCCGAAGGGTCCCGCGTACAGTCCGCGATCGACGTGCTCGTGGGCGGCGATCCAGTCGAGCGCGGCAGCCCGTGGCGCACCGCCCACGGCCGGCGTCGGATGCAGACGCTCGACCAGGTCGAGCACATGCAGCGGTTCCTTCAGCACGCCTTCGAAGCGCGTGCGCAGATGCGTGAGATGTGGCAATCGATGCAGTTCCGGCCCGAAGGCGCCGAGCGTCTCGCAGAGCGGCCCCAGCGCGGCGCGGATCTCCCGCGCCACGATGGCATGCTCGAGACCGTCCTTTTTGCTGAAAAGCAGCGATCTGCCGTCCGTCGGATCGTCGCTCGGTATGGATCCGGCGACCGCCTCCGTCCACAGGCGCGCACCAGAACGTTTGACCATTCGTTCGGGCGAGGCCCCAAGGAAGGTGCGATCACCGACCGCCAGCGCGAAGCGCGCGCAATCAGGAGCCTGCGTGCGCAGCCGCTCGAGCACCAGCGCCGCGGACGGCAAACCCGCGCCGCGCACCACCGTGCACTGCGCGGCAATCGCTTTTTCGAGATGCCCTGAGGCAATTTCGCGGCGAATTCCACTGACCAGCGCCGACCAGGCACCCTCGGCCGCATCGATCCGCTGCAATGCGCCGTGTGCGGGCGACGCGCCGCTGACCTTGCCGCGCAGCGCCTGCAGCGCCTGAGCTGCCTCCCGGGCCAGGCGCGAACGCCCCACCGCACCCGACAGATCCTGTGTGGTTGCCGTGAGCGTGAGCCAGGCGCGCCCGGCGCGGCGCGTGTAGGCGATGCGCGGCAGCACGAATTGCGCATCGTCAAAGCCCCGCCACAGGACGCTCGCGGCCCGCGCGGGCTGGAACGAGAAACCGCCGAACAGCTGGGGATCCGGGGCGGCATCGCCGTCGAGCGCGATCAGGGCCAGGTCCTCGAATGCCCGCCGCGCCGCGTCTCGTATCCGCGCGAAGCGACTCTCACCGGTTGCGATCAGAAGATCTGCAGCCCCGACGCCCGAATGCTCATGCTCGGCCGTTGGCGACCATAATATCCGGTGTCCATGGCCCGTCAGCGTGAGCAGGCGCTCGGCCGGCGCCAACGGCGCCTCGAGGCTCATGCAGAGCGCACGATTGGAGCTGCCGTGCGCGCGAAACGCCGCCGCAATCGCGTTCTCGAGCGCGCCCTCCGCTTCCAGGGTTCCGTGAAGGCGATCGACCGGTCGAGTGGTTCGCGGGGCGAGTGGGCGAACGTGCATCTGTTCCTGGTCGAGCGTCAGTCGGGTTTTTCATTCTAGGTGCCCGACCAGACGCGGTCTGTACGCTAACGTACCTTGGAAAACCGGGTTTACCCGCGTTGCGTACGTTACCGCACAGGCGGACGGCGCGAAAAGTGATGCAATCGCGGCGCACACCCCAGCGATTCTTGGAGGAGATGATTCGTCATGGCGCCTCGCACCGGAGTTTATATCGTTCCCACACATCGATGGTACATCGAGCGTACCGTCTGGCTGACTGCCGGACTGGTACTCCTCCTCGGCACCCTCCTTGCGGTTTTGTTGGATCCACTTTGGATCCTGCTGGTCACCGTAACGGGACTGGTTTCGATCAATGTCGCGTTCACGGGATTCTGCCCGGTCGGCAACATCTTGCGGCTGTTTGGGTTTCGCGCCATGCTCGAATCAAAATCGCCAAGGCGATGGAATCTCTATTTCCTGCAGACCGACCAGTGGTACCTCGAGCGGCGCATCTACGTGACCGTCGGCGTCAACATCTGCATCGGATCCCTGTTGGTGCTCGCCTATTCGCCGTGGTGGACGCTGTTCACCGGCTTCGTCGGCGCTGCAATGATCTGGTTCGCCGCAACCGGCTATTGCGTTCTCGCCAATATACTGCTCTGGCTGGGTGCCGAGCCGCGCCTGAACCCCGCTCACATGCCGTCCGGCCGCTGCGCCGAGTGTTCAATGTCCGCCGTATGCCTGCAACGGGATGCCAATCCCGCGTGAGGTCGTGCGATGAGTACCAGCCCGCAAGCGGCCCGCTCCGGCACCCCGCCTCTGGTTCGTGCAGGGTCGGTGCGTGCGTGGGGACTGGCTGTGCGGCCGCGGACCCTGCTGGCGGCGATCAGTCCGGTGCTGGTGGGGACATCGCTCGGCTTTCAGCGGGCCGGCACGCTCAATGTCCTGGTGGTGCTGCTCGTGCTCGTAGCGGCGGTGCTGATGCAGATTGCGACGAATTTGCAAAACGACGTCGGCTACACCGTGCGCGGCGGCGAAAAAGCAGGTTCGCGCACCGGCCTGCCGCGCGCCACCGCGCACGGTTGGCTCGGAGTCGGCCAGGTGCGCGCCGGTATCGTGATCGTCGGCACCATCGCTTGCGGGCTGGGGGTGATGCTGGCAGCGTACCGCGGATGGCCGGTACTCGTGATCGGCGCAGCGTCACTGACGGCAGCGCTGGCTTATATGGGGGGGCCCAAACCGATCGCTTATACCCCGTTCGGTGAGTTGACGGTGTTCGTTTTTTTTGGACTCGTGGCCGTGGCGGGCACCGAATGGGTGCTGAGCGGGCGCATCGGGCAGGTGGGTCTGCTCGCCTCGATGGCGATCGGCGGTCTGGCGGCCGCCGCGCTGTCGGTCAACAACCATCGCGATATCGAGCACGACCGGTTGGTGGGCCGCCGCACGTTCGCGGTGGTCGCCGGCGAGGCCGGGTCGCAGCGCCTGTACCGTGCGCTCGTGATCGCTTCTTTTGTGTTCGACGTCGCGATGTCCGTGCGGGCGCGGTCGGCGTACCTGCTGCTGCCGCTGTTGCTCCTGCCGATCGCTGTCCGGTTGCTGCGCGATTTCATGCGCTGCCCGCCCGGGACCGCGTTCAATGAGATCCTGTTCAGGACGTTCCGCCTCGAATTCTGGTTTGCGGTGCTCCTGTCGGCCGGCTTGCTGTTCGCCAGAATGCCGGATTGATCACACGCTCCTGGCGCGGCGTATTGCGTCGATCACCGCGGCAAAGCGGTCTAACGTACAGATTCGCGGGTCCGGACCAGCTACTCTGCGATGCATCAGCCACATCAGGAGTCATTATGAAAATCACGATGCTGCCAATGGCAATTGCGCTGAGCATCTGCGCCTCGGCGGTCGCCGATACGCCTGGGACGCCGATCAAGGTCATCAAACCCAGGGAATTGAGCTGCCAGGAGTTTCTGTCCTTCGACGAGGTGACGCGGCCGCAGATCCTGTATTTCTCGCAAGGTATGACCACCAATGGAAAATCCGGGAAATCGGTCATGGATATCGACCAGGTCAACAACCTCGTACCGGTCATCGTCGAAGAATGCACCAAGGACCCGCGCGGTTCGTACTGGCAGAAGGTCAAAGCGGATTTTAGGAGAATGTTCTAACGGCCAAGACGCTGCGGGCGGTGCTGCACACTAGAGCCGCAGCGATTATTCCCATCTGTCCGGATCGGGGCTAACCGGCCTTGCGGGTAATCCCCGGGTCCTTCTGCTCCGACTTGGGCTGACCCCATTTCCAGTTGCGAATCTCGGGCATGTCCTCGCCGTGCTGATTGATGTAATGCTTATGCTCGATGAGCTTGTCCCGGAGCACCTGCTTCAGGTAAGCGCCCCGATTTCGCAGTGCCGGCAGGCGGTCTATCACGTCCATCACCAGGTGGAATCGGTCGAGGTCATTCTGCACCCGCATGTCGAATGGCGTGGTGATCGTGCCCTCCTCCTTGTAGCCGCGCACGTGCAGATTGCGATTGGTGCGCCGGTACGTCAACCGGTGGACGAGTGATGCATACCCGTGAAAGCCGAAGATGATGTGCTTGTCCTTGGTGAACAGCGAATCATAATCGAGCTCGTTCAATCCGTGCGGATGCTCCGAGCAGGACTGCAGCTTCATCAGATCGACCACATTGACCACCCGGATCTTCAGATCCGGAAAGTGTTCGCGCAGGATCGACACGGCGGCCAGGATCTCAAGCGTCGGCGTGTCCCCGCAGCAACCCATCACCACGTCCGGCTCGCCGCCTTGATCGTTGCTGGCCCATTGCCAGATGCCGATCCCCTCGGTGCAATGGATGACGGCTGCATCCATGGTGAGCCATTGCGGAAGGGCGTGTTTGCCGGCGACCACGACGTTGACGTAATTGCGGCTGCGCAAGCAATGATCGAATACCGACAGCAGACAGTTCGCATCGGGCGGCAGGTAGACTCGCACGAAATCGGCCTTCTTGTTGATGACGTGATCGAGGAAGCCGGGATCTTGATGGGTGAAGCCGTTGTGGTCCTGCTGCCACACGTGCGAGGCGAGCAGATAGTTCAGGGAGGAAATCGGCCGCCGCCAGGGAAGTTCCCGACACACCTTGAGCCATTTCGCGTGTTGACTGAACATTGAATCGATGATGCGAATGAATGCCTCGTAGCTGTTGAACAGCCCATGTCTACCGGTCAAGAGGTAGCCCTCCAACCATCCCTCGCATTGATGCTCGCTCAACATCGAGTCGAGCACCTGTCCTTGCGGTGCGAGGAATTCGTCATTGCTTACCTGCCGGGCATCCCATTGCCGGTTGGTGACCTCGAACACGGCGCCCAACAGGTTCGAAAGCGTCTCGTCGGGGCCGAAGATGCGGAAATTTCGCTGGTCTTGATTCATTTTGGACACGTCGCGCAGGAACGCCCCCAGCACCTGGGTATCGTGGCCTTCGACCGCGCCGGGAGAAGCCACGTGCACCGCGTGGTCGTTAAAGTCCGGCATTCTCAAGTCGTGCAACAGAATGCCGCCGTTCGCATGCGGGTTGGCGCCCATCCGGCGATCACCTTTCGGGGCAAGTTCCGCCAATTCAGTAATCAAGCGGCCGTTGTGGTCGAACAATTCCTCCGGTTTGTAGCTCCGCATCCAGCTTTCCAGAAACGGAACGTGCTCCGGATGCTCCGCATCCACGAGCATGGGGACCTGATGGGCGCGAAAGGTCCCCTCGATTTTCAACCCGTCGACAAACTTCGGCCCGGTCCAACCCTTGGGCGATTTCAAAACGATCATCGGCCATCGCGGGCGGGATGGGTCCTGCTCGTCGCGCGCCTTTGTCTGTATCCCTCGGATCTCCTCGATCGCCGAATCCATTGCCGCGGCCATGGCCTGATGCATGGCGAACGGCTCGTCGCCTTCGACAAACCGTGGCGCCCAGCCGCAGCCTTGCAGGAACTGCGACAATTCCTCGCTCTCGATGCGCGCAAGAACCGTGGGATTGCTGATCTTGTAGCCATTCAAGTGCAGGATCGGCAGCACGGCGCCGTCGGTGACGGGGTCCAGGAACTTGTTCGACTGCCACGAGGTCGCCAGGGGGCCGGTCTCCGCTTCGCCGTCNNTGAATCGACCCCGGCGTGGTCGGTGCAACGTGGCTCGAAATGCCGCCTGGAAATGAGAATTGTTTGAACAGCTCCTTGAGCCCGGCCTCGTCCTGCGTGACGTTGGGATAGACTTCGCTCCATGTCCCTTCGAGGTACACATTGCCCAC
>PLET01000080.1 GCA_003137095.1 Gammaproteobacteria bacterium
CGGCGGCGGCGGCGGGCGCGGTGCCGGCGCACGGCAACAGGGCGGCGAGTGCGGCGCCGATCAGGCCCGCGGCGGGCGCCGCGACGGTGTGCGGCCTGCGAGTGGGGAGGGTCATGCCAGGTCGTCCTGTTCGTTGGCGTAGATGATCAGCGACAGCAGGCGAATCGGCACCTTCTCGAGCCGCTCCGGTCCATGCGCCACGTCGCCGCGAAAGGTGAGGGTGTCGCCCGGCCGCAGCACATACGTGTGGCGGCCGTGCCGATAATGAATGATGCCGGAGAGCAGGTGGATAAACTCGATGCCCGGGTGCTGGAAGCCCGGAAACACCTCGCTCTTGTCGGTGAAGGTCACCAGGAACGGCTCGAAAATCTTGCGCGGGCCGCGTTGTGCCGCCAGCAGGTGGTAGGTGTGTCCGCGGCGCGTGCCGCTGCGTACGGTTTCCAGTCCCTCGCCGGCCTTGATCAATTGCGCACCGCCGTCATCGGCGCCGACCCGCTGCATCAGCATGGAGGCCGTGACGCCGAGCGCCTGCGACAGGGCGACGATGGTCTCCAGGCTGGGCGAGACCCGGCCGGTCTCGAGCCGCGAGAGCATGGCGCTCGAGATGTCGGCGCGACGCGCGACGTCCGCGAGGGTGAGATTCTGGCTCTCGCGCAGGCGACGGGCGGTGCGGCCGAGATCGATGGCCGGATTTTCGGCGCGATCGAGGAGCGGCGCGGCGCCGTCCTTGCGCCGCGCCGCGCGGCGCGGCGCGGCGGATTTCGGTTTGGCTTTCATGTGAGGATCCGGCATTGCATAATACGCAATTGAGTTTGATCCACAGTTAAAGTTCGTGGTTATATTCGCACATACCGGTCGCTGCGAGTCGCTCATCCCCCATGCCCCATCGATTACTGCGTTTCGGACTGTCGCGCAAGCACCCCGAACCGCGGATGTTCACGCGCCATGAGAACCTGAAACCGGCCTACGACGTGGTCATCATCGGTGCCGGCGGCCACGGGCTGGCGTGTGCCTATTATCTGGCGCGCGATCACGGCATCCGCAACGTGGCCGTGCTCGAACGCGGCTACTTGGGCGGCGGCAACACCGGCCGCAACACCACCATCATCCGTTCCAATTACCTGACCCCCGAGGGCGTGAAATTCTACGACGAGAGCGTGCGCTTGTGGCAGGACCTTGCCGTCGATTTCGATCTGAACCTGTTCTATTCGACCCGCGGGCATTTCACCCTGGCGCACACCGACTCGGCAATGCGCACCATGCGCTGGCGCGCCGAGGTCAACAAGCATTTCGGCGTGCGTTCGGAGGCGGTCGATGCGGCCTTCGTGAAGCGCGCCATCCCCATGATGGACATGCAATGCGCCGGCCACGCGCCCATCGTCGGCGCGCTGTTCCACGAGCCGGGCGCGATCGCCCGCCACGATGCGGTGGCCTGGGGCTACGGCCGCGGCGCCGACCGGCGCGGCGTCGAGATACATCAACAATGCGAGGTGACCGGCATCCGCACGCGCGGCGGCCGGGTGGAGGGCGTGGACACCACGCGCGGCCCGATCGCGACCCAGCGCGTGCTGTGCGCCGTGGCCGGATTCACGCCGCGGCTGCTCGACATGGTCGGCCTGCACACGCCGATCAGCATCCATCCGCTGCAGGCCATGGTCTCCGAGCCCTTGAAGCCCTGGCTCGATCCCATCATCGTCTCCGGCTCGCTGCACGTGTACGTATCGCAGACGGCACGCGGCGAACTGGTGATGGGCGCCTCCCTCGACCCGTACGAGCTGCACAGTACGCGCTCCACCCTGGAGTTTGCCGAGGGCCTGGCCTCGCACATGATCGACCTGTTCCCGTTCCTGGGCGAGGTCAAGGTCAACCGCCAATGGGCCGGGCTCGCCGACATGACGCCGGATTTCGCGCCCATCATGGGCACGACGCCGCTGGAGGGGTTCTTTCTCGACGCCGGCTGGGGAACCTGGGGATTCAAGGCGATGCCGGTGTGCGGCAAGACCATGAGCCACACGGTGGCGACCGGGCGCAATCATGCGCTGATCGAGGGCTTCGCCATCGATCGCTTCGAACACTACCGGCTCACCGGCGAGAAAGGCGCCGCCTCGGTGGGCCATTGAAAATCCTGGTCTGCCCGCTCAACGGTCCGCGGCCGGTGTCGGAGTTCGCCTATGGTGGGGAGGTGCGGCCGGGCCCCGATCCGGACACCTGCAGCGACGCCGAGTGGAGCGCCCATGTGTTCAACCGCTCCGGCGTGCCGGCAATCAAGTACGAATGGTGGTGTCATCTCGCCTCCGGCTTCTGGTTCATCGCCGAACGCGACACCTTGCGCGATGCGGTGATCGCCACCCATCCGGCGGAAATGGGCCGCCGCCCCCTGCCGCCCCGGGGCGCGCCATGATGCACCGCCTCGAGGGCGCCGCGGGTGAATGGATCGATCGCTCGGGCGCGCTCAGGTTCAGCTTCGAGGGCCGTGAATACGCGGGCTTTCCCGGGGACACGATCTCCTCGGCGCTCGCCGCGGCCGGCGTGCCGTTTCTCGGACGCAGCTTCAAGTACCACCGGCCGCGGGGCGTCCTGTCGTTCGCGAATCACGACAGCAACACCCTGTTCCAGGTCGACGGCGTGCCGAACGTGCGCGGCGACGTGACGCCGCTGCGCGCCGGCATGGCCGTGTTCGCGGTGAACACCGTCGGCGGATTGTTCGCCGACCGTGCCGCCCTGCTCGACCGCTTCGCGCGTTTCCTGCCGGTGGGCTTTTATTACAAGGCGTTTCACTCCAAGCGGCTGTTTCCGCGCTGGGAGCGCCTGTTCCGCGCCTTCACCGGGCTCGGCCGGATCGACCTCAACGCCACCCGCACGCCGACGCCCAAGCGCTATGGCTTTTGCGACGTGCTGGTGATCGGTGCCGGGCCGTCGGGACTGTCGGCGGCGCTCTCGGCCGCGCGCGCCGGGGCGCGGGTGGTGCTGGTGGAGGAGGCGGCCCGGCCCGGCGGCAGCGGCGCGGATCCGGCGCTCATCGAGGAGGCGAGCCGCCACAGCTCGATCACGCTGCTCTGCGCCACCGTCGCCGCCGGCGTTTACGCGGATCGCTGGGTGGCGCTCGCGGAAGCTTCGCGCCTGACCAAGATGCGCGCCGCCGCGGTGGTGTTCGCCACCGGCGTGATCGAAACCCCGGCGGTGTTCCGCGGCAACGATCTGCCCGGGGTGATGCTGGCCTCGGCCGCGACGCGCCTGCTGCGCCGTCACGGCGTGGCGCCCGGGCGCCGGGTGGCGGTGCTGGCGGCGAATCGCGAAGCCTACGAGGTGGCTTTGGAACTGCATGCACGCGGCGTCGGGATCGCCGCCATCGTCGATTTGCGCGCGCTCGCCGACGCCGAGGAGCCGGCGCGCAGCTGCGCGGCGCTCGGGATGCGCGTGCTGCGATATCACGCGCCCTACGAGGCGCTGCGCGGCACCGACGGCACGGTGCGCGCGCTGATCGTCGCGCCCTTCGATCAGGGTGGGCGGGTGTTTGCGCGCGCCCTGCACCGCATCGATTGCGATGCGGTGCTGATGAGTGTCGGCTGGAGCGCGGCGGTGCAGCTGCCGTTGCAGGCGGGCGGCAGCGTCGAGTATTCGCAGGCGCTGCAGCAGTACCTACCGGCGCAACTGCCGCCGGGGACGTTCGCCGCGGGCCGTCTGAACGGGGTGTACGATGCGGATCGCGCGGCCGACGGCGGCCGCGCCGGCCTGCTCGCCGCCGCCTACGCCGGTCACGGGGCCGGCTCCGAGGTCAAGGTGGCGCGCAGCGCTCGCCGCCCCTCGCATCCCTTTCCGATCATCGATCATTCGGCGCACAAGAATTTTGTCGATTTCGACGAGGACCTGCAGGTCAAGGACCTGGAAGACGCGGCCCAGGAAGGCTTCGACTCCAGCGAATTGCTCAAGCGCTACAGCACGGTGGGCATGGGGCCCTCGCAGGGCAAGCATTCGAACATCAATGCGCTGCGGGTGCTCGCGCGCGTGCGCGCCGTGGAGCCCGGCGATCTCGGTCTGACGACGGCGCGGCCGATGTATCACCCGGTGCCCATGAAGCTTCTGGCGGGACGCAGCTTCAACGCCGAGCGGCGCACCCCCATCGATGCGCAGCACGCCGCGCTCGGCGCGGTGTGGATGCCGGCCGGCAACTGGCGCCGGCCGGAGTACTACGCGCGCGACGGCGAGAGCCGCGCGCAGAGCATCGAGGCCGAGGTGCAGGCGGTGCGCGCCGCCGTCGGCATCATCGATGTCGGCACCCTCGGCAAGATCGAGGTTCATGGGCCGCAGGCCGGCGAATTTCTCGAGCGGGTTTACGCCGGCCGGTATTCGGACCTGAAGGTCGGCATGAGCCGCTATGGGCTCATGCTCGATGAGGCCGGCGTGATCATCGACGATGGGGTGATCGCACGCCTCGCCGAGGACGCCTATTATTTTTCCACCACCACCGGCGGGTCCGCCACGGTGTTCCGCGAACTGCTGCGGTTGAACGCGCTGTGGGGGCTCGATTGCGCGCTGGTGAACGTCACCGGCCATCGCGCCGCCTTCAACTATGCCGGTCCCTGGTGCCGCGAGCTGCTGCGGCCGCTGACGGACATCGATCTCGGCGATGCCGCCTTCCCGTTTCTCGGCGTGCGCGAGGGGCACCTCGCCGGCGCGCCGGCGCGGCTGCTGCGGGTCGGGTTCGTGGGCGAGCTCGGCTACGAGATCCACGTGGCCGCGGGCGATGCCAAGGCGGTCTGGCAGGCGCTGCTCGAGGCCGGGCGGCCGCGCGGCTTGCGGCCGTTCGGCGTGGAAGCGCAGCGCGTGCTGCGGCTGGAGAAGGGGCATTTCATCGTCGGCCAGGACACCGACGG
>PLET01000048.1 GCA_003137095.1 Gammaproteobacteria bacterium
ATGAACCTGATCTGGGCCTGGGGACACCCTGAGGTCTACATCCTGGTTCTGCCGGCATTCGGGGTGTACTCCGAGGTGGTCGCGACGTTCTCCGGCAAGCCCCTGTTCGGTTATCGATCGATGGTGATCGCGACCATGGCGATCTGCATCCTCTCCTTCACGGTGTGGCTGCATCACTTCTTCACCATGGGTGCGGGCGCTGACGTGAACGGCTTCTTCGGCATCGCCAGCATGCTCATCGCCATCCCGACGGGCGTCAAGATATACAACTGGCTCTTCACCATGTACGGGGGCCGCGTGCGCTTCAGCTCCCCGATGCTCTGGGCGATCGGCTTCATGGTGACCTTCGTGATCGGCGGCATGACCGGGGTGTTGCTCGCGGTGCCTCCGGCGGACTTCGTGTTGCACAACAGTCTGTTCCTGGTCGCGCACTTTCACAACACGATCATCGGCGGGGTGGTGTTCGGGGTGTTCGCCGGTTACACCTTCTGGTTCCCCAAAGCCTTCGGGTTCACGCTGGACGAGCGGCTCGGCAAGGCGGCGTTCTGGTGCTGGTTCGTCGGCTTCTATGTCGCCTTCGTTCCGCTGTACGTGGTGGGTCTCGAGGGCATGACCCGGCGCATGCAGCACTACGACCGGCCCGAATGGCACCCGTGGCTGCTGGTCGCTGCGCTTGGTGCCCTGATCATTCTGTGCGGCATCGCCCTGCAGGCCGCGCAGCTCGCGATCTCCATCCGCAGCCGCGAGCGGCGCCGCGACCCCACCGGAGATCCTTGGGATGGCCGCACCCTCGAATGGGCCACTCCATCGCCTCCGCCGGTCTTTAATTTTGCGGTGCTCCCGAACGTCACCGACGAGGAGTCTTACTGGAGCGTCAAGCAGCAAGCGCGCGAGCAGATGCGCCTGGTCACGCCCGAGCCGCACTACGAGCATATCGAGATGCCGCGCAACAGTCCGGTCGGCTTTGTCACGGCGTTCCTCGCAACCCTGACCGGCTTCTCCCTCATCTGGCACATCTGGTGGCTCGTGGTGCTCGGGCTTGCCTGCGCCTACGTCACCTTCGTCGTCTTCGCCTGGCGCGATGTTGCCGAGTTCGAGATTCCCGCCGATGAGGTGGCGCGGATCGACCGCGCCAATCGCGAGGCGCGCGCCGAATACCTGCGCGAGCTGCCCCGATGAGCACCGAGGCGCTGCGCGCACCACCGGCGGGAGCGCACGCGCCGCCGCTGGTGACCGGGCATGGCGCCGGCGGCCCTGCGCCCAAGCGCATCATCGTCGGCTACGGCTTTTGGATCTTCCTGCTCTCCGATGTGATCATGTTCTCGAGTTTCTTCGCCGCCTATGCGGTGCTCTTCAAGAACACCGCCGGCGGCCCCACCGCCCAGCAGCTCTTTGATCTGCAGAATACGGCCGTGGAGACCGGCTGCCTGCTCGCCTCGACCTTCACCTGCGGGATGGCGAGTCTTGCGGTCGGTGAGCGCAATCAGAAGTGGACCCAGCTCGCCCTCCTGGCCACCGGACTGTTCGGCCTGGCGTTCATCACGCTAGAGGTCCGCGAATTCGTGAGCTTGGTCGCACGCGGTGCCGGCCCCAGCCGCAGCGCCTTCCTCTCCTCCTTCTTCACCCTGGTGGGATGCCACGGTGTGCACGTGACCGCCGGCCTGTTGTGGCTCGGCACCATGATGGCGCAGTTCTATGCGAAGGGGTTTCGCCAGGATGTCCGCCACCGCTTCCTGTGCTTCAGCCTCTTCTGGCATGCCCTTGACATCATCTGGGTGGGGATTTTCAGCCTGGTGTACCTGGTCGGAACCCTGCCCCCGGAGTTGCTACCATGAGCGGCGGACACGATTTCGATGCAGGCTCGAGCGTCGGCGAGGACCGCGCGCCAGGAGCCGAATCCGCCGGGGAACACACCCTCGGCGGGGAAGTGCGCAGCTACGTGCTCGGACTCGCGCTCGCGGTGGGGCTCACTGCGGCGTCATTCTGGGTCCGGGGCACCGACCTCGTCTACGGACCCGGGCTCGCCATGGCGCTGCTGGTGCTCGCGGTCGCCCAGATGGGCATCCATCTCATCTTCTTCCTGCACATCACCACGGACCCGGACAACGAGAACAACGTGCTCGCTCTCGCCTTCGGGGTTTTGATCGTTTGTCTGATTGTGTTCGGCTCCTTGTGGGTCATGCAGCACTTGAATCACAACATGGCGCCGATGCAGGAATTGATGCAGATGCAACGCTGAAACTTCACGAAACTTGTACTGTTCCGGGTGTGGAACTAAACTCGCCATATAGCTTCCAACGGACCCGCGCCGTCGCGGCATAAGGAGGGTGGTCATGTCTGAACTGACAAGACGTCAATTCTTGAAGGTCACCGGGCTGTCGCTGGTGGGTTCTAGTTTGGCACTCATGGGCTTTTCGCCCGGCGAAGCGCTCGCGGAGGTGCGTGAGTACAAACTCACGCGGGCCACCGAGACGCGCAATACCTGCCCTTATTGCTCGGTCGCCTGCGGCATTTTGATGTACGGCCTGGGTGATGGTGCGAAGAACGCTCTGCCGAGCATCTTCCACATCGAGGGAGATCCCGATCATCCCGTCAATCGCGGCACGCTGTGCCCGAAGGGCGCCGGCCTCATCGACTTCGTGCACAGCGCGAGCCGCCTCAAATATCCCGAGTATCGCGCACCGGGATCCGACGCTTGGCAACGGATCACCTGGGACGACGCGCTCGACCGTATCAGCAAGCTCCTCAAGCAGGATCGGGACGCGAATTTCATCGCCAAGACGCCCGACGGCCTCACGGTGAACCGTTGGCTGAGCACCGGCATGCTCGCAGCATCCGCGTCGAGCAACGAAGCCGGGTACATCACCCAAAAGGTGGCGCGATCGCTGGGACTGCTGGGGTTCGACAACCAGGCTCGTGTGTGACACGGCCCGACGGTGGCAGGTCTTGCCCCGACGTTTGGCCGTGGAGCGATGACGAATCACTGGGTCGACATCAAGAATGCCGACGTGGTGCTCATCATGGGCGGGAATGCCGCCGAGGCCCATCCCTGCGGCTTCAAATGGGTGACCGAGGCGAAGGCTCATAACAAGGCCAAGCTCATCGTGGTCGATCCGCGCTTCACGCGATCGGCATCGGTGGCGGATTATTACGCTCCCATCCGCTCCGGCAGCGACATCGTCTTCCTCGGCGGATTGATCAACTACCTGCTGACCAACGACAAGATCCAACGCGACTACGTCCTCCATCACACCGACCTGTCGTTCATCGTCAAGGAAGAGTTCGCGTTCACCGACGGCATCTATTCCGGCTACGACCCCGTAAAGCACCGCTACGACAAATCCAGCTGGGATTACGAGATCGGCCCGGACGGGTTTGCCAAGGTCGATGCGACCCTGTCGCACCCGCGCTGCGTCTACACGTTGCTGAAGCAGCACTACGCGCGCTACACGCCGGACATGGTCGAGCGGGTCTGCGGCACTCCCAAAGACAAGATGCTGTTCATCTGGGACCTGATCGCCTCGACGGCGACGGCGACGCGGGCGATGACCATCATGTACGCGCTCGGCTGGACGCAGCATTCGACCGGTTCGCAGATGATTCGCACCGGTGCGATGGTGCAATTGCTGCTTGGCAACATCGGCATTGCCGGCGGCGGCATGAATGCGCTGCGCGGACATTCGAACATCCAAGGACTCACCGATCTCGGTCTGTTGTCGAATCAACTGCCGGCGTACATCGGCCTGCCCCTCGAGAGCGAACAGGACTACGGGAAATTCATCACGGCCCGGACGCTCAAGCCGCTGCGGCCCAATCAATTGAGCTACTGGCAGAACGCACCGAAATTTCATGTGAGCCTGATGAAGGCGTGGTGGGGCGATGCGGCGACGGCGCAGAATAATTGGGCCTACGACTACCTGCCCAAGGTCGACAAGCTCTACGACATGCTGCAGATGTACGAGTTGATGCACCAGGGCAAGGTCAACGGCTACCTGGCACAGGGCTTCAATCCCCTGGCTGCGGCCCCCAACAAGGCCAAGATGACGGCGAGCCTTTCCAAGCTCAAGTTTCTCGTCATCATGGACCCGCTGGCGACCGAGACTTCCGAATTCTGGCGCAACTACGGCGAGCACAACGACGTCGATCCCGCGAAGATCCCAACGGAAGTGTTTCGACTGCCGACCTCCTGCTTCGCCGAAGAGGACGGGGCGTTGGTGAATTCGGCGCGCTGGCTGCAATGGCATTGGAAGGGCGCGAGCCCACCCGGAGAGGCGCGCAGCGACGTTGAGATCATGGCGGGCATCTTCACGCGCCTGCGCACGCTGTACGCGAAGGACGGCGGTGCGTTTCCGGATCCCATCCTCAACCTGACCTGGAAGTATGCGCAGCCGCAGAGCCCCCGTCCGGAAGAGCTGGCCCGCGAATACTCCGGCAATGCCCTCAAAGATCTGGCGGATCCGAAGGATCCGACCAAGATCACGCGCAAGGCGGGCGAGCAGCTGGCGGGGTTTGCGGAACTTCGCGACGACGGCAGCACGCAATGCGGCTGCTGGATTTTCTGCGGTTCCTGGGGCCCCACCGGCAATCTCATGGCGCGGCGCGACAACTCCGATCCCAGCGGCATCGGGCAGACGTTGAATTGGGCCTGGGCATGGCCGGCCAACCGCCGCGTGTTGTACAACCGGGCGTCCTGCGATCCGAGCGGCAAGCCCTACAACCCCGCGCGCAGACTCATCAGTTGGAACGGCACGGCGTGGACCGGCGTGGACGTGCCGGATTTCAAGGTCGATGAGAATCCGGCCGGCGGGATGGGTCCGTTCATCATGAACCCCGAAGGAGTCGCGCGATTCTTTGCCCGAGGTGCCATGGCCGAGGGCCCATTTCCCGAGCACTACGAGCCCTTCGAGACCCCGCTGGGATACAACCCGCTGAATCCAAACCAGCCGCAGGCAACGAACAATCCCGCCGCGCGCGTGTTTGCGGACGATCGGGAGCAATTCGGCAAGGCGGCGCAGTTCCCGCATGTGGCGACCACGTACCGGCTCACCGAGCACTTCCATTACTGGACCAAGCACGTGCGCCTGAACTCCATCATTCAGCCGCAGCAGTTCGTCGAAATCGGCGAAGCACTCGCGCAGGAGATCGGAATCGCGACGGGGGAGACGATCAAGGTGAGCTCCAACCGCGGCTTCATCAAGGCGGTGGCGATGGTCACCAAGCGCATCCGGCCGTTGCACGTGGACGGCAAGGTCTTGCACACGGTGGGCGTGCCCATCCATTGGGGATTCATGGGCATCGCCAAGCCGGGATTCCTCGCCAATACGCTGACCCCGTCCGTCGGCGACGCCAATTCGCAGACGCCGGAATTCAAGGCGTTTCTGGTCCGGGTCGAGAAGGTCTAGGAGAAGCCATGCCCTTGCAATCGCTCGACATCGTCCGCCGCTCGGCAACCACGCTGCCATCGCCGGAAGTGCGCGGCGCGCATACCGGCCAGGTCGCGAAACTCATCGACACGACCAAGTGCATCGGCTGCAAGGCATGCCAGGTCGCCTGCATGGAATGGAACGATCTGCGCGATGCCATCGGCAGCTGCACCGGCCATTACGACAATCCGCCCGACCTGTCCGAGAATTCGTGGACGCTGATGCGCTTCACGGAGTACGAGAACCCGAAGGGCGATCTCGAGTGGTTGATTCGCAAGGACGGCTGCATGCACTGCGCAGACCCCGGATGCCTCAATGCTTGTCCGTCGCCGGGTGCGATCGTGCAATATGCCAACGGCATCGTCGATTTTCAGGAAGAGAACTGCATCGGCTGCGGTTATTGCATCACCGGCTGTCCGTTCGACGTACCGCGCATTTCGAAGCAGGACAAGAAGGCCTATAAGTGCACGCTGTGCTCCGATCGGGTTGCCGTGGGCCTCGAACCGGCGTGCGTCAAATCCTGTCCCACGGGAGCCATCGTCTTCGGCACCAAGGAGGATATGACCCAGCATGCCGAGGAGCGCATCGTGGATCTGAAGTCCCGGGGCTTCGAGCAAGCCGGCCTGTACGATCCCGCGGGGGTGGGGGGCACGCACGTGATGTACGTTTTGCACCATGCCGATCAGCCGATGCTGTACAGCGGGCTGCCCGACAAACCGCGGATCAGTCCGACGGTCAGTCTATGGAAGGGCATCACCAAACCGCTGGCGCTGTTCGCGATCGTCGCCACGGCGGCGGTGGGGTTCCTGCACTACATCGGCGTCGGGCCGAACGAAACCGACGAGCGTGACGAGGACGCCGCGCGCCGCGAGTTGGAGAAAACGCCATGAGCCTGCAGCCTGCCGATCGAATCGAGCGCTACCGCGCCCCCGTCCGTATCACCCACTGGATCGTGGCGATCAGCTTCGTTCTGGTGGCCGTGTCGGGGCTGGCGCTGTTTCATCCAGCCATGTTTTGGCTGACCAATCTGTTCGGCGGCGGCCCCTGGACGCGGATCCTGCATCCTTTCATCGGCTGCTTCATGGCGGCGGCATTTGCACTGCTCGGCGTGAGGTTCTGGCGCGACAATGCGATGCAGCAAAGCGACTGGATGTGGCTGCGAAAGTTCAACGATGTGGCCAACAATCGCGAGCAAAACCTGCCCGAAGTCGGCCGTTACAATGGCGGCCAGAAACTCCTGTTCTTCGTCATCATCGTCTGCCTGACCTGCTTGTTCCTGTCCGGCATTGCCATCTGGCGCCAGTACTTCAGTGAGTATTTCGCCGTCGACCTGGTGCGGTTCGGGTCGCTGCTGCACGCGTTTTTCGGCATCGTGCTCATCTGCGCCATCGTCGTGCATATTTACGCCGCAATCTGGGTCAAGGGGTCGATTCGCGCCATGACGCGCGGTTGGGTCACGCCGGGCTGGGCGTGGAAACATCACCGAGCCTGGTTTCGCGAGGTGACCAAGGGCATCCAACAGAGGTAGAGTTGCGCCTACCATGGCGCAACGCATCCTGGAACCCGGCGAGATTGAAACCCTCGCGCAACGATCGATTCCCCGGGTTCGAATTCCGGCGCGGACCGCCGTGTTTGCCCGACGCGCCGCGCGCCTGCGCCACCTCGGGGCGCGCGCCGGCATCGGCGATTATCTGCGCTTCCTGGCGGTCTTGGTGGATGCTCAGCATGCGACCCTCCAGGACCTATCGGTGCCGGTACCGACGCCCGCGCACATCCAGGGGTCAACCGAGCACGGCATGCCGCCCCTGCAACCGGCCGTCTGGCCCCGTGGCGATGCGTGGTTCGAGACGCTCCGGATCCTCGGCGAGGCGCTGGCCGCGCATGCCGATTTTCCGGCGGCGGTTGCCCAAACAGTCTCGAGAATTCGACGTGCATCCCGCGACTGGATCGAGGGGCAGGCGGATGCCTTGCTGCAGTCGGGAGATGAGGCGGTCGACGCGGCGGCCGCACCCCTCGTCATGGCGTCTCTTCAGGTGCATTGGGCCGCGTACGCCGCATCTTTTGCCGCCGAGAAGGTGAGCCCCCTCGATGTGCCGGGTGTTTGCCCGCTGTGCGGCACCCAGCCGGTGGCAAGCGTGGTCTATGCCCAGCCGCCCTACCAGGGATATCGGTATCTACATTGTGCGCTGTGCGCCACCGAGTGGCACATGGTGCGCGTGCAATGCACCCGGTGCGGTGCCGTGGGCAAGAGCATTGCCTACCAGTCAGCCACCCTCGGAGCGAACCCGGAGAACGACGGCAGTGCGGCGCAGAGCGCGGTACGTGCGGAAACCTGCGAGGAATGCCATGGCTACCGCAAGGTGCTCTATCAGGAGAAAGATCCCGGGGTGGAGCCCGTGGCTGACGATCTGGCCAGCCTGAACCTCGATTTGCTGCTCGGCGAGCGGGGCTATCATCGGGCGAGCGGCAATCCGCTTCTATGGCAGCCCGACGGGAATTGACGTGTCGACCGATGTCACGCCGGCGCGTGCTGCCGACATCCCCTCGCTGGATCGGCTGTTGAACGAGGCGGATTTCGCACCCTCGCTGACGCGCTACTCGAGAACCCAGGTCACTGCGGCGTTGCGCGAAGCGCTGGCCGCGCTACGCCGGCAGGCCGCCCTCGGCGAGTTGCACCCGCAGGCGCTGGTTCCGCTGAGCATCGCCAGAACGGTCGACGCGCGCCTGCAGCAGGAGACGCGTCCGCGGATGCGAACCGTGTTCAATCTGACGGGCACGGTCCTGCACACCAATCTTGGGCGCGCGCCGCTGCCCGCCGCAGTGCAGCAGTCGGTGCTGCGCGTCCTCAGCGGGCCCGTCAATTTGGAATACGATTTGCGCAACGGCCGCCGCGGCGACCGTGATGATATGGTCGAACCCAGCCTGCGCGAGTTGACGGGTGCCGAGGCGGCGACGGTGGTGAACAACAATGCCGCGGCGGTTCTGCTGATGCTGCATGCCCTGGCCAATCGACGCGAGGTCGTGGTGTCGCGCGGAGAGCTGGTCGAAATCGGCGGCGCATTTCGCATCCCCGACGTGATGCGCAGCGCCGGTTCAAAACTCATCGAAGTCGGAACCACCAATCGTACGCATACTTCGGACTACACGGACGCCATCAACCCGCGCACGGCGCTGCTGATGAAGGTGCACACCAGCAACTACGCAATCACCGGATTCACGGCCTCGGTCGGTATCGGCGAGCTGGCGGCCGTGGGCCGGGCGCACGGACTGCCGTTGGCGGTGGATCTCGGCAGCGGCAGTCTCGTCGACCTTGCACAGTGGGGCCTGCCGAAGGAGCCGACGGTGCGCGAAGCGATCGCCGCCGGCGCCGATCTCGTCGCATTCAGCGGCGACAAGCTCTTGGGCGGCCCGCAAGCCGGCCTCATCGTCGGTCGGGCCGATCTGATCGAGCGCATCAAGAAGAACCCGCTGAAACGTGCGCTGCGGGTGGGCAAGCTGACCTTGGCCGCTTTGGAGGCGGTGTTGGGGCTGTACCGTGCACCGGAATTGCTTGCAGAAAAACTGACCATCCTACGTTTGCTGACGCGCTCCGTGCCGGAGATCGCGAGCCAGGCCCGGCGATTGCTGCCCGCGGTGCAGGCGGCACTCGGCGAGGCGTTCGAAGTAGCGGCGGCGCCGATGACTTCGCAGGTCGGCAGCGGCGCGTTGCCGGCCGATCGGCTGCCGAGTTTTGGTTTGCGCGTGGATCAATCCCACTCCAGGCGCCCGGGTCTGAATCGACTCGAGGCCAGTTTGCGCGAGCTGCCCCGGCCCATCATCGGTCGCATCGCCGACCGGGCGCTATGGCTCGACCTGCGCTGCCTGGAGGTTGCCGACGAAGCCGAGTTCACCGCGCAATGGAGTGCCTTCGGCCGATGATCATCGGCACCGCCGGCCACGTCGATCACGGCAAGACCAGTTTGGTGCGCGCCTTGACCGGTGTCGATACGGATCGGCTCAAGGAGGAGAAGAAGCGCGGCATCTCCATAGAGCTCGGTTATGCCTACTCGACCGTGGCCGGCGGCGAGACCCTGGGTTTCATCGACGTACCGGGGCATGAGCGGCTGGTGCATACCATGGTGGCGGGTGCCGGCGGAATCGATTTCGCGCTGCTGGTTGTTGCGGCGGACGACGGCATCATGCCGCAGACGCGTGAACACCTCACCATCCTGGAGTTGCTGGGAGTGCGCCACGGCGCCGTTGCACTCACCAAAATCGACCGGGTGGACCCGGCGCGATGCCTCGCGGTGACGGCGCAGGTGGGCGACCTGTTGTCTTCTACGGGGCTGAACGATGCACCGCTGTTCAGGCTGAATGCCGTCGCAGCCAAGGACCCCGGTGTCGCCGCACTCCGTGACCACCTGATGCGTATGGCAGCCGATTGGCCGATGCGCGGCGAGGAGAACCTGTTTCGGCTCGCGGTCGACCGTGTGTTCACGATGCCGGGGCGCGGAACGGTGGCCACCGGCACGGCGCGCGCGGGACGGGTTCGGCTGGGCGACACCCTCGCGATCATGCCGGCCGGCACGCCGGTCCGGGTGCGCAGCATTCACGCGCAAAACGTCGACTGCGAGATCGGCCGTGCAGGCCAGCGCTGTGCGCTGAATCTGGCCGGGATCGACAAGACAGCGCTCACGCGCGGCGATTGGCTGGCCGATCCGCGCGCGCTTGCGCCCAGTGCGCGCCTCGATGTGAGGCTGCGCTGGCTGCGGGACGGTGCGCCGCTGGCGAATCGGGCGCCGCTGCACGTGCATATCGGCACCGCGCATCGGGTCGCCCAGGTCGTCCTGCTGGAGGCGGACGAACTGACCGCAGGCGAAGCCACGTTTGCGCAACTCGTTTTCGAGCGTCCGGTCTGTTCGGCCGCCGGCGATGTCTTCATCGTGCGCGATGCGCAGGCGCGCAATACCGTGGGTGGGGGAGTGGTCATCGACCCCGTGGGACCCGCGCGGCGTCGCCGCAGTCCGGATCGATTGGCCCATCTGGCGGCCGTTCAGAACATGCTCGCGGGCGGGGGAATCCTGCCGCTGCTCGAGAATGCGGCGTTCGGCGTCGAGATGCGGGAACTCGTGCTGCTGACGGGTGTTGCGCCGGAACGTATCGCATTGCCGTCACAAGCGCGGATCGTCGCAGCCGCCGGGCGCAACGTCGTCATTCTGGATTCCCATTGGCAAAGCCTGGGTCAGCGCACGCTCGATGCCCTGCAGGAATTCCATCGACAGCAGCCCGACGAACCGGGCATCGATCGCGGGCGCCTGCGCCGCATGACCGCGCCGACCGTTTCGGACGCGCTTTGGCGCGCACTGATCGAAGAACTCATGCAGAAGGAGCTCGTGAAGCAGAGCGACCATTGGCTGCACGTTCCGGAGCATCGGGCCACGCTGAACGAGCGCGAACGCGATTTGGTGCAAAAGCTGCAATCCACCCTGGCCGCGGCGCGTTTCGATCCGCCCTGGGTGCGCGATCTGGCGCTCGAGGTGCGGGTCGACGATGACGAGGTGAGGATGGTGCTGCGCAAGTGCATGGTGCAGCGTGAGGTGTACCAGGTGGTGCGCGATCTCTTCTATCACCGGGACAGCATTCGCGCATTGGCACGGGAACTGCGCAGCCTATATCGGCAGCACGGCTTCGTCGAGGCCGCCGATTATCGAGATTCAATCGGTCTGGGCCGCAAACGCACCATTCAGGTTTTGGAGTTCTTCGACCGCGTTGGTTATACTCGCCGCACGCCCCGGGGACGGGTGCTGCGTGCCGACAGCAGCTGGCATGAACCAGACTCGGTGTAATCGTCGCGATGGTTTGAAGACGACTACGGAAGGCATGCGCATCCGGTGGTGCGGCCGGGCTTCAAACCCGGCGGGGGACGTCAATCGTTTCCCGGTAGGTTCGACTCCTGCTACCTTCCGCCACTTTCCATGGGAGATCCGATGCGAGCACGTCCGGCATCCCCACCGACACCGCGATTGACCTCGCTCTCGCACGGCGGCGGCTGCGGTTGCAAGATTTCGCCCGGGATCCTGGCCGAGCTGTTGCAGGGCGCATTGCCGGGCGCGCACCCCGATCTGCTGGTGGGTGCGGATACCTCGGACGACGCCGCGGTGTATCGCTTGAACGAGGAGCAAGCCATCGTTGCGACCACCGATTTTTTCATGCCCATCGTGGATGATCCCTTCGATTTCGGCCGTATCGCCGCGACCAATGCCCTGTCCGACATCTACGCCATGGGCGCGCGGCCGCTGCTGGCGTTGGCCATCGTGGGCATGCCGATCAACACGCTGTCCCGGGAAGCCATTCGCGCCATCCTGCGCGGCGGCGAGGCGGTCTGTGCGCAGGCCGGCATTCCCATCGCGGGCGGCCACAGCATTGATTCCGTGGAACCCATTTATGGCCTGGCCGTCACCGGGGTGGTCGACCCAAAGAGGGTCAAACGCAACAGCCGCGCCCGGGACGGCGACCTGTTGATCCTCGGCAAGCCGCTCGGCGTCGGCATCCTGTCCGCGGCTTTCAAGAAGGATCTGCTGGATGAGACTGCCTATCGCGTCTTGATCGAGGCGACCACGCGGCTCAATGTCCCGGGCATGGAACTCGGGAATCTCCCGGGCGTGCACGCCATGACGGATGTGACCGGGTTTGGATTGCTGGGTCATCTGCTCGAGATGTGCCGGGGCAGCGGTCTCGGCGCGCGGATCGAGGCGGACCGGGTACCGTTGCTGCCGGGAGTCCGGGCGCTCGCGGAAGCCGGAATTGCGACCGGTGCATCCGCCCGAAATTGGCTGTCCTACGGCAAGGACGTGCAGTCGGCCAAGCCCGCGAACGCGCCGCTGCAGGCCATACTGACCGATCCGCAGACGTCGGGCGGGCTGCTGGTTGCCTGCGACCCGCATGAGTTGCCGGGCGTGCAATCGATATTTGGCGGTCTTGGATTTGCCCAGGCATCGGTGATCGGCCGCATGACCGGCGCAAGCGCGGGAGTACACATTGAGTAATCACACGGAAGTCATACGTCTACGACAAGCCGTTGACGCCGGTGGCAATGCTGCTCAATTTCTAGAATTCCAGTCCACGCTTCCCCGGGCAACATGCGATTGCGTGCCGCGGGTCAGCACCTGGTCGGTCGGTAAAATGGCGCTGATCTCGATCTCGGGCTGCGTTTCCAGGTCCGCGTACAGCGGCCCGAAGTCCGTGTCCTGAGTCTCCCGGAGCAACTGGTCGAAGCTGTCGATGACGAAGTAATTCTGCTGGAAATCGTCGATCCGGTACTTGGTGCGCATGATGCGCCGCAGGTCGAACCGCAGGCGATTCGGGGAGTCGCTGTCGATGGCGAAGCGCGATTCGCCGGCGGAGGACGCGATGCCCGCACCATACAGCTTGAGTCCGGCGCCGTCGCGGATCAACCCGAACTCCACGGTATACCAATACAGGCGTGCAAGCCGGTGGATCGACCCATACCGCATGGAGCGAAGGCCGCCCTGTCCATACGCCTGCATATAGTCGGCGAACACGGGATTGGCCAGCAATGGGACATGGCCGAATACATCGTGAAAGATGTCCGGCTCCTGCAGGTAGTCGATCTGCTCGGGTTTTCGAATGAACCGGCCGGCGACAAAACGCCGATTGGCCAGGTTCTCGAAGAAGTCCTCGTCGGGGATCAGCCCGGGGACTGCAACGACGGACCAGCCGGTGGCTTTCTGCAACCGCTGCGACAACTCTGTGAAATCCGGGATTCCGGGCTTGGACATGCGCAACACGTCGAGGCCTTCGAGAAAGGCCGGCGCAGCCCGGTTCGACAGTAGGGCCACCTGGCGCGCGAAAAGCGTGTCCCACATCGTGTGTTCCGCCGGGCCATAGGCATTCCAATCCTGCGGGATGATCCACTTATTCATCCGGGCGCAACTCCAGTGCCGCTTCCAGCTTGGATAACGCGGCGAGGAACGCGAGACGCTCCGTCCGGGACAGGCACGACAGCAGGCGGCTTTCACGATGCAGTGCAAGGGGAACCAGGTCCGCGTACATCTGCCGTCCCTCTCGGGTCAGCCGCAATGACATTTCCCGGCCGTCCGCCCGTTTCACGCTCCGGGAAACAAGGTTGCGGGCCTCCAAGGAGGCCACCGCGCGGCTGACGCGCGTCTTGTGCATGCGCGTGCTCGAGGCGACGAGCTGCGCGGTGCATTCCTCGCGTTGTCCCACGGTGACGAGGACCCGCCACTCGGGAATTTCGAGGCCGAATTGATTGCGGTAAATCTCGGACAGATTGACGCTCACCGTCTCAGCGAGCCGGTTCAGGCGGAACGGCACGAAATACTCCAGAAGCAGCGTATCCGGCGGTGATTTGGGGGCGATCATCGGGGATCTCATCGGTGATCTCATTGACAGTTGCGCACGCAACTAATTAAAATGATGCCTTCATCGCTCGCGGAAGGCAAGCTTCAATGACCCCCATCGATCTTAAGGGCCCGGTGCCCGTGTCGCAGACCGCGGATGCGGCCTGGGAGAATCCCCTGGGGACCGATGGTTTCGAGTTCGTCGAATACACCGCGACCGATACGGCGGAGCTCGGCCGGCTCTTCGAGGTGATGGGATTCAGCCGCGTCGCACGCCACCGCTCCAAGAACGTGTCCCTGTTCCGTCAGGGCAATATCAATTTCATCGTGAACGCCGAGCCGAACAGCCTTGCGCAGCGGTTTGCGCGCGATCATGGCCCGAGCGCCTGCGCGATGGCGTTCCGCGTCAAGGATGCCGCGTACGCGCTGCATGCGGCGGTAGCCGCCGGGGCCAAGGAGGTCAAGGGCACCGTCGGACCCATGGAACTGAACATCCCGGCCATCGAAGGCATCGGAGGAAGTCTCATCTATCTGGTCGATCGGTACTCCGGTCCTTCGATTTATGACATCGACTTTGTGCGGGAGACCGCCGACCCCAAGTTCGCCGGCGGCGCCGGCCTGCGGGAGATCGACCATCTGACGCATAACGTGTCCAAAGGCCGGATGGACTACTTCTACGATTTTTATCACCGGATCTTCAATTTCAGGGAACACCAGTATTTCGACATCACCGGGGAATACACCGGCCTGACGAGCCGCGCGCTGTCGGCGCCCTGCGGCAAGATCCGCATCCCGATCAACGAGTCCAAATTCGAAGCCGGCACCGGCCAGCTCGATCAGATCCAGGAATTTATCCAGCAATACCGCGGTGAAGGGATCCAGCACGTCGCCCTGCGTACCGACGACATCCTCGGGACCTGGGACCGGTTGAAGGCCAACGGCCTGAAATTCATGACGCCTCCCCCGGACACCTACTATGAGATGCTCGAGGAGCGGATTCCGGGCCACGGTCAGAAGGTGGCAGAGCTGCAGTCGAGAGGCATCCTGCTCGACGGCACGGGCGGACGACTCCTGCTGCAGATCTTCACGGAGACGCTGATCGGGCCGATCTTCTTCGAGATCATCGAGCGCCGCGGCGATGATGGCTTTGGCCAGGGTAATTTCCGTGCGTTGTTCGTCAGCATGGAACGCGACCAGATCCGTCGCGGGGTGATCAAGACCCCGGCCGGCGGCTAGGGCTCGGCCAGGGCGACCATGAGCACCGGCTATCAAAGCGGATTTTGCAACGAGTTCGCCACCGAGGCTCTGCCAGGTGCGCTGCCGGAATTTCGCAATTCCCCGCAACGCTGTGCCTACGGCCTGTATGCCGAGCAATTCTCGGGCACGGCCTTCACGGTGCCGCGTCACGCCAGCCGCCGCTCATGGCTGTATCGCATCCGCCCGGCGGCGGTGCATGGAACCTATCGGCGGATCGACAGCCGGAATCTGGTGTCGGTGTTTGACCGCAGCCTGGCCTCGCCGAATCAATTTCGCTGGAGTCCGCTGCCGATCACGGCAGAGCCGTGCGATTTTGTCGAGGGAATCGTCACCGTCGGAGGCACCCATTCGAGCCCTGCGCAGAGCGGGTGCGCGATCCACTGGTATGTCGCCAATCGCTCGATGCGTGAGCGGTTCTTCAGCAATTCCGACGCGGAGATGCTCATCGTGCCGCAACAGGGGCGCCTGCGCGTGCACACGGAGCTCGGCATCATTGACCTGGAGCCGCTCGAGATCGCGGTGATTCCGCGGGGCCTGCGGTTGCGGGTGGAACTGCTGGAGCCGGAGGCACGCGGCTATCTCTGCGAGAATTTCGGCGCGGCATTCCGCCTGCCCGATCTTGGGCCGATCGGCTCGAATGGACTCGCGCGCTCCAGGGACTTTCAGACGCCGGTGGCCGCCTACGAAGACGTCGAGGGCAACTTCGAGCTGGTGACGAAGTTCATGGGATCGTTGTGGGCGGCGACGATCGAACACTCGCCGTTCGACGTGGTGGCCTGGCACGGCAACAACGCGCCTTATAAATACGACCTGCGGCGCTTCAATACCATCGGCTCTATCAGCTACGATCACCCCGACCCGTCGATCCTCCTGGTTCTGCAAGCCCAGAGTGACACACCGGGCGTGGATGACGTCGATTTCGTCATATTCCCGCCACGATGGCTGGTCATGCGGGACACCTTTCGCCCGCCCTGGTTTCATCGCAATATCGCCAGCGAATTCATGGGGCTGATCGCCGGCAGGTACGACGCGAAGGAGGAGGGGTTTCATCCCGGGGGCGCCTCCTTGCATAACTGCATGAGCGGCCACGGACCGGACCGCGCAACCTTCGAGAAGGCCAGCCGGGCCGATACGCAGCAACCGGAGTATGTCGATCAAACCATGGCATTCATGCTCGAGACGCGGGCTGCCATTTGTCCGACCGCGCATGCCTTGGGGTTGCCGCAACTGCAGCACGATTATCAGGCGTGCTGGCAGGATCTGCCGAAGAAGTTCTCCCGATCAGCCGCCCCTGCGCGATGACTGCGACCGTCAATGCCACGCATGACCCCCACCTGCGCAGTTGGGTGGACAGCGCCAATTCACCGGGTACTGATTTTCCGATCCAGAACCTTCCCCTGGGCGTGTTCAGACGCGCCGCCAGCGGCGAACCCTTCCGGGCCGGGGTTGCCATCGGCGAGCAGATCCTGGATCTGCGGGCGTTGCACGAGCGCGGTCGGCTGCAGCCCTCCGTGCAGGCGCTGCTGGAAATCTGCTGCGAGCCCAGCCTGAACCATCTGATGTCGATGGGACAGGCGGCGTCCGGCGCGCTGCGCGCCGCCCTGAGTGAGGTTCTGCGGGAGGGGTCGGCGGCCCAGGCATGGCTCCACGAAAGTCTCGTGCCGCAGGCCCAGGCGGAATTCGCGCTGCCCGCCACCATCGGTGACTACACGGATTTCTACACCTCGATTCATCATGCGAGCGCCGTGGGCAAGCAGTTCCGCCCCGATAATCCGCTGTTGCCCAACTATCGCTGGATTCCGATCGCCTACCACGGCCGCAGTTCGACGATCCGGGTGTCGGAGCACGACTTTCATCGTCCCGTGGGGCAGCGACTGGCGAAGGGGGCGGCGGCGCCCGAATTGGGCGCGACGCAGCGTCTGGACTTTGAACTCGAGGTCGGTGTGTTCGTGGGTCCCGGCAACGCACCAGGCCGTGCAATTCCCATCAAGAGCGCGGAATCGCATGTTTTCGGTTTGTGCCTGCTGAACGACTGGTCTGCACGGGATATTCAAGGCTGGGAATACCAGCCGCTCGGGCCTTTTCTCAGCAAAAATTTTGCGACAACCATTTCCCCGTGGATCATCACCCTGGAGGCGCTGGCGCCGTTCCGCGCACCCTTCTCGCGTCCTGCCGAAGACCCGCAGCCCCTCTCCTATCTGCAGGATCCGGCGGCCGCGGCGCATGGTGCACTGGACATCCAGGTCGAGGTGTCGCTGCAGACCTCGCGCATGCGCGCGCAGGGCGCAAACCCGCAGCGTCTCGCGCTCTCGAATTTCAAATACGCCTATTGGACGATCGCCCAACTGGTTGCGCACCATACGATCAATGGTTGCGAGTTGCGGCCCGGAGACCTGTTCGGCAGCGGCACGATGTCGGGGCCTTCGCCGACGCAGGCCGGTTCCCTGGTGGAACTGACCGGCGGCGGACAGCAGCTCATCGCGGTGGGCTCATCGGAGACACGCGCTTTTCTGGAAGATGGAGACCGCGTCGTCCTGCGAGCCTGGTGTGAGGGCGCCGGGCGGCGGCGCATTGGATTTGGCAGCGCGGCGGCCACGGTGTTGCCGGTACAGACCGGGTAACAAGGTACTGGACACGCCGTCCGCTGTGGGTCGACAATGTCGGCTAGTTCGACGAATCTCGATAAATTGTATAAATAACGGTTTTTGTGGGGAGAAATATGAGCGAAGCATCGTTCAAGTCGTCTCAGGCCCAACCTCAGGATTTCTATGATGAGTTTGGGCATACCGGCCCTAACACCCTGGGCGGCCAATACCTGCGACGATTCTGGCATCCGGTCGCCCGGTCGCAGGATCTGAAGCTCGGCTACGCCAAGACCATCAAGATTCTGTGCGAGAGTTTCACCCTGTATCGGGGCGAATCGGGAAGCGCCTTCCTCACGCAAGACCGCTGTCCGCATCGGCTGGCCGCCCTCGGGGTGGGCTATGTCGAAGGGGATGACATCCGCTGCATCTACCACGGCTGGAAGTACAACTCCGCGGGCAAATGCGTGGAGCGTCCGGCCGAGCGCGGGGCGCCGCCGAGCAGCGTCAGCATCAAGACCTGGCCCTGCCGGGAATATCTCGGGCTGATCTACGGCTATTTCGGCGAGGGCGAACCGCCGGCCTTTGCGCCTTATCCGCCGTTTGCGGGCGAAGGCATCGTCGAAACGATGGTGCAGCCGTACACCTGCGGGTACTTCCAAGGGTGGGAAAACGACTGGGACATCTATCATGCGGCGTGGACGCATCTGACGGGGGAATTGCACGGCCCATCGGCGATGGAACTGCGCCATCGGATGTTCCATTCGATGCTCGAGTCTGAAATTTACCGGGAAACCGACTACGGCGTGGTGCGCACCATGAAGTTGCCGGACGGCACCTTGCAGGCCACGGTGTTCGTTCAGCCGGCGACCGTTCGGCTGCACATTCCGACCTTCAATGAATTGAGCCGGCGCAAGGCGGGGCCGCCGTTTCGCGACAGCTACATCATCCACACGCCGATCGACGATGAAAATCATCTGATGTTCATCACGCAATTCGTGCCGGTGACGGGCGAGGCGGCGGTGGCCTACCGCAAGGAATATGACGAGGTCCAGGCAATGCTGAAAGCGCTGCCCACCCCCGTCGAACTCGGCTTGCAGATCATCGCCGGGAAGACCAGCTTGAAGGACAACAAGTACTACCCGGAGCTGCCCTGGGTGGAAGACCTGCTGGCGCAGGCCACGCAGGGCGGCGTGGTCGACCGCCGCAAGGAAAAACTGGTGAGTTCCGACGCCGGCGTGGTGTATCTGCGCCGTCTGATGGCGCGCGAACTCAAGGCCATGGTGGATGGCAGACCCACCAAGGCCTGGACGGTGATGTCCGACATGCCACAGGGTCTCGACGTGGCACTCAGGATGTGAGGCTTGGATTAGCCGAAATATCGTTATTTACCCATAATGCCCATATTTGCTTTACAAAACTGTACAAAAACACTAAAATTCAAAAAAATCGATAATTAGTCCAGGCGTACAGGGGGTGGTATGGGCGCATTCGCATCTCAAGGGGCTGCTTTGGTCACGGGCTTGGCGCTCGTGAGTGCCGTCTATCCCATGACGGCGATTTCAGCCGAGGCATCCGATTCGACGTTGACGGAAATCGTGGTGACGGCGCAGCGTCGGGAAGAGAGCCTGCAAAAGACGTCGCTGGCGCTGCAGGTGGTGTCGGCCGCGGAACTGGCCGATGCCGGCGTGATCCAGGTACGCGACCTCGGTGCGGTGGTGCCGGGACTCATCATCAGCCAGGGCGGCGCCGCCACCCAGATCTACATCCGCGGCGTCGGCGATTTCGGCTCCACACCCATCACCAATCCGGCCGTGGCCTTCAATTTGGACGGCGTCTATGTGGCACGCACCCAGGCGGTCGAGGGCAGCCTGTTCGACATTGCGCGGGTGGAGGTGTTGAAGGGACCGCAGGGCACCTTGTACGGCCGCAATGCCAGCGGCGGCGCCATCAACGTGATCACCAATGCGCCCTCGCTCAGCACCTTCGGCGGCTACGGCGAGGTCGAAGCGGGCAATTATGGCGAGGTGATGGTCGACGGCGCGCTCAATCTGCCCTTGAGCTCGCAATTTGCTCTGCGCGCCTCGATTCAAGACGTGAGCCGCCAGGGGTATTTGAGCGAGGGCGGCGACGATGACCATCATCAGAGCGGCCGTCTGCAGGCCCTTTGGAAGACCGATGCACTCTCGGTGCTGGCCGGCGTCGATTACACCCATGTGGGCGGCGACGGCCCCGGCTACGTGGCATTGACACCCGCCGCGCGCAACAACGCCTCGCCCTGGACGCAGGCCTCCGACCCCATCGTCGAGCCGTATTTCTTCGCGGCCGCCGCCGCACAAGGCGCCTGTCTCCCGGGCGGCTTTTTCCCCACCGTGGTCAATCCGGGCAAATGCCCGGCGCTCGCGCCGTATCCGACGCCGCCGTTCCCGCCAGGCACGCTCGGTCCGTATACCTCCGTGTTCTCCTTTCCGGGCGCCGGCACGCACGCCGACAACACCTTCTGGAAGGTGCATGCCGACATCAGTGCGGACTTGGGCTTCGCCACCCTGACGCTGCTGCCGGCCTATCAATCGGCGGCGATGGCCTACAACGCCAGCCCGGCCGGCCTCGAGTACACGGATTCGCCGGATGATTCCAAGGCCGAGTCCCTGGAGGCGCGCCTGTCCAATTCCAGCGGCCCGGCCAGCTGGGTGGGGGGACTCTATTACTTTCACCAAACCCAGGATTCCTCGGAAATCATCGACGGCGGCCTGGTGCAGAACAACAATGCCGTGACCAACCAGTCGACGCGCAGCGAGGCGGCCTTCGGCGAATTGACCTTCAGCGTTACGGACGAGACGCGCCTGATCGCCGGTGCGCGCTACACCTCGGACCGGCGCACCATCGACGGCTCGGTGTCAGCGTTGCCGCCGAGCGTGTCGTTCCTGCCGTCCAGTCCGGCGGGTATCGCCTGCTTCGGCGGACTGCCCAACCCCTGTCTGCTCGAGAACTATGCCGGCGACAAGACCTTCAGCAAGTTCACCTGGAAGGTCGGCATCGAACAGGACCTCACGCCGCAGAATCTGCTGTACGCCACCGTGAGCACCGGCTTCAAGGCCGGCGGTTTCGATCAGAGCGCCGGCTTCACGCCGGGCACCCACGCGGCGCTGTCGTATGACCCGGAGAACCTCACTGCGTTCGAACTGGGTTCGCGCAACCGGTTCCTGGACAACCGCCTGCAGTTCAATGCCGAGGCCTTCTACTGGAAATACAAGGACCATCAGGAGCCGCGCCTCACCGAGGATGGCCTGGGCGTGCTGTCCTTCGACTACCAGAACGCGGGCGATGCCACGCTCTACGGGCTGGACCTCGACCTGGTCGCCAAGGCGAGCGATGCGGACACCGTGCGTGCCACGGTCGAATACCTGCACTCGGTGTACGACACCTTCGCCTACGACGTGCCGGCCAATACCACCGGTGCGCCCTTCGCGCGCGGCGCCGGCAACGGTTTCACGAGCCTGGATCCCACCTCGCCGAACGCGATCAGCACCACCTGCGCCGTCACGACCATCACGTCGGGTGCGCTGGCGGGCGGCGAGCACGTGAATTGCGCCGGCAATCCGCTCACGCATGCGCCGCGCTGGTCGGGCTCGGCGGGCTATGAACACCGCTTCGGCCTGCCGGACGACTTCGGCCTCACCGCCGCCGTCAATGCCCAGTTCGCCTCGAGCCGGTATCTCGCCACGGATTTCCTGCCCTCGGAACTCGCGCCGAGTTACATTTCGGAGGACGCCTTCCTCACGCTGGCGCCGCGCAGCAATTCTTGGTCGCTGCAGGCGTTCTGCCGCAATCTGTCGAACCGCGCGATCTACACCGGCGCCTACGAGGGACCACTGGCCGGCTATATCGCGGCGAACATCGCGCCGCCGCGCACCTATGGCGCGCGCTTCAGGGTGAATTTCTAGGAGGCCGCAGCGACAGCTCGAGCACCGAGGGTTGTTCGGCGCCGAACAGCAGGGTATTGCGCGAGCGATAGGGCACCGGGTCCCAGTGGAACATGTCGAAGCCCTCGCCCGCGGCCGTCGACAGCAGTTCCGGGCGCGAGCCGATCTCGAGTTCGAGGCGATGTCCCGCGCGAAACAGGTTGGCAATGGGATTCAGGCTGAAGCGCACGTCGGCGGGCTCGCCGGGCACGAGCTGACGGGCCGCAACACTGCGGTGATCGTGCACGATCTCGGTGGGGTTGGAGCGCGCGAAATCGATCGTGCGGTGTGAGGCCAGCAGCCAGCCGAAGGACAGCTTGGTGCGCGCCCCGTCCGGTCCGATGTCGCTCAAGCGCACGATGAAATAGGTGTCGATGGCGGTGGCGGTAAAGTGCAGCTGCAGGGTCACGGGCCCGACCATGCGCACGTCCGTCTCGAAGGGCGGCGTCGCAAAGCGCAGCACCTGCGCCTCGAGACCATCGACCTCGGGAATCTTGAAGCTGGTGGAAGGCATGGCGAGATAGGACTGCGAGGCCGGCGGCGGCGGTGTGCTCGACAGCAACTGCGGGCCGCGCGCCTCAGCCGCCCCCCGGGCGAGATGCAGCCTGAGCGGCACCGCGTCCGGCATCGGCCAGTCCTCGGCCGCTTCCCAGCGCTCCGCGCCGCGCAGCCAGTAGCGCACCCGCGGCAGCCGCGAGTAGCCGTTGTCGATGCCCTTCAGGCGCCAGTCGTACCAGGCCACCAGTTCGCGCTGGTAGTTCGACCAGGGGAAGGTGTATTCAGGCGGCCCGATGAACAGGCATTTCTCGCCCTTCAGGCGGTGCCATAACTCGAAGGCACCGAAGAAGTGCAGATCCTGGGCGCCGAAGTCGGTGGCGATGCACACCGGAATGTCGATGGCCTCCAGGCTCGAGCACGCCGACTTTCGCCGCCAGTAGTCATCGTCATCGAAGGTGTGGTCGAACAGGCGGCTGACGTACCCGCGCAGCGCCGCCTCCGGCGGCGGGTGCTTGCGCAGGAAGCCGCGCACCATGCGCTCCGTCTTCGCCGGATCGCTCATCTGCATGGCGAAGCGCGGGCGGTTCAGCGCATGGCTGAGCAGATGGCGCAGGCCGGCGGGGATCCTCGGCGGCACCACCTTCTCGAAGGCCGCGAACAGCTCGATGATGCCGCTGAAGGCGGCGCCACCCTTGAAGAAGCCATGGCGGTAGATGTCGGTCATCGCCTTGTAGGGAAAGATCGCCTTGAGGGCCGGCGGACGGGTGGCCGCCACCAACAGCTGCGCGATGGCGAAGTACGACATGCCGGTCATGCCCACGCTGCCGTTGCACCAGGGCTGGGCCGCGGCCCATTGGATCGCCGCATGGCAATCCGCGCGCTCCTCGTCGCTCGACATTTCCGCGGGCGCCACGCCGCCCGAACGGCCGGTGCCGCGCGGCTGCACGCGCAGCACCGCATAGCCGCAGCGGATCACAAAGGGGCACACTCCCGACTCGTCGATGAAGGGTCCGCCGCCGAGGCGCTCGGTGTCCTTCACGTAGACGGCCCAGCCGATCAGCACCGGCACGGGACCCAAGGCCGCCGGCCGGAACAGATCGGCGATGAGCTCCACGCCATCGGGCAGGGGAATGCGTACGTCCTCATCGAACAGGATGCCCTGCGTGAGTTCCCGGCCGCCGGCGTCCGGTGTCCAGCCCGCGAGCTGCGTGCCGCGCAGCTCGAGCTTCGGCACGATGCGCATCGGCCGGGTCGACAGGGAGCGCGGCGGCCTCATGGACTGGCCGGCACGCCGCCGACTATCAACGCCGGCTCGATTCGTCCGCCGGCGCCAGGCCGCTGTCGGCGGCGTCGGCATCGAGCAGCCTGCGGGTGGTTTCCCGAAAGTGCCTGCTCAGCAGGTCGCAGGCGAGCGGCGCATCGCGCGCGATCGCCGCCTTCATGATGGCTTCGTGCTCGTTCAGCGGATTGCGGGTGTTGGCCGGTCGCGAATAGGTGGCGAGCAACCGGTAGCGGTCGGATTGTTGGTACATCAGGGCGCAGAAATACTTCAGCCAGTCCGAGCGGCAGGCCGCGGTCAGCGAGCGATGAAACTCGGCGTGACAGGTGCTCCACACCTGCGCTTCGGGCGAATCCGGACGGGTGGCTTCGGTGCAACGCGAGAGGCGGTGATAGGCGCCCAATACATCCGATTCCCAGGCGACGTCGCCGTATTCGATGGAGCGAGTCAGGGCCAGGCATTCGATGCCGATGCGCGCCTCGGTCAGATCGATGAGACCGCTGCGCGACACCGGACTCACGCGAAAGCCGCGCTGATCTTCGGCCACTACCAGGGCGTCGGTGACCAGGCGCGACAGCGCCTCGCGCAGCGAGCTCGCGGCCAGTCCATAGCGCTTGGCGAGGGCCTGCACCCGCAGCTTTTCGTTCGGCCGCAGCTTGCCGGTGACGATGTCGGTACGCAGCTTGTCGATGGCGATCGAGGTTTGGGTGCGGGCGCCGCTGCCGCGGGAGCTGGTGTCGGCCATGATCATTGGGGAAAGTGTACCCGATTCACGAAAAAAACATAGATCGATATTTTATTGGTAAAATATGCGAATAACGTAATTTGTATCCTGCGGGAGTACCAGCATGCCGGACATTGCCGATTTTGCCATCGTCGGTTACGGACCGGTGGGGCAATCTCTTGCCATCGCCCTCGCCCAGCGCGGGCATCGGGTGCTGGTGCTGGAGCGGGCGACGGGCCTGCATCCGCTGCCCAGAGCGGTGGGTTTCGACCACGAAACCGCCCGAATCCTGCAATCGCTCGGACTCGCCGAGGCGCTGCCCGGCTTTACCGCGCCCTGCGAGCGCTACGAGTGGCGCAATGCCACCGGCCAGGTCCTCAAGGCCTTCAGCGGATTGGATCAGATGGGTATTTCCGGATGGCCGGACAAGCTCACCTTCTGCCAGCCCGAGATGGAACAGGCATTGGACGCGCGGCTGCGCCGCTTTGGTGCGCAGGTCGAGGTGCTGCAAGGCTGGGAGGTGGTGTCGGCGACGCAAAGCAGCGAACAAGTGACCCTGCGTGCGCAGCCGGTGGCATCGAATTCGACCGCCGCGCCGGCCGCCGCGCCGACCGTGGCGTCCGCGGCGGTGGCGCGCGAGTTCGGCGCGCGCTATGTCGTCGGCTGCGACGGCGCCAGCAGTTTCATGCGACGCGCCATGGGCACGAGCTATGAGGAGCTGGGGTTTTCCGCCGATTGGCTGGTCATCGACATCAAGCCCAAGGACCCGATGCGCTGGAACACCGACCTCTTCCAGGTCTGCGATCCGAAGCGGCCGACGACGCTCGTGTGCAGCGGCCCGGGCCGCCGGCGCCTGGAGTTCATGCTCATGCCCGGCGAAACCAAGCAGGCCATGAACACCCCGGCAGTCGTCTGGGACCTGCTGCGGCGCTGGGACTGGAGCCCCGATAACGCCATTCTCGAGCGCCACGCCGTCTACACCTTCGGCGCCGGGATCGCACGCAGCTGGCGTGCGGGACGCCTGCTGTTGGCGGGCGATGCCGCCCACCTGACGCCGCCCTTTGCCGGGCAGGGATTGTGCGCGGGGCTGCGCGACGTCGCGGCGCTCGAATGGCGGCTGCATCACGTGCTGAAGGGCGATGCACACGATGTACTGCTCGACAGCTATGCGACGGAGCGTGCGCCCCACGCGCGCGTGTTCACCGAATTCTCGGTGATGCTGGGCGGCGTGATCTGCGTGCTCGATGAGGCGGCCGCGGCCGGCCGCGACGCCCACATGCTCGGGCCGGGCAAGGACGCCGAGGACCGCTATCCCGAGCCGCCGCTGACGCCGAGTCCGGTGCTGCACGCCGCGGATCCGCACGCCGGGACCCTGTCGCTGCAGGCGCGGGTGCGCTCGGCCGGACGCAGCGGCCGCTTCGACGATGTGGTGGGCCGCGGTTTCGTGCTGCTCGGGCTCGATCACGATCCGCGAACGCTGCTCACCCCCGGGGAGCGCGGCTTTCTCGAGCGCCTCGGTGCACTGGTCGCCGGCATCGGTGCCGGCACGGCCATCGAGGATGTCGACGGCGACTACCGCCGCTGGTTCGGCCGGCTCGGCTGCCGGGCGGTGCTGGTCCGGCCTGACTTCTACCTTTTCGGCGCGGGCGAGGCCGCAGACCTGGTGCAGGCGCTCAAGGCCAGTCCCGTGTGGAGCGCGGCGCTGACCCAGCCGGATCAGCGGCGCTCGGCCTGACGGCATGGCGGGCGGCCCGGTGGCGCTGGCGGAGTGCGAGATCGCGTGATGTGGGGCTACGTTGCGCCGCTACGCGACATGCAATTCGTGCTCGATGAGTGGCTCGAGGCCGGTAAGGACTGGGCGCAGATCCCGGCTTTCGCCGAGCTGGGCGCCGACACGGTGCAGCAGATCCTCGCGGCGGCCGCAGATTTCGCGGCGCATACCTTGCAGCCGATCAACCTGCCGGCGGACCGGTCCGGGTGCCGCTGGGAGGCCGGTGATGTGCGCACGCCGCAAGGGTTCGTGCAGGCCTACCGCCAATTCCGCGAGGCGGGCTGGCCGGCGCTCGCCTGCGATCCCGAGTACGGCGGCCAGGGTTTGCCGCTGCTGTTGAATGCCGCGCTCTACGAGATGCTCATGGCGGCAAACCATGCGTGGTCCATGTACCCGGGCATCGTCCACGGCGCCTACGATTGCCTGCGTACGCACGCGTCGCGGGAGATCAGGTCGCGGTACCTGCCGAAGATCGTGAGCGGCGAGTGGCTGTGCACCATGTGCCTGACCGAACCGCAGGCGGGATCCGACGTCGGTCTGGTGCGCACCCGCGCCGAGCCGCGCGCGGACGGCACCTACTCCATCAGCGGCACCAAGATCTTCATCTCCGGCGGGGAACACGATCTGACCGACAACATCCTGCATCTGGTGCTCGCGCGACTGCCCGATGCCCCGGCCGGCACCCGCGGCATCTCGTTGTTCCTGGTGCCAAAGCGCCTGCCCACGGCGGGATCGCCGGCGAATGCGCTGCGCTGCGAGGGTATCGAGAAGAAAATGGGCATCAAGGGCAGCGCCACCTGCGTCATGAACTTCGGCGGCGCCCAGGGCTGGTTGATCGGCGAGCCGCATCGCGGCCTCGCGGCCATGTTCGTCATGATGAATGCGGCAAGGCTGCACGTCGGATTGCAGGGATTGGGGCATGCGGAGATGGCCTACCAGAACGCCCGGCGCCATGCCGCCGAACGCCGGCAGATGCGCTCCCCGGAGAGGCCCGCGGACGCAGGTGAGGCGCATCCCGGCGGCGCCGATCCCATCGATTTTCATCCGGCGATGCGCAGGACACTGATGACGCTGCGCGCGCTGGTCGAGGGCGAAAGGGCCTTGGGCTATTGGAGCGCGCACCTGCTCGACCTCGCAGAGCATGACCCCGATGAGTCGCGGCGCGCCGCCGCGCAGGATCTGTTGTCGCTGCTCACGCCGGTGATCAAGAGCTTTTTCACGGAAAACGGCTTCAATCTGTCGAGCGCCGCGCTGCAGGTGTTCGGCGGCTATGGATACATCCAGGACTACGGCATCGAACAATCGGTGCGCGACAGCCGCATCGCGATGATTTACGAGGGCAGCAATGAAATCCAGGGGGTGGATTTCCTGGTGCGCAAGGTGATCGGCGACGGCGGCCGGAAATTCAAACTGCTGCTGCAATGGATCGCGGATGAAGCGGCCGCCTGCCGGGCCGTTCCCGCCCTCGAGCAGTTTGGCGCCGAGTTGGACGCGCTCACCGGCCGCTGGCAGAAGGTCACGGGCGAGATCATCGCGGAGGCCGGCACGGCGCCCGCGGCCGCGTATGGGATTGCGGGTGATCACCTGCGGGTGGCCGGCTTGTGCCTGTTGGGGGCGTGTTGGGCCCGCACAGCGCGCGTCTCGATGGCGCGGTCGCAGGAGCCCTTCTACCGCGGCAAGTTGGATGCTGCGCGCTTTTATTTCGACTGCCTCTTGCCCGAGGCCGGGTGGCGGCTCGATCTGATCGGCAGACGGCACCTGCCGCTGCCGTGGGTGAGGCCGACGGAGTGAGCACGTGGCGGCAGAAAACCCGGATTCCAATCAACGTGTCGGCGGCCATGATTTTTTACCCAGGGGGAAAGCATGAATCCACATCTAAGCCGCTGTTGAAGCCCCCTGTATCGGTAAACTGACCGCCACCTCAATCGGAGCGACTGCATGAATACCCGCCTCCCCGTTTCCCGCGCCAGTGGCAATGCCGTGTGGGTGCTGCGGGTGTTGCTCGCGGCCGTGTTCATCGCGGCCGCCGTCATGAAACTCATCGGTGCACCCATGCTGGTGGCCGAATTCGACCTGGTCGGACTCGGCCAATGGTTTCGCTACTTCACCGCGGCCGTCGAACTGGCGGGCGGCATCCTGGTGCTCATACCGGCCGTGTCAGCGATCGGCGCCGTGGTGCTCCTGTTGGTGGACATCGGCGCCTGCATCGCGCAGGTGTCGGCGATTCACATGGACTGGGTCCACACCGTGGTGATCGGCGCGCTGCTGGCGTCGCTCATCTATCTGCAGCGCTCGCAGATCCTGCGCAGCCGATGACGCGCAGCATGATGTCGAGCACGGATTGGAAGCCGCGCTCTTCGGTGTAGCCCTCAGGCCGCTTGCCGAGCGCATGCCATTCGTACAGACAGGCGCACACCATGTTTTCGATCGCGGCAGCCATCACGGTGAGCTCCCCGCGGTCCGCATCGGCCAGCCGCGGCGCGCCAGCGAGCATGCTGTGAAAATCGTGGCGCGCATGATGACGCATGTTTTCGTAAAGCGTTGCCATTTCCGGATGAACCGTGGCGGCTTCCACCAGGGCGCGAAAGGTGGCCGCGTGGCGATGATGCGTGCGCCACAGGGCGCGCAGCACCTGCGGAGCGGCCTCCGGCGGGTGCTCCGGGCGGTTCAGGCCGCTGTCGAGCAGATCCAGCTGGAATTGCTCGACCATGGCCTTGAGCAATTCGAGCTTGTTGTCGAAGTGCACGTAGAAGGTTCCGGTGGCCCGATCCGCCGCGCGCGTGATCTGCGCGATCTCGGCCTTGAGGTAGCCCGCGTCGGCGAACACCCGGCGCGCGGCATCGAGCAGGGCGGCGCGGGTGCGTCCGGAGCGGTCGAAAGCGCCCGCGACGCGGTTCTTGGCCATCCTCATCGCCGGCCTGCAATTGACATTGAATTCATATTCAATTTAAATCCTAGCAGAACAAGGCCTGATGGCCAGCGGTATTTACATGACTGATCGATCCACGATTCAGATTCCGGGCGGCGGCCGGGCACTGGCGGCCGACCTGTTCAGGCCGGCTGCGGCTTCCTCGTTGCGCACCGCCGTCATTCTGCTGCACGGCGGGGCCTGGCGCTTCGGTTCGCGGGCGGACATGGTGCCGTATGCGAGCGCTCTGGCGCGTCTCGGGTTCACGGCACTCGCCGCCGAATACCGGCTGCTGGGTGAGGCGGCCTATCCGGCGCAGCTCGACGATGTGCGTTCGGTGATCGCCTGGGCGCAGGCGCACGCCGCGGAACTCGGCATCGATCCCGGCAAGATCGCGCTGGAGGGCTTTTCCGCGGGCGGACACCTCGCCTTGCTGGCCGCCGCCACGCCTCACGAGCCCGGCGCAAACCCGGTGGCGGCGGTGGTGTCCTTCTTCGCGCCGGCCCATTTCGACGGTCCGTCGCCGCCCGGGATGCCGCCGCGCGCCGCGATGCTGCTCGGTCCCGATGCGACTGAAGCCGAGATGCGTGCCGCGAGTCCCCTGCATCAGGTCCGCGCGGGATTTCCGCCGACGTTTCTGCTCGGCGGAATGGCCGACGTGCTGGTGCCGCCGGCCGCCACCTTGGCGCTGTTTGAGGCGCTGGTCGGCGTGGCCGCTCCGGTCGACCTGCATTTGTTCCACGGCCACACGCATGAATTCGCCGCGCTGCCCTCGATGCTCGAACCCGTTCAAGCCGAGGTGGCGCTGTTCCTGAAACGCAGCGTCGTCGATCCCGCAGGGTACGCGCGGGAGAATCTGCGCTTGAATCCGTTCGCCCGGCCGGACTGGCGGCCGCCGCCGGCTCCTTGAGAGCCTGCACCCGCGCCGCCGCGCATCGTTGAATCCAAGGAGTTACTCATGTCCACCGCCACCATCGAGTCCCATGACGCCACGGTCCAGCCCGAGGACTACTTCGATCATTTCTGGGAAACCAAGCCCGGCACCCTCGGCGGCAGATACCTGCGGCAATTCTGGCATCCCGTGATGCGTTCCGTGGATCTGCCGGCGGGCCGCGCCAAACCGGTGAGGTTGATGTCCGAGGACTATACCTTGTATCGCGGCGATGGCGGCAAGGTGCATCTGACCGTGCATCGCTGTCCGCATCGCAAGGTTCAGCTGTCGGTGGGCTATGTGGAGGGCGATTCGATCCGCTGCATGTACCACGGCTGGAAATTCGGCGCCGACGGCCGCTGCACCGAGCGTCCCGCCGAAGGCGGCACCGGTTCGATCGCCATCGAGACGTACCCCGCCGAGGAATATCTCGGGCTCATCTATGTCTACGTCGGCGGCGGCGCGCCGCCGGCCTTCCCGCCGTACCCGGGCTTCTTCGTCGATGGCGTGGTGGAAACCTACTCGGCGCATTTCCCCTGCAATTATGTGCAGAGCTATGAAAACGATTGGGATCTGTACCATGCCAACTTCACGCATCGGACCGGCGAGATCCACGGTCCGGCCGCCGGCCCCGGCCGCACCGATTTCTTCATGGGCATGTTCAAATCGACCCAATTCGCGGAAACCGACTACGGCATCGTGCGCACCATGACGGTGTTGGGCGGCATGACCAATGCCGCCATTTTGCTGCTGCCGACGACGGTCCGGCTGTTGATCCCGACCTTCAACGAACAAAGCCGCCACACCGGGCCCTCGTTGCGCGAGACCTACCTCATCCACACGCCCATCGATGACGAGAATCACACGGCCTTCCTGACTCAGCTGGTTCCGGTGACCGGCGCCGCGGCGCAGGCCTATCACGCCGAATACCAACGCGTACAGGAGATCCGCAAGTCGCGGCCCAGCACGCTCGCCATGGCCGAGAAGGGCCTGGCCGGGGAGATGAGCGTCGCGGACATGAAGGATCATCCCATGCTGGTCGAAATCGAAGACATGCTCACCCAATTGGGCCAGGGAAGGATCGTTGAGCGGCGCGGCGAGAAGCTCGGCCGCACCGACAACGGCGTGGTGTTCTACCGCCGGGTGTTGGCGCGCGAGCTGCATGCGCTCGCCCAAGGGCGTCCCACCAAGCCGTGGGTATACATGAACAAGGTCCCGGAGGGCACGACCACGTTCTCGTAAATTAGGTCCCGCCATGATCACATTGAACCGCCGCCACGTCGTGCTCGGTACGCTGGGTGCCGCCGGCGCCCTCATCGTTGGCTGGGGCGTGCTGCCGCCACGCCAGCGGCTGCTGCCCGGCGAGCCTCTGGCCACGGTCCCCGGCCAGGTGGCCTTGAACGGCTGGGTGAAGCTGTCGACCGACGACACCGTGACCGTGGTGATGAGCCAGGCTGAAATGGGCCAGGGCATCCACACCGGACTTGCCATGTTGCTCGCCGACGAAATGGACGCGGACTGGTCGAAGGTGCGGCTGGAGACATCCAACTTCGACAAGATCTACAACAACCAGGCCATGATCGTCGATGCGCTGCCGTTCGCGCCCGAGGATCACGGGCTGGGCAAGCGGGTCGCGCAGCATCTGGTCCGCAAAGTGATACGCGAAGTGCCGGGGGTGATCGCCACCGGCGGCTCATCGAGCATGAAGGACCAATGGCTGCCCATGCGCCAGGCCGGCGCCTCGGCCCGCCGCATGCTGTTGTCCGCCGCCGCGGCGCTGTGGCGGGTGCCGGAAACCGAATGCACGGCCGACAGCGGCCGGGTGCACCATGCCTCAGGACGCAGTGCCTCCTACGGGGAGCTCGCGGGCAGGGCGGCCGGACTCGCCGTGCCGGGCGACGTGGCGCTCAAACAGCCCTCGCAGTTCAAGCTGATCGGCACGGCCGTGCGCCGCCTTGACGCCGCCGCCAAACTGGATGGCTCCGCCGCGTTCGCCATCGACGCGTCGCCGCCGGGATTGCTGTACGCCAGCATCGTGATGTGCCCGACCTTAGGCGGCAGCGTCGCCACGCTGAATTCCGCGGCGGCGCTGGCGCTGCCCGGCGTGCACAAGGCGGTGGTGCTCGCGCCCATTCCGGGCGGGATGCTGAGCGTCGGCGCCACCTCCGGCGGAGTGGCGGTGATTGCGGACACGCCGTTTCAAGCGATGCGCGCCATCGACAGCCTGGTGATCGACTGGGACCCCGGAGCGGGGGCCGCCGCCTCCACCCGGGCCATCAATGCGGCGCTCACCGAGGCCATCGGCGCGAGCGGCCGCCAGGTGCATCACGAGAACGGCGATGTGGATGCGGCGATGCAGGCGGCCGCCACCCGCATCAGCGCCGATTACCAGGTGCCAATGCTCGCGCATGCCACCATGGAGCCGCAGAACTGCACGGCGCAATTCAAGGACGGCGTCGCCACCCTCTGGTGCGCCACCCAGGCGCCGCCGATGGCGCGCAGCGCCGTGGCGAGCGCCCTCAAGATCGATGAGCGCCACGTGCAGCTGCACATTCCCTACCTGGGAGGCGGATTCGGACGACGCTATTTCCCGGATGTCATCGTCCAGGCGGCGCTGCTGGCCCGCGAAACCGGCGGCGCGCCGGTGCAGTTGCTGTGGACCCGCGAGCAGGACATGACCCATGATTACTACCGGCCGGCCTTCAAATGCCGTGCGCAGGCGGGTCTCGATGCGCAGGGCCGGCTCATCGCCTGGTCGACGCAATCCGCGGGATCCTCGCTCGGTGCGCCCTCGATGTTCGATTCATCCACCGATGGCGCGTCGAACATGGCCTACCGGTTCGCCAATGCGCGCATGTCCCACCAGCCGAGCGAGGCGCCGGTCAGCCTGGGCATCTGGCGTTCCGTGGCCCATTCGCAGAACGGCTTCTTCACCGAAAGTTTCATCGACGAGTGCGCCGTGGCCGCGAAGCGCGATCCGGTCGAGTTTCGCGCCGACCTGCTGCGTGACGCCCCGCGACATCTGCAGGTGCTGCACCGCGCCGCGGAACTGGCGCATTGGGGTGAGGCACCCGGCGCCGCGCCGTCGGGCGCGCCGCTCGGCCGCGGTATCGCCATTCACCGCGCCTTCGGCTCCATCGTCGCGCAGGTGGCCGACGTATCGGTGGATTCGAGCCGCGCGATCCGCGTCCACCGGGTGATCTGCGTGGTAGATTGCGGTACCGCCGTCAATCCCAATCTGATCCGCCAGCAGATGGAAAGCGCCGTGGTTTTCGGCCTGTCCGCCGCTCTGCACGGCGAGATCACGGTGAAGCATGGCCAGGTACAGCAGGGCAATTTCGACGGCTACGCGACGCTGCGCTTCGACGAATGCCCGGCGATCGAGACCGATATCATCGCGAGTGCGCAGCCGCCCGGCGGCATCGGCGAGGCCGGTACGCCGCCCATCGCACCGGCGGTCGCCAATGCCGTGTTCGCGCTCACCGGGCAGCGGCTGCGATCCCTGCCGCTCAAGCTTGCCTGAACTCCCGGACCTTTGAGATCAGCGTGACGACAATCAACATCAACGGACGCCGCCTGACCGTCGATGCGCCGCCGGAGACGCCGCTCCTGTGGGTGCTGCGCACCGAACTCGATTTGCGCGGCACCAAATTCGGATGCGGCAAGGCGTTGTGCGGCGCCTGCACCGTGCATCTTGCCGGCAAGGCCGTGCGCTCCTGCGTGACGCCGCTCGCGGCTGTCGGCGAGCGGGAAGTGACCACCATCGAAGGGGTCGCGGGACCCGAAATCACGGCGCTGCGCCGCGCCTGGCTCGACATCGATGTCGTGCAATGCGGCTATTGCCAGAGCGGCCAGCTGATGTCGGCGTGTGCCCTGCTGATGAGCACGCCGGCTCCGACGGATGCGGCGATCGATGCCGCCATGGCCGGCAACCTCTGCCGCTGCGGCACCTATCCGCGGATCCGGGCGGCGATTCATCAGGCAGTGAAATCGGCGCGTTGATGCCGGCGCACCGGCGACCCCGCATCCTCAGTTCGCGCGCACTTCGGGCGGCGGCACGCCCATGGTGCGATAGAGCGCAATCAGCCGCAGCGACATCTCGGCCGCCGACTGTGACCAGGTGATTTCCGTATCATAGGCCGTGCGCTCCGCGTCCAGCACTTCGAGCAGCGACAGGGTGCCTTCCTCGTATTGGCGGCGCGCCAGGCGCGCCGCGGTGCGCGCGGATTCCAGCGCGGTCTGCAGTTGACGGGCGCGCAGCACCCCCTGCGCATACAGGACGATGGCGGATTGGGTGGCCTGCAAGGCGCCTCTGACCGTCTGTTCGTACAGCAGGTAGGCCTCGAGCTGCTGCGCATCCGCGAGGTCGATCGCCGCACGGATCCGGCCGAAGTCGAACAACGGCAGCGTGAGACTGCCGCCATATTCCCAGCTCCGCGATGCGGACGTCATGAGCTGATTCACCGAGGTGCCCGCCGAGCCGAACAGCGCCGCGAGCGTGAGCTGCGGATAGCGCTCGGCGAGCGCCGCCTTGAGATTCGCCGCGGCGGCCACCAGCCGTTGTTCGGCGCTGCGAATGTCGGGACGCCGTGCGATGATCCCGGCCGGCGTCAGCAGCACATCGACCGGGTCGCTGACGGGCATTTGCACCGTCGCAGACAGCGTGTCCGGCAGATCGGCTGCCAGCGACTGCGGGGTGCCGGCGAGCAGCAGCACCAGCAGACTGCGCGCGGACTGCGCCTGTTCGAGCGCCTGGGGCACTGCGGCGCGGGTGATGGCGAGCTGCGATAGCACGCGCTCGAGATCGAGGCGGCTGGCGGCACCCTGTTCGAATCGCACCCGCGTGATGCGCACGGTCTCGGCCTGCGAATTGGCGGACTTCGTGGCGATCGCGTATTGCGATTGATACAGGCGGTATTGCACGTAATTCGTCGCAATCTCCGCGAGCAGCGCGAGCCGCACATCGTCGCGGTCGTATTGCGACGCCCGCAGCCCGGCCTCGGCCGCGCGCCGGCGATTGCGCGCCAGTCCGAACAGATCGACGTCCCAGCTCACGCCCGCGGCTACCTCGAGATCGCGCGGCGAGGAACCGGGGGCGACCAGCGAGGAGGGCAGATGCGAGTACTGGTCGCCGGCGGATGCCGTGAGCTGCGGCCATTGCGCCGCGGCGGCGGCGCGGCGCTCGGCGCGGGCCTCGAGAACCCTGGCCTGCGCCAGCTTGAGGTCCAGGTTCTGCACCAGCGCCCGGCGCATCAGGCGATTGAGCCCCTCATCGTTGAATTTCTCCCACCATGGAGGGGCGTCTGGCAGATCGGCCGCCACCGGAATTCCTTCCGGAGCCGCTTCCCAGGAACTCTGCAAAGGCCCGTGAACCGGTGCAGCCACACTGTGCGGCGTCGCGCAGCCCTGCATCAGGACCGAAACGGCCGCCGCGGCCACCGCGGCCACNNGCCACCGCGGCCACCGCGGCCGCAGCGGCTGACGGGGCTGACGAGGCCGACGGGGCTGACGCGGCCGCGGGTTTCATGGGGAGTTCGGCGCGGCCTGCGCCAGCGCCGGACCGCGCCCGGCGCGTGCCGCCCGGTCGAGTGCGAGGTAGATCACCGGTGTCGTGAACAGGGTGAGAATCTGGCTGAGCAGCAGTCCGCCGAACACCGCGACGCCGAGCGGCTGCCGCAGCTCCGAACCCACGCCGAACCCGATCATCAGGGGCACCGCGCCCAGCATGGCCGCCACCGTGGTCATCATGATGGGCCGGAAGCGCACCAGACAGGCGCGATGCACGGCATCGAGGGCCGTTAGCCCGAGGTTTCGCTCGGCATCCAGGGCGAAATCAACCATGAGGATGCCGTTTTTCTTGACGATGCCGATGAGCAGCACCATGCCGATCAGGGACATGATGGAGAAGCCCAGTCCCCAGGCCCACAGCAGGCACAGGGCGCCGATGCCCGCCGAGGGCAGGGTGGACAGTATGGTGAGCGGGTGCAGGAAGCTCTCGTAGAGAATGCCGAGGATGATGTATACGGCGAGCAGCGCCGCCAAGATCAGCACCGGCGTGGTCGACAGGGAGTCCTGGAAAGCCCGCGCATTGCCGATGAAGGTGCCGCTGATCGAGCCGGGCATGCCGATGGCGGCCTCGGTGTCGGTGACGGCCTTGACCGCTTCGCTCAGCGAGGCGCCCGGCGCGAGATTGAATGAAATGTTGACCGCGGGAAACATGCCGAGGTGGTTGATGGCCACCGGCGCCACCTCCGGCGGCTCGAACTTCGCCACCGCCAGCAGCGGCACCATCTGCCCGGTGAGCGGCGAGCGGATGCGGAAATAGTTCAGGCTCTCGGGTTTGCCGCGCATGTTCGGATCGATTTCGATGATCACGTAGTATTGATTGGTCTGCGTCTGGTACTGCAGGACCTGGCGCTGCCCGAATGCGTCGTACAGCATCTGGTCGACGTCATCGGTGCTGATGCCGAAGCGCGCCGCGGCCTCGCGATCGATGCGCAGGCGGGTGACGCGGGCGCCCAATTGCAGATCGCTCGACACATCGCGCAGCTGCGGCCTGGCCGAGAGCGCATCGGTGAGCCTCTGCGCCCACGGATACAGCTCTGAAATTTCAACACTGCGCATGACGTAGACATATTGCGCGCGCCCGCCGAAGGCGGTGAAGCTGATGTCCTGCGCCGAACGCAGGAAGGTCTGGATGCCGGGAACCTGGCCGAGCTGCGGCCGCAGCCGGTCGATCAATCGGGCCGAGGAGACGTCCCGATCGTGCTTGTCCTTGAGCATGATGAAGAAAAGGCCCTGGGACAGGGTGCCGCCGAAGCCGCTGCTGCCGATGCGGCTGGAGACGTGCAGGATGGCCGGATCGGCCGCCAGGATGCCGGCCACCGATGCCTGCTTTCTCTGCATGTCCTCGTAGGAGATGTCCTCGCCCGCCTGCGTGACCCCGAAGATGAAGCCGGTATCCTGTTCCGGAAAGAAGCCTTTCGGGATGTAGACGTAACAGGCCACGGTCGCCGCCACGGTCAGTGCGAAAGACAGCAGCACGGTGCGCTGGTGCCCGAGCACCCAGGTGAGGGCGCGATCATAGCGCTCCAGCAGCCACCGCGGCCCTGAGCCCGCCGCGTGAGGCGCGGCAGCCTTCATGTAACGCGAGGCCAGCATCGGCGCCAGGGTCAATGCGGTGACGACGGACACCAGGATGCCGGCGGTGACCGTGAGCGCGAACTGGCGGAAAATGCGCCCGACGATGCCGCCCATGAGCAGCATGGGTATGAAGGCGGCGATCAGCGAGAAGCTGATGGTGATCACCGTGAAGCCGATCTCGCCGGCGCCCTTGATGGCGGCCACCAACATCGAATCGCCGGCCTCCAGATGCCGGTGGATGTTCTCGACCACGACGATGGCGTCATCGACGATGAAGCCGACCGAGATGACCAGCGCGCACAACGTCAGGTTGTTGAACGTGAAGCCGAGCGCGTACATCGATGCCACGGTGGCGAGCAGGGAGACCCCGAGCACCACCGCGACGATCAGGGTTGCGGAGGTCTGGCGCAGGAACAGGCGCATCACCAGGATGACGAGCGCCACCGAGATTGCGAGGCTGATGCCCACGTCCTGCAGCGAGGCGCGTATGGTCTCGGTGCGATCCTCGATGAGCGACACCTCCATGCTGGCGGGCAGCGCCTTCTCGAGCGCGGGCATGGCCGCCACGATGCGGTCGGCGACCTCGACGATGTTCGCACCGGGCTGGCGCCGGATTCCCAGCTGAAATCCCGGCTTGCCGTCGATCCAGGCGCCGACGAACGCGTCCTCGGCGCCGTTCACGACATGCGCGATGTCGCCGAGCTGCACCGGCCGGCCGTTGCGATAGGCGATGATGAGCCGGTCGTAATCCGCCGGCGCAAAGATCTGGTCATTGGTTGCGAGCGTCGACAGCTGCTGCGTGCCGTAGATCGCCCCTTTGGGTTCGTTCACGCTGGTGTTCGCGACGGCCTGGCGGATGTCTGCGAGGGTGAGGCCGTAGGCGGCGAGCTTCTCGGGCGACGCCTGGATGCGCAGCGCCGGCCGGCGCTGCCCGTTGAGGAATACCTGTGCCACGCCGTTGACCTGGCTCAAGGGGCGCGCGAGCAGCACCTCGGCGGCATCGCTCAGCGCAGGAAGGGTCATCAGATCGGAACGCACCGAGTACACCAGCACCGGCGGGTCGCTGGGATTGTCCTTGCGCCAGGTCGGCAGGCTGGGCATCGCCTTCGGCAGCCGGCCGGCCGCGGCATTGATGGCGGCCTGCACCTCGAGGGCCGCGGTGTCGATGTTCTTGTCGAGGGAGAACTGCAGGGTGATGGAGGTGAAGCCGAGGCCGCTGCCCGAGGTCATTTCGGTCACGCCGGGAACCGCGCTCAGCTGCACCTCCAACGGCGTCGCCACCGAGGAGCCCATGGTTTCGGCGCTGGCGCCGGGCAGGCCGGCCTGCACGACGATGGTGGGATAGTCCACCTGCGGCAGGGGCGCCACCGACATCAGCGGCAGCGCCACGACACCCATGAGCGCCACGGCGGCGGTCATCAGCACCGTGGGAATCGGATGCCCGATGAACCAGTCGGAGAAGGCCAGCCTGAGCTTCACGGCGGCGCCGCCATCACCTTCACCGCCGCGCCGGATTTGAGCTGGGACTGCCCCTCGATGACCACCTGGTCGCCGGCTGCGAGCGCGCCATCGATGCTCGAGAGCGAATCCTGGTCGTAGCGCACGGTCACGGGCACCGGTTGTACCCGGTCCTCACGGACGCGAAACACGAAATCTCCGTCGAGACCGTGCTGCACGGCTCTGGACTCCACCGTCAGCGCACCGCGATCGACGCCGGTGCGCAGTTTCACCGTCACGAACTCACCCGGCCATAGGAGGCCCCCGGAATTGGCGAATACGGCGCGCACCTGGATGGTGCCCGTGGCCGAATCCACCTGGTTGTCGGCGGACGTCAAGCGGCCGGTGGCCAGGGTCGTACCAGAGTCGCGATCGAGTGCGGCCACCTCGGCCGCGGCGGGATTCGACAGCAGCGGCTGCAGCTGCGACAGCGACTGCTGCGGCAGGGCGAACACCACAGAGATCGGATCGACCTGCACCACGCTGAACAGACCGCCGGCATCGTTGGCGTGCACCAGATTGCCCGGATCCACCCGCCGCATGCCCACTTTGCCGCCGACCGGGCTCAAGATCCGCGCATAGGACTGCTGGATCTCGGCGGCCCGGGCCGCGGCCTCGTTCGACTGGATGGTCGCCTTGATCTGCTCGGCCAAGGCGCGCTGCTGCTCCACGGCCTGGCGCGAGATGGCCTGTTCGGCCAGCAGATTCTCGTCGCGCTTCAGGTCGAGTTCGGTGATCTTCAGGCTGGCGGAATTGCGTGCCTGTTCGGCGCGCGCCTGCGCCACGGTGGCCGCCAGCGCGCGGTCATCGATTTGCGCGAGCAACTGGCCGCGCTCGACATGCTCACCTTCGTGCACCAGCACTTGCGTGAGCACGCCGTCGATCTGCGGCCGCACCAGCACATTGGTCAGGGATTGCACCGTGCCGACCGCAGACAGCACGTGATTCACATCGCGCCGCTTAACGGTGGTCACGGTGACGGCCACCGGCGGCCGCCCGCGGTCGCCGCCGGCCGACGGATGCACGGCACGCCACCCGATCACTCCGATCAGCACCGCGGCGGCCAGCGCCGCCAGGAGCCTTTTCAAGGACATGGTTGATTTGCCGTGCATACGCATGCGTACGGGGCAGTCTAGACTCCGGCGTGGGCGCAGTCCATCCGGAGAACATTGACAGCAACTTGCATGCTATTTAGCATGTAAATATGCGCTGCGGCGGCGGAGCCGCGCGGCGAGCAAAGCGGCGATTCGAACATAAAATCACAGCCGGCTTGGGGGAAGGTCACGCGATGCAGGGGAATTTCGCATGGGTGCCCGACGGCATGCTGCTCGCGGCGGCAACGCTCGGCGCCGGCGCCGGCGCGGGTGCGCCGGCAAACGCGGCAGAAGCGTCGGCGCCGCAGCAACACTGTCCACCGCCGCCGGCGATCTGGTCGCCGCCCGACTGGGCAGCCTGCGCGCACAGTCTCACCCAGCGCCCGCATATCGACTACGGCGACGTGATCGCGTTGCCGGATGTGACCTTCTCCGTCCTGCCGGACTTTCGCCCCTTGAAAATGACGCTGTACGTGCCGAAGCGCGGCGCCGGTCCCTTTCCCATCGTCGTGTACGTGCATGGTGGGGCCTGGAAGCTCGATCCCGAGGGACGGGAAGACCCGAGCGGCACCGAGAGCATGGTGCGTCTGGCGGCTCGCGGGTATGTGGTGGTCGTGCCCGGCTACCGCACCAGCGTCGAGGCAATCTTTCCGGCGCAGCTGATCGATGTCAAAACCGCGATTCGTTACGCAAAGACTTACGCCGCGGTCTATCGAGGCGATGCCGCGCGGGTGGCGATATGGGGTGCATCCGCGGGCGGCAATCTCGCGGCGCTGGCGGCCACCACCTGCGGCCGGAAAGATTTCGAACAAGTGCCGCCGCCGCCGCCCGGTGTGCCGGTTCTGCCCACCCCCTACATCGATCCGGCCTTGACGAGCTGCGTGCTGGCCGCCATTGATTGGTTCGGTCCCACCGACTTTGCGCAATTGGATGCGCAGCGGGATTCGCAGCCGGGCGGCCGCGCGCACGGTGCCCCCGCATCGCCCGAGTCGGACTACGTGGGCTGCCCGGTGGCCAACTGTCCGGCCGAGCGTTTGCAAGCGGCCAATCCGATGACGTACATCACCGCCGATACGCCGCCCGTGCTCATCATGCACGGACTTGCCGATCACCGCGTGCCGTGGCAACAAAGCCAGGAATTCTACGATGCGTTGGTCGCCAGGGGCGTCACGGCGCGGCTCGTGCTGGTGCCGGCAGCGGACCATCTGTTCGAAGGCATTTCGGCGCAACTGCAGCAGCAGCAGGTCGATATGGTGTTCGCATGGATTGCGCAATACACCCGCAAATGAGATTCAGAGCGCCCGGCGGTGCACGAGCAATCCGGGTTGCCGCCGGCGCAACCGCTGCCCTGGTCTGCATCGCCGCCGACGGCGCAACCACGATCTCGGGTCGCGTGGTGGATCTGAACGGACAACCCGTGGCCCAGGCCATGGTGACTCTCGACAAGATGCCCGGACAGCCCGGACCCACGGCCGTGACCGTGTTCTCCGACGAGAGCGGCGGCTTCAAATTTCCGGGTCCGCAGAATGGCCGCAGCCCCACCGTGAAGATGCTGGGTTATCGCACGGTTGATTCGGTCGTGCGCCAACAGGGCGATGCGCTCGATGTCAGCTTCATCCTTGGGGTCGAGCCGAATCAGGCCGGGGTTGCGCCCGCGTCCGCCTGGCTCAGGGACATCGGGGCCGCCGACCGCACCAACCTGATCATGACTTGCGTGGGCTGCCACCAGATCCCGGCGCCGGAGGTGCGGGGTTATGCCCGGCTCATCCACGAAGTACCCGGCGATCCCAAGGAGGCGGTCGAATCGAGCTGGCACGCCATCGTCCAATACATGAATTACATCTCGGCTTGGGAGTTCGGGCGCGGCGGTTCGACGGCGCCGCCGGACCCGAATAACGTGTATTCCGGGGGACCCGTGCTGCCGACCACGGCGCTGCTCGCACGCACCCTGACCGGGCCGCTGCAGGAGCTGTCGGGATACCGCTATGGAGCGCCCCTGCTGGTCAATGCGCATACGGTGATCCGGGAATACGCGGTGCCGCGTCCGAATGCGGTGCGCGAGGCCTTGACCCTCGATGATCCGGGCGCGATCTGGCTGGCGGACGTGAGCTCCAACCGCCTGGTGCGGGTGGATACGGGGACCGGCGCATCCCGCACCCTCGAAATCCCGAGTGCACTGCCGACCAGCCCGCACACGCTGATGCGCGACCGGCACGGGGCGCTGTGGGTGGCGCCGTTCTTCAACGGCCTGATCGTGCGGCTCGATCCGAATACCGAACACTTCACGACCTGGCAGCTGAACGTGCCGGGACTCGGGCCGCCGGCGGTCCATGATCTGTCCTTCGACGCGAACCATGACGTCACGGCCGATCGCAGTGGACGGATCTGGTACTCCGAGATCGTGCACAATGCGATCGGCTGGTTCGATCCGAAGACCGGCAACGCGCACAACTATCCGATACCGCCGGTTCCGGGCCGGGTCGGCGGCGAGCAAACCTACGGTCTTGCGATGTCCTCCGACCGAACGCACATCTGGTACAGCCAGCTCGGCATCGGCAGCTTCGGCAGCTTCAACATTCAAACCGGTAAATTCGATGCGAGCGTCGTGCTCCCCGACGGCAATTCCGGCCCGCGCCGGATGGCCATGTCGGAGGCCGACGTTCTTTATATCGCCCTGTTCGGCAGCGGCCAATTGGCCGAATACGACACCCGAGCGCGAAAGATGATCGGCATCTACGATCTTCCGGACCGTGCAAGCGCCCCGTATTCGGTGACCTGGGACATGCGGCGACACGTCGCCTGGATCGCGACCTCCAATGCAAACCTACTCTATCGGTTCGATCCACGCGACAAGTCCTTTGCCGTGCTGCCGCTGCCGCGCGAGGGGGCGTTCCTGCGCATGGTCGGCATCGATAAACAGACCGGTGCGCTCGTCACCACCTACGGCAACGTGGTTCAATATGTGCACGGACCGCGCATGGCCGTGGTGATCGATCCGGGCGACCGGCCATGAAGAACTGCAGGAGGCTTGACATCATGCTGCATTCGTTCGCGCCGCGCGCCGCGGCGCGCGTGTGCCGCTCCGGGGCTTTCGGGGCGATCCTGGCGCTCATCCTGGCGCCTGCGAGCCGGGCCGACACCGCCGCGTTGCCGGCGCCATTGGTCGAACAGCGCTGCAATGCCTGTCATGCGATGACGCAGGCGCTCATCGGGCCGGCGTTCATCGCGGTGGCCGCCCGACACAGCGCGGACGCCGACCGCGAGTTGACGGTCGAGGTGCTCGCGCACAAGATCGTGTACGGAGGCGGCGGCAATTGGGGAGTGGTCCCCATGGTGCCGAACGACCACGTGAGCCTGGATGAGGCCCGGGAGCTCGCCCGGCTGATACTCGCGTTGAAGCCGTAGGCTAAACCAAGTCGCGTGAACCATGCGACGCGGATCTTCTCCTGGCGGGAACCGCCGCGCGGTTCAGCCCGGCAGCCGCCGAGATCCGGGTACCGGCGATGTGCCGTTCGATGCACTTGCGGGCCTGGGCCGCGTTGCCGCGTGCGATGTGCCCGATGATCTCGTCATGCTCCCCGGTCGCGGTGTCCATGTGGCTCTGAAAGCCGTGGGTCTGCTCGATCAGAAAATCCACCATGGCCACCGTGATCGCCTGCCGGTCGGCGATGGCCGGTGATTTCGCCATCTTGCGAATGGCGGCGTGAAACTTCCGGTTCAAGGCGGCGTACAGCGCACCTGCCCGCGGGTCCGTTTGGCGCAGCACCTTGATCTGAGCGTTGATCCTGCGCAGCTGCTCGACCTCGACCGAAAGTCGCCGTTCGGCCGCCAGTTCGCCCAAGAACCCTTCGGTCTGCGCAAACATGCGGAAGAAATCATCCACTTCCCGCGGCGTCGGGGAGATGACCTGGCAGCCCACTTTCGCCTCGATGGTCACGAGGCCCTGACTGCGCAGATCGCTCAGCGCCCCCATGATGGGCTGGCGGCTCGCCCCGGTATCCTTCTGCAGCTCCTTCACCAAAATCCTCTGGCCGAGGCGATAGCGTCCGCTGGTCAGCCGCCGGAGCAACAAATCGTAGACCGACTCTTTCTTCGATTTGACAGAAGGCATGAGTTTTCGCGACCGGACCTCTCGCCGCAGCGTCTTTGCAAGCCGGCACGAATTTTAGCATCAATCATTGCGGGACCAATCCATCAGCGCGGGACCAAACCGAACCGCGGGACCAAACCGAACCGCGGGGACCGAACCGCGGGACCAATCCAACACCGGCGCTCCTCGCGTGTTGCGAGGCTCGCGGCGCCGCGTACCGCGGACCCGAACACCCGGCGATCACTATGGCTCACGACCATACGCTACGGTATAGTCGGCCCTGAGCGCGAGAAAATCAAAGCAATCGTGCGGTGACGGATGCAGTCCCACCCGCGCCGCGAAGGGGGAGATTCATGAAAGTCAGCCTCGCCGGCGCAATTCGCGCCAGTCTCGACAATCCCAAAACCTTTCCGCAGATCTACGACGAGTTCATCGAGCTCGCGCTGCTCGCGGAAGAATCCGGCTTCCACCGCGTCTGGCTGTCCGAACATCATCTGGCCGAGGACGGCTGGAATCCGGGCTGCATGCTCAGCCTGGCGGCGCTTGCGCGGCTCACCACGCGGGTGCGCCTCGGCAGCTTCGTGCTGCTGCTGCCGCTGTATCATCCGCTGAAGGTTGCCGAAGAGGTCGCGATGCTGGACATCCTGTCCAAGGGCCGTTTCGATCTGGCAATCGGCGCGAGAGCCGCGGAGCCGGAGTGTGCGGCCTTCGGGATCGTGCCCAAGGAGGCCTTCGGGCGCAGCTACGAAGCGCTGCACGTCATCCAGCGCTTCCTCACCGAAGAATCGGTGACGCACCACGGCAAGCACTTTCACTTCGACGATGTCGCCATGACCACCAAGCCGGTACAGAAGCCGCATCCGCCGATATTCACCACGCCGCTGTACGGCCCGCAGAGCGCCGAGAAATCCGCCGAGCGCGGCTACAGCATTGCCTCCGCGCTGCACTCGCCCTATTACAAGGACTATGGCGCCATGCTGGCCAGGCATGGCCGCCGGCGCGAGGACGTGCAGATCGCCACGGGCCCGGTGTTCATCCAGGTGTCCGACTCGCGCGAGAAGGCCTTCGACGAAGCGGAGCGTGCAATGCATTGGGCGATCAACTTCTACGTGCGGCGCGGCCTGCCGCGTCCGCTCGCACCGCTCGGCGAATTTCGCAAGCCCGAAAATGCGTTCGCCTTCGGCGTGCCCATCATCGCCGGCTCGCCGCAGGAAGTTCTGGAAGGGTTGTCGAAGTTTCGCAACGATTCGATCGATGATTTGTCGCTGCAATTCGGCCACCCGGGCATGGACCAAAAGTATGCGCTGCGCTCCATGCGCCTGTTCGCCAAGGAAGTGCTTCCCGAAGTGTCGCGCTGGACCTAGGGGTCGGCGCCATGAACCTGGCAGAGTTTTCCGGCGGCTGGAAGGTGCTGGCGGCAGCCGTGGTGGGCAATGCACTCTCCGCCGGCACCCTCGCCACCTACAGCATCGGGATACTCGGCCCCGCACTGGCGCAGGAGTTTCACTGGGGCATGGGCGCCGTCAACGGCGGCTATTTGATGCTGGCCGCCGCAACGCTGGCGGCGGCCCCGTTCGCCGGCATGTTCGCCGACCGCATCGGGGTACGCCGCGTCGCGCTGGGCTCGGCATTGCTGGTGGCGCCGACCTACATGGCCTTTGCGCTCCTGCACGCTTCGCTCATGGGCTACTATGTCCTCTGGGCCGCCGTGGCGGTACTCGGGTCGGGGACAATGCCGCTCACCTGGTCGCGTGCGCTCAACAACCGATTCGAGGTGAACAAGGGTCTGGCGCTCGGCATCTCGCTGCTCGGCACGGCGGTGTCCGGATCGCTGCTCAAGCCTTACCTGTTTGCGCTGGTCGACCATGGCGGCTGGCGGGCCGGTTTCATCGGTCTTGGCTGCATGCCCCTGGTGAGCTTTGCGGTGGCGTGGTTTCTGTTCTTCGACAAACCCGCGGACTCGGCCATCAAGCCGGGCGGCGCCCGCGACGCTGCGGCTACAGCCGGCCGCGGCCTGTCATTTGCGCAGGCGCTGCGCAGCGCTCGATTTTGGATGTTGTTTGCCGCCGTGGCGATTGCCGCCGCCGGCATCAGCGGAGCCCTGCCGAACATGGAGAGCGTGCTGAAATCCAAGGGCTTCGGCATCGCCGATGTTCGCTCGACGGTGCCTCTGATCGGGCTGGCGCTCGGCGCCGGCCGGCTCGGCAGCAGTTTGCTCATCGATCGGCTCTGGGCACCCGGGGTGGCCTGCGTGATGCTGGTGCTCGGCGCCGCGGCGTTCGCGGCCTTCTCGGGCGGCGTCCCCTCGGGCGCGCAGGCCCGGGCGATGGTGGTGATCGTCGGCATGACGGCGGGCATGGAGTCGGACGTGGCGGCTTTTCTCGCGGCCCGCTATTTCGGCGCACGCAATTACAGCAGCATCTACGGATTCATCTACGGCGCCTTCGCCGCGGGCGCCGGCCTGGGTGCCCTGAGCTACGGTATCGCCGTCGACAAACTCGGCAATTATCAGCTGGCCCTGATGAGCTCCGCCTGCCTGTTGGCGATGAGCGGCTTGCTGCTGCTGTGCCTCGGGCGCTACGCTTATCCCAAGCCGGCATCAGGAATCGCATGACGCGTATCGAAGGCTGCTGTGCACTGATCGCCGTCAAGCAGCGCATCGCCTGCAAGAGCCGCCTGTGGGCGGCATTGCCGCCCGCAGCGCACCTGGCGCTGGTGCGCTCCCTGCTGGGGGGTGTGCTGCACGCCGCCCGGGCGGCGACCCACGTGCGGCAGGTGATCGTCCTCACGCCGGAACGCGACACCTTGCCCGCCGACGTGCCGGTGCTGGCGGACACCGGCGCCGGCTTGAACCCGGCGCTCGCCGATGCGCAGCGCGCCCTGCTCGGACTGGGTGTGAGTGAACTCGTGGTGCTGCCGGCGGACCTGCCGGGCATCACGGCCGCAGAGATCGATCAGCTGGTGCTCGCCGGACGGAGCGGCGGGTTCGCCATCGCACCCGACCTCGCCGGCCTCGGCACCAATGCGCTGTACGTGCACACCGACCGGCCGTTCGGTTTCCAATTCGGAACGCACAGTCTGCGCAGGCATCTGCTCGAGTCGCAACGCCTCGGACTGCGCGCGCAGCAGGTGCTGCTGCCCGGTCTCGCTTTCGACGTCGACCGGCCCGCCGATCTGGAGCGTCTGGAAGGGATCGGGGAGGCTGCGTGTCTGCCCGCATGACGATGTCCTCGGGCCTGCGGGAAACGCTGTCGACGGCCGCCGCCGGCGGGCGCATCGCGGACGACGATGCCGTGATCCATCTGCCGGCGGCGCGTTCGGTCGACCTCATGCCGATCGCCGAGTCGCTCACCCTCGAAGGTTTCGGCGCATCCGTCACCTACTCGCGCAAGGTGTTCATCCCGCTGACCCAGTTGTGCCGCGACGTCTGCCACTATTGCACCTTCGCGAAGGCGCCGCGGCGGCTGGCGGCGCCTTATCTGTCGGCCGACCAGGTGCGCGCCATCGTGCGTGCCGGCACACAGGCCGGCTGCAAGGAGGCGCTGTTCACCCTCGGAGACAAACCGGAGCAGCGTCATGCGGCGGCGCGCGAGGCATTGGCCGCGCTCGGTGCCGCCTCGACCCTCGACTACCTGGAGCGCATGGCGCAGCTGGTGCTGGAGGAGTCGGGATTGCTGCCGCACCTGAATCCCGGGGTCATGGAGAGGACAAATCTCGAGCGCCTGCGGCGGGTGGGCGCGTCGATGGGATTGATGCTGGAAAGCGCGTCCGAGCGGCTTTGCCGCCGCGGCGGCCCGCACCACGGATCGCCCGACAAGGCGCCGGCGGCACGGCTGGCCACCTTGGACGCGGCCGGTGAATTGGGCATTGCGATGACCACCGGGCTTTTGATCGGGATCGGCGAGACGCGCCGCGAGCGCATCGAATCATTGCTGGCGCTGCGCAAAATCCACGAGCGGCACGGCAACCTGCAAGAGCTGATCATCCAGAATTTCCGCGCCAAAGCCGGCACGAAAATGGCCGGGGCACCGGAGCCCGGTCTGGAGGAGTCACTCTGGACCCTCGGTGCGGCGCGGCTGCTGTTCGGTGCCCGGATGTCGATCCAGGCGCCACCCAATCTGCAGCCCGACGGACTGCTGGATCTGCTGCGCGCGGGCGTCAACGACTGGGGCGGCATCTCGCCGGTGACGCCCGATCATGTGAACCCGGAGGCGCCGTGGCCGCATTTGCGGGATCTGGCGCGCGCCACCGCGGCCGCCGGCCGGCACCTCGACGAACGATTGGCCTTGGTGCCGGCTTTTGCCCAGTCCTGCGAACGTTGGACCGATGCCGCGATCGGTGTGCGCGTGCGCCGCCTGAGCGACGCGCGCGGCCGCGCGCGCAGCGACGCCTGGTACTGCGGCTCGGGCAGCCCGATTCCGTCGCGGAGCGGCGGCGCGCAGGTGGTCCCCACGGCGCGGCGCGTCGGGTCCTCGTCCAGGCTGTCGGGCATTCTCTCGGCAGCACGCGATGGCAGGGAATTATCCGAGGCGGACATCGTGCGACTGTTCAGCGTCGATGGCGCGGATCTTGACGGCGTGATCGGCGCGGCGGATGCGCTGCGCGCGACCACGGTGGGAGAGACCGTGACCTACGTGGTCAATCGCAACATCAATTACACCAACATCTGTCTGTATCACTGCGGTTTTTGCGCGTTCTCGAAGGGGCGGGGCAGCACCGATCTGCGCGGTCCCGCGTACAACCTGGATCTCGGGGAAATCGCGCGCCGTACCGTCGAAGCCGCCGGGGCGGGGGCCACCGAGGTCTGTCTGCAGGGCGGCATCCACCCGAGCTTCACCGGACAGACCTATCTGGACATCGTGGCCGCCGTCAAGACCGCCGTGCCGCAGATGCACGTGCATGCGTTCTCGCCGCTCGAGGTCTGGCACGGCGCCGCGACGCTGGGATTGCCGCTGGCGCAATTCCTCGGCCGGCTGCGGGAGGCGGGACTGTCGACGCTGCCGGGCACCGCCGCGGAGATCCTGGACGATGAGATCCGGGCGATCATCTGTCCCGACAAATTGCGGACCGATCAATGGCTCGAGGTCATCCGCGCCGCCCATGCGCAGGGACTTCGCACCACCTCGACCATCCTGTACGGGCACGTCGAGCGTCCCGTGCACTGGGCCCGTCACCTGCTGCGCCTGCGCGCCCTGCAGGCCGAGACCGGCGGCATCAGCGAGTTCGTGCCGCTTGGCTTCGTGCACATGGAGGCGCCGTTGTGGCGCAAGGGCCGCACGCGCTCGGGGCCCACGTTCCGTGAGGCCGTGCTCATGCACGCCGTGGCGCGCCTCGCGCTGCATCCGTTGATCAAGAACATCCAGGCATCCTGGGTCAAGCTCGGACCCGATGGCGCGGCCGCCTGCCTCGAGGCGGGGGCGAATGATCTGGGGGGCACCCTCATGAATGAATCGATCACCCGTGCCGCGGGCGGCGTACACGGCCAGCTCCTCGACGCGCGGCAGTTGATCGCGATTGCCCGGGGCCTTGGCCGGCCCGCCCGGCAGCGCACCACGCTCTACGGGCGCCCGGTCGGTGACGACCGGATATCGCCCGTCCCATCGACGGCCATCCGCCCATCGATGGTCATCTAATCGATGGTCATTTAAAGGTCACCGCATTGCTGCGATTCGGTTACAAGGCATCCGCCGAACAATTCGGGCCGGTCGAGCTGCTGGAATTTGCGGTCCTGGCGGAGCGCCTGGGCTTCGAGTCGGTGTTCATCAGCGATCATTTCCAGCCATGGCGCCACACGGGAGGCCACTCGCCGTTTTCCATCGCCTGGATGGGCGCCCTCGGCGCACGCACCTCGAAGATCCTCATGGGCACGAGCGTGCTGACGCCGACGTTCCGCTACCATCCGTCGGTGGTGGCACAGGCATTCGCGACTTTGGGCGTTCTGTTTCCGGGCCGGATGGTACTGGGAGTCGGCACGGGCGAAGCCCTCAACGAGGTGCCGGCCACGGGGATGGCATGGCCCGAGCAGAAGCAGCGGACACTGCGGCTGAAGGAGGCGCTCGCGCTTATCCGTGAGCTGTGGAACGCGGAACGCGTGAGCTTCGAGGGCCAGTTCTACCAGACCGACAAGGCGACCATCTACGACAGACCCGACCGGCCGGTGCCGATTTACGTGGCGGGTGCGGGCCCGCTGATGGCGAAGTATGCAGGCCAAACGGCGGCGGGCTTCATCTGCACCAGCGGCAAGGCGCCGGAATTGTACCGCGACACCCTGCTGCCGAATGTGGCTGCCGGCATCGCCGCCGCCGGCCGCAGCGCGCAGGACGTCGATCTGATGATCGAGATGAAGGTGTCCTACGACACCGATGCCGCCCGGGCGCTCGAGGACACGCGCCATTGGGCGCCGCTGTCGCTGACGCCGGAGGAGAAGCACTCGGTCGAGGATCCGCTGGAGCTCGAACGCCTGGCGGATCGGCTGCCGGCGGAGCGCGCCGCCCGGCGCTGGATCGTGTCGAGCGATCCCGACGTACAGGTCGAGAAAATCCGCCCGTACGTCGAACTCGGCTTCAGGCACCTGGTGTTTCACGCGCCCGGACCCGATCAGGCGCGCTTTCTGACCCTGTACGCCGCAGAGGTGCTGCCCAGGCTGCGCGCGGCCTTCGGCTGAATCGATTCGCCCGTGGCCCTTCCGGCATCGCAGTTGCAGCTGATCGCGCCCGAGAACTTCCCGCGGGTGCGGCCCGGCGACGACCTGGCGGCGCAAACCGCCGCCGCGCTGGCGCGCGCCGGAATCGGACTCGCCGATGGCGACATCCTCGTGTACGCGCAGAAAATCGTCTCCAAGGCCGAGGGACGGTTGGTGAATCTGGCGGCGGTGTCGCCCGGACCGCAAGCGCTGGAGCTCGCGCCGGTGGTGGCGAAGGACCCGCGCCTCGTGGAGCTGGTGCTGCGCGAATCCAGGCGCGTGGTGCGCGCGGCCAAGGACGTGCTGATCGTCGAGCACCGCCTCGGGTTCATCATGGCCAATGCGGGAATCGACCAGTCGAATGTGGCCGACCCATCCGGCGGCGATTACGCGCTGTTGCTGCCGCAGGATCCGGATGCCAGCGCCGCGCGCATTCGCGAGCAATTGCATGGGCTCACCGGATGCCGTCCCGGCGTGGTGATTTCCGACAGCTTCGGCCGTCCGTGGCGCATCGGCACGGTTGGCGTCGCGATCGGCTGCGCGGGATTGCCGGCCACACTCGACCTGCGCGGCCAGGCGGATCTGTTCGGCCGGCCATTGCGGGTCAGCATCGTGGGCCATGCCGATGAAATCGCCTCGGCCGCCTCGCTGCTGATGGGGCAGGGGCGGGAGGGTCGCCCGGTGGTGCTGTTGCGCGGCCTGGCGGCCGGCGGCGCGCATCAACCGGCGAGCGCGCTGCGGCGGCCCGGCACCGAGGATCTGTTCAAGTGAGCGGCCACGTGATTGCCCTCTCGGGGGGCGTCGGCGGAGCGAAACTCGCCCATGGACTGTATCTGGCGCTGGGCGCCGGTGAACTCACGGTGATCGCCAATACCGGCGATGATTTCCGGCACCTGGGGCTGCACGTCAGTCCGGACATCGATTCGATCGTGTATGCGCTCGCAGAACTGTCGGACCCCGTCCGCGGCTGGGGCCGGCGCGATGAGACCTGGAACTTCATGGAGGCGCTGTGCGGACTCGGCGGTGAGACCTGGTTCGCGCTCGGCGACGGCGACCTGGCGATGCATGTGGAGAGATCGCGGCGCCTGGCATCGGGGGAGACCTTGAGCGGCGTGACCGGGGCGATCTGCGGCGCGCTCGGCATTCACGCGAGCATCCTGCCCATGAGCGAGGATGCCGTGCGCACGCGCCTGCGAACGGATGAGGGTTGGCTGGAGTTCCAGGACTATTTCGTGCGCCGCCGCTGTGAACCCGAGGTGCGCGAATATGCGTTCGAGGGCGCCATGCAGGCGCGCATGCAACCGCAGGCGCTGGCCGCGCTCGAGCGCGCCGACCTGCGAGCCGTCATCGTCTGCCCTTCGAATCCGTTTTTGAGCATCGATCCCATCCTGGCCGTGCCCGGCATGCGCGATGCCATCGTGCGATGTGCCGCTCCGGTGATCGCGGTCACCCCGCTGATCGGCGGCCGGGCGCTCAAGGGTCCGGCCGCGAAGATCATGCAGGAACTGGGTTTCGAGGTCGGTGCCGGTGCGGTGGCGCGGCACTACGCGGATCTCATCGACCTGTTCGTGTACGACGAATCCGATGCCCCGCCGACGCGGGCCGCCGACGTCCCCGTGGCGGCGGCGCACACCTTGATGAACTGCACGGCGGATCGGGTGAACCTGGCCCGCCGGCTGCTCGCACTGGCCGATGAGCGGCCAACCGTACATACGCCATAGTATGGTGGATGCGGTTGTCCGGGTATGATCGGTGCATGAGCAACATTCCGGCTGCGGATGACGCATTGCCAATCGCCGTCATCGGCAGTGGCCCGACAGGACTGACGCTGGCCAACCTGCTGGGCGCTTTTGGTGTCCGCGTGCTGCTGATCGAGCGCAATCCGTCCACCGTTGCGCAGCCGCGGGCGGTTTCGATCGACGACGAGTCGCTGCGCGTCATGCAATCCGTGGGGGTCATCGAAGCGCTGATGCCCGACATCGTTCCGGGCTACGGTTCGCATTACTTCGCTCCCAACGGGCGGTGCTTCGCGGTCGTGCAGCCGAGCGGAATGCCTTACGGCTATCCGCGCCGCAATGCCTTCCATCAGCCCGTGCTGGAAGCCAAATTGCGGGACAATCTCGCGCGCTTTGCGACGGTGCGCACCACGTTCGGCTGGCGGTTGGAGAAATTCGTCGAGGGCCCGGAATCGGTCACCGCCGTCCTCGCGGACGGCTCCGGCGCGAAGCGCGAAGAGCGCTGCGCGTATCTGGTCGGCTGCGACGGTGCGAGCAGCACGGTGCGCGAACAGCTCGGAATCCCGCTCGAGGGCACGACCTTCGAGGAGCGCTGGTTGATCATCGATCTGGAGAACCAGGAAAATCCGCAGAAGCACACCAGCGTGTTTTGCGATCCACGCCGCCCATGCATCGCGCTGCCGGGTCCGCACCGCACACGCCGCTATGAGTTCAAGTTCCACAAGGACGAACCGGACGAGGCATTGCTCGATGACCAGGTGATCCTCGATCTGCTGGCCCGCCACGGGGCGAGTTCCGATGCCACCATCAGGCGGCAGGCCGTCTACCGGTTCCACGCCCGGGTCGCGCCGGCCTGGCGGCGCGGGCGCGTGTTTCTGGCGGGCGATGCGGCGCATCTGACGCCGCCATTCGCGGGGCAGGGAATGAACAGCGGCATCCGCGATGCNNCTCGCCTGGAAGCTGGCGGCCGTCGGCCACGGGCGGGTCGGCGCCGGGCTGCTCGCAAGCTACGAGGTCGAACGGCGCGGGCATGTGTGGAGCATGATCCGGCTCGCGTTGGCCATGGGGCGCGTGATGGGCCCGTCGAGCGCCGCCGCAGGGCTGCTGACGCGCGGCTGCTTCGATCTACTGCGGCTCTTTCCACCGGCGGCCAGATATGTGCTGGAGATGCGCTACAAGCCGAAGCCGCGTTTTTCGCGCGGCTTTCTGTTGCCGCGCACGCGCGCCGGCCGACAGCTGCACGGACGGTTGTTCCCGCAGGGGCGGGTGCGCACGCACGATGGGCGCAGCGTGTTGCTGGATGAGGTGCTGGGACGCGGCTTTGCATTGCTGGCCCTGACCGGCGACCCGCAGGCCATTTTCGGCGGTTGGGCGCAAACGCTGCGGCAGGAGCTGGCAATCGTCTGCGTCGCGGTGCTGCCGCGGGCCACGCCCGGCACGGCGGTGCCGGGCGTCACCCTCGTTCACGATGATGGCAGCCTGGCGCAGGCGCTGCGCGGCGCACCCGGCGCAATCCACCTGTTGCGGCCGGATCGCTATGTGGCCGGCACCTTTATGCCGGCCGAGGCGCCGGGGATACCGGGGGTCATCAAACGATGGCTGGCTGAGGCTACCGGTGTAACAAGGTGACGTCATCCGCAGGTCGGCGGCTCGCGATCAATTCCGCGGCCGCCCGCGCGGCCACGGAACGCGCGCGGCGCAGCGGCAAGCCGAGGCCGCGCAGCAGCATCTCGGCCATGCGCGCGGCGATCGTGGCAGGGGGTGTCACCGCGCGCTCCTCGAGGACGTGGCGCATGGAGATCACGAAGGTGCCCATGACGAGCAGCACCCCGGCTTCGACATCCAGTTCCTTGAATTCGCCGCTGACCTGTGCCCGCTGCACCTCCTCGCGCAAGCCGCGATTGGCCGGGGCGCCGGCGATCGTGGCGCCGGAGTTCAGCCGCCACAGCAGCTGCGCGCTGTCGCGGTGCTCCATGGCAAAGCGCACGAACACGCACAGCGCCCGCGCGAGCCGATCCGCCGGATCGGCAATCCCCCTGTTGGCGGCACTCACGGCCTCCTCGGCCTGGCGGCGCACGGTGGCGCCGATTTCGCGGGCGAACACGTCCTTGTCGGCGAAATGATTGTAGAAGCTGCCCTTGGCGACGTCGGCGGCGGCGACGATTTCATCGACGCTCAGGGCGCCCACGTCGCGATGGGCAAGCAGGGCGCGTCCGGCGTGCAGCAAGGCCGCTCGGGTCCTGACGCGGCGCCGATCGGTGCCGCTGCCGGCCGGGCGGTTATTTTGCGTGCTTGCCATTTATGACCATTCCATACAATAATGACCAATTAGTCAATCAGCATTGATGGTATTGAGTAAAACGAACATCGGGCGAGGACGAACAAGACGATTGCGCGATGTCGTCAAAAGGACCCCAACGAATGACGGAGGCGGCATGAGCGAGCATCAGACAGTGCGCGTGGATCTGGACGACGGGATTGTCGTCCTGACGATCGACAATCCTCCGGTCAACACCATCACGGCCGCCCTGCGCGAGGGATTGTCCGCGGCCCTGGATCGGCTGGCGACGCTGTCCGGCGTGCGTGCCGTTCTACTGCGCTGCGAGGGCAGCACGTTCTGTTCCGGCGCCGACATCGGCGAGTTCAGCGGTCCGCCGAAGGAGGCCGAGTACCGCGCGCTGTTCGCGCGCATCGAGACGCTGAAGGTGCCGGTGGTGGCGGCCATGCACGGCACGGTGCTGGGCGGCGGTCTCGAGCTCGCGCTCGCCTGCCACTACCGCGTGGCCGTGCCGGGCACCCGCCTCGGGCTGCCCGAGGTGACCCTGGGGATCATCCCCGGAGCGGGCGGCACCCAGCGCATGCCGCGGCTGATCGGCGTGGAGAAGACTCTGGACCTGATCATCAATGCCAAGCCGGTGGATGCGACCGAGGCCCACCAGCTCGGCTTCCTGGACGAGGTGATCGAGGGCGACCTGAAAACCGGTGCACTCGCCTATGCGCGCCGGCTGCTCGCCGCCGGCGCCGCGCCGCGGCCCACGGCCGCGCGCAGCGTCGATCCGGCCACGGCCACCGATGCGGCGATCGAGCGGCTCACCGCGCTCGCCCGCAAGCTATACCCGAACCGACAGGCCGCACTGACCGCCATTCTGGCGGTGCGGGCATCGGCGCGCCTGCCTTTCGATCAGGGACTCCTGTACGAGAACGAACTCGTGAATCAGGCCAAGGACACGATCGAGAGCCGCGCGCTGGTGCACGTATTCTTCGCCGAGCGCGCCGCGCGCCGGATCGCCGGCCTGCCCGCGGGGGAGGGCCGGCCGGTGCGCAGCGGCGGCATCATCGGTGCAGGAACCATGGGCGGCGGCATCGCGATGTGCTTCGCCAATGCCGGGCTGCCCGTGACGGTGATCGACTCCACGCAGGACGCTCTGGACCGCGGCCTGGGTGTGATCGAAAAAAACTATGCCTCGATGGTCAAGCGCGGACGGCTCACGGCCGGGGAACAGGCCAAGCGCATGGCGCTGATCCGCGGCTCGCTCGATTATGCGGACCTGGCGGCAGCCGATGTGATCATCGAGGCCGTGTACGAGAACATGGACCTCAAGAAGGCGATCTTCGCGAAGCTCGACAAGGTGGCCAAGCCCGGTGCGCTGCTCGCCAGCAACACCTCCACCCTCGATGTGGCGGAGATCGCGCGCGCCACCACGCGTCCGGCCGACGTGGTCGGGCTGCATTTCTTCTCCCCGGCCAACGTCATGCCGCTGCTCGAGGTCATCCGCACGGACGCATCGGGACCGGCGGCGATTCGCACGGCGATGGACCTGACGAAGCCGCTGCGCAAGACTCCGGTGCTGGCGCGCGTATGCTATGGCTTTGTCGGCAACCGCATGATGGAGGGTTACGCGCGCGAGGCGGAGTTCATGGTGCTCGAAGGCGCGACGCCGAAGCAGGTGGACGATGCGCTCGAGCGTTTCGGCATGGCGATGGGAATTCTGGCGGTGTTCGACATGGCCGGCGTCGACGTCGGCGTCAACGTCCACAAGGCCAATGCACAGCACTACCCGCCGGATCCGAAGTATTACCAGGCGGAGATCGCCCTGGTGGAGGCCGGACGTCTCGGCCAGAAGAACGGCAAGGGCTATTACCGCTACGAGAAGGGTGATCGCGCCCGCCTCGAGGATCCGGAGGCCATTGCGATCCTCAAGGCGCGGGCACAGCAACTCAAGATGCCGACCCATGCGCACACCGAGCAGGAGATATTGGACCGCTGCCTGTTTCCGCTGCTCAACGAGGGTTTCCGGATCCTGGAGGAGGGTGTGGTGCAGCGGGCGAGCGACATCGACGTGGTGTGGACCTCGGGCTACGGCTTCCCGCGCTACCGCGGCGGGCCCATGTTCTATGCCGAGTCGATCGGCCTGAAGACCCTGCTCGACGGCATGCTGCGATTCCGGGCGCAATTCGGGCCGATGCACTGGGAACCGGCGCAGCTTCTGGTGGAACTGGTGCGCAAGGGATCGAGCCTCTCCGAGTGGGAGAAAACCAAGGGAGCCACGCCATGAAGACCGATCAACTCGTCGCCATCGACATCCACGTGCACGCCGAGGTGTCGTGCTGTCAGCCGGTCGATCCGATCTGGCAGACATTCGAGGATGCGGCCAGCAAATACTTCAAGGTCGGCAAGCGGCCGACCATCGCCGAGACCGTGGCCTATTACCGCGAGCGCAAGATCGGCCTGGTAATGTTCACGGTGGACATGGAGGCCGAGACGGGCGCGAAGCGGATCCCGAACCAGGAGGTCATCGATGCGGCGCGCGAGAACAGCGACATGATGATGGCCTTCGCCAGCGTCGATCCGCACAAGGGCAAATTCGGTGCGCTGGAGGCGCGCCGTCTGATCGAAGAGCAGGGCGTGAGCGGCTTCAAGTTCCATCCGAGCTTGCAGGGCTTCTTTCCGAACGACCGCATGGCCTACCGGATCTACGAGGTCATCGCCGAGCACAAGCTGCCGGCCATCTTCCACAGTGGTCATTCCGGCATCGGCACCGGCATGCGCGGCGGCGGCGGCGTCCGGCTGAAGTATTCCAACCCTATGCATCTGGACGATGTCGCCGCAGACTTTCCGGACATGACCATCATCATCGCGCACCCCTCCTGGCCCTGGCAGGACGAGGCGCTGTCGGTATGCCTGCACAAGCCCAATGTCTACATCGACCTGTCCGGTTGGTCGCCGAAGTACTTCCCGCCTCAGCTGGTGCAATACGCCAACAGCCAGCTCAAGCACAAAATGCTGTTCGGCTCCGATTACCCGGTGCTCGCCCCGGATCGCTGGATCAAGGATTTCGCGGAGGCCGGTTTCAAGCCCGAGGTGCATGAGCTCATTCTCAAGAAAAACGCCATCAAGGTCCTGAAGCTCGACGCGAAGGCCTGAACCCATGGGCGGGGAGCTCGACTGGCAGCCCGGCGATTTCTCCACCGACGCGGTGTGGCGCGAGGATGGCTCCCTGCTGCTGACGCCGCGCTGCGCACTCGCGCCATCCCCGGCGCGGCTTACGGACACCCTGTTGCATTGGGCGGCCGCCGCCCCCGACAGGACCATGGTGGCGCAGCGCGATGCGCGCGGCGAGTGGCGGCACGTGAGCTATGGCGAGGCGCTCGCCAGGGTGCGGCGGCTGGCCGCCGGCCTCACCCGGCTCGAGCTCTCCGCCGAGCGTCCGCTGCTCATCCTGTCGGGCAACGGCATAGAACATCTGCTGCTCGGCCTCGCCGCCATGTACATCGGCGTGCCTTTCTGCCCGGTCTCCCCCGCCTATTCACAGGCGAGTTCCGACCTCGGCAAGCTGCGCGAGGTGGTCGAACTGCTCACGCCGGGCGCGGTCGCGGCCTTTGGCGCGGGCCCGTTCGTCCGCGCCATCGGCAGGACGGTGTCCGATGCGGTGCTCATCGGCGATGTCCTCGAGATTCCCGGGCGCACCGTCCGCTCGCCCGAGGATCTGCAGGCCGCCGACCCGGCCTTGGCGGAGCCGGCGCACGCGAGGACCGGACCCGACACCATCGCCAAGTTCCTGCTGACCTCCGGTTCCACCGGCAGCCCCAAGGCCGTGGTCACCACCCACCGCATGCTCTGCACCAATCAGATCATGCTGCACCACGCGTTTCCCTTCCTCAAGACCGAGCCGCCGGTACTCATCGACTGGCTGCCGTGGAATCATGTGTTCGGCGGCAATCACAACGTGGGATTGTCGCTGCTCAATGGCGGCTCGCTGTACATCGATGAGGGCCGCCCCACGCCCGCGGGCTTCGAGACCACTCTGCGCAATCTGCGGGAGATCGCGCCGACCCTGTACTTCAACGTGCCGAGCGGGTTCGAAATGCTGGCGCGGCATCTGCAGCATGATCCAGCGCTGCGCGATTTCTTCTACAGCCGGCTGCGGGCCTGTTTCTATGCCGGCGCCGGCCTGTCGCAGCCCGCCTGGGACGCACTGGAATCGCTGTCGCTGGCGGCACGCGGGCGCCGGGTGCCCATCTTGTCCGGTCTCGGGGTGACGGAGACTTCGCCGTCCATCACATTCACCACTCCGGATGCGAACCAGGCCGGCATCATCGGGTTGCCCGGACCGGGCAATCTGGTCAAGCTCACGCCGGTCGCCGGCAAGCTGGAAATGCGCGTCAAGGGGCCGAACGTGATGCCGGGCTATTGGCGCCAACCGGACTTGACCGCGAAGGCCTTCGACGAGGAGGGCTTTTACCGCCTGGGAGACGCGGTGCGCCTGATCGATCCGGAGCATCCGCAGAAAGGATTGATCTTCGACGGCCGCATTGCCGAGGATTTCAAGCTGGCCACCGGAACCTGGGTGAGCGTCGGTCCGCTGCGCGCCTCGCTGCTGGCGGCGCTCTCGCCGCTGGCCTATGACGTAGTCATTGCGGGTTTGAACCGCGATTTCGTCGGACTGCTCATCTTTCCGCATCTGCTCGCCTGCGCGGCCTTCCTCGGCCGGACCCAGGCGGCAGATGCTGCGGCATTGGCGGTCGATCCGCGGCTGATCCGCGAACTCACCGAGAGGCTCAAGGCGCATGCGAAGGCGCATCCGGCGAGCTCAACGCGGGTCGAGCGGGCCGTGCTGCTCGCGACACCCCCGCTGTTGGACCGCGGCGAGATCACGGACAAGGGATCGATCAATCAGCGGGCCGTGCTTAAGCTGCGTGCGCCATTGGTCGAGGATCTGTTCCAGGACGAACCGCCACCACACGTCATCCTCGTGCGCTGAACGGGCCGCTCACCCGCTGCCGCGGGGTCATTATGCGCGCCGCAATTGTCGCAGCGGCGCGCGACTCATCTCGTTGTTTTCGGTGGCCACCTTGGCCAACAGCCGTATGAACAGCTGCCGCTCCGCGGCGTCGAGCGGCTCGAGCAGACGACGCTGCACCTCGTTGACCGCGGTTTCGAGCTCACGAAGCCGCTCCCGGCCGGCCGGCGTCACCGACAACAGATTGATCCGCCGATCGCCGGTCTTGCCGGAGCGCAGCACCAGGCCGGCGGCCTCGAGCCGGTCGATGACGTCGCCGGCGGTGGAGCGGTTCAGCGCCGCCAGGCCGGCGAGCGTGATCTGGTCGATGGCCTCATGCCGTGAGATCACCGAGAGCGCCGCGTATTGCACCGGCGTCAGATTACCGGGGCATTCCTCGTGAAACAGCGCCACCGCGATCTGATGGCAGCGCCTGATGAGGTGCGCCGGAATCAGATGGATGTCATCCATGTCGGTGGATCCGCCGCTCAACCGATTCCCCTTGTTGACTGCACTCTATATAACAGCCCCGCGACGATCGAGGCAGGGCGATCGATGCGCCGCTGGACTGGATTGACAGTGTACTGTCAATCAGTAGACTGTGCATAACAGATAGCGGCCGGTTCAATCGGGGGAACTGAACAGTGAGTCCATCCAGGGCACTGCCGGTGGTGGTCGCCGGCGGCGGCATCGGCGGCATTGCCGCAGCCTTGGCGCTGCGCGTTGCCGGCCACCCGGTCATGGTGCTGGAGAAATCCGCCCAATTCGGCGAAATCGGCGCCGGCATCCAGCTCGGTCCCAATGCCTTCCACGCACTGAAGACCCTGGGCGTGGCGGATGAGGCGCTCGCGAACGCGGTGTACATCGACCGGCTGGTGATGATGGATGGCGTGAGCGGTGACGAGATCGCGGCCATCCCCGTGGATGAGCCGTTTCGGCGCTGGTTCAAGAATCCGTATGCCGTCATCCACCGCGCCGACCTGCACGCCTCGCTGCTCGGGCGCTGCCGGAGCGACGCCGGCGTGCAGTTGCTCGCGAATCACGAAGTGGCCGGATTCACCCAGCAGGCGGGCGGGGTCGAGGTGCGCACCGTTTCGGGCGAGACTTTTCAAGCCGCCGCGCTGATCGGCGCCGACGGCATCCGCTCCCGGGTGCGCGAGTCCCTCATCGGCGACGGTGCACCGCGGATCAGCGGGCATGTCTGTTATCGAGCAGTGTTGCCGATCGAGCAGATGCCCGAATCCTTGCAGCTGAATGCCGCCGTGCTGTGGGCGGGGCCGAAGACGCACTTCGTGCACTATCCTCTGCGGGGCTGGAAGCTGTTCAACATCGTCGCCACCTTCCACAGCACGAAGGACACCGCCGAGCAGCTGAATGCGCCGGGCAGCGTGGAGGAACTGATGAGCCACTTCGGCCATCTGCCGCCGGTGCCGCGTTCGGTGCTGGAGCGCTCCGAGGGCTGGCGGCGCTGGGTGCTCGGGGATCGTGACCCGGTGGCCAATTGGACCCACGGCCCGGTGACCCTGCTCGGCGATGCCGCGCATCCGACGCTGCAATATTTCGCCCAAGGCGCCTGCATGGCGCTCGAGGATGCCGTCTGTCTTCTCGATGAGCTCAAGCGACGGCCGGAGGATTTCGCCGGCGCGTTCCTGAGCTACCAGACCAAGCGCATCACCCGCACCGCCCGCATCGTGCTGTCCTCGCGCGCCATCGGGCAATATTTCTATCATCCCGAAGGCGTGGAGAGGCTGGTGCGAAACCAGATGCTCGGCGAGAAGACGCCGGAGGATTTCTACCGCAGCTTGGACTGGATTTACGGCTACGGCCGGGACCACGCGGCCTGAGCGCACCGATGAAGCTGTACGGCTATTTCCGATCCTCGGCGGCTTATCGGGTGAGGATTGCGCTCAACCTGAAGGGACTCGCGGCGGATCAGACCTTCATCCATCTGCGCCGCGGCGAGCAGCAGCAGGGTGCCTACCGCCGGATCAATCCGGACGGGTTGCTGCCGACGCTGGAATACGAGGGAAGTTTCCACTCCCAATCGCTCGCCATCATCGAGTATCTCGATGAGATCAAGCCGCAGCCGCCGCTGCTGCCGGCCTCCGCTGCGGACCGGGCGCATGTCCGCGCCATCGCCCTGTCCATCGCCTGCGACATCCACCCGCTCAACAATCTGCGGGTGCTGAAGTATCTCAAGAGCGATCTGGGCCATGATCAGGCGGCGGTGGACGCCTGGTACGCACACTGGATCGCAGTGGGTCTGGCCGGCCTCGAGGAGCGCGTCGCGCGCGACGCACGCACCGGCACGTATTGCCTCGGCGAAGCACCGGGACTGGCGGAGGTGTGCCTCGTGCCCCAGATCCACAATGCCGAACGTATGAAATGCGACCTTGCGCCCTATCCCGTGCTGCGGCGTATCGCGGCGGCGGCACGGGCGCTGCCGGCGTTCGAGGCGGCGGCGCCGGAACGCCAGCCCGACGCCGAGTGAGCGGATCATGCCGCAGCCACGAGCCCGCCCTGCAACGTCCGCCCGCCCTGCCGACCATCCGCCGCTTCGCCAAGGAGATCCGTCATGAGTTCCAGTCTCGGCCGGCTTGAAGATCTGCCGCCGCAGTATGTGAGCGGCCTGCGCGAGCGCAATGTCGTTCCGCTGTGGCCGTCGTTGCGCGATGCGTTGCCCTACGACAAGCCGGGCCGCAAGACCCAGCCCAGCCTGTGGCGCTATTCGCAGCTGCGGCCGGAGCTGATGCGCGCCGGCCTATTGGCGCCGATCGAGACGGCCGAGCGCCGCGTGCTGGTATTGTGCAATCCGGGTCTCGGCCTCGACACCCTGCGCGCCACGCCGACGATCTACGTCGGGCTGCAGCTGATACTGCCCGGGGAGGTCGCGCCCACCCACCGGCATACGCCGTGCGCCGTACGTTTCGTCATCGAGGGCGACGGCGGCTATACCACCGTCGGCGGCGAGAAGCTGCCCATGGTGAAGGGCGATTTGATCCTTACGCCCTCATGGCTGTGGCACGAGCACGGGCACGAGGGCAACGCGCCCGTGGTTTGGCTCGATGCGCTGGATCTGCCGCTCATTCATGGGATGGAGGCTTCCTACAGCGTCGAAGGACGGGCGCAACCGCTGACGGATCCGCTGAACGGCTCGCGGCTGCGATACGCCCAGGGCGGTGTGGTTCCCTATGCGTCGCTCACCCCCCCGCGCGCCGCCTATCCGCTGATGCGCTATCCCTGGGCCGCGGTCAAGGCGACCCTCGAGGGCCTGGCGGGCGTCACGCCCCGCGGCGAGCCCGTACACGTTGCCTATGTGAATCCGGAAACCGGCGCCGAATGCCTGCCGACCCTGGGTTTCTCGGCCCTGCGTCTCATGCCGCGCGAGCCGGTGGTGCTGCCGCGCCGCTCGGCATCCGCGGTGCTGCATGTGGTGGAAGGCGAAGGCAGCGCGGTGATCGATTCAACCGGCTTTTCCTTTTCCGAATCCGACACCATCGCGGTGCCGACGCATGCCGGCGTACGGCTCGAGGCAGCCGGCTCTGCGCCGACCTATGTGTTCATGGTCGATGACGCGCCGTTGCAGCGCAAGATCGGGATTTACCAGATTCTGGAACCAGGAGACGCGCGATGAGCCGATATCTTTTTGATCCGACCCCGGTCCCGGCCGTGCCGGTGCGCGGCATCGCGCAGCTGTATCCGATCCGCCGCATCTTCTGCGTCGGCCGCAATTACGAGGCGCATGCCCGGGAAATGGGCGTCATCGCCGATCGCGAAGCGCCGTTTTATTTCACCAAGACACCGCTCGACTATGTGCCGACGGGCGCGACCCTCAGCTATCCGCCGGGCACGTCGAACTATCATTACGAGATGGAGCTCGTGGTTGCGATCGGCGCGCCGGCATTCCGGGTGAGCGCCGCCGATGCACCGGCCAGCATCTATGGTTACGCCTGCGGCCTCGACATGACGCGCCGCGACCTGCAGCTGGCGGCGCGCGACAAGGGCCGCCCCTGGGATCTCGGCAAGGACTTCGACCAGGCTGCGGTGCTTGCGCCCCTGGTGCGCGCCGGCGAGGTGGGGGAGATGACGCACGGCAAGATCGAGTTGAAGGTGAATGGCGTGGTCAAGCAGTCCTCGGATCTCAACCTGCTGATCCACCCGGTGGCCGCGATCATCGCCGACCTGTCGAAGTACTATCATCTGCAACCGGGCGATCTCATCTACACCGGCACGCCGGAAGGCGTCGGGCCGGTGAAAAGCGGTGATCGGCTCGAGGGTTCGATCGACGGTTTGGCGGGCATTGCCGCCGCCATCGCCTGAACAGACGGACGGGTGGTATGCTCATGAATTGTCGCGGTGTGCAGCGCCGGCCATGATGTGGCGGCCCAAGGAGTAGCTCATGTCGATTTCATTCGTACTCAACGGCAAACCCACCACGCTCGACGTCGACCCCAACATGCCGTTGTTGTGGGCCGTCCGCGAGGTGGCCGGACTGCACGGCACCAAGTTCGGTTGCGGCATGTCCCTGTGCGGCGCGTGCACGGTGCACCTGGATGGGGCCGCGGTGCGTTCCTGCGTGCTGCCGCTGTCGGCCGTCGCGGGCCGTCACGTCACCACCATCGAGGGCCTGAAAAGTGCGCGAGCCAAGGCCGTGCAGACGGCGTGGATCGATCTGCAGGTGCCCCAGTGCGGCTACTGTCAGTCGGGCCAGGTCATGTCCGCCACGGCGCTGCTCGAGAAAAACCCGGCGCCGACCGATGCGGACATCGATGCCGCGATGAGCGGCAATATCTGCCGATGCGCCACCTATTCCCGTATTCGCGCCGCGATCCATCGCGCGGCGGTCACCATCAAGGCGTAACCCATGAGCATCGAAATCACGGTTCCCCAGAACACGCGCCGCGGCTTCCTGAAAGGCGCGGGTGCCGCGGCCGCGGCCGCTCTGACCATCGGCTTCGAGTGGGCCGCGACGCCGCGCCGTGCCATGGCAGCCGCCCCGGTTGCCGGCGCCGTCTTTGCGCCCAATGCGTTCCTGCGCATCGGCACCGACGACAGCGTGACCATCATCGCCAAGCACGTCGAGATGGGCCAGGGTGCCTATACCGGCATCGCCACCGTCTTGGCCGAGGAGCTCGACGCCGACTGGTCGCGGGTGCGGGTCGAAAGCGCCCCGGCCGATGCGAAGCGTTACAACAATTTCCTGTTCGGGACCATGCAGGGAACCGGCGGCAGCTCGGCCATGGCCAATTCCTGGACCCAGCTGCGCGAGGCGGGCGGCAAGGCGCGCGCCATGCTGCTCACCTCGGCTGGCGCACGCTGGGGCGTGCCGGTTGCCGAACTGACGGTGGAAAAAGGCGTCGTTCACCACCCGGCCAGCCGGCGTCGGGCAACCTTCGGCTCATTGGCGGGCGCGGCGGCGAAGCTGCCCGTCCCCGACGCGGTGACGCTCAAGAACCCAAAGGATTTCAGGCTGATCGGCACGCGCGTGCCGCGCGTGGATGTGCCGGCCAAGAGCAACGGCACGGCGGGATTCACGCTCGACGTCGAGCTGCCCGGCATGCTGGTGGCATTGCTCAAGCGCCCGCCGCTGTTCGGCGCGACCGTCAAATCCTTCGATGCCACGGCCGCCGGCGCCATACCGGGAGTCGTGAAAGTGGTGCAGGTGCCGCGCGGCGTTGCGGTGATCGCCCGAAGTTTCTGGGCCGCCAAGCAGGGGCGGGATGCGCTGGTGGTCGAATGGGATGATGTCAACGCCGAGAAACGCAGCTCGGCGACGCTCATGGAGGAGTATCGGCAGCTTGCCGACAAGCCGGGACTGCCCGCCCGCAAGGATGGCGACGCGGCCTCTGCCATCGCCGCCGCAAGCCGCAAGGTGTCGGCCAGCTTCGAGTTCCCGTACCTCGCGCACGCGCCCATGGAGCCTCTCGACGCGGTGGTCAAACTGACCCGCGACAGCTGCGAAATCTGGGCCGGCGACCAGTTCCAGACCATGGATCAGATGAACGCCGCCAAGACGGCGGGATTGGAGCCTGCGCAGGTGAGCATCAACACGCTCTACGCCGGCGGCAGCTTCGGGCGTCGCGCCAACATGGGCTCCGACTACATCGTCGAGGCGGTGTCGATCGCCAAGGCCTACGGCGCCGACGGTACGCCCATCAAGCTGCAGTGGACCCGGGAAGACGACATCCACGGCGGCCTGTATCGCCCCCTGTATTTTCACAAGCTCGAGGCCGGCCTGGACGCCCAGGGCCGCCTCTCCGGCTGGCGGCACGTCATCGTCGGCCAATCGATCATGGCCGATACCGCGTTTGCCCCGGTGATGATCAAAGACGGCATCGATGGGACCTCGGTCGAGGGCGCGGCGAACCTGCCCTATGCCATACCCAACATCGACGTCGAGCTCTCGACCACCCGCAACGGCGTACCGGTGCTGTGGTGGCGCGTGGTCGGCAGTTCGCACAACGCCTTCGCGGTCGAGGCCTTCATCGACGAGGTGGCGCAGGCGGCCGGCGAGGATGGCTTCACGTTCCGGCGCAAACTGCTCGACAAACATCCGCGCATGAAGGCCGTGCTGGAACTGGCGGCCGAGAAGGCCGGATGGAGCGGTGCTCCCCTGCCGAAGGGCCGCGGCCGCGGCATCGCCGTCGCCGAAGCCTTCAACACCCTGGTCGCGCAGGTGGCGGAGGTCACCGTCGGTGCCGATGGGAAGGTCACGGTGGATCGGGTAGTCTGCGCAGTCGACTGCGGCATCGCCATCAATCCCGACGTCATCACCGCGCAGATGGAGGGCGGAATCGGCTTTGGTCTGGGGGCGGCGCTGTACGGCGCCATCACGCTCAAGGATGGCCGGGTCGAGCAGGACAACTTCAATGGCTATCGGGTGCTGCGCCTGAACGAAATGCCGAAGGTGGAGGTGCATATCGTGCCCTCGACCGAGCCGCCGACCGGAGTCGGAGAACCCGGCGTGGCGCCGGTCGGGCCGGCGGTTGCCAACGCTGTGTTCGCCGCGACCGGCAAGCGGGTGCGCGTGCTGCCGTTCGGCGGATCGCTGGCGGGCTAGCGAGCCGACGCCCGAACCGCCCGCTCGGCATCGGCCGCCCAGATCTCCCAGGGACGCTCCGGCGGATCGGTTCTCGATGACTCTGCGGCGTTCATAAAGGTGGGGGCACCGAGCTTCAGGGCCCCGGCTTCGATTTTGGCGTTCAACTGCGTATAGATGGCGCGCAGCACCACCATGCGCACGGAAGGGGCAACCACGGCCATGCCATGGCCCCGCATGAGCACCACGGCGCGAGCGCCCAGCACCTTCGCCAGCGCGGCGCCGGTCCGCTTGTCGCGAACCAGCATGTCATTGTCCGGCCCGAGCACGTCGCGGATTTCAAACACCGGCACCGGCGCGGCGCCCAGAAAACCCGCCAAGTGAGCCAGTGCCCGCAACGGCGTCTTGGTCACGCTGAATGGAACGACCTCCGGCGAATGACTGTGGACCACGGCATTCACATCGGGGCGCGCCCGCAGGATCTCGCCATGAATGTAGCGCTCCCCGTACATCGAGCGGCCCTGCGGATTCACCGGCTCGCTGTTCTCGTCGAACTCCATGATGTCATCGACGGTCACCAAGGCCGGTGCCAGCGCGCGCGACATGTAGAAGTGCTGCGGGTTCCTGACCGACCGGACGCTGATGTGCCCGAAGCCATCCAGCACCTGCTCGTTGGCCAATATGTGATTGGCCACCACCAGATCGCCGATCCGCTGTTCGTCGGTGTCCGCCCGGGTCAGCGACGCGGATTCCGGGGTTGACTGCGCCCAGGCGCCGCCGCACGCCAGTGCGAGGGCGACCAGAGTCCCGGCGACCAGCGACGCGCCGAACCGGCCGCCTCGCGCCCGCATCTGCCGGTGATCCCGGGTGTTTTCATTGATCATGGTGTCTCCATTGATGAGGTCAAGGACTTGATCGGCCGGCAGTGTGGTCTCCGGCACATTCGGCGTCGGACCGGCGGACGTCCCCGGCCACGTAAACGCTCGCCATCAGGTAACAGAACGCGGCGCACAGGCCGGCGAGCGAGGCCCACGACATCGCGACCCGCAGCGACTGCGATCCCATGCCGGCCCGCAGCGCGTCGCTGGCCAGGCCCACCAGCGGCGGTCCGAAGGCGAGGGCCGTGGCATTGGACAGAAACAGCATGCAGCCAACCGCAAGGGCGCGTGCCCGGATCGGCACCACCCGCTGAATGAGCGAGGAGGTGGGTCCGATCCACACCCATGCAAACACATAGAGCAGGAACATCGCGGCGAGCGCGACGCCGGTGCTGCGCGAACGGACGGTCAGCAACAGCAGCGGGCTGACCATGGCGCAGCAGATGATGATCAGCCACAGCTCCCCGCGTGCCCAGCGTCTCTCGAGCAGCGTCGCAGCGACGCCTCCCCCGAGCGAGCCGAGAATTCCACCCAGGCCCGCGCTGAGCGCCAGCCAGCGGCCGATCTGGTGCGCGGAAAAGCCGTGCAAACGGATGAACAACGAGGGCAGCCAGGCGCCGGCCACATACACCGAGAAGATCGCAAACGAACTGCCGGTGATGAGCCACAGATAGGACGGGCGGCGCAGCAGCGAGCGCAGGGTTTCACCCAAGGGTGCCAGGTGCACTGCGAACCGCTCCAGCCCGTCGACCCTGCCCCTGACCGGTTCCTCGACGGTGAGCTTCAGCAGCAGCGCGGCGAGCAGACCCGGCGCACCGGCCAGCAGAAACGCGGTACGCCATCCGAACCAGTCGCCGGCATAGCCGCCGATCAGGAAGCCCAAAAATCCACCCGTGGAAGGACCTGAATTGAACAGGGCGAAGGCGAGGGCGCGCCGCCGTTGCGGAAAATAGTCCGAGATCAACGACTGCGAGGGCGGCGTCCCGCCGGCCTCGCCGATCCCAACCCCCAAACGGCACATGAACAGCTGCAGGTAATTGCCCGCCAGGCCGCACGCGGCGGTGAAGCCGCTCCACAGCAGCAGTGCCACGGCAATGATGTTGACCCGGTGAATGCGGTCGGCAAGCCGCGCAATGGGCAACCCGAGCGTCGAGTAGAACAGGGCGAATGCCGTGCCCATCAACAGCCCCAGCCGCGCATCCGATATTCCGAGATCCCGCTTGATGGATTCGCCCAGGACGTTGATCACCTGCCGATCGAGAAAGTTGAGTGCGTAGATCGCAAACAATATCGACACGACGTACCAGCGATACCGGCCGCGCTGCGTCGACCGTGCCGGCGCCCGGGCTAGTAGTCCCAATTGCTGCGCCGTCTGGGTATGATCGACATCGTGCCACTCTCCTCAAGCATGCGACATTCCTCCGGCTTGGCGACTGCAACCGCATGAACCGGCGATCCAGGATGCCGGACATCGATGAGGCGACGCTGACCGCTGCCCAGCGGCGCGTCTACGATCTGATCCGCTCGGGTCCCCGGGGAGTGGTCGAAGGCCCGCTGCGGGTCTGGCTCACCAATCCCGAACTGGCCGAGCGCGCGCAATCCCTCGGCGCCTATTGCCGCTACATGACCGGTTTGGAACCACGACTGTCGGAGCTCGCGATCATCACCGTGGGCGCCCACTGGCGCGCCGGGTTCGAATGGGCCGTGCATGCGCCGATCGCCGAACGGGCGGGCATCTCCGGTGCGGCCGTCGCGGCCATCAAGATCGGACACGAGCCTTCCCTGAAGGACGACGAATCGGCGGTGTATGCATTCACCCGCGAGCTGCTGGTGATGCATCAGGTCCGCGACACGACGTACGGGCGGCTGATCGCGGTCGTGGGTGCCGGCGGCGCCGTGGATCTGGTGGGGATCGTCGGCTACTACTCGATGATCTGCATGACGATAAATGCATTTCAAGTGCCGGTTCCAGCCGGCACATCCGCACCCTTCGAGAGCCCCGGCTGAGCATCTTCGGGCCGCAACGCACGCTCACGGCACGCCCATGCGCCGCGCCATCTCGGCACGCCATTCGGAGCGCGGTTTGAATCCGGGCAAGCTTCGCGCATGCGCCTCCACACGGCGCATCAACGCCTCGTCGTCGAGCGAGCAATCCAGGGCAACCCGCAGCGGTTGCAATACGTACCACGGCGTGTCGATGAACAGCTCGAGCCGGGTGCCCTCGGGATCAAGTCCGTAGACGGAGATCGCGTTGCCGTGAGTGACCGGAATGAGATCCCGGACCTTCTCGGCGACCAGGCGGCGATGCATCTCGCGCAAGGTGGACAGGCTGTCCGCCTTCAACGACAGCTGGTTGATGACATTGAAACCGAGCTTGGCCGGCCTGCCGCGGGCCAATACGATCTGATGATGTTCATCCGGATCACGGCTGGTGAATACCAGATCCACCGGCCCGCTGGGTCCCGGCAACTGCCCGCGGTCGGTCACCGTAAAGCCGAGCACCCGCGTGTAGAAATCCTCCATCCGCTCCAGATCATGGACCCACAAACCGACGTGGCTCAAGGCGAGGCCGGACCTCGTCATCGATTACCCCCTTTGCCGATCCCAGGCCGCCGGCGTCAGCGCGAGTAAATCCCATATGGCGGGATCTTGCAATGCCGGGCCGCGGGCCAGTATTCGGCGCGAGCCGCTAGCCGCCTTCCAGCAGATTCAGCAGTTCGCGAAAGCTGCGCTCCGCCGACATCGAGGTGGTGTTGAGCTGCAGATGCGCCTGGCGATAAAACGGCTCGCGCGCCTTCAGGATGTTCTTGAGTTCGCGCATCGCCTGGCGGGTGCGCGCCATGGGGCGCAGGTCACCCTGGTCGATCACCCGCTGCATGTGTTCCTCCGGCGAGGCCTTCACCCACACCGTCAAGGTGTTCTCGAGCAGCAGCGGCAGCGTGTCGGGATCCGCCGCCAGACCGCCGCCGGTTTCGATCACCGCGGATGGATTCCTGGCGATCACGGTGAGCAGGCTCTGACGCTCGAATCGCCGGTATCCGGGTTGACCGTGCAGCGCGAGGATCTCGCCGATGGTGGCGCCATATTCGCGCTCGACCTCGCGGTCGAGTTCGAAGAAGGGCACGCCCCGGTGCAGCGCGAGGCGGCGGCCGAGAGTGGTCTTGCCGGCGCCGCGCAGGCCGATCAGTGCGATGTAGGCCTTGTTCGGACTCCGGGCGCCGGCCTTGCCGAACCGCTCCTCGAGGACCTGCTGGGCGGCGATGAGTTCCTCGGGCGCCAGCTGCTTGATAATGTGGGCCAGCCGGGATTGCTCCGTCGGCGCCTTCTCGTCGGACAGCAGGACGTCCGGCGGAAATCCCATGGCCGATGCGATGCGACGAAGCACCAGAATGGATGGATTGCCCTGGCCGGCCTCGAGCTGGGCCAGGAAGCGCAGCGAGACGCCGGAGTCGGCGGCGAGCGCCGCGCGGGTCATGCCGCGCTGTGCACGAGCCGCCCGGATCTTGTCGGCCAGGCGCTTCAGGTAGGCGTCTGCCGCGGAACCGGTGCGTTGCTTCTTGGGCGTGCGCGGCATGCCTGAGATCGGAGTTTTTCTCACGCCGCGTGCAGCGCCGCGATGAACTCGCGGCTGGCGGTGAGCACCGCGACGGGCTGATCGCGATGCGGTGAATGGCGGCAGTCCTCGAGCACCTGCACGGCGGTACCCGGTACGGCGCGGCGCAGAATCTCGAGCTGTGCGAGGGTGCCGTACTCGTCGTCTCGCCCCTGGATGGCCAGCACCGGGCAGCGCACGGCGCCGAGCAACGCTTCGATGTTCCAGCCGCGGAAGGCCGGGTGCAGCCAGATATCGTTCCATCCGCGGAAGGTGCTTTCGACATCCCGATGGTGGCGGGCAAGCCGCTTTCGCAGATCCGTGGTGCGGAACGCGTCGCGGGCCTGCTCGATGGCCGCCACCGTCAGATCCTCGACCATCACATGCGGCGCCAGCAGAATCAGGCCCGACAACTCCGCCCCCGGCAGGGCGGCGTGGATCAGCGCGATCGAGGCGCCGTCGCTGTGGCCGAACAATACCGGCCGCCGGACGCCCAGCTGCCGCAGGATCTGCGGCAGCCAAACCCGTGCCTCCTCGTGCATGTAGTCCGCGTTGCGCGGCGCCGTCAGCAGCGACGAGCCTCCGTAACCATGGCGGGAATAGATCAGCACCCGGCAGCCCGTGGCGGCGGCCAGCCGCTCGGGGAAATCCCTCCACAGGGACATCGATCCCAAGCCCTCGTGCAACATCACGAGATCCGGAGCGCCGCGATTCGCAGCCGCAATCCAGCGATATTCGATGCGGCGATCCGCCAGCGTGAGCAGCGAGGATTCCGTCAGCCGACTCAGACAGGCTCCTCGGGTTCCGCGCGCACGGATCGCAGTTTGAAGCGCTGGATCTTGCCGGTCGCCGTCTTCGGCAGTTCGTCCATGAACTCGATCCATCGCGGGTATTTGTAGGGGGCGAGGCGCGTCTTGACGAAGACTTTGAGTTCCTCGGCCAGCGCCGCCGATGGGGGATGGCCGGAATCCAGGACGATATAGGCGGCTGGCTTGACCAGCCGGTCCGCGTCCAGCCGCCCGACCACCGCGGCCTCATGCACCGCGGGGTGGGCCACCAGTGCGGCCTCGACCTCGATCGGCGAGACGTAGATTCCGCCCACCTTGAGCATGTCATCGGCGCGGCCCGCGTAGACATAGTCGCCATCGGGGTTGGTGAAGAAGCGGTCGCCGGTGCGCGTCCAGTGTCCCTGGAACGTCGCGCGGCTTCGTTCGTGCTGATTCCAGTAGAACTTGGCGCTGGTCGAGCCGCGCACCCACAGGTCGCCGATCTCACCGGGGGGCACGGGCCGGCCCTCCTCGTCGACGATTTTCGCGTCGAAACCCGGCACCGGCACCCCCAGCGTACCGTAGCGGATCCGGTCGGGTCGGTTGGAAATGAAGATATGCAGCATCTCGGTGGAGCCGATGCCGTCGACGATGTCCACACCGGTGCGTTCCCGCCAGCGGCGCGCGATGCTCTCGGGCAGCGCCTCGCCGGCGGAATTGCACAGGCGCAGCGACAGCTTCGAGGCTTCCGGCAATGCGTCGCCGGCGAGCATCGCGGCAAACAGCGTCGGTACGCCGGAGAAAACCGTGGGCCGGTGCGCGACCAGGCGCGCTGCGACGGCCGCCGGCGTGGCGCGCTCCGCCATCAGTACGGCGGTGGCACCCACCGACAGCGGAAAGGTCAGCGAATTGCCGAGGCCATAGGCAAAGAACAGCTTCGCGGCCGACAGCGTCACGTCGCTCTCCTTGAGGCCGAGCGTGCCCTGGGCATACAGCGCGGCCGTCTCGATCAGGCTCGAATGCACGTGCACGGTCCCCTTGGGCACGCCGGTGGACCCGGAGGAGTAGAGCCAGAAGCAGGGCTCGTCACGCTGCGTCGGAGCGGTCTTGAATGCCGTGCTCGAGGAGTCGAGCAGATCCGCCAGGCGCAGGGTCCCGGGCGCCGGCGGGGCGGTCGCGCCGGCGATGAGCACCTTGCTGAGAAAGGACGACAATGCCAGCGCCGGCTGCACCTGCGGCAGCAGCGCCTCGGAAACCACCAGCAAGGCAGCACGGCTATCGTGCAGCATGTAGGCATAATCGGCCGCGGTCAGCAGGGTGTTGACCGGGACCGGAACGATGCCCGCCTTGACGGCGCCGAGGAAGGCCACGGGAAAATCGATGCTGTCCTTGAGGCACAACAAAATGCGCTGCTCCATGTGCAGGCCGAGTGCATGCAGGAGATTCGCGAAGCGATTGACCCGCGCCGCCAGTTCCCCGTAGGTGACGCTGCCTGCATCGTCGATGTAGGCGGTTTTGCCGGCACGCGCCGGCAGGTTGCGCTCGATCAGATCATGGGCGGCGTTGTACTGCGCCGGGATCTCGAGAACCGGCGGACTGACGCTCGTGTCGATGCGGGAGAGTTCCATGGCCTTGAAGGATCAGGTCTTGGTGAACTCGATGGCACCGGCCGGCAACAGATACAGCACCAGCGCGCCGCCGTTCGCGACGGTTGGACAATGGCTGGTGCCCTCGCCGTAGACCAGCCAGCCGGCCGGATGCGAGTCGAAGGTTGCGCCCGGGGTGAGCGGCATGATCATGTCGATCTCGCCCTGCGGGTGACGATGATGCGGACCGGCCAGATCCTGCATCTGGACCACATCGACGCTGAAACCGTCGAGCCCGGCATCGGGCTTGATGACGCGGCCGTAGCGAATACCGCCGGCTTCGCGGTTGCACATCCAGCCGGCGGAGATGGCGGCGCGGCACGCTGCAAACAGAGCCTGGAATTGCGGCCCGGCCGCGGGGAATTGCCGGTTCAGATCCTCCTGCAGGGACTGATCCAGGGTGCGGCCGGCGATCCGCCGGGTGACCTCACTGAGGAGGGCCTTGAATTCCTCGACTGTCATGCTGTCATCCGAGTTACGATGGATGCGCAGTATAGTGCATCACCTTGCGGGCGCGAAGTAAACAGCAATGCGAATACGCCTCGCTTGACTCGCGAGATTCGATGGTCGAAACTGCACTATATTGCACCTTGTCCGGGCCGCTGCCCGCAACCCTCAAGAGCCCTCGCGCCCATGGCCGATCCAATGACCGCCGAACCCGCCACAGAGACCCCCGTGCCGGTCGATTTCGAGACCCATCCGTCCCGCTACCGGCATTGGCGGCTGTCGTTCGCGGGACGCGTGGCCACCCTGACCATGGATATCGACGAGGCGGCCGGCATCCGCCCGGGCTACCGGTTGAAGCTCAATTCCTATGACCTCGGGGTCGACATCGAGCTGCATGACGCCCTGCAGCGCATCCGCTTCGAGCATCCGGAGGTTGCCACCGTGGTGCTGACCAGCGGCAAGGATCGGATCTTCTGCTCAGGCGCCAATATCTTCATGCTCGGACTCTCCAGTCACGCGTGGAAGGTGAACTTCTGCAAATTCACCAACGAGACGCGCAACGGCATCGAGGACTCGAGCGCCCATTCGGGACTGAAGTTTCTCGCCGCCTGCAACGGCACCACCGCGGGCGGCGGCTATGAGCTGGCGCTCGCCTGCGATGAGATCGTGCTCATCGATGATCGCTCCTCGGCCGTGAGCCTGCCCGAGGTTCCGCTGCTCGGGGTGCTGCCGGGAACCGGCGGCCTGACCCGGCTCACGGACAAGCGCAGGGTGCGCCGCGATCTCGCCGACATTTTCTGCACCACCGTCGAAGGCGTGCGGGGCCAGCGGGCCCGCGACTGGCGGCTCATCGATGCGCTGGCCAAGCCGCAGGCCTTCGCCGGCTACGTCGAACAGCGTGCGCTCGCGCTGGCGGCGGCCAGCGACCGGCCGGCCGGCGCCAACGGCGTGCCGCTGCCGCCCCTGGTGCGCAAGGCCAGAACCGATGGCTTTGGCTACGCCCATGTGGACGTGAAGCTGGATGCGGGCCGGCGCATCGTGGAGCTCACGGTGGCCGCACCCGAGGATCCGGGCCCGGCGAGCATCGACGACATCCTCAAGGCCGGCGCGAACTGGTGGCCGCTCAAGATGGCACGCGAACTCGATGATGCCATCCTGAATTTGCGCACCAATCACCTCGACTTCGGGCTCTGGGTGCTCAAGACCCGCGGCGATGCCGGCCATGTGCTCGCCGCCGAGCGGCAGATGCTCGCCCATCGCGGCCACTGGTTCGTGCGCGAGTGTCTGGGCCAGCTGCGCCGCACGCTCGCGCGGCTCGACGTGTCCTCACGTTCGATGTTCGCCCTGGTCGAACCCGGCAGCTGTTTCGCCGGCATGTTGCTCGAGATCGCGCTGGCGGCTGACCGCATTTACCTGTTGAATCAGCCGCCCGGCGAGGGTGGACCGGTGCTCACGCTGTCGGAGGTCAATTTCGGGCTGCTGCCCGCCGTTCACGGCCGCTCCCGGATCGATGCGCGATTCTACGGCGACGAACCGCAGATCGCGGCCGCCCGCGCCGCGATCGGCTCGCCGCTCGGCGCGGAATCGGCGGGCGCGCTGGGGCTGGTGACCGCGGCGCCCGATGTCCTCGACTGGCCCGACGAGATCCGCATGGCGCTCGAGGAGCGGGTGAGTTTGTCGCCCGATGCCCTCACGGGCCTGGAGGCGAACCTGCGCTTCGGGCCAGGCGAGAACCTGGATACCCGCATCTTCGGCCGGCTGTCGGCCTGGCAGAACTGGATTTTCATCCGGCCCAATGCGGTAGGCGAGTCGGGGGCGCTGAAGGTCTTCGGCACCGGCCGCAAGGCCAAATTCAACCGGGATCGCATCTAGGACATGAACGCAATGAACATCAGCACGGGCGACAAGATTCCCAACAACGTCGATCTGGCGGGCGACAAGGTGCTGCAGCGCGCGCTCGAGCAGTGGCAGCCGGAATTTCTGAACTGGTGGGCCGACATGGGGCCGGAGGGCTCGCGCACCAACGATGTGTATCTGCGCACCGCCGTCAGCGTCGAGCCGAGCGGCTGGGCGCATTTCGATTACGTCAAGATGCCGGACTATCGCTGGGGCATTTTCCTCACGCCCATCGACGGTGGGCGCAAGGTGAATTTCGGCGACCACAAGGGTGAGGCGGCCTGGCAGGACGTGCCCGGGGAGCATCGGGCCAATCTGCGCCGCATCATCGTGACCCAGGGTGATACGGAACCCGCCTCGGTCGAGCAGCAACGCCACCTCGGGCTCACCTGTCCGTCGCTGTACGATCTGCGCAATCTGTTCCAGGTCAACGTCGAGGAGGGCCGGCACCTGTGGGCCATGGTCTATCTGCTGCATCGCTATTTCGGCCGTGACGGTCGCGAGGAGGCCGAGGCGCTGCTGCAGCGCCGCTCCGGAGATCCCGACAATCCGCGCATTCTCGGCGCCTTCAATGAGCGCACCCCGGACTGGCTGGCGTTCTTCATGTTCACCTATTTCACGGACCGGGACGGCAAGTTCCAGCTGTGCGCGCTGGCCGAGTCCGGCTTCGATCCGCTCGCCCGCACGACGCGCTTCATGCTCACGGAGGAGGCGCATCACATGTTCGTCGGGGAATCGGGCGTCGGACGCGTGATCCAGCGCACCTGCGAGGTGATGGCCCAGCACAAGACCGATGATCCGGCGCGGGTACGTGCGCTCGGCGTCATCGATCTGCCGACCATCCAGCGCTATTTGAATTTTCATTTCAGCGTCACCATCGATCTGTTCGGCGCCGATGTCTCCTCGAACGCGGCGACGTTCTACTCGAGCGGTCTGAAGGGACGCTTCGAGGAGACCCGCCATGGCGACGATCACCTGCTGCGCGATGCGACCTATCCCGTGCTGCAAGTGCTCGACGGACACCTGCAGGTCGTGCAGGCGCCGGCCTTGAACGCGCTCAATGAGAAGCTGCGCGACGACTACATCAAGGATTCCATCGCCGGCGTGTCGCGCTGGAACCGCATCATCCAGAAGGCCGGCATCGCCTTCGAGCTGACCGTGCCGCACAAGGCCTTCAACCGCAAGATCGGACCCCTCGCCGGCGTGAAGATCGCGCCGGATGGGCGGCTGGTGAGCCAGGAGGAATGGGCCGCCCGCGAGTCAGGGTGGCTGGCGAGCGAATCGGATCGCGAGTTCGTTGCCTCGCTGATGGGCCGCATCGCCACGCCGGGTGCCTATGCCAACTGGATTGCGCCGCCCGCCGTGGGCATCAACAAACAGCCGGTGAATTTTGACTATGTGCGATTCGGCTGAGGACACCTCCGGGTGAGCGCCACGCTCGCCCGACAGCACGTGATCGATCCGGAGGTGTGCATCCGCTGCAACACCTGCGAGTCGACCTGCCCGCAGAAAGCGGTGACCCACGATGAGCGCAATTACGTGGTGCATTTCGATCTTTGCAATGCCTGCGGAGCGTGTATCTCGCCCTGTCCCACCGGCGCCATCGATCACTGGCGGCAGGTGCCGAGCGCCGCGCCCTACAGCATCGCGGAACAATTGAGCTGGGATTCGCTGCCGGAGCAGGCCGCGCTCGCGGTCCACGACGGCGGTGGAATGCCGCCGGAAGTGCTCGCCGCGACGCAAGCGGCGAGTGCCGGCCAGGGCGGAGCCGTGAGTGCCCCCTGGTCGGCGCAAACCCCGCAGGTGAATCTGTACCCGGTGGCTGCTCCGGCGATCGCGCGGGTGGCCGGGAACCTGCGTCTCACCGACGCCGATGCCAGCTGCGACATCCGCCACATCGTGCTCGACTTCGGTGCCACCGCCATGCCGGTGCTGGAGGGGCAGTCGATCGGAATCCTGCCCCCGGGCGCGAACGCCGATCACCGCCCGCATTACATCCGTTTGTATTCGATCGCGAGCCCGCGCGACGGCGAGCGGCCGAATTACAACAACCTGTCGATCACGGTCAAGCGCGTGACCGAGGATCACGCCGGCAAGCCGACTCTCGGCGTGTGCTCGAATTATCTGTGCGATCTGAAGGCGGGCGATGAGGTCAGGGTGGTCGGACCCTATGGCTCGACTTTTCTAATGCCCAACCATCCGGGTGCCAATCTCCTGATGATCTGCACCGGCACGGGCTCGGCGCCCATGCGCGCCATGACCGAGCGGCGCCGGCGCCGCCGCGCCCTGAAGGAGCCGGGCGAAACCATGCTGTTCTTCGGGGCGCGCGCGCCGGGCGAGTTGCCGTATTTCGGCCCGCTCATGAAGCTGCCGAAGGAATTCATCGACGTGAATCTGGCACTCTCGCGCATGCCCGGCGAATCGCGGCGCTACGTGCAGGATCGGATCCGCGAACGCGGCCCGGATGTGGCGCGGTTGCTGGCGCATGCGGAGACCTACGTCTACATCTGCGGGCTCAAGGGCATGGAACTCGGCGTGGATGCGGCCTTCGACGAGGTCTGCCGCGAACACGGCATGGATTGGCGGGAATTGCTGGCGCGCCTGCGTCAGGGCGGCCGCTTTCACGTGGAGACCTATTGATGCAGTTTCAAGACTTGCACGCGGGACTGGTCATCGAGGCCGGTCCGCGCCCGGTCACGGAGGCGGAGATTCTCGAGTTCGCCACGCGCTACGATCCGCAATGGTTCCACATCGACCGGGAAAGGGCCGCCAAGGGGCGCTGGAAGGGCCTCATCGCGAGCGGCTGGCAAACCGGGGCCATCTGCATGGAACTGATGGTCAAGAACGTCCTGCAGGATTCCAGCTCCTTCGGTTCACCGGGAATGGACGCCATCCGGTGGCTCGAACCCGTGCGCCCGGGCGATGCGTTGAGCTTGAAATGCCGGGTGCTCGAATGCAGCGTGTCCGCCTCGGGCGGCACGGGCGTCGTGCGGTGGACCTGGCAGCTGTGGAACCAGGCGGCTGTGCAGGTGTTCGAGATGACGGGCACCAGTCTGTTCGCGCTGAAGGACAGGCCTCCGCCGGGCGCCTGACCGATGATGCCGGCCGCTGCAGTCCCGCTGGTGAACCTGCGCCTCGAGCGCGGCGTCGCCATCCTCACCCTGGACCATCCGCCGGTCAACGCCCTGTCGAGCGCGCTGCGGCTCGCGCTGTATGAACACGTGCGGGAGCTGTCCGCGGACCGGTCCATCCTGGCATTGATCCTGACCGGCGCAGGCCGCGGTTTTTGTGCGGGCGCCGACATCCGGGATCTCAGTGGCGCAGCCCAGCCGCCGACGCTGCCGGATCTGGTGGCGCTGCTGGCGCACTCGCGAACTCCGGTGATCGCCGCTCTGCATGGCGCGGTGCTCGGCGGCGGACTGGAACTCGCGCTCGGCGCGCATCACCGGATTGCGGATGCCGGCGCCATGTTCGGCCTGCCGGAAATCAAGCTCGGACTGATCCCGGGGGCCGGCGGCACCCAGCGGCTGCCGCGGTTGATCGGCATGCCGGCGGCGCTCGGGCTGATCTTGAGCGGTGAGAGCATCGGCGCGGCGCGTGCGCTCGAGCTTGGCCTCATCGATGAGCTGGCCGGCGACGTGCTGGCAGCGGCGCTGGCGGCGGCGCGGCGTTTGGCGGCCGCGGGTCCGGCCGATGCCGGCCGGCTGCGCCGGCTCGACGAGCTGCCGGTGAGCGGCGATGACGAAACGCCCTTGAATGACGCCGCCGCCGGCCTGGCGGCCCGCAAGCCGTTGCTGCCGGCGCCCCTGAAGGCGATCGAAGCACTGCGCGCCGCGGCCGAGTTACCCTTCGAGGAGGGCATGAAGGTCGAACGCAGCGCTTTCCTCGCGCTGCGGGACTCGCCCGAGTCCGCCGCCCTGCGCCATGCCTTCGCGGCCGAGCGCGAAGCCGCCCGGCTTCCGGCCACACTCGCCGCCGTGCCGACGCGCCGCATCGGCACCGCCGCGGTGGTCGGTGCCGGCACCATGGGGCAGGGGATTGCGCTGGTGCTGGCCGAGGCCGGCATCCCGGTGCAGCTGGTGGATGCGGAGCAGGCCGCTCTGCAGCGGGCCCTCGCGTCGATCGCGGGCATCAACCGCTCACGCGTGGCGCGCGGCAAGCTCTCGGCGGAACAAGAAGCGGCGCTCAGCGCGCGCATCCGCCCCACCGTGAACCTTGAGGACCTGAAGGACACGGATTTCGTGATCGAGGCGGTGTTCGAGGATGTTGCGGTCAAGAGTGCCGTGCTCGGGCGCCTGGATGGGATTCTCAAGCCCGGTGCTCTCCTGGCAAGCAACACCTCATACCTCGACATCGACGATCTGGCGGCCGCGACGCGCCGTCCGCAGGATGTGATCGGCATGCATTTTTTCAGCCCGGCGCAGGTGATGCGGCTGCTCGAGGTGGTGCCCGGTGCCCGCACCGATCCGAGCGCCCAGGCCACGGCATTGGCGCTCGCCAAGCGCCTCGGCAAGCAGGCGGTGCTGGTGGGCAATGCGCGCGGCTTCGTCGGCAATCGCATGCTGGCGCGCCGCACGCGGGAAGCGTATTTCCTGCTGGAGGAGGGTGCCACGCCCTGGCAGGTCGATGCGGCCTTCACCGATTTCGGCTTTCCCATGGGACCCTTTGCCGTCGGCGACCTGTCGGGGCTGGACATCGGCTGGCGCAATCGCCGGGCGGTGTTCGACCGGCTCACGCCGCGTGAGCAGCGCTGTACCCTGCTCGATCAGCTCATCGATGCCGGCAGGCTGGGCCAGAAGGCCGGCCGCGGCTTCTACCGCTATGACGCCGAGCGCCGCGCGCAGCCGGATCCCGAGGTGGAGTCCCTGATCGAGCGGCATGCCCGCGCCGTGGGCCGTGAGCGCCGGGCGTTCGGCAGCGAGGAGATCCTCGAGCGCTGCCTGATCGCCATGATCGACGAAGGCGCCCGCATTCTCGGGGAGAGGCGTGCGCGCAGCGCCGCGGACATCGATGTGGTGTGGCTGCACGGCTATGGGTTTCCGCGCCACCGTGGCGGACCCATGTACCACGCCGATCAGCTGGGTCTTGCGGCCGTGCGCGATGCGATCTTGCGCTACCAGGCGGAACATGGCGCGCAATATTGGGCGGTGGCGCCCGTGCTCGAGAGCCTGGCGGCGGCCGGTGGCACCTTTGGATCGTGGTCGCCGGCGCTGCCGGAGGCCGCGTGAGCAGGTGCTGCATCACGCAAAACGCGGCATCGCCCGGCTGAGGCTTGCTTCAAGAAACATCGGCATCGAGGACTGACTGACATGAGTTTCAACGCGGAGATTCCCTACGGCTGCTACTGGTCGACCCCGTTCGTGAAGTGGCAGGGCGCGCTCCAGCATTTGAACAGCATCGAGTTCGCGGCCTGGGTGACGCGTCGCGAGATCGAGCGGCGCGCCATCGATCCGGCTCGGATCGATCACGCCATCCTCGGCATCACCGTCATCCAGAACCGTGCCTTCTACGGTCTGCCCTGGCTCACGGGCATGGCCGGACTTGCCCATGTGACCGGGCCGACGTTCTCCCAGGCCTGCGCCACCGGGACGCGGATGCTGCTGGCTGGCATCCAGGAGATCGACTCAGGCAATTCGCAGCTGTCCGTGCTGATCGCGGCCGATCGCTGCTCGAACAGCCCGCATGTGTATTACCCGGAGCCCGCCGGCATCGGCGGCACGGGCAGCCACGAGGACTGGCTCATCGACGCCTTCAATTGCGATCCTCTCGGAAAAAATTCCATGGTGCAGACCGCCGAGAACGTGGCGCGCAAACATGCGATCACCCTGCAGGAGCAGCACGAGGTGGTGCTGCGCCGGCTGGAGCAGTACCGCGATGCCACCCAGGACAATTCGGCCTTCCAGCGCCGCTTCATGACGCTGCCCTTCGAGGTGCCGCGGCGCGATCTGAAAAAAACCGACCGGGTGATCGACGGCGACGAGGGGATCTTCGAGTCGAACGCCGAGGGCCTGGCGAAACTCAGGCCGGTGTTGCCCGGTGGTACGGTGACATTCGGCTCACAGACCCACCCGGCCGACGGCAATGCCGCCCTCATCGTCGCGAACCCGGACCTCGCGCGCAGCTTAAGCCGAGATCCGGCGGTGCGCATCGAAGCCTGCGGCTTCGGTCAGGCGCGCGCCGATCAGGGTTTCATGCCGGAAGCCACCGTGCCCGCGGCAGCCAAGGCGCTCGCCCAGGCGGGCGTGCGCGCCGATGAACTCGCCGCGGTGAAGACGCACAATCCCTTTGCGGTCAACGACATCGTGCTCTCCAGGGGGCTGGGCTTGAGCCTCGACAAAATGAACAACTTCGGATGCTCGCTGATCTGGGGCCATCCGCAGGCGCCCACCGCGCTGCGCTCCCTGATCGAGCTGATCGAGGAGCTGGTGCAGAAGGGCGGGGGACTCGGCCTGTTCACGGGTTGCGCGGCGGGCGACTCGGCCATGGCGGCGGTGATCCGGGTGTCCGCGCGCTGAGCACCGTGGAGCGGGATCCCAGCAAGCTGTTTGCGCCGCCGGCGGTGATCGTGGAACGGCATGCCGACGGCAGCATGCGCCTGCGATCGCCGCAGCCGCTAAAGAGCGGCGCGCGCTGCGTCGGGGATTGGCTGATTGAGTGGGCGTCGCATGCGCCGGACCGGCTGTTCCTCGCCGAACGCGGCCCGGACGGGCGGTGGCGCGGCCCCACCTACGCCGAGGCGTACGAGGCGGTGGTGAGGATCGGCAGCTGGCTGCTCGGCCTGGGGCCATCCGGCAGGCGTCCGCTGCTGATGCTGCCGGACAACAGCGTCGACGCGAGCCTGCTCACCCTGGCGGCCATGCACGTCGGCATTCCCGCCGTTCCCGTGTCGCCCGCCTATTCCTTGATGTCGAATGATTTCGGCAAGCTCAAGGCCATCGTGCGCACGCGGAATCCCGGTGTGATGTACGTCGCCGATGCGCCGCGGTTTGCCGCGGCGCTGGCCGCCATCGAGGATCTGCACACGGCCGTCGTCATCGCCGCATCGGGCCATGAGCAGGTCCGCGGTGTGCGTCCTTGGGCCGAGCTTCTGGCGACACGCGATGAGAGCGCCGTGGCGCGCGCCTTCGCCGCCATCGGAGCCGACACCGTGGCAAAACTGCTGTTCACCTCCGGATCCACCGGCACGCCCAAGGGGGTGGTCAACACACAGCGCATGCTGTGTGCCAATCAGCAGCAGCTGCTGCAGATCTGGCCGTTCTCCGCGTACTCACCGCCCGTGGTCGTCGACTGGCTGCCCTGGAGCCACACCTTCGGCGGGAATCACAATTTCAATTTCGTGCTGCGCGCCGGCGGAACCCTGTACATCGATGCCGGCCGGCCCGTCGCCGGACTCATCGAGCGCACGGTCGCGAATCTCAAGGAGATTGCGCCGACGATTTACTTCAATGTGCCGCGCGGCTACGACCTGTTGGTCGGCGCGTTGCGCGCCGATGCCGATCTGCGGCAGCGCTTCTTCAGCCGGCTGCAGCTCATGTTTTATGCGGCCGCGGCACTTCCAGAGCACCTGTGGGAGGCGCTCGAGCAGCTGGCGCTGGAGGCGACCGGCGGCCCGATCGTCCTGGTGTCCTCCTGGGGTTCCACCGAGACGGCGCCTCTGGCCACCGCCTGCCATTTTCGCGCCGCGCGTGCGGGCAACATCGGATTGCCCGTACCGGGTTGCGAACTCAAGCTGGTGCCCGGCGCTGACAAGCTGGAGGTCCGCGTGCGTGGTCCCCAGGTCATGCCGGGCTACTGGAACGAGCCGATGTTGAGCGCCCAAGCCTTCGACGAGGAAGGGTTCTACCGCATCGGCGATAGGGTGCGTTTCGTCGATGAACGGCATCCGCAGGGCGGCCTTTATTTCGACGGCCGCATCGCGGAGGATTTCAAACTCACCACCGGAACCTGGGTCAATGTGGGCGGATTGCGCGTCAAGGCATTGGCGGCATTGGCGCCGCTGGTGCAGGACCTGGTGGTGGCCGGACACGGGCGTGATCACGTGGCGTTTCTGATGTTCCCGCATCTCGCGAATTGCCGGCGGCTCTGCGGCGAGTCGGCCGCCGCCGCCACGGCCGCACAGATCCTCGCGAGCGAGGCGGTGACCGGGCCGGTGCGCGCCGGGCTCGAGAGACTACGACGCGAGGGGGTGGGCTCGTCGACCCATGCCAGCCGGGCTCTGTTCCTCGAGGAGCCGCCCTCGCTCGACGCCGGCGAGATCACCGACAAGGGCTACATCAATCAACGCGCGGTGCTCGAACGTCGCGCCGCCGCCGTCGAAGCGCTGTACGGCGATCCGCCGCCTCCCGAGGTGTTGGAGCTGCGGAACGACCCTGACTCGAGCAATCGGTGATTTTATGAACAAGATGAATTATTATCGATAAAATAGAAATATTACTATTTTTGACGACCGGGGAGCGGAATGAACATCGCCGGAACCACCCACACTGCGCAGGCGGGCCAGCACAGCCCGAATACCGGCCTGACGGGGCTCAACCGCGAAGTTCGCGTGGTGCAGCGTGCCACCGGAATCCCGGGGCCGGAGGTGTTCCGCGTCGGCGAGGCACCCCGGCCGGAGTGTGCAGCGGACGGTGTGCTGGTGCGCGTGCTGTATGCCAGCGTCGATCCGGGCATGCGCGGCTGGCTTTCCGCCGAACGCAATTACTTCCATGTCGCGGATGGCGAGGTCATGCCGGCGGAAGGCGTGGGCGTGGTGATCGAAAGCCGCGATCCTCGCTGGCAGGTCGGCGACCAACTCTTCGGGCGATTCGGCTGGCAGCAATACGCGGCTGCCGGCGCGGCGCAGCTGCATTGGCGCATCGACCCGAAGATCGCACCGCCGCCGGTCTGGGTGGGTTCGCTGGGCTTCAACGGCCTGACCGCGTGGGTGGGCCTGCGGCATCTCGGCCGGCCGCGCGCCGGTGACACGGTTCTGATCACCACGGCGGCCGGCGCCGTCGGTAGCGTGGTCGCGAGCCTCGCGCGCGCGTCGGGTGCAAACGTCGTGGGGATCGCCGGCGGCCCGGCCAAAGTGCGGCGCTGCCTGGATGATCTCGGTTATGCCGCCGCAATCGATTACAAGGCGCCGGATCTCGCCCGCTCCGTGGTGCAGGCCTGCCCGAACGGCGTCGACGTGTATTTCGACAACACCGGCGGCGCGATCGCCGACGCGGTGTTTGCCGTGCTGAACAAGGGCGCGCGCATCGTACAATGCGGAACCACCTCGGTGGCGAGTTGGAATCCGCCGCCCTCGGGGCCCCGCCGCGAGCGCGACGTACTCGTCAAACGATTGAGCTGGTGCGGTTTCGTGATCACCGATCACGCCGATTTGTTCCCCCGGGCCTTCGAGGAGCTCAAGGATCTGTACGTCCGCGGCGCGCTTGCCGCGGATACGCAGATCCTCGACGGCCTCGATGCCGCACCGGGCGCCCTGCAATATCTTTACAGCGGGGCCAATCACGGCCGGCTGTGCATACGCCCATAGAAACTTTAGAACCCTTAGAACCCCCACCCTTGGACCTTGGACCTTGGAGCAGCGACACATGATCACCGTGCAAGACGTCACCTGGGTGCGCATCGCCGCACCGGATCTGGATTTGATGGAGACCTTCCTCGAGGACTTCGGCATGCTGCGCGCTGCGCGCACGGCGACCCGTCTCTACATGCGCGGCCGGGGCGGGGAGCCCTTCGTGCACGTGACCGAACTCGGCGATCCGCGGCCCATCGGATTCGGGCTGCGGGCCGGATCGGCGCTGGACCTCGCGGCGCTGGCAAGGAAATTCAACACATCGGTGCAGCCGCGCACCGAACCGGGCGGCGGCGACGAGGTGGTGATCCAGGACCCCGACGGCAATCGCATCGAGGTGGTGTGTGGTCTCGCCGGGAGCAATCAGGCGTCGTCGCGCGCACCGTTCAAATTCAATCCCGCCGCAGACCGCGCACGTCCGGGCGGGACCATCCGCGTCAAGACGGCGCCCTCGCAGGTGCAGCGGCTCGGCCACGTCATGCTGCGAACCGCGCAGTTCGATGTGCTGCGCGCCTTCTACACCGGCATGTTCGGCATGCGCATCTCGGACAACTATTACATGGGAACGGCCGACAACACGATCGCGAGCTTCCTGCACTGCGGCCTGAAGCAGCAGCTGGTCGACCACCACACCATCGCCATCGTCGGTGACGGGCACACCGGTTTCGAGCACATCGCCTTCGAGGTGCTGGATCTCGACGATCTGATGAGCGGCAACCGGCATCTGATGGCACAGAATCGCTGGAAACACAGCTGGGGCGTCGGTCGCCACATCGAGGGAAGCCAGATTTTCGACTACTGGCGCGATCCCTTCGGCAACAAGATCGAGCACTGGACCGACGGGGATCTGGTCAACGACGAGTACGTCGCGGGCAACGTGGAATTCAATCCCATGCAATGCCTGGCGCAATGGGGTCCGCCGCCCACCGCCGACTTCATGGGTCAGAACAGCCCGCCCCAGGAATCACGATGAAACTTTGCCGGTTCACGCAGGGCGGATCGACACGCATCGGCAAGGTGGTCGGGGACCAGGTGGTCGATCTGTCGCAAGTTGCGGGCGTCACGGGCTCCATGCGCGCGCTGCTCGGCAATTTCCCCGCGCTGCGCGCCGCGCTCGAGGCCGAGCGAGGGCCCGGCATCACGCTCGAGCGGATCCGGCTGGCGGCACCGATCGACGATCCGCAGAAGTTTCTGGCGATCGGCATGAATTACCAGGCGCACGCCGATGAGGCCGCGGCGGCCGGCATTCCGGTGCCCAAGAGCCAGCTGTGGTTCAACAAGCAGGTGAGCTGCATCACCGGCCCCCGCAATCCCATCGAGCTGCCCAAAGTCTCGGACAAACTCGACTATGAGGCGGAACTCGCCTTCGTCATCGGCAAACGCTGCCGGCACGTGCCGAAGGCGCAGGCGCGCACGGTCGTCGCCGGCTACCTGGTGGCGAACGATGTGTCGGTGCGCGACTGGCAGGCGCGCTCCCCCACCTACACCCTCGGCAAGAGCTTCGATACCCATGGACCCATCGGTCCCTGGATCACCACCGATGACGAAGTCGCCGATCCGCACGCGCTCGACATGCGGCTCACCGTCAACGGCGAGGAGCGTCAGCACAGCTCGACCGGCGGCATGATCTACGACATCTACGATCAGATCGCCTATCTCTCGACCGTCATGACCCTGGAGCCCGGCGATCTCATCTCCACCGGCACGCCGTCGGGCGTGGGCATCGCCAGCGGGCGGTTCCTGAAGACCGGTGACGTGGTCAGAGTCGAGATCGGGGAACTCGGCGCGATCGAGAACACCGTCCAACCGGAGGCTTGACATGGCACGCTCGGTCATCATCACCTGCGCGATCACCGGATCCCTGCACACCCCCAGCATGTCGCCGCATTTGCCGATCACACCGCAGGAAATCGCCTCAGGCTCGATCGAAGCGGCCAAGGCGGGCGCCTCCATCCTGCACCTGCACGCGCGCAATCCGGCGAATGGCCGGCCGACGGCGGACCCGGCGGTGTTCGCGCAGTTCCTGCCCATCATCCGCGCCGGTACCGATGCGGTGGTGAACATCACCACCGGCGGGGCGCCCGGCATGACCATGGACGAGCGGCTCGCCGCGCCCGAGGCGGCAAGTCCGGAGATGACCTCGCTCAACATGGGGTCCATCAACTTTGGACTGTTCCCCGCACTGTCGAAGATGAAGGAGTTTCGCTTCGACTGGGAGAAGCCGTTTCTCGAAGGCTCACGCGATCTGGTGTTTCGCAACACCTTCACCGATATCGAGAGCATCCTCTCGAGGCTCGGCAAGGGCCATGGTGCGCGCTTCGAATTCGAATGCTACGACGTCGGACACCTGCACAATCTCGCGTGGGTGATGGACCAGAAGCTGTACGAGCCGCCGCTGTTCATCCAGTTCTGCCTCGGGATATTGGGCGGCATCGGCGCGGAAATCGACCATCTGCTGCACATGGTGCGCACCGCGCAGCGCCTGTTCGGCAGCGACATCGAATGGTCGGTGCTCGCGGCCGGCCGCCATCAGATGCCCATGGCCACGCAGAACATCCTGCTTGGCGGCAATGCCCGGGTGGGCCTCGAGGACAGCCTGTATCTGGAGCGCGGCCGGCTCGCGGCCACCAATGCCGAGCAGGTGCGCAAGATCGTGCATATCCTCGGCGAGCTCGGCTACACGGTGGCCACGCCCGCCGAGGTGCGCCAGCGGCTGAAGCTCAAGGGGCTGGCGCAAACGCGCTATTGAATGGACGCGCCCTTGTCTCTGGGCCGCTTTGAGGTCACGGTCATCGCGGCCTGCGCTGCGGCCATTTTTTTCGACGGTTTCGACGCCCAGGCCATCGGCTATGTGGGCCCCAGCCTCATCCAGGCCTTCCGCATCGCCCCGAGCGCCTTAGGACCGGTGTTCAGCGCTGGGCTGGTAGGCATCATGCTCGGCGCGCTGTTGATCGCGCCGCTGGCCGACCGGGTAGGGCGGCGGCCGGTGATCCTCGCCTCGATCGCGATGTTCGCGGCCTTCACCCTGGCGACCGCCTGGGCGGGCTCGATCACGGTATTGCTGTGGCTGCGGCTGTTGACCGGTCTCGGACTCGGCGGCTGCATGCCCAATGCCATCGCGCTGACCACGGAATATTCGCCGGCACGGCTGCGGGGATTTCTGGTTACCCTGATGTTCAACGGATTCACGCTCGGATCCCTGCTCGGCGGGGTGCTGGCGCATCAGCTCATTCCCGTGTTCGGCTGGCGCGCGGTGTTCGTCGCCGGCGGTGCGCTGCCGCTGTTGCTATTGCCGGTGTTGCTGTTCACGCTGCCGGAGTCGCAGCGCTTTCTACGCGGTCAGGAAGCTGCCGTGAAACGCTCGGTCGGCGAGCTGTTCAAAGACGGCCGCGGCCGCGCCACGGCGGTGCTTTGGATCGTCTTCTTCATGAGCCTGTTGGATGTTTACCTGTTGGTGAGCTGGCTGCCGACGGCGCTCAACCAGGCGGGCGTGCCGGCGCAAACCGCCATCCTCCTGGGGAGCCTGCTGCAGGTGGGAGCTCTGGTCGGGACACTGCTCTGTGGCGCCGGGCTGGATCGATTCGGCGGCAACGCCGTGCTGGTGCCGGCATACCTGCTGGCCGCGCTGAGCATTGCGGCCATCGGCGTGTTTTCCGCGGCGAGCCTTGCCATGACCACCTTCGCGGTGTTCATGGCCGGTGCCGGCATCATCGGCGGTCAGACCGCCGCCAATGCGCTGGCGGCCGGCTCCTATCCCACCAAGATCCGCTCCACCGGGGTGGGATGGGCATTGGGCATCGGCCGTATCGGCTCCATTATCGGGCCGCTGGTGGCGGCGGCCCTGCTGTCGATGCAGGTTTCGGTGAAGGGAATCTTTTTGATCAGCGCCATTCCCGCGCTGGTGGCGGCCGGGGCGATCGCCTGCTTCGGTCCCTGGCGCAACATCGGGGCGGGTGCCGACTAGACCACCGTACGGCACCGTATTGACACTGGACCTTCGCCGGTGGCACGATGGCGAACAATTACTCGAGTCCGATCCGCTTATCGGGCCTTGAAACGGGGGAGGCATGAAGATATCCACGATGCGATCGGCGAGGCTGCTGGCGCTCCTGATGCCGTGGATCATCGGCGCCGGCGCGCATTCCCTGGCGGCGACGCCGCACGGCGCCTGCGATGCCCTGGCAAAGATCGCGCTGCCGAACACCAAGATACTGTCCGCAACCTCCATTGCCGCAGGCCAATTCGCGCCGGCGGAAAAATTCCCAGCCAGTGCGGTCCCGGCATTCTGCCGTGTCAGCGCGTCCTTGAATCCGAGCGCGGATTCCGACATCCAGATCGAGGTCTGGCTGCCGGACGAGTGGAACGGCAAGTACCTTGCCAATGGCATCGGCGGTTGGGGCGGAGCGATGGCCTATCCCGGCCTTCTGGACGCGCTGCGGCGCGGGTACGCCACTTCGGCAACCGACACCGGACATCGCGGCAACATGGGGGCCGCGGACTTCGCCCTGGGCCATCCGGAAAAAGTGAAGGATTTCGCCTGGCGTGCGGTCCATGAAATGACCGTGCAGTCGAAGGCGCTGATCAACGCCTACTATGGCACTAGGAACGGGGGCAGTAGCAACGGTGGCACTGCGAACGGGGGCACTGCGATCCGCCGGTCCTACTTCAGCGGCTGCTCCAACGGCGGCCGGCAAGGATTGATGGAGGCGCAGAAATTCCCGGCCGATTTCGACGGCATCATCGCCGGCGCGCCGGCAGCGGACTGGGTGGGGCTTACGAGCGGTGCCCTGTACACCAGCTTGCTCAACATCCCCAAGGGCAAGCCCCCCATCATCACGCCGGTGCAGGCGGCCTTGATACACAAGGCCGTGATCGCACAGTGCGACGCCCAGGATGGTCTGCGCGACGGCGAGCTGGCCGATCCGCGCCTCTGCGGGTTCAACGCCCGCAGCCTCGTCTGCCGCAGCGGTCAGCCGGCCGGCGAATGCCTGACGCAGGAACAGGCGGACGTCGCCGACAAGTTCTATCAGGCCGTGCGTGACCCGAAAAGCGGGCGCCTCATCCTCCCCGGCAGCCTGCCGGGTAGCGAGCCCGGCTGGGGCATGGTTCCCGTGCCGATGCCGCCCGCCGTAAGCGAGTACCGCTTCGTGGTGTACGGCGATTCATCGTGGGATCCGTACACGTTCGATCTGTCGAAGGGCGTCGCCGCAGCGCGCCGGACCGACATCATCGATGCCTTGAATCCGGATCTGTCAGCCTTCGCGGCGCACGGCAAGCTCATTCAGTTTCATGGACTCGCCGATCCGATCATGCCGACCGAAGCAAGCATCAATTATTTTGAAAGTGTGGTGGCGCGACGGGGGAGCCTGGCGAAGACCGCCGGGTTCTACCGGCTATTTCTCGTGCCCGGCATGGGACATTGCATGGGNNAGGGCCGCCTCCCGGCGCGCCCCCCGGGCCGCCCGCCGCTGCCGGCGCGGTGCCGAGCACGGCCGTCCGCCCGATCTGCGCCTATCCGGATATGGCGCGCTACAACGGCGCGGGCGCGGCGGATGCGGCCGCCAGCTTCAGCTGCAAGAGCGCGCCGCGCGGCGTGCGGGAAGGCGATGGCCCCGTCGTACTGAAGCCGATTTCATGAGACTGCGGCGGCGTGCGGCCGCACACCGACGGTGCGAGCGTGGTTGCGAGGGTGGTCTCTCGACGGCAGAATGAACCCATGCCCTTCCCCATATCCGCGTCGCCCAGGACGAAATCCTCGGGCTCTCTCGATGCCGACAGCTGGACGCAAGCGGCACTGACCATATTGGCGCGCAACGGCGTCGAGGCCGTGCGCGTGGAGCGTCTGGCCAAGATGCTGGGCGTGACCAAGGGCAGCTTTTACTGGCATTTCAAGGATCGGCCGGCGCTGCTCGACGAGATGCTGCGATCCTGGCGGCAGCGCGCCACGCTCGGCATCATCGACCGGCTCGAACAGAGCAACGTGCCGCCCGCCGAGCGTCTCAAGGAGATGTTGAAGATGATGCGCAACAGTCCGCGCGCCGCCCGCGGCGCCGACATCGAAGCGGCGATACGACTGTGGGGCAGGAGCGATCCGCGGGTGGCGAGCGTCGTGCAGGAAATCGACCGTCTGCGCCTCGGCCACCTCAAATCGCTGGTCGAAGCCGCGCACGGCGGCCGGGAGGACGCGACGGCGCGCGCCGCGCTGATCTACGCCTATTTTCTTGCCGAGGGTTGGATCGGCAATACCCTCGATGCGCAAATCTGCGCGCAGTGCGAGGCCATACTTGAGGGGCTCTGAGATGCGTCCGGCGCCGGTCGTTCTGCTGGTGATGTGGCTGAGCGCCTCGGCCGGCGTCGCCGCGGCGGCCGATGTGGCGCCGCCGGAGACGGCCAATCAATCGCCCTGGTTCTCGCTGCCGCTGCCGGGACCGGCCACCGAACAGGTCATCGATTTCGCCGGCGTCGATCTGCCGATGATCCCGGCCCCCGACGTGCACGGCGCCCCGGAACTGGAGGGCCGGCGGGTGCATCGCTACCTCGAGGAGGTCGTGAAATTTTCCTACGCGAGCCGTGCGGCCGGCGAACGCACCTGGGGCCGGCTGGCCGGAACGCGCTGGGCCGAGCAGACGGTCGACTACGTGGCGCAGGAATTTCGTGCGGCGGGACTCGTCGACGTCGTCAAGATCGACGTGCCGTTCCTGGGCGTCGATCAGACGGTTTCCGCATGGCGGGTGGCGTTGCTCGGCCTGCCGGAGTTTGGCGCCGGTTCCGCCGACGTGGAACTGCAATCGGCCTTCCCGATGAGCCAGCGGCCCGAAGGTCCCGGCCTGCCTGGAAAAGAGGAACTGCCGCCCACCACCCAACTCGCGGTGACCGCGCCGGTGGTCTACGTCGGGGCGGGGACCGCGGCCGACATCGCCGGCCGGAGCATCCGCGGCAAGATCGCCGTGATGCGTGTGGAGCCGTCACCCGGAGTCTTCTACTCGAATGCCGCGCGCGTTCCCCAGCAACTCGTCAATGCCGGCGCCGCCAGTGTCATCGTCATCTACGCCGCGCCGGGCAACCTGCAGCTGCATTACGGCTCCTGCGCGAACGTGCCGTGTTTCACGCTGGGCGGCGAGGATGGCGAATTTCTGATGACGGCCATCGTTCGTGCCGCGGCCGCCAATGTCCTGGACAGGCTGCAGATGTCGCTATCCCAGACCATCGTCAACGCCATCGGCCAGAAGGGCCACCTGCTGGTGGGCCGGGTACGCGGCCGCAGCAGCGCCGAGAATCTCATCGTGAGCGCCCACTCCGACGGCTGGTTCGCGGGGGCCAACGACAATGCCAGCGGCGTGGCGGCGCTGATCGCGCTGGCGAGGCATTACGGCGGCGCGCACCGGCCGCGCCATGACATGTACTTCATCCTGAGTCCCGGCCATCATTCGCCGACGGGATCCGCGCAGCGTTTCGTGCAGCAGTATCCGCAGGCCTGCCCTGCCAACATCCTCGCGATCAATCTCGAACACGTCGGCCAACAGGGCGTTTACCGTTCCTATTTCAATCCCAAGGGGATGGGTCCGGCGATCTCCCGGTACGGCAACGCGAATTTTCCGTATGAGCCCGTCAACTGGGATTCGCCCGGCCGGGAAATCATGGGCTCGCCCATGACAGCGACGCTCAAGGCCGCGGTGGTGGAATCGGCGCTGCGCGCGCAATTCACGGCGCCGTCGCGCATCAAGACCGGATCGGTTGCCGAATTGGGTGCGCTGGTGGCCGCCGGCGCGACCGGCCTGCAGGATGTGGAGGTCAGCCCTTGGTACCACACCTCGGGGGACACCGCCGCGACGGTGGCGCCCGAAACGCTGCAGCGGGCATTGATCTTTTACCGCGGATTGCTCGATCACATGGACGGACTCAGCCGTGCACAGGTGCGGGACGGCGCCAACTAGCCCGGCCGCCAAGATACGGTACCGTATTGAGTTGCGGCGCGAATCGGCATAAGATCGCTGCGTAAATACTCAGAGAAAATAGGGGGGGCAATGAAACACGCCAAGGTGTCCGGCTTGCTGTGGGCTGCATGGCTGATGGCCGTGGTATCGGCAGCAAGCGCGCCGGCCCGAGCCCAGATGTCGGCTCTCGCTCCACGGGTCGCGCCCACGGGCGAACTGCTCGAAGCGGCCGATGCCCTCGGCATGGTGCGAGGTGTGGGCTCCAATGTCTTCGACGCCATCAACCGGGTGCAATTCACGCTGCAGGGGGTGGAACAGCGGCCGTCGCGCGGCTCCTGGAAGGAGTTCAACACCACGGCCACCGTGTTCATCAGTTACCGCCAGGCCGCCAGCCGGGTCGTCATCGACCGCGTCGATGCCAAGGGAGCCAAGACGCATTCCATCGAGGTGGTGGCCGGGCCGTATGCGTGGAACGAGGAATCGCCGGGCGTGGGTGGCGTGCCTGCGATGGACAGCGTGGCCGATCGCGCGCGGAGCATCTGGCTGACCCCGCAGGGCGTCATCTACCAGGCCGAACAGGCCGCTCCGGGCGGCGTCAAGATCGGCAAGCGCGACGGCAAGACCACCTTGAGTTTCACGATCCACGGCGAACCGGTCAGCGTGACGCTGGGCGCCGATCACCGTCCGGAACTCATCGAAGCGAAGATCACGGACCGCGATCTGGGACGCACGACGCTCACCGTCGAGTACGGCGGCTACAAGGACTTCGACTATTACGGGATCTTCTTCCCCTCGCACATCGTCGCCAAATTGGGCGGCCATGCCGCCCTCGACGTGAACGTGACCTCGTTCCTGACCAACACCTATTTTTTGGGCTCTTCAGGAAGTCGTGTGGG
>PLET01000052.1 GCA_003137095.1 Gammaproteobacteria bacterium
CGTACTGTCGTTGAATTGACGGGCGCACCAATGAGGCAATCAAGCCGCCATGCGGTCAAAGTGATGTCATTCAGGAAGAAAATCTGGTCGATTCCCACGGCTGCCGCCTTCGTTTTCGGCCTGAGCCTCGCCTACACGTTGATCTTGAGCACGGAAACGGCCCGCAAGATCTCCGAACTCGGCTCGGTGCGCTACCCGGCGGTAGACATCACCCAACGATTGGAGCGTGAACTGAAGTCGGTGGTCGATGGCCTGCTGACCGCCGTCGCCGAGGGCGACAGGGCGAAAATCGATCAGGTCGACCCGAGCGTCGAGGAATTCCGCCTGGACACGGACCGATTGGCAGCCCTTGACGGCGGAACCATCGACGCGAAGCGCCTGCGTGCCGATTTCGATCAGTATTTTGCGCTGGCCACCAGCACGTCGCGCATGATCTTGGACAAGAGCGGTGATCCGACTGTCTCCGTCGCGCAGATGCAGGTGCGCTACCGCGTCATCGAAGATGCCGTCAAAGCCGCCTCGTCGCGGGCGCAGGATGATTTCACGACATCGCTCGACGCCGGCAGGGCGGGGGTTCGACGAATCGTGTGGACCACGGTGTGCAACGCCTTGCTGGTCATTGGCGCCCTGATGCTGATATCGCGCTACATCGTGCGCAGCCTGTGGCGTCAGCTCGGCGGTGATCCGGAGGACGCGCGCAGTTTTGCGGATCGGATTGCGGCCGGTGATTTGTCGGCGAAGATCACCCTGGCGCCGGATGATACCGACAGTTTGATGGTCTCGTTGCAGGCGATGGTCGGGCGCCTGCATGCCGGCATTGCGGATGCCAAGGCGGCCAGCCGCGCCAAGAGCGACTTTCTAGCGAACATGAGCCATGAAATCCGGACACCGCTCAACGGGGTCATCGGCATGAACGGGCTGCTGCTCGACACCCCGCTGAGTCCGGAGCAGCGCGAGTATGCCGAAATCGCACGCTCCAGCGGCCAGTCGTTGATGGGGCTCATCAACGACATCCTGGATTTTTCCAAAATTGAAGCCGGCGGACTGGAACTCGAATCGGTGGACTTCGACGTTCAATCCGTGATCGACGACACGGTCGATGCGGTGGCGCTGCGCGCGGCGCAAAAGGGCCTGGATTTCATCGTGGACGTGGACCCTGGCGCGCCGACCTGGTACCGGGGGGATCCAACCCGGCTCAGGCAGATTCTGTTGAACCTCCTGAGCAATGCCATCAAGTTCACCGACAAGGGCGAAATCGGCTTGACGTTCGCGTTCGATGCCGCTGCGGGCTCGCTCGAGTTCACGGTATACGACACCGGGATCGGCATTGCGTCCGCCGCCCGCAGCGCGCTGTTTGCGCCGTTCAAGCAGGCCGACAGTTCGACCACGCGAAAATTTGGCGGTACCGGGTTGGGATTGTCCATTTGCAAGAGCTTGGCGCAGGCCATGGGCGGATCGATCGACATGGACAGCGTGCAAGGCGCCGGCTCGACATTCAGGTTCCGCGTGCAGTTGCCGTTGGCCGCCGTACCGAGTGGCGAAGAGGCGCCTCCCAGTTTTTCGGATCAACGCATCCTCTTGGTCTTTGCCCACGCCAAGGGTCGCAACAGCCTGGCGCGGCAGTTGCGGGCGGCGGCCTGCGAGGTGACTGAAGTTGCAACCGCCGATGAGGGTCTGGAGGCGTATCGACGCTCGCTCGGCACGGATCGAATGCCGACCGCGGTCATTCTGGAACGCGCAGATCATCCCCATGATGGCCGTTGGCTGGCCGGCGCCATCCGCGACTGCGGCGTCCCGCCACCCGCCCTCATCATGCTGTGCAGCCTGGTCCGGGACGAGCCGGGCGCCGACAACGCGCTGGTCAATCTCGTGGTCAACAAACCGGTGAAACTATCCCTTCTTTTACGGGGCCTGCAGCAGCTGGGCCACCCGGCCATCGATGCCGCCACGATCCGCATCGCACCGTCGGCGCCGGAACCGACCTTTGGCGGCGTGCGCGTGCTGCTGGCCGACGACAATATCGTCAACCAAAAGGTCGCGAGCCGCGTGCTGCAGCGCTGGGGCGTCGAGGTCGTGTGCGTCGGCAACGGCCGTGAAGCGCTGAATGCGCTGCGCGGCGGCGATTTCGACGTGGTGCTGATGGATTGCCAGATGCCGGAAATGGATGGTTACGAGGCGACCCGCCAGCTGCGCCAATCCCCAGGCGTGTACAAGAATCCGCTCATCCCCGTCATTGCGCTGACGGCGCACACCATGGAAACCGACCGCGACAAGTGCATCGCGGCCGGCATGAATGACTATCTCTCCAAGCCGCTCGATACGCTGCGCCTGCAGCAAGCGCTGACCCGGGCGCTCAGTGTCGAGACCGCAGCGCGCGCGCAGACGCCGCCGGCGGCGCAGCTCTTCGACGAAGCGGCCATGCTCGAGCGTACCGCGGGAGATATGGAGTTCGGGCGTGAAATTGTCGATCTGTTCGTACAAACCACGGTCAAGATCCTCGCGCAAATCGCTGCCGCGCTCGAGGTACCCGAACCCGCCGACGTCAGGGCCCTGGCTCACACGCTGAAGGGCGCCGCCACGACGGTGTCGGCCGACGCCATCGCTCAGTGTGCAGCGGCACTCGAACAGGCGCCCGGGGAGACGCTGCAGCGCAAGTCCGACGGTCCCCTGGTCGCCAGCTTCATCGAAACCGTCGACATCTGGCGCCAACGAGGCTGGCTCTCGAGCGACGCCGGCTCCGGATCCCGGGCCATGGGCGGCTGATCGCCCAATACCCGCCGCGCACCGGTTGCACCTCGCGCGCTCACGGGCGCACTATCCGCCGGCGCCGCGCTATGACCCGGGGGTCCCGCAAGCCGGTCAGGGCTGCGCTTCACCGGTTAACGCGACAAAGGACCCCGCGCCGTCGCGCACGATCCGAAGCAGCACGGGATCTTGTGACGTCGGCTTGCCGATCGTTGCCACATCGGCGGCTTCGATCACTGGTTTCGTGCCCAGGTGGGTGATGAGGTCGCCGACCCGCAGGCCTGCCAAAGCGCCGGGACCTGCCGGCCGCAATTGCGTCACGATCAGCCCGGTCGGTTCATCGGTGGCCTTGATGGCCTTGCGAATCTCGGTCGTCGTATCGGCCACGCCGATCCCAAGCGCCGGCACCCACGTATCCTGACCGTCCGTCAAGGTGGGATCGGCGGGCGGTTCGGGCAGCCGGCCGACTTTCAATGCCACCGACTCCTGCGCGCCTCCGCGCATGACGGTCAGGGTGACGAGCGAGTCCGGGATGAGCCGCGCCGCCGTCTTGCTGAGGTCTTTGAAGGTGACCCGCTCAGCACCGAGATTGAGCAATACGTCCCCGATGAAGAGGGTGCCGAGTGCGGGTCCCTGCGCATCCACCGCGGTCACCAAAGCGCCCATGGGCGTCTGCAGGTGAAGGGCCGTTGCCAACACCGGCGTCACGGCCTGAGCCGTGATTCCGAGATAACCCCGCTCCACCCGACCATGTGCCTCGAGTTCGCGGACGATGGCGGCAGCTGCTTCCGCCGGAATGGCGAATCCGAGCCCGACCGAACCCCCGCTCGGCGTGAAAATGGCAGACGTCACCCCGACGACGGTGCCATCGACGGCGAGTAGCGGACCGCCGGAGTTGCCGCGGTTGATCGAGGCATCCGTTTGCAGGAAATCGATGTACGGATCGTCCTCGAGCGTTCGGGCACGGGCCGAGACGATCCCCGCGCTGACCGATTGACCCAGTCCGTAAGGATTACCGATGGCGATCACGGCATCGCCCACGGAAACCGTTTCGGAGGAACCCAGGTGCAGCGCCGGCAAACGGCCCGCATTGACGCTGAGCAGCGCAATATCCGTGACCGCATCGGCGCCGATGATCTTGGCGATGGCCTCCCGTCCATCGGACAGGCGTACACGGACGCTGCGAGCACCGACGATGACATGCCGATTCGTGACGATGAGACCATCGCCTCTGATGACAAATCCCGAGCCAAGCGCGCCGGGCGCACCTTCGCTGCGCCCGATGTCAGCCCCCGGCGCGGACAGGAGCCGTCGAATGATGGCACTCATGGCATTGGGATCGGTGTCGGCCACCGCCCGCCTTTCAGCACGCTCGGCGGCGCGGTCCGCCGCGCTGATGCGCTCCTCCACCACGAGAACGGTGACCACACTGGGGGCGACCCGCCTGACCAGTGCGGCGTACCCCGTTGGCGGGGCACCGCTGGCGGCGACGCCCCACAGGCCGGCGAGCGCGATGACGACGCGGACGAGGGCGGGGCATTGCAGCAAGTTTGAATCTCGAGAAGGATGGGGTCTCAAGGGTGGCGGGCTCCGCGAGTGATCGAACGGCGGATTCCAGTCTACCTTGTAGATAGACGACGCCGGGAGCAAGATCANNTGGTGGTGGCTGCCTACGTGACATGGCGCCTGAACGCTATGGATTGGCACGCGAAGTGTGGGTACGCGCTGCTCACCGCGGTGGTATTTCGCATTCTCTGGGGTTTTTTCGGCAGTGAGACGGCGGAGTTTTTGCACTTTCTCACCTCTCCGATCGCGGCTGCGCGATATCTGGCGCTCACTCTGCACCGCGAACCCGATCGCCAGGTCGGACACAATCCGGCCGGCGGTTGGATGGTGCTTCTGCTCCTGTTTCTGCTGCTCGTGGAGACGTTAACCGGAATCTATGTGGCCAACGATGTGGCGGACGAAGGGCGGTTCAGCGAGCTGGTCCCGGCGCCGATTGCCAACCTCATCACCGCACTGCACTCGATTGTCTGGGATGCCTTGGTCGCGGCGGTCGGCTTGCATATCCTGGCGATCGGGCTGTACGCGGTGGTCAAGGGGCAGAATCTGCTGCGTCCGATGATCACCCCTCGGTGTGGACCGCCACCGAAGAACACGGCAATCAGTTTTGCGACCAGGAGCACCTGGCAAGCCCTCAACGAATCAAAAAAACCGCTGATAAGCGGAAACATCGGTCACCGCCACGAACAACAGCCCGGTCACCGCGCCGTCGATATGCGCCGTGTGATTGATGCCCTGCCGCTCCTGCCGCGCAAAGTACCAATTGTAGGCAAGATATCCGACCGCAAATACGGGAGCAGGAATGGGAACCGGAATTGGAAGAATATAGAGCGATTGCGTCGGGAAATAGACGATGGCGGCAAACAGTACGGCAGAAATCGCCCCGGACGCTCCCAGTGATGCGTATTGGGGATCGTTTCGGTGTTTAAAATAGGTCCTCGCCTCGCTCAGCACCAGAGCCACCGCATACAACAGCACGAAACGTTCGGTGCCTATCACCCGTTCCAACGGTGGTCCAAAGAAGTAAAACGTCAGCATGTTGAACAGCAGATGCGGGAAACTTGCATGCACCAAGCCGCTCGTTATCACCGTGTAGTACTGCTTCCTGGGCAGCAAGTAGTATGGCCGGAACAGGCTCGCTGCAATGAGGGTGGGCATGGCATACAAGCCGGCCAAGCTGACGCCGACGGTGACAAACAGAATGAAGAAGGCACCTGGCGTATGCGCAATCATGTAGATCAACGCTCAAGCGTGGCGATGCCTGCAGAACGGAATCACGGTGCGGCAACGCACAGACCCCACCGGACGGCTAATCATACAGTCTTGCACCTGCGCTAGATAGACGGAAGGTGGGCATGCACATCGGCAAAGGGAGTCAGACTCCATCGGACGCCTTGGTCCTTTTCGGCGTGACCGGGGATCTCGCCTACAAAATGACCTTTCCGGCGCTTTACGCGATGGTGGCGCGCGGTGATCTCAACGTTCCGGTGATCGGAGTGGCCTCCTCGAAATGGACGTTGGCCCAGCTTTGCAAGTACGCAAAGAAAAGTATTCAGCAAGATGGAAAGATCAAGCACCGATCGGCCCTTGCACGCCTGCTGTCGCTGCTCAGATACGTCGATGGCGACTACAACGATCCGGCCACCTTCGGGGCGCTCAAGGCTGCCTTGAAGGGCGCAAGGCACCCCGCTTTCTATCTGGCAATTCCCCCCGGACTGTTTGCTACGGTCATCACTGCGCTGGGCGCCGCGGGCTTGGCCCAAAATGCCCGTGTAATCGTCGAAAAGCCCTTCGGGCGTGACCTCGCCTCGGCGCGCAAACTCAACCGCGTTGCCCGATCGGTCTTTCCGGAGGACTCCATATTCCGCATCGATCATTTCCTGGCAAAGGAAGCGATCATGAACATCCTGTATTTCCGGTTTGCCAACTCGTTCTTGGAGCCCATCTGGAACCGCAACTATGTGGCGAGTGTTCAGATCACGCTGGCCGAGAGGTTCGGCGTGGAAGAGCGCGGTGCGTTCTATGAAACCGCCGGATGTCTGCGCGATGTCATTCAAAATCATCTGTTTCAGATCGTCGCGCTGCTTGCGATGGAAGCGCCCGCCCGGCAGAACTTTGGCGCCGTGCACGGTGAGACGGCCAAAGTTTTTCAGGCGATGCGGCCCCTCAAACGCAATGACGTCGTGCGTGGTCAATACGCCGGCTACCGCCGGGAGCCGCACGTGGCGAAGCACTCCGATGTCGAGACGTTCTGCGCCCTGAGGCTGTTCATCGATTCCTGGCGCTGGCAAGGAATACCCTGGTACTTGCGCTCCGGCAAATATTTGGCCGAAACGGCCACGGAGGTCATCGTTGAACTGAAACAGCCGCCGCAGCGGCTCTTTGCCGATTCACGGTCGTCGACAGGGCCCACCAACTACCTGCGGTTTCGCCTCTCGCCTGACTCCGCCATTGCCATCGCCGCCCGAGTGAAGCTGGCGGGGAAGGAGTTCGTGGGCGAACAGCGCGAGCTCTTCCTGTCCGACGAGCAGACGGGCACAGAGGCGCCCTACGAGAGACTGTTGGGGGCCGCCATGACCGGCGATGGCGCGTTATTCATTCGCGAAGACGCCGTCGAGGCGGCCTGGGCGGCCGTTGACCCCATCCTCGCCAATCATCGGCCGGTTCGTCCGTATCGACGTCATGGATGGGGGCCCAAGAGTGCCGATGCGTTGATAAAAGCGGATGGTGGCTGGCGCAACCCCCTGATCAACCCCACGGCATAACCGGCGCCCCAAGGGGCCCCGGTCTCAGCCTGGACGGCAGACTCATGGTCCTGGGCTACTATGCGCGTATCGCCTCCCCCACTTCATCGAAAGGACGTTCGCCATGTATTACAGCAGCGGAAACTACGAAGCGTTCGCCCGCCCCCGCAAACCCGCAGGTGTGGAGACCAAGAAGGCATGGTTCGTCGGATCGGGCCTTGCTTCGCTTGCAGGCGCCGCCTTTCTGATCCGCGACGGCCAGATGGCGGGGGATAGGATAACCATTCTCGAGGAGCTGAGGCTGCCGGGCGGCGCGCTGGATGGCATCAAGGAGCCGGAGAAGGGCTTCGTGATCCGCGGCGGCCGCGAGATGGAAGACCATTTCGAGTGCCTGTGGGATCTGTTCCGCTCGATCCCTTCGCCGGAGATCGAAGGCGCGAGTGTGCTCGACGAATTCTACTGGCTCAACAAGAGTGATCCCAATGTCTCACTGCAGCGGAGCACCCAGATGCAGGGGCAGGACGTCCCCGACAAGGCCCTGCTGACCTTGAATGACACGGCGCAGAAGGACCTGCTCGGGATCTTTTTATCCACACGCGAGGAAATGCAGAACAAGCGCATCAACGAGGTCTTCAGCAAGGACTTCCTGGCCAGCAACTTCTGGCTCTACTGGCGCACCATGTTCGCCTTCGAGGAGTGGCATTCAGCGCTGGAGATGAAGCTTTATCTGCATCGCTTCATTCATCATATCCACGGGCTGGCGGATTTCTCCACCCTGAAATTCACCCGCTACAATCAGTATGAATCGCTGGTGCTGCCGCTGGTCAAGTGGCTGCACAAGCACGGTGTGGGGTTCCGGTATGGCGTCCAGGTCACCGATGTGGATTTCGACCTGCGGCCAGGCCGAAAACAGGCGACTCGCATCCACTGGGTGGCGGAGGGATCGGCCGGCGGCATCGATCTGGGCGCGGACGATCTGGTGTTCATCACCATCGGCTCGTTGACCGAAAATTCCGACAATGGCGACCATCATACGCCGGCGAAGCTGAATGAAGGACCGGCGCCCGCATGGGATCTATGGCGGCGTATCGCCGCGAAGGACCCTGCTTTCGGCCGTCCCGACGTGTTCGGCGCCCACATCCCGCAGACCAAATGGGAATCGGCCACGATCACCACGCTCGATGAGCGCATTCCCGACTACATCCGCAAGATCGTCAAGCGCGATCCCTTCAGCGGCAAGGTGGTGAGCGGAGGAATCGTCACCGTCAAGGACTCGAGCTGGCTGTGCAGTTGGACCATCAACCGACAGCCGCATTTCAAGCAGCAACCAAAAGACCAGCTCGTGTGCTGGTTCTATTCCTTGTTCGTGGACAGGGCCGGCGACTTCGTGAAAAAGCCCATGCAGAACTGCACCGGCGAGGAGATCACTCAGGAGTGGCTCTACCATCTGGGCGTCCCGGCGGCGCAGATTCACGAGCTCGCGGCGACCGGCGCGAAGACGGTGCCGGTGATGATGCCCTACGTCACCGCTTTCTTCATGCCTCGCCAAGCGGGTGACCGCCCGGCTGTGGTGCCGGAGGGGGCGGTCAACTTCGCCTTCATCGGCCAATTCGCCGAAACCCGGGAGAGAGACTGCATTTTCACCACCGAATACTCGGTGCGAACCTCGATGGAAGCCGCCTACTCGCTGCTCAACGTCGAACGCGGCGTGCCCGAGGTGTTCAACTCCACGTATGATATTCGCACGCTGCTGGCGGCGTTTGGTCCGCTGCGGGACGGCAAGCCAATTGACATCCCGGCCCCGGCTTTCCTGCGCAGGCGGCTGCTGAAGCGGCTCGATGCAACCGAAATCGGCGACCTGCTCAAGGAGTACAAGCTGATCTCCGAGTGATCGAAGCGCCAAGGTGATATAAATTACCGCGCACCAAGAGTCCGGGGTACCCACATGAAGGCAAGTTGGAATGGCAAGGTGATCGCGGAATCGCAGGATACCGTGGTGGTGGAGGGCAACCATTATTTTCCGCTTGAATCGGTCAATGCCGCGTTTCTGGAACCGAGCAGCCATACCAGCGTGTGTGGCTGGAAGGGCACCGCCAATTACTATTCGCTGAAGGTCGATGACGAGCGTAATGTGAATGCGGCGTGGTACTACGCCGAGCCCAAAGATGCGGCGAGCCGGATCAAAGGGCGCGTGGCATTCTGGAAAGGCGTCAGCGTCGTCAGCTAGCGTGGAGAAACTGGATTTAAGAAAGTACATTCCGGATGTGCGGGATGGTTTGACGCGAGAGGAACGGTTGGTCCTATACCTGTTGCACGAAACACGGCAGGAGCGCGGCGATCGGAATGTTCCGACGGCGATGTTGTGGGGCCGGGTGTGCGAGCACTTCTACATCAGCCCGGAGGATCTGTCGCTGATGTTGGCGCGATTGGGGGCGGGAAAATAAGCCAGATAAAACGGAGAAGTCGATGGCTGACTATCTGACGGTGATTCATGAGTGCCGGGATTTCGCGACGTGGAAAAAGGCATATGACGTCGACGCGCCGCTGCAAAAGATCGACGACGACAACAATCTGTTGATTATTTGGGCTGTTGCGGACGCGGCAAAGGCGAAGGCATTTTTCGAGTCGCCCGCGCTGGCTGCGCATATGGCCAAGAATGCGGGCGTGATCGGACAGCCAGAATGGCCTTGAGCGTCGAGGGAATTCGAAAAAAGGCTCCCGATCCTACCGCCTGGCGAGCGAATCCATGTCCGCTTGCATGCGCTGCATGTATTCGTCCGACCAGCGTGCGCCGGGCTTCGTCTTGGTGGCGTTCGGCGGCGGCAGGGTCGGAGGGTTGGATTCCGGCTGAGGTTTTCGCGCGCCGGCTTTGAGCTTGAGGGTGACGCGGGTCGTCGAGTTGGACGAGGAATTCGAATCGTTCATAAGAAAAAAAGGGGCTCCTGGTGACATTTGACGGGGCATAGAATACCGCGGTAAGCGCCGCGCATACAGTTAAGATTCGGAACGCCGTACGAGTTGGAGAAGACGATGCCCCTTGATCATTTTGTCACATTGGGTCGCTCAGGACTTCGCGTGAGTCCCCTATGCCTTGGAACCATGACCTTCGGTCAGGACTGGGGTTGGGGCTCAGCCCCGGAAGAGTCCGCCCGGATATTGGACCGCTATCTCGATCTGGGCGGAAACTTCATTGACACCGCCAACGTGTACACCAAGGGGCATTCAGAGGCAATCATCGGCGAGCATCTCGGAAAGGCGAGTAGCCGACGCCAGCGCGCGGTGATCGCCACCAAATTCTTCGGATCGATGCTGACGGGCGATCCCAATTCCGGCGGATCAGGACGCAAGGCGATCGCCGCGGCGTGCGACGAATCGCTGCGGAGGCTGCAGACTGACTACATCGATCTGTATTGGATGCACTGCTGGGACAGGAATACGCCGATTGAAGAGACCCTGCGGGCCCTGGACGACCTGGTGGCGGCGGGCAAAGTTCGGTACATCGGCTTCTCGGACACGCCCGCCTGGAAGGCGATGGAAGCGCAGATGATCGCCAAGTGTCGGGGATGGACTCCGCTCATCGCGCTGCAGCTGGAATACTCGTTATTGGAGCGCACGATCGAAGGGGAACTGGTGCCGATGGCGATCGAGCACGGCCTGGGAATCACCCCGTGGTCGCCCCTGAAATCCGGGGTTCTCAGCGGAAAATACACCCGCGCAAACGCCGGCGCGGTCAAGGCCGATCGCGGCGAATGGGCAACCGCCGCACTCACCGAGAAGGCCTACGCCGTCATTGACGAACTCATCAAAATCTCGAAAGAACTGGGATCGACGCCCGCGCGGGTGGCGCTTTCCTGGGTACAGCACCGCCCCGGCATAGCCTCCACGATCATCGGAGCGAGGACTTTGCAGCAGCTCGAGGACAATCTGGCGGCACTGGATGTCACGTTGACCACTCAGCATGCAGAACGTCTGAACGCTCTGACAAAGCCGGCCCTGAATTTTCCCCATGACTTTGTATATCGCGGAGCGGAAATATTCTCCGCCAGCGGGACCACGATCAACGCCGTGACCGCGAAAGTCAATCCCATGGCGCCGGCCAGCGAGAAGGATCGCTATTGATGGGGGTGAGGCGTGCCCTTGGCGCCGGCGCACGCGGTCCGGCCACCAAACGCTGGCTGGCCGACAATCAGGGCGTGATCCGCCGGCAGCAAATGAGCCGCGCGGATGTGGCGGCATTTCTCGTATCACTGATCGGGAGCGAGGAGCATTCGCGCAGCACGGTCGCGCTATCAGGCTGAGCTCGTTGCGGTTGGCGATTGCCTACTTCGCTACGGATGGAGCGGTAATGTCCAATATGAGGCGGCGTCCGGCATGGATTGCCTTGGCAGTGGTGCTACTGGTCTACGGCGCCGTGCTGAAGCATTATTCCTCGCAGGGCTGGGGTCGATATTTTCCGCAATCGCAAACCGAAGGCAGCGGCGAGGCCGCAATAAAGCGGGAATTCCTGCGAGACGGTGCCCAGGACGAGGCACGCTACCGCGCCCTGTTCGGCTATTTCCTCGCAGGTGCGCTGAGGTACACCGATTCCGCCGGTTCGCGCATCCAATATCCCGGCGTCGCGAGCAATAGCGGCTACGCGGTGAGCGGGCTCGAAGGCTTCGCCAGAACAGGGACTCTGCTTGCGGCGTGGGTCGCCTCTGGCCGCGATACCACAGTATGGGATTCCGGGAGCGGGCGTTCCGTTGATCTGGTGGCGTACCTCAAGCGCGCATTGCTGGCAGGGACCGATCCCAGGGGTGACGGCTACTGGGGTCGGATCCGCGACCTGGATCAGCGCGGCGTCGAGGCGGCGGACGTGGCTCGCATCCTTTGGCTCACGTGCGAGCACCTCTGGGAGCGGCTGAATCCGCCGCAGCAGAACCGGATTGCCGCCTGGTTGCGTCAGGTCGACGGCCGCGAGACGCCCAACACCGTCTGGCTGCTTTTTCCACTCACGGTCGACCTGGTGCTGCATTCGCTCGGCGCGGGCCGCACCTCGGGAGCCGAGCTGCCATCCGCCCCCAACTATCTCGCCTTCAAGAAGAATTATCTGGGCGACGGCTGGTTTTCGGACCCGCCCCACGGCGTCGATTTCTACAACACCTGGGGCATGAGCTATGAATTGTTCTGGATCACACGCGTTGATCCCGGATTCGACCCTGAATTCATACGGTCTGCCCTGAGACAATCAGCCGATCTGACCGCGCATCTGATTGCACCGGATGGCGTGCCGCTCATGGGGCGCAGTTTGTGCTATCGAACGGCGGTGTCGGTGCCGTTGCTGGCGGAACAGGCGATCGGCGATCAAGCGCCGGCCGACTCGACCAAGTATGCGGGCCTCGCGCGCCGCGCGCTTGACCGCACGTGGCGGCATTTCATTGCGCACGGTGCGCTGCAGGATGGGGCGCTCACACAGGGGTATTACCGCACCGATCTGCGATTCGTCGATTACTACACGGGCGCCGGCAGCTGTCATTGGGGTCTGCGCTCCCTGGTGCTCGCGTTGATGCAGGCTCCAGATGCCACTTTCTGGCGGGCAGCGGAACAACCGCTGCCGGTAGAATTGGGCGATTACCGATTGGACTACCGCGATCTAGGTTGGATCGTGTCCGGGGACCATGCCAGTGGTCGGGTGACGGTGGAAATTCCCGCGAATGCCGGCAACTCGCCACGAACCCGGCCGCATGCGGTGTGGCGCCGCTGGCTCGAGCTGCTGTTTAGACGGCCATTTCGCCCCTCAAACGAAGACATGCAATACACACGGGCCGCCTACAGCTCTGATGCGCCGCTCATCGGCGATTGAGCGGCCACATCGTCCCCGGTGCGCTGTGGGGTGGCGCATAACACAGAGCCAGCCTCAACCAGAGGATGCGGGGAATCACGTAGGCGGGCGCATGGGCGCGCCGACCGTGGGGAAGATAGGAACGTCGAGCACGCGCAGCTTGGCGGCCTGCGTCTCCCGATATTGCNNCGGGTGCGTTCTTCGTCGCAGGTCGCTTCCTCCGGTCAGTAGCTCACCGTCAGTGATTTCAGACTGCTGCAAGAAGCGCTCACGAGCTCAAGTTCTTGCGCGACGCCAAGCACCATCGACGAATTTTGGATACTCTCAGCGCATGCAACGGGCCGATACGCCGGATTTCAGCGATGGCTATCCGATTCAGGATATCGGTGACGGCGCGATCGTCAGCGGACGCGTCGGTGAGCAGTCCGTCATTCTGGTCAGACGCGGGCAGGAGTTCTTTGCCGTCGGCGCCGCGTGCACGCATTACCACGCGCCGCTCGCGAACGGGCTCCTCGTCGAGGATACGGTGCGGTGTCCCATGCATCACGCCTGCTTCAGCCTGCGCACCGGGGAGGCCCTGCGGGCACCGGCGCTGGATCCCATCGACACGTGGCGCGTCGAGATGCTGGCCGACAAAGTCTATGTTCGCGAGAAGCTCACCCCGTCGAGCCGGCCATCGGGTGCGCACTGTTCGAGCGACCCCAGTTCCGTCGTCATCGTCGGCGGTGGAGCGGCCGCCGTTGCGGCGGCGGATATGTTGCGGCGCAATGGCTACGCCGGGCCCCTGGCCATGGTCAGTGCCGACGATGCTGCGCCGTACGATCGCCCGAACGTCTCAAAGGACTATCTGGCGGGGACCGCACCCGAGGAATGGATGCCGCTTCGCAGCACCTCCTACTACTCAGAGCAGCGGATCGATTTGCATCTCAAGCAACGCGTCACGTCAATCGACACGGCCGGTCGGTTGGCGCACCTGGCCGACGGCCGGCAGCTGGCCTATGGCGCCTTATTGCTCGCGACCGGCGTGGAACCGATCCGCCTCGCCGTTTCCGCCACGTCGGGGTCGCGCATTTTCTATTTGCGAACGCTCGCGGACAGTCGTGCCATTATTGCGGCCGCTGCCCAGGCAAAGACGGCGCTGGTCGTGGGAGCGAGTTTCATCGGACTCGAGGTGGCCGCCTCGCTGCGCGCTCGCGGCCTCGAGGTGCACCTGGCGGGGCTCGATTCGGTTCCCTTGCAGCGCGTGCTCGGCCCCGTCGTCGGCGCGTTCGTGCAGAGGCTCCACGAATCAAAGGGCGTCACCTTTCATCTGGGGCAATCGGTGGTCCGCGTCGATGCCAACCACGTGACGCTGAGCGGTGGCACCATCCTCCCGGCAGATTTTGTGGTGATGGGGGTCGGCGTGAAACCCGATCTTGCGCTGGCCGGGCAGGCCGGCCTTCTGATCGATCGCGGAGTCCTCACCAACGAGTTTCTGGAAACGAGCGTGCCCGGCGTGTTCGCCGCCGGTGACATTGCCCGTTGGCCGGATCCACATTCCGGCGAGCGCATCCGGGTCGAACACTGGGTCGTCGCACAGCGTCAGGGCCAGATTGCCGCACGCAATATTCTCGGTGCCCGCGAGCCCTGTGCCATCGTGCCGTTCTTCTGGAGCCAGCATTACGAGGTGGCGATCAATTACGTCGGGCATGCCGAGCAATGGGATGTCTCGGCCATTGACGGCTCGCTCGAATCGCGGGACTGCGCCATCAGCTATCGGCGCGGCGAGCGCACCCTGGCGGTCGCCACGATCTCGCGCGACCTGCAAAGCCTGCGGGCGGAACACGCGTTTGAAGCGCCGTGAATCGGCCGCAGACGGGCGCGTCAGCGCCGCGGTTGTGCGCCGATCAAATGGGTGGTTTTTGGTCCGTCGCCGATTTGAAAGTGTCGAACGACCTGTTCCGTGATGCGATCGGCCTTGGTCACGCGCTGATGCTGCCGGAGGTGATCCAGCCAGGAGTCGGTCAAAAAGGTCTCGATGAAACGGCCTTCCTTCGAAGGATCCTCGAACACCCCCCAGTCGTAAGCGCCATCCCGACGACGCTCGCGTGCGCTGCGCCGGAGGGCGTGCAGAAACGGCTCGCGATTCTTCGGATCGATATGGTATTCAACGGTCACCAGCACGGGTCCACGGTCTGGCTCTATCGCGCTGGTCGTGATCGGGGACGGCCAGTGCATGGAGGGTGACAAATCGTCCACCGCGCCCGTTTGAACCTTCCACCGGCGTGTGAGTGGAATCGCGATGATCGCACCCACCGCGGCGACGAGCAGAGCGGGGCTCAAGCCGACCCGGGCCGCAAGCTCGCCCCAGATCGCGCTGCCGATCGTCAGTGCGCCGAACATGACGGTCACGTAGACCGCGAGCCCCCGACCGCGGACCCATTCCGGTAGCGCAACCTGTGCGGACACATTGAGACTTGTGACGGCACAGATCCACGACGCTCCCGCGATGAGACTCGCTGCAATCGCGGTGGCCGGATCGCGGGCGAGCGCGAACAACGCTGTCGCCACCGCGCTTGCGAGCGTGGCGATCGAGACCAGCCGATCGGCGCCCAACTTCTCCCGCAGCCATCGCAGCCGGAATGCGCTGCCCACCGCCGAAGCGCCGATGATGCCGAGCAATAACCCGTACAGCGCCGGGCCCCCGGCAATCTGGCTTCGCGTGACCAGCGGCAATAGCGCCCAGTAAGCGCCGGCGAAGACGAAGAATGCCATGGCCCGGATCAGCGTCGCGCTGAGATTCGGGTTGTAGCGCGCGTGGCGTAGACCCGTGCGCATTGCATTACCGAACCGCTCGGGCGGCAGTGGCGAACCGCCTTTGCTTTTCGGCAAGCGCCAGCGCACGAGGGCCACGATGACGCCCAAGTTGCTGAAGGCATTCACCCAGAATGGTGCCGCAATGCCGATCACGCCGACGAACAGACCGCCGAGTGCCGGTCCGACGGCGCGGCTGACATTGATGCCCACGCTGTTTGCCGCAACCGCGGCCGTCAGATTGGATTTTGGCACGAGATCCGGAACCACCGCCTGCCACGCGGGGGCTGTGACGGCGGACCCCACGGTCACGATGAAGCTGAATGCCAACAGGCTGATCGGCGTGATCAGGTGAAGCCAAACGAGCGCGGCAAAAGCGGTCGAGGTGATCATGATCGCGGACTCGCCGACGATCAACAGGCGGCGCCGGTCCACGATGTCCGCCAGCGCGCCTGCCGGAATCGCGAACAGAAACATCGGCAGGCTGTTCGCCACCTGCACCAGCGAGACGATGAACGGGTCCGGGTTGAGGCTCGTCATGAGCCAACCCGAGGCGACGTTGTACATCCAGCCGCCGATGTTCGACACCACGGTCGCGGTCCAAATCACCGCGAATATCCGGATGCGAAACGGTGCCCACGCGCCGGCCGCCGTGGGCGCAGGGACAGAAACCGTAGGCGGCTTCGCTGGAGGGGCGTTCATGACTCATGCTAACCCGCAGGTGGGTGTTTCGCGCGCCCTGCCGGTTGATTCCGACAGCCCGCGTGCCCGGCCAGCGGCATCCGAGGGATGCGTGGGTCGGGTACCGGCAACAGATCCTCGCCGAAGCGGCCGCCTTGCGGGCACGCAGCGCATCCCACAACGCGATGTGTTCGGCCGTGCCCGCGGATTATGCCGGGCTGGTGGCGCATTGCCGGCAAAGCCGCGCAGAACTGCTGGCGGCGAGCGCCGCCTATCAGGAGCATCTCGCGACCTACCGCCAGGACATCGCCCAGCCGTTCGCGGCGCCGGCGGCGAGCGCAAGTAAAACCATCACCCGCAACGGCAAGATCTATCAAGCCGCGGGCCCGCTCGTCCCCCTGGGCCTGGCACTGCGGCGTCGCGATGCGCGGATGGTCGCGCTGCTGCTCGACTATGGGGGCGACCCCAACCCCTGGCTACCGAGTCAGCGCGAGGCTATCGCCCGTGATTTTCCCGATACGGACGCGCAACTCCCCGCCGCAGTTTCCGCAGGGCTCGATCCAACCCGACGACTTTCGCCAGCTCCTCGGCGCGTCGGCCTTCGCGGCGGGAACACTCGGGCAACAGATCTTCGATACCATGCTGGCGCGCAGCCTCGACCGTGTACCCGCGCCATCGGAGGAGGCGCGGCAGCATGCCGCGATCGGCGCTGCGCTGGCCGCGAGGCCCGCGCGCCCGAGCACGCTCGCCACGGCCGCTCTCGAATTCGAGGCTGCACTGAGGCTTGCGCCATGGATGGATGACTGGCGCCGCGATGCATGTGTGCTCGAAAGCGTGGCGGGGCTGATGGCCCGTACCCAGGGCAGCTGCAATGCCTACCTCGTCTTTCGCCCCGACGATGCCGAGATCAAGGCGAGGTTGGAGGCGGTCGCTCGTCAATCGGCAGGCGGTCAGCAACCGTCGGGCTGAGCGGGCAACGATCCCGTACCTGGCCCTCGTGCTCCTGCGCTATTCTAGGGGGCACGTGCTGTCGATAGTCCAATGCCCCCTCGCCGAGGATGCGCTGCTGCGCACCTACTTGGGCGAAATACACCCCGAGCGTTGGGCCGGTCAGGGCGATTGCTTTTGCGCCACCGTGCCGGCGTCGGTGCCCTTGAGCGAATTCGTATTCGCCTTCTATACGTCGCCGGTATTTCGGATTGAGCGCGGGATCCTGGCGATCATCCTCGGTGCGCGGTCCACGGAGACCCAAGCCCGGGCGGTCGCGGACGGATCCCGGGATTCCTTTGCGGTGTGGCGGATGGGGGCGCGCACCGGGACCCAGTTGGTCATGTGCGACCGGTACGGCAAGACGCGGTCTTGGTTTCGGGTGGTACCCGCAGAGACGGGCGGGACATTGTTGCAGTTCGGGTCCGCCGTCGCCTCACGTCGCGACGGTCCGGCGGGTGTTGCACGACCATCGATTGTGTTTCGGTGGTTGCGGCGATTCCACGTGCTTTATTCGCAGGTCCTGTTGTGGTCGGCGACACGAGGCATTATGAATGGGCGCCCCGGCGCGAGTGCAGCCGATTGATCGCCATGAAAGCCAGTTTGAAGCTCTTGGAGCGGGAAACCGGACTGTTGTCTAGACTCAGGCGCGCCTTGGTGCGGGCGCCAACGCCGTTCAATTACCCCGGGGATCATGCCATGCATCGATGGTGCACAGCTTTGCTAATGGGACTCATGTCTCTGGCCGCGACCGGCACCACGCTCGCTGACAGCGTGACGGCACCGCCATCGGCCGGCGAACTGCTGCGGGAGTTGGTAGAGATCAACAGCACGCACGCGCACGGCTCCACCGAAGCGGCCAAGGCGCTGGCCGCGCACTTTCTCGCCGCCGGCTTCGCGGCGCAAGATGTCACGTTCCTGGCACCTGCCGATCATCCGAGCAAAGGTAATCTCGTCGTGCGCCTCCGCGGTCGCGGGCGGGGACGTCCCATTCTGTATATCGGACATCTCGATGTCGTCGAGGCCAGGCGAGAGGATTGGAACTACGATCCGTTCAAGTTGACGGAGCATGACGGGTGGCTGTATGGCCGTGGGGTCATCGACATGAAAGGCCAGGACGTAGCCATGGCGGTCGCTCTGATGCGCCTGAAACGGGAGGGTTTCGAACCGGCACGCGACTTGATAGTGGCCTTTACTGCTGATGAGGAGGCGGGCGGCGATGCCAATGGCGTCAGCTGGCTGCTGGCCACACATCGAGATCTTATCGATGCACAGATCGTGATCAACCCCGACGGCGGCGAAGCCTTTCGATGACTTGGACGATGGCCGCGCCCACGGACGGGACGAACGGATCGGAGCGCAGGCCTTTGATCAGGATGTCGAGTTCACTTACCGCTTGATGAAGGCGCTCGCCCGGAGTTGAGCCGTCGTGCGCAAGAGCACCTACGCCAACCACCGCGCCAACCGGCCAATCCGTCGGTGGCGCAGCTGCCGCGCCGGCGGCCGTTTCGAGACTGCGGTTTGCGTTTGGGTGTTGTTGGGCGACTTCGGTGATTGCGTGCACGGGGTGGACGTTGTTGCAGTTCGAATCCGCCGTTGTCTGCGACCGGGAAATCATGCCGATTCGATTTGTACCTGACGAAATGACGTCAGTATCGATTTGACGAGTCCGGCATCCATCGCATCCAAGCATGAGCCGGAATCAAAAAAATCGTTTTCCCCGATCAACGCTTCGACGTCCGCTGGAAGGAGCGCTTGGAATCCCATGCTCCAGTCGGAAAAACTTCGGGTTGCGATGGGTTCTCTGACGAAGACGAATATGCGCTTGTGCCGGGGATCCTTGCTAATCGTCGCCAAGAGATGATCGATCGACGTTTCAGTGCCTTCGATGATCTGCAGAAAATTGCCATTGATGTAGGCAAGCATGCCGGTGATCCCCACGGCCGCGTTGGCATTGCGGGATTTCTTCAACAACTCAGGCAAGTCGTCTTCGCGAAAATCGGCGCTGGCGACGCTCGAATAGATGCAGTGGATCAACGATGTCATCAAAGGGGGTACCGACGGCTGGCTATTCTGGGAATCATCGGCGGCTCGAGCCAAAACTGAACTGTCGATATGACTGTGCTTTATTATAAATTTTGCAACAATCGGCGTCGGGAGGTCGTATGGAAGGCCAAGTGGCCCTCATACGCTCGGTATATCGGTGGCCCATTCACAGGAGGAGCCTGCACCGGGTTATGTCGGTTGCGACCAATTGATGCATGGCGGGAGGCCGGCGGGCGGGCCAACGCCGCGGCGTTGGGACACTGCAACTCGGGCGTGAAAGGCCGGCGCGATTCCCAGGTGCGAAGCTCATTCGGCACGCAGTCGCATAGCCCTCGCGATCAGCGACGATGGCGCTTGGGGGCACAGCGCAACGTATGGAGATCTCGTGGCAGATGATCGGGACGCCCTGGGTCGACGCCAGAAGAGGATCCGGTTCCGAGGCGTCATTGGGCCACGAAGACGAATCCGCTGTTTGTACGATACCGCACGTTAGTGTTGGTGGAATCCACGTAGACTCGATGCTTCGGTAACTACTGGCGGATCTCGGACTGTCCGGAGAGACATTCCATGGCGCAAACGATAAACATAGGATGCCACGGCGGATTCATCCGAAAATCGGGAACACCCATATGTGGATAAATGAAATGAGTCGGCAAGCCAGCGTCGAATTGCTGGCGCGCGCCAGACTTTGCCGGGTGGGCTGTTCCCATGACGGCCAACCCTACGTTACGCCGATGTATTGCGCGTATGACGGCAGCAACCTCTACGGCTTCTCCACGCTTGGGCAAAAGATCACTTGGATGCGCGCGAACCCGTCGGTTTGCGTGCTCGCTGACGAAATAGTAAGCCCCCAGAACTGGGCGTCGGTGATCGTTCTTGGAAAATATGAAGAGTTGACCGATGCGCCTCACCTGGTTACGCATCGTCAGCACGCCTACAATCTTCTGCAAACGCACCCCGTATGGTGGGAACCCGGCTATGTGGAGACAATGCTTCACGGGACGCCACGTCTGATGGAGTTTCTGTATTTCAGGATTCATATCGAGCAAATCAGCGGCCACCGCGGCACGCCGGACCCCGCAGGTTTGGCGGATACCGCAGCGCCGCGGGGAACCGGTCGCTGGTTTCGCAGAATTCTCGGCCGCTCCGAGGAGCAAAGCGGCGATCGTTTAGTGATCGCGGTCGCGAGCCGGCTTCCGGCCATCAACGCCGGCCTTGAATGACCTGGAACAGAATCATCACCACCGCGATGATCAGCAGGACGTGGATGACGCCGCCCATCGTGTACGAGGTGACGATACCGAGAAGCCAAAGAATGATCAATACGACCGCAATGGTGTACAGCATGGCGTGCCTCGCGTTTGGTTTCAGGTAGGACTTGTCTCAGCTGAGACTTGAAGCGGCATTTCGAGTGGAGGGCATTGAACGTCGGCATCGCAGCACGTCGGGCATCGCCGGAGTGACCGTCTTGACGGATCGGGAGATCTCCAGCAGACGATCGGTTTCCCGCTCCATTTGCGTAGGGAGGAATCTCACAATAGTCGACTGTTCAGTCATTTTGGATAAGCAAACACACCTAGCTGCTCTGTATGTTACCGCACATACGGACCGGTTGCGCGGAACGACGCAGGGCGGGCCTCAAAAAGGCGATTCCCGGCGGCTTCGCAGACTGCGGTCATTTGCCGGCAGGTACCGCCTTCGTCCCGTTGATGCCGATCAATCCAATCAGGAACCCGCCGCCCGCCGGGTCCAGACAGGCCGAGGCGTGCATGCGGCGAATCTCCGCGTCCGGCGTCGACCGCAGTGGCAGCTCGGTGAATCCGGTGGGGGCACCCTCAGCGACCCGCGCGAGTACCGCGCGCATTGCCGACACGCCCTCCGGAGTCAGGAAGTTCTCCAGCGAACGGCCGCGCAGGAAATCGCGCTCGAATCCAAGCAGCATCGCCCCCATCTGATTCAGCTCTCGCAGCACCGAGTTCAAATCCAAAGTCAAAAGGCCGACCGGGGCGCTGTCGTAGAGTTGTACCTGCCGATTGAAGGACGCTTCCAGCTCGAGGCGCGAGCGACGCAGCTCCTCGTCCTGCAGATCCACCTCAACCTGGTGGACCTGCAGCTCATGCAGCAAGGCGAGCGCGTCCGGTGCGGTCGACGGCGATGAGGCAAGTTCGTAGATCACTCCGAGGGCGGCCGTTGCGTCCGCGCGCGCTTGCCGTTGCGCGTCCCGCCCCCTCAAATGCGCGACCGCACGGGTACGCAGAACATCCAGGCGATTCGGATTGCGCGGACCTGTCGTCATCATTGCACCTCGTTGATCGTGTGATGCCGGAAACTTTCAATAGTCGGCCAGTTTACTCTGGATTTCGCAGCCGGGACTCCAGTTGCTTGGCGGCGGTGATGTCGACGAAGGTGATCACGGCGCCCTGAATGACGTTGGCCACGGTGCGGTACGGCATGATGCGCACCTTGAACCAATGCGCATCGCTTGTCGAGATCTCCTTTTCGCTGAATGCGAGGGTGCGCAAGGTATCCTTTGCGTCCGCGTGCAGTTCAGGATAATTCAGCGTCGTGGTGAGGTCGCTGAGTGGACGGCCGATATCGGCATCCCGCAGATTGATGATGCGCTTGATCCGTTCGGTGAAGCGGCGCACGTTCAGATCCTTGTCCAGAAACAGCGTGGCGATATCGGTGCTGTTGAGCAGGTTTTGCATGTCGCTCTGGGCGAGCGCCAGGTCGTCGAGCTTTGATTGCAGTTCGCCGTTGATGGTCTGCAACTCCTCGTTCATCGACTGGGCTTCTTCCTTGGAAGTGGTGAGCTCCTCGTTGGCGGACTGCAACTCCTCATTCGTTGATTGCAGCTCCTCGATGGCCGCCTGCCGTTCCTCCTCGGAGGCGCGCATGGCTTCGCGCAGCGACTTGAGTTCCTCCTGAAAACGCATGAGCTCGGCTGCGATCGCAGGGTCGATCGCGTCGGCGCGCTTCTTGTGCCGCGAACTTTCGGCCAGGGGAGCCGCGACCTCGCGAAACACAACCATCGCCATGCCTTCGAACGCCTTCGGCTCGTCAACTGCCTCGACCGTGATATGGAGTTGGTGTGTCGTATTGCCGTCGAGGCGAAGTCCGTGCACTTCGATTGCCCTGTGCTCCTTGACCGCGCGCCGCAACGCGACGGCGAGCTGTGTGCGGATGGCGGGCCGGGCCATCACGTGAATATTCCAGTTCGCCTTGCCGGCCGCCGGCTCCAGATACTGGCCCGTGTGTCCGCTGATGTAGAGGATATCCCCGAGTCCGTTTACCAGGACGGCCGCCGGTGAGAACTTCTGCAGCAGCAACTGGTCCGCCAGCGCCTGAAGGTTCGCGGTAGGGGGTGACTGCGGCAGCATGGCGGACTCCTGCGCAGGCGCGCGCGCTGAAACACGTCGATAGACAGGAAAAGCCACGGAACCGAGCACCGCACCGTTCGGGCTGCGCCGGTAAAGTCGCGACTTGGATGATAGAGGCGGAAACAGATTCTGCGCACTCCCCACGGTTTCGGACCCGCCGAGCATCAATATGCCGCCCGGAAGCAGGCTATAGTGGAACAGAGGCAGGAGGCGCCTTTGAAGCGTGGCGTTGAAGTAAATCAAGAGATTACGGCAGCAAAGCAAATCGAGCCGGGTGAACGGCGGGTCCATGATCAAGTCGTGTTGGGAAAAAAGCACCATGTCGCGAATGCGCGTGTCGATGACGTAGCCGTCACCCTGAGTCCGGAAAAAGCGCGCCAGGCGATCCTGCGAGACATCGGCAGCAATCGACGCGGGGTAGCGTCCCCGCCGGGCGAACGCAATCGCATCCGCATTGAGGTCCGTGGCAAAGATCTGAAGCGTGGCGGCGTGGCCGGCCAATCGCTCGCGTGTCTCCGTAAACAGCATTGCGAGCGAGAAGGCCTCCTCGCCGGTAGAGCACCCGACCACCCACGCACGGAAGCGCCGGTCGGGCTCGATGCGGGCGAACTGGCCCGGGAGAACGGCGGAGGCGAGTTCATCCCAAGCTTCGGGGTCCCGGAAGAAGCTCGTCACCCCGATCAGCATCTCCTTGAAGAGCAGATCGATTTCCGATGGATTTGCGGGCAGGAAGGCTGAGTATTCGGCCATGCGCTTGAAGCCGTGTATGGCCATGCGCCGTTCGATGCGACGCCGCAGCGTGCTCGGCTTATAAAGCGTCAGATCATGCTTGTTGCGCGCCCGCAGCACTTCGAGGATGGAATCCAGGGCTCCGGCCGAAGCATCTTTGGTGCCGTAAGCGGAACTGGTTGCGCCGGATGGCGCGCCCACGACGCGCAGAATGCGCTCCGGCAGATCGGCGGCGAGCCCAACGACATCCGCCGCTCCGGCCGCGATGGCGCTTTTCGGCATCGAATCAAACTGTGCCGAGGAGGGATCCTGCGCAAGGGTCAAGCCGCCCTGTGTCTTGATCGCCTGCAGACCGAGTGTCCCATCCGACCCCATGCCCGATAATACGACTCCAATGGCGCGGGCCCCCTGATCGCCGGCGAGCGAGCAGAACAGCACGTCGATGGGCAGCCGCATTCCGCGGGGCTCGCTTGGCTCCGCGAGACGCAGTAAACGGTCTTTCACCGTGAGTTCGGTGTTGGGAGGAATCACGTAGACGGAGTTGGGTTCGACCCGCATGGACGTCGTCGCCTCACGTACGGGCATGGACGTCGCCCGTTGCAGCAGTTCGGTCAGCATCGCTTTGTGCGTCGGGTCCAGATGTTGCACGACGATGTAGGCGAGCCCGCTCGCTGCCGGCACATGAGCCAGGAACTGCTCCAGGGGCTCGAGACCGCCCGCGGAGGCACCCAGTCCAACGATCTGCGTCGGCAGGCTTTCCTCTTCCGGGGGATTGCTCGCGGGCATCGGGGTGTTCATGGGCGGTCCTGGGGGCATTGTCCATCGAAACGGCCGCCGTTGCGCCGGAGATTTTTCCGCCTTCCGGAGGGGTTGGCAGCCCAACCCCTTGATAATGCTAAGGTGGCTCACCGGACAATACTGACCCGGAGGCGAACTGGGTGCAGCTCACACAACAACCCGGAGGTACGCCATGAATTCCCTTCATGGCTTCATCACGTCCAAAAAAAGTCGTGCCCCATGCAGGGCCATTCCAGTCGCGCCTCCACGATCAGCGGGATTGAGCAGGCTCCGATCGGGCGCGTTGCAGCCTGGGGCCGAAGGACAGGACAAAAATGGCGATGACCAGCAGTGCGGCGCCCGCCAATTCCGCGTGGGTCGGCACCGGACCCATGGACATCCGCGCCAGGATGAATGCCGTGGTCGCCCCGGCGAGCACGCTGGCCGAGCGCTCCAGCGGCACGCAATAAGTGTTCTCGCGCCGGTCCATCAGGATCAGAATGGCCAACACGGATATCAGCACCAGCAACACGGCTACCGCGGCGACCCAGGGCATTTGATTGCTCACCCAGATGTGCACGAAGCCGAATCCGAGCTGTCCTCCTTGGGGACCGAAGTCGAGAGCCGACAGCACCGCCATGACCAATACCGCGACGGGAATGGCGACGATTTTCTCCTCGACGAAATAACCCTTGACCGTGTCCGGATCGTCGGTCTTTCCGACCCGGGTCATCACCGCCAGCCGCACAAAATATCCCAGCGTGTAGAGCACCACGGTGACGATGGCGAGCGGCGGCAGATACAGGCCGCCGCGCATCCGGATCGTCATGGCGAGACCGACGCTCACCAGCAGCAGGGCGGTCCACGAATACCAGCGTACGCGCCGTCCCGCCATCAGGTCGACCAGCGGCGCGATCACCAGCACGTCGCCGCGCATCAGCAACTGCATGAACGGAATGCTGACCCCTTGAAAGGTGAAGGACAAAGGTACGGTGAACAGCAGCATGGCGGTGCCGATCCCCGAGGCCAGCGTCCATCGCGTCGGGAACGGCAGCGACAGTCCGGCGATGCGCATGCGATGGGCGTATCCCAGCCAGCCGCTCCACCACGCAAACAGCAGCGTCAGGGCGGCGCTCAGAATCGTGGTCGCTGGCAGTATCTCGAGGCCCGTCAGGGGGCGCCCGAAGGGTGCATACGGAATCGTCGACAGCCAACGCACCAGCACCGCATACGGAACGTAGAGCAGAAAATACAAGAGCGCCAATGATTCAATCGGAATGCGGCGATACGAGATGACGGCGGGAGTCCGCATCAGCCGCTGCCGCGGATGATGAGCTCGAATCCCACATCCACGATACGCTCCTTGATCTTCTGACCCTGCGCACGCTTCATCAGAAACGCCGCCGATTGTTGCCCGATGGCCTTGCCGTCGATCTTCACCGAAGTCAGGGACGGATTGAGCTCCGACGCAAAATCAGAATCGCCGAATCCGATCACCGCGATGTCCCTGGGCACCCGGATGCCGCGATGACGCAACTCGTCGAGTGCGCCGTGGGCAGCCCAGTCCGAAGAGCACACGACCAATTCGGGCCGGCCGCCCGCATCCAGATGCGCCGCCACCGCGCTGCGGCCGTTGCCGTAGGTGGTGCTGGCCGCAAAGCTCGTGACCGAAGGTTCCGGAAATCCCTGCTCGAGCAGTACCTTGGCGAATCCATGACGGCGGGCGACCGCGCGGACGCCTGCGGCAGACACCACCAGGACTTTGCGTCGCCCGGTCTTGGTCGCGTGCATGCCCACCGCACGCCCGACCGCTTCATGCGAGAAGCCCACCACCATGTCGATCGGATCGCTCGGCAGATCCCAGGTCTCGATGGTCGGTATCGCCGAGGCAATGAGCTTGGCGCGGGCGTTGTTCGGCACCACCGCACCACTCAGGATGATGCCATCCGGGCGCCGACCGATGATCGACAGGAGCTGACGTTCGGCGTGTTCATCGTTCGGTCCTGTCAGCGCCAGCACCACGTTGTAGCCACGCTCGGCGAGCGAGTCGGAGATCTCCTGGATGGTGCTCGAGAAGATCGAGTTGGTTATCGTGGGGATCACCGCGGCAATCAGCTGGGTACGCGCCGAAGACAGGCCTCCGGCCAGCAGATTCGGCACGTAACCCAGATCATTCACGGCCGTCTGCACGCGCAGTGTCGTGCGCTGCGTCAGCCTCTGCGGTGCGTTGAAGAACCGCGATACCGTCGCTGTCGACACGCCGGCGGCTTCAGCCACCGTATCAATCGTCACTTCGGCAGGCCGTGGCGTACGTTTGATGTCTTTGCGCGATGCCGTCTTCTTTTTCACGGATTTGCCGCTTGCTTTTGGGGGCGCATCATCGCCGCTGGCGGGCGGCAGTGCAAGCGCTTACAGTGGGTGCTGATCGACGGCCGTAACCAGACTGATTTGTGTCAGCGTGTTTAATCGGTAAAATATCGATATTCTCCAGGCGTGCGGGTCACAAAAAAATGCCAGCGCATCCAGCCACGCGAGCCGTAACCGACGGTGGATACCGGCATGCCTAGCGCCGCGACGATCCGGCCGTCGCTGCTGCTCATGGGCAGGAGCCGTGCCAACGACGTGTGGCACCGCCTGCGCGAGGACATCCTGACCGGTGTATTCCGTCCCGGCACGCGCCTGCGCTTCGAGCGGTTGAAGCTGGTCTATGGGGTATCGTTCGCCACCCTGCGCGAGGCGCTGTCGCGGCTGGTCGCGGAGAATCTGATCGTCGCGGACGCGCAGCGCGGTTTCAGCGTCACGCCGATTTCCATCGAGGACCTGCTCGACATCACCCGCATGCGCGTCATGGTCGAATCGGAGGCCATTCGCCTGTCGGTTAAAAATGGCGGCGAAGAATGGCGCACCTCGGTGCTGCGGGCTTTCCACCTCATGGAACGCGCGGAGCTGGTCGAAAAGCTGCCGAACCCCGGCTGGAGCGAAGCCCATCGCGCCTTCCATGCCCGCCTGGTGGCGGCCTGCAAGTCGCCATTGTTGATCGATTTTTGCGGACGGCTGTTCGACAGCGCGGTCCGCTACCGCAACATCTCCATGCGCCATCGCACCTATGCGCGCAAGAAATCGCTCGAGCACCGCGAAATGATGGAATCCGCTTTCGCCGGCGACGCGGCCAAGACCGTGACGCTCATCGGCAAGCACATTTGGGAGACCACCAACAACGTCATCGCCGCGATTCAAAACGCGCGGCCCGATGCGGAATTACCGCCCGCTGCGACATCGGCGGCGCTCCGCGCGCCCACCGCGCGCCGCAGCCGGCCCGCGCCGCGCAAGAGCCCCGCACTGCGGACCGCCCGATACCGCAAAAAGTGAGCCGCGCCCGCTACGGCGACAAACCGGTCGACTACCCGGGCGAGAACGTCCGCCAATGTCAGCGCAAACGGCCGTCAGTGCCGGCCGGCATCCGCCTCCCGTTCGGCGGCGATGGGGTTGGTCAGGGTGCCGATGCCCCCGATCTCCACGCTGCAGGAATCGCCGTCTTTCATATAGATCGGCGGTTTGTGCGAGAAGCCGGCGACGCCGCTGCGGATCAGCACGTCGACCATCCCCACGCCGATCGCCATCACCCGGATCAGCACCTGGCCCGGGCCGGCAGCGGGTGTTACGTGAGCAACAATTGGCTGCCGTCCCTGTTGGTGGAACGCGCATTCAGCACCAGCCAGGCGAGTTTTTCGGCCGCGCTGTTCACCAGCGGCGGTGCGGTCGGAACCATCGTAGTGGGTCTGCTGCTGGGCGTCGCCACGCGCGGCCAGATGACCGTTGCTGTATTCACCGGCTGCGTCGTTGCGCTGTTCGCGCTAGCCTTCGCCAACGGCGTCGGCCTGATCATGCCGGCGGTTTTCGCCCTCGGCCTGTTCGTGACCACGGCCAAGAACATGCTGTATGGCGTCGCGCCGCTCTTCTGGCGCTGACCCGCATGCATGAGCCGGATGATCTGAATGTTTCAGGAGATGCCACCGATGCCCTCATTGATCGAAATTGAACTTAAGTCCGGGATCGCGATCCTGCGCCTCAATCGTCCGGAGAAGCGCAATGCCATGTCGGATGAGATGCGCGCCGAACTCGTGGCGGCCCTGCGCACTGCCGCCGCGGACGATGCGGTGCGGGCGCTCGTGATCACCGGCGCCGGCAAGGGGTTTTGTGCCGGCGGCGACATCGCCGGGATGCAGCACCGCCTGGAGGCACCCGTGGGTCAGGCCGGATTCAGCGGCTGGAAGCGTCAGCTCGGGGTCCATCACGCCGTGGCGATGCTGCATCGCCTGCCGAAGCCCACCCTCGCCGCGGTGAATGGCGCGGCGGCGGGACTCGGCGCGGACCTGGCGCTCGCCTGCGATTTCGTCGTGGCCTCGAGCGCCGCGAGCTTCGCCTGGTCCTACGTCCACCGCGGACTGATCCCCGACGGCGGCGGTCTGTATTTCCTGCCACGACGGGTGGGGTTGTCGCGCGCCAAGGAGCTCATATTCAGCGGCCGGGCGGTGGATGCGAACGAGGCGCTGACGCTCGGCATCGCGGATCGCCTGAGCGCCCCGGACAATCTCCTCGCCGAGACCTGCGCCTGGGCGGCCGAAATCGGCGCGGGTTCGGCGACTGCGATCGCCCTGGGCAAATCCATCCTCGATCAGTCATTCGAGCTGACCGCCGAGCAGGTGTTCGACCAGGGCAGCCAGGCACAGGCCGTGTGCTATACCAGCGACGAGCACCGCAGCGCCGTCAACGCTTTCCTGGAGAAACCCGCCGCCAAGCCAGGCGCCAAGCCAGCCGCCAAGCCGTGAATGCCCGAGACGCCATCGCGAGGCTGATGCGGCCCGCGAGCATCGCCGTGGTGGGCGCCTCCGCGGACGCCTCCTAGACCACCGGCAAGCCAGGTAGGCCGATCCGAGGCCGGCATGCGCGCCGTCGTATCGCACACCGGCGCGCTGGCGGGCGCCGACCGCATGTACGACGCCCTGTTCGAACGGCTGGGAGTCATCCGCGCGCAGCGCTACGCGGACCTCCTGGACATGTCCATGGCCTTGTCGCCGCAGCGGGTGCTGCGTGGCCGGCGCGTGGCCATACTCACCTCGACCGGCGGCGCCGGCTCGCTCGTGTCCGATAGCCTGGGGCTGGCGGGATTCGCGACCCCGCCACCCGACGGGGCCACCGCTGAACGCCTGCGCAAATTGCAGGCGGACTCCCAAGCCGTGCTGGACCGCAATCCCATCGATGTGACCCTGGCAGGCCTCAAGCCCGACCTGCTGCAGGCGGCCCTCGATGCGGTGACCGAAAGTCCCGGTTACGAGGCCGTCGTGGTGGTGGTGGGATCCTCGAGCCTGGCGCGTCCGGATCTGGTTGCCGGCGTGATTCGCAACGTTCTACCGAGATCGGACAAGCCGATCCTGGGTGGCCGCATCGTGCTGAAGGTTCTGAGCCGCGACATCACCCATAAGAGTGACGTGGGCGGCGTCGCCGTGGACGTCCCGCCGGCCGAGGTGGCCGCGCGTTTGGAATCCATGGCGCGCGAGGTTCAGGCACGCACGGGCTCAAGGCCGGGACGCTTTCTGGTGCAGACGCTGATCAGTGGCGGGATCGAATTGATCGTCGGACTGCACCGGGATCCGGTCGGGGCGGCCTTGCTGGTCGGGATGGGCGGTGTCACCGCGGAACTTCTGGGCGATCATGTGCTGCGCATACTGCCGCAGGCGGGAGGCTTGGACGAGGAGGAGGCGCTGGAACTGGTCGAGGGCCACGGCGTCGCGGCGGCCGATGGGATTGTGGTTCTGAAGTGATGCCGGCGCAAAACCCCTTGTGGATTCCGGCGACCTACGCCGCCGGCCGGCCCGCCAGCCCGCGCGGTTCGGTACACGGATGGGGATCCGGGCGCCGCGGCTCGCGGGACCCCAGCCCATGTCCGCTCCGAGCGGCACATTGCGCAGGACGGTCTCGATGGCGACGATCTGCCCATCCACCACCTTGAACAGTTCCCCACGTACTGGAGCTTCAATTTCCGCTTGCATCCAGGGTAATTTTGCGGCATCCTGATAAAAATTGCGTTATAGCGCAATACAAATCGGTCCAGACGGATGGCTGGATAGCCTGGGGGAGAGCAAATGAACTTAGCGAATTGGAAGCTGGGCTTATTGGCCAGCGCTTGCGCCTTGACGATCCCGGCTGTGGCCTGGGCGCAGTCCACCAACAATGCGATCTCTGAGGTAGTCATCACCGGTACGCGCGCGGTGACGAACGGCAATGAAGCGCCGACGCCCGTCACTGTAGTCACTCAGACCGACCTTCAAGCCTTGTCGCCGCTTGGCATTGCTGACGCTTTGGAGACGCTGCCACAATTCAATGGGTCGTCGTCGCCATCCCGCAACTCCTACACAATTCCCGTCAATGAATCGACGGCGACCAACCTCGATTTGCGCAACCTGGGGCCTCAGCGCGTCCTGACGTTATTTGACGGGATGCGCTTGGTGCCCGAGGCCAACACCGGCCTGGTGGACGCCAGCCTGATTCCGCAGATGCTGGTCCAGCGGGTTGACGTGGTGACCGGCGGCGCCTCGGCGGCCTACGGCTCCGACGCCGTGTCCGGCGTGGTCAACTTCATCCTGGACAAGAAATTCACCGGGGTTTCCTACCTGGCCCAAGGTGGCATTTCACAACAGGACGACGACCGCAACGGACGCCTCGGCATCGCGGCGGGGCAGAACTTCTTCGACGGACGGCTGCATCTGGAAGGCAGCGCGGAATATACACACTCCGATGGCATCGGGGCCGTGTCAGATCGTCCGCTGGGGCAAAACAACTCGGCCCAACTGGGGCTGTTGGGGGCCAGCCCGACGCCCGGCACCGCTGCCAATCCCTTCACCTACCTGACGGGGGTTCAAAACCTCAATCTGGCGTACGGCGGCTACCTATATCCGAAGACCGGCAATGCGAACCACGGGACGATCTTCGGTCCGGGCGGCACTCTGATCACGCCCGTGGACGGGACCATCATTGGCTCCAACTGCGTCAACTGCAACTTCGCCTCTCACGATCCAAATCTCGTCACGTTGATTCCTTACGAGAGCAAGGACCAATTATTTGCTCGCGCCGACTTCGAGGCGACCGACCACATCAATGTGTTTGTGCAAGGCCTATACGGAGACGCCCGCGCCGGAGAGAACACTGACGGCACGATCAGCCGGCCGAGCCCGACCACGGCATTCTCTATTTATTCAAACAATGCCTACCTGAACCAGATTTCGCCGACCCTCGCCGCCTCGATCCCGGCCAACGGCGATTATCTGTCCCGCATGAGCATCGACCTTGGCGACGCCAACTCGCTCAAGACCGATAATTCGACCTATATGGCGACCGTCGGCGCCAACGGCGATATATTTGATCGCTTCAAGTGGGACGCTGAGTATTCCCATTCCCACTCCGAACAGTCTCTGGACTTGTACAACCTCGATAACGTCAGGACCCGTGCAGCGATCGACGCCGTGGTCAATCCGGCCAATGGCCAGATCGTCTGCAATGTGACCTTGACCAATCCGGGCCTGTATCCGGGATGCGTGCCGCTCAATCTGTTCGGCCAGGGGTCCGCGTCCGCGGCGGCGATCGCCTATATCCACGGCGACGCCCTCCAACAAACCGACTTCGATCAGAACGTGGTTGAAGCCAACCTTCGCGGCGACTTGTTCAACGATTGGGCCGGTCCGGTCACGGGCGCCGCCGGCGCCGCTCATCGCACCCAGTCCTACGTCCAGACCAGCAACTCCAATCCAGCGACATTTGTCGCGCCGGTTGGCATTCGCGGCTTTGCCGGCGACGAGTATGTCGGTGGCAACTTCGGCGTCGGTGGCGGCAGCGAAAATGTGACCGAATTCTACGGGGAAACCCTTGTGCCAGTGCTCAAGGATTTTCAATTCGCCAAGTCGCTCGATTTCAATGCCGCCTATCGTTACACCCATTACAGTCTCAGCGGCGGGGTTTCGACCTGGAAGTACGGTCTCGTTTGGCAGCCCATTAACGATCTGCGTTTCCGCGCCGGTCAATCGCGAGACATTCGCGCGCCAACTCTCGTCGAACTCTACCAGGGCGCCTCCTACGCCAACGCGGGCAACTTCACCGATCCGCACTCCGGCACGCCAATCGCCGCGCTTCTCACCATCACCGAGGGCAACCGCAATCTAAAGCCGGAAATTGCCGATACCAAGACCGTGGGCCTTGTTTTTGAGCCCAGCGAAATGCCAGGGTTTTCGGCATCCGTGGACTACTACAAGATCCACATTTCTGGGGCGATCGGCTCTCCCTATACCGCGGCGCAAATTCTCCAGGTCTGCGAAAATAGCGGGGGAACAGACCCAACTTGCGCCCTGATCACGAGGCCAAATGCGTTCAGTGATCATAGCGCCGCCAACAATGCGACCGCCGTGGAAATCTCGCCGCTCAACGTCGCGGAGCTCTACGCCGCCGGTCTGGATATCGACGCCAATTATCACCGGCAGATTATGGGTGGTCAGTTCCTCGGACGCGTCATAGTCAGTCGCCCGACCCAGTATGAGCAGGTCAATTCTCCGGGTCAGGCGCCGACCAACTACCTCGGCAATATGGATCTGAATCAATCCCTGACGCTGACCCAGACCGGGATTCCGAAATACCAGGGGACCATCATCCTGGGATATGGCAAGGGGCCCGTGGCTGTCTCGATCGATGAACAGCTCATCAGCTCTCTCCATCGCACGGACCAGTATGTCTTGGCGGACCATGCGAATTCGCCGGCCATCCAGTACACGGGTCTCAACATCGGCTACCAATTCGAGAATGTTCCGAGTAAGCCGACGCTGTTTTTGAAAATCGACAACCTGTTCGATGTTAATCCACCGTTCTACTATCAACTGCCCTCCGGCCAGCCGGGTGATGCGATCAATGCCAACCGGAGCCTTTATGACATCGTCGGAAGGGCTTTCACCTTGGGCATACGTGGGAAGTTCTAGGCCTTCGCCGGACCAGTGGCTTTATAATGCAAGCTGTATCGCAAGATGAACACCAAAGCTCATATCTCTAAACCCGTCGTTGCCGCTCTGTGTCTGAGCCTCTGGACTTTCGGCGCCGCCTGGGGCGGCGAAGCATCGGACTCGTGGCCCAAGACGGAAGAGAATCTTTGGTCTCTCGGTGTCTTTGAGAAGGCGAACCTGGACAAGCCGCGCCCTAAACCGCCATTTAACATTACGGGCACGTGGCGAATGGTGCGCGACAAATCCACGGGCGACTTTCGCTTTGAGCCGGTGCCAAAACTCACGCCCGTCGCCCAGGCGGAGTTCGACGCCAACCACGAGGCTAACCTCGCGGGCAAATCCTATAAGGACGACACCGGCCAGTGTTGGCCGGCTGGCATGCCACGGTGGCTAACGCGGGTTTGGCCTATTGAGTTGATGCAATATCCCACGGTGATCGTGGGTATCCAGGGCCTCTTCAATGCTCCTCGATGGATCTATTTGGATGGACGGGGCCATGCCAATCCCGATATCGCCGAACCCAGCTACAGCGGCGACTCGGTGGGCCGGTTCGAGGGCGACACCCTGGTGGTGGACACCGTCAACGTTCAATCCAAACATCACTGGATTCAACCCGGCGTGCCGGCCTCGGATCAATTGCACATAGTCGAACGAATCCGAATGTCGAAGGACGGCCAGTCATTCACCGACGAGTTGACTATGACCGATCCGGTGAACTGGACTGGGGAGTGGAAGAACACCAAGACGTATGTTCTGGCGAAGGGAGAGGATGTGGGCGAATCTCACTGCCTCCCCGATACCAACGACCACATCCTAGCGACTCACCCGGAGCACAGCGCTAAATAGGATGCAGGGTACCGGACGATTGGCGGCTTTAGCGGTAGATGATGGACGTCATGTGTGCTGCGTGGGCCTATTGGTGGCGGTAACGCTGGACGCTTCACACCCGGATAGATCCTGAGGAGAGCGGTATGGTTTCAAAAATTGGAATTCTCGCTCTGGCGGGGTGCCTGGCAGCCGCGGCGGCTTCGCCCGTCGTGGCACACCATTCCTTTGCCATGTTCGACAAAAACAAGCAGGTGACGCTGGTGGGCACAATCAAGGACTTTCAGTTCACCAACCCGCATTCGTGGATTCAATTGGTAGTCATGACGCCGGACGGCGGCGAGGAAGAGTGGACGATCGAGGCGTTGAGCCCCAATGTGCTGATCCGCAGTGGATGGAAAAGGACCTCGCTCGTGCCGGGGCAAAAAGTCACGCTGCTGATCTACCCGATGCGTGACGGGTCGCATGGCGGCAACCTGATTTCTGTGACATTGCCCGATGGTGTGACCCTGGGCGGCGGCGCGGGCTAGAACCTTGGCAAGGATCAAAATCAATGCACTGGCCTGCGCCGCGGCTCTGGCTTTCTGTGTCGCCTCCGCAGCGGGTTCGGCGGGAGCACAGTCCCCACCCAAGTCCGAAAAACAAGCAAGGCCGACGCCGGCGAGATTGCCGGACGGAAAGCCCAACTGGACGGGCTTTTGGTCTCCCGTCGGCGGCATTCTTGACCGAGATTACGGACGTGGGTTCAAGCCGCGCGCGCCAGGCGCGCTTAATCCCGCTCGCGCTCCAGCGGCGCCGCGCGAACTGCTGAAGTCTCCGTACAAAGAGCAGTACGAACAAATTCAGAAGGACACGGCTGACGGCAAGGTCGCCTACGACGATGCGGCACTTTGCAAGCCGCCAGGCATGCCGCGGATGATGGGGGCAACCTATGGGTTGGAGATTTTGCAGACGCCCGGTCAGGTCACCATGACGAGCGAGTACCAAGCGGAATCACGTCGGATATGGCTCGACGGGCGCAAGCACCCCAGCGACGACGAAGCGTTGCCGACATACGCCGGTCATTCGATCGGTCATTGGGAGGGCGATGTGCTGGTGGTCGATACCGTGCAAACGCGCGGTGACATAGTCATTGACGCGACACGGCTTCCCCAGTCGCTCGGCATGCACTTGACGGAGCGTTTCAGTGAATCTCGGCCTGGCATTCTGGAGGACGACATCACGGTGGATGACCCCATGGTCTACGAAAAGCCGTGGAGCATGACCAAGCGTTATCGTTATCGGCCCGATCTGAATCTCGAGGAATACGTTTGCGAAGACAATAATCGTAACGTGAGTCCGACAGGTGCTCCGTCTTTCAAATGATTTTCGTGATGGGCCTGCTGGGGGGGAGAAGCAGGTGAATAACGCAATCTCCAGCTTCTGTGACTGGCTCGAAAACACGCCGATCAGCGTGGTCATTCAAAGCGTGTCCTGGATCATTCCCCTGGTTCAGTCGATCCATATCATGGCAGTTACGGTGATCGTCGGGTCGGTGCTCGCAGTTGACATGAAGCTCTTGGGCGTGGTCGGGCGCGGGTCGCCGATTTCAGGCGCGACGCGGCGTTTCCTGCCGTGGATATGGATGGCGCTGGTGGTTTTGCTGCTGACCGGGGCGACCCTGACCGCCGCGGAACCCCGGCGCGAACTACTCAACTGGGTGTTCCGGCTGAAGATGGTCCTGATCGTACTGGTCTGTGCGGTGACGGGCGCGTTCCAGATCACGGTCAGCCGCAACGCGTCGGCTTGGGGGAACACGCCTTCGTACCGGTGGCAGGCGCGATTGCTCGCCATCGGCACCCTGGGCATCTGGATCGGCATCATTTTTTGCGGCCGCTGGATCGGCTACGTCGAACATCAGTGATATTTCAGCGACGATCCCGCCCAGACTTCACGCGCTCTTATTCCTGGCTCTGAGGGACTTTCCTGAATGTTTACTTCCTTCGCTGAATGGCTTCAGGACACCGACTTCGCCCAGTGGGTCGCCGTAGCGGGTTTTCCCTGGATCGAGTCCTGCCACGTCCTTTGCATAACCACTGTGGTCGGCACCATCACGATCGTGGACCTGCGCCTGCTCAATCTGACGTCCAGGCACAGCAGGGTCACCCAGATTTCCAGCGACATGCTGCCCTTTACCTGGAGTGCATTCGCATTGGCAGCCCTTACCGGAGGCATGTTGTTCATGTCCAAGCCCCTGATCTATGTTGCCGATTTTCCGTTTCAAATGATGATGCTGGGCATGGCTTTGGCGGGAGTTAACATGCTGATTTTCCACTTCACGGCCTACAGGCGAGTGGCGGACTGGGATGGTCAGGCCGATACGCCTTTAGCGGCCAAGATCGCGGCGGCGCTGTCCCTGCTTTTCTGGTCGACGGTCATCATCTGTGGCCGCTGGATCGGCTTCACTGTCCGCTAGAGAACGGCCCGGCGAGTTGGTCGCACCGCAACGCGCCCAAGCCCATCGGCGGGTCGTCCGGACCAACGTTGGTGTGGTCGCCGCGTAGCGCCCGGCCCATCTCACCAAGCCCCATTCTGTCTCTCACTTTTTTTACATGTCCCCTGTGAAAATAACGAACTATCTTCCCGCGTGCGCAGCCTCTCGGTGCATCACGGGCGCTTCCGTGAAGGGGGGCGAATAGATCACCAGCAGCTTGATCCGCTCGCTTTTCACCTTGATGTAATGGAAAACTTTGGGCGGAAAGAACATGAAGTCCCCGGTCTTCACTTCCTCGACGATGCCGTCAATTTCGACGGTGGCCTCGCCTTCGATGATATAAACCGCCTGCTCGAGGTCGGGATGGGCATGGGCTGCCGAGCCTTCATGCCGCTCGATGTCGCCCAGGGCGATCTCGAGATATTTCGAGCCATTGGTCGGCGGGCCCACCAGGCGATAATTGCGCGTGCCCGTATGGTTCGCCGGGCTGTAGAAAGGCTGTTCGTAGGGATGGATCACATAGGGCGATTTGGTGGTCATTGTGAAATCCTGGGTTAGATGCTGAGACGGCTCGGCGACGGCCGATCATGTAGAAGGCGACCGAGACGATCATGCGCGGCCACGCGGCGCACGATCCGAAGAGCGCTCGAACTCATCGCTCGGAACTCTGGTTGCGCCAGCGATCCGCTACCTGCGCTCTCGGCGATCATGGAGTCCATCGTTCGCAAGCCCTCCAGAGCGATCCACTTTTTTTGCCTTCCAACGTTCTTCGCGGAGACCTGAAAAGCGCTATAGCGTAAATAGTTGCGCATATGTGACTAGGAGCGCTTGACAAGGCCATGCCAACCGTCCAGATTTGCGATATTACGCAATTTTTTACATGTGTGCGCATATTTATTGAGGATCCGGACCGTCATGACGACACAGCGAGAGGGTGTTTGGCCACATCACGGCCCGGCGGTGACCGGGCCCCTGAGAGGCGTTCGGATTCTGGACCTCACCACGGTCGTGATGGGCCCGGCGGCGACGCAAATGCTGGGCGATCTAGGCGCCGACGTGATCAAGATCGAGACGCCCGGGGGCGACTCCATGCGCTGGATCGGGCCTTGGCGCACGCCCGGCATGGGCCCCCTGTTTCTGCAGGCGAACCGCAATAAACGCAGTGTGGTGCTGGATTTGAAAACGCCCGACGGCAAGCGCCGGGCCCTTCTGCTGGCGCAAAACGCCGATGTGCTGGTTTCCAACGTCAGACCCCAGGGATTGTCCAGGTTGGGACTGAGTTACGAGGACGTCAAACAGGCGAATCCCTCGATCATCTACTGCTCGGCGGTTGGCTACGGTTCGGCCGGCCCGTACTCGGGCCAGGCGGTCTACGACGACCTGATGCAGGCCGCCTCAGGAATAGCGAGTTTGTTTGGCGTGGTGCACGGCGCGCCCCATTACGCGCCCGTCAATATCTGCGATCGGGTCGTCGGGCTGTATGTGGCGAACGCCGTGACAGCAGCGCTCTACCACCGCCTCAGCACCGGTGAGGGCCAACAGGTCGAGGTCCCGATGTTTGAAACCATGGCGCAGTTCGTGCTGGCCGATCACATGGGCGGCAGCGCCTTCACGCCGCCGGTCGGCCCGATGGGCTACAAACGGCTGATGTCCCGCACGCGCGGTCCGTATCGGACCAAGGACGGATACGTCGCTTTGGTCGTATACACCGACAAGCACTGGCGGGCGTTCGGTCAACTGGTCGGACAGCCGGACATCATCGACCACGATCCCCGATTCGCCTCGCAGGAAGCCCGCACCTTGAACGCGGAAGCAGCGGGCTCCTATCTGGCGGACCATTTGCTGGAGCGAGCGACCTCTGAATGGCTCCAATTGCTCCATGGCGCGGACATTCCGGTCAGCGCGGTCAATGCGATCGAGGATCTGTTCGATGACCAGCACCTGAAGGCCGTGGGCTTTTTCGAGGATATAGGCCATCCGACCGAAGGAGTGCTGAAGAGCCCGCGCTTTCCGGTGCAATTCAGCGCCTCACCGGCGTCCGTCCGGCGCTTGGCGCCTAATCTTGGAGAGCACAACGGCGAGGTGTTCGCGGGCGATCGCGAAGGCCGCTCACAAGAACCGGCCGAGATCGACGAAGGAGCAGAAAGTGATGGCTGACGCCGCACGGGCCGATGTGCGCTTGGAACGGAAAGCGGACGTTCTGTGGATCTGGATCGATCGGGAGGCGCGCCGCAACGCGCTCAATACCAACGTGCTCGATGGCATCGGAGGGGCACTGGACGCCGCCGCCGCCGATCCGACGATCAGGGCCCTAGTCCTGACAGGCGTCGGCGAAAAGGCCTTTTGCGCGGGCGCGGACCTCAGTCAGGGAACCGACACCTTCAATGCGGCTCCGGATGAGCCGACCACCGATTTCGGACGGCTGGCCCGCCGGGTGAGACTGGCGGGGATTCCGATCATCGCCAGGGTCAATGGCGCCTGCGTGGCGGGCGGCTTTGGCCTGCTGTCGCTGTGCGACCTGGCCATCGCGGCTGACACCGCCCGTTTCGGCTTGCCGGAGGTCAAGGTCGGTGTGTTTCCGATGCAGGTCCTGGTTTTTCTGCGCAGCGTGATGGGGGCTCGGCATATCGCAGAGCTGTGCTTGACCGGGGAGTTGATCTCAGCCCAGCGCGCCGCGGAAATGGCCATCATCAATCAGGTCGTGCCCATGGCGGCGCTCGACGACGCGGTGGAGGGACTGATCTCCAAGCTCCGGGGCGCTTCGCCCATGGCCGTGCGGCGGGGCAAGCAAGCGATTTTCGCCATGGAGATGATGGCGTTCCCCGAAGCCCTCGCATTCGCCGAAGCGCAAATCGCACTGGTCTCGCGCAGCACCGATGCGCGTGAGGGAATCACGGCGTTCAATGAAAAGCGCAAACCCGCATGGATCGTCTAAACCGCTTCCAATGTTTCGCATGCCTTCATCAGTTGCGCGACGGCCCAATCCAGCCGGTCTTCCATGCGCTTGACTGGGCCGGCGATAGTCACAATATAGGTTGCTCCGGCCCACTTGAACGGCGCCGACAGCGTGGTCAATCCAGGTTCGCTCTCCTCAAGATTGGCGAACCAGCCCCGCGCGCGGCCAGCCGCCAACTCTGTGAGCAATGCTTCTTTTGAGGTGATGGTCTTTGGCGTAAGCGCGACCAGTTTGTTGGATTTAAAAAACGCCTCCAAATCCGCGGGGTCACGATGGGCAAGGATCGTCTTTCCCGCCGAAGACGCATACATATTCCTCACCTTTTGCCCGATCTTGACGGTGAATCGGAAGGGATGGGACGGGTCGAGCGACAAAAGATAGGTTCCGCCACGACGCCCGATCTTGGCGAGAAGCACGGACTCATCGACCGTGTCGCGCAGTTTTTCGAGGACCACCTCCGCCCGAAGAACCACGGGATCGTGATCGGCAATCATGGTGACGACGTCCATCATCTTCAACGTTGGGTAGTAGCCGAAACGGGCCGCCGTTTCGTAAATGTAACCGCGCTCCTCAAGGGTCAGCAGCACATCGCGGCAACTGGAAATCGGCAGATCAAGCAGTCGCGCGATTTCCGAAAGCGAAAGCGGTCGCCGCTTGTCCGCAAACAGCTCGAGAAAGTCCAGGGTGCGTCCGACGATCTTCGACTTCATTCCTTGAGATCTTCCTTGTGGGGCGCAACGTGCCCTATGGGGTATCCACGTGCGGTTCCAAGAATTGCGCCATGTTGCTAAAAAATGCGCTATAGCGCAATACTATGGCGCTACATGAATCCAATGTTCCGCGGATCGATATCATGGGGGAGAGGCGATGAAACCGGCAACCAATTCCGCAACGCCTGTAGCCTACCGGGCCGGCGGCATCCAAGACGCTATGGCGGCGCCCGGCGACGCAGCCTCCCTCGACGCATCCCAGCAGGCGCAGCTCATCCGGCGGCTCGTCTGGCGGCTGCTGCCGTTCTTGATGCTGTGTTATCTGGTCGCCTGGCTGAACCGGGTCAACATCAGTTTCGCCGCCCTGCAGATGAATGCCGACATTCATTTGACGGCGGCTAATTACGGTCTCGGCGCGGGCCTGTTCTTCGTCACGTACGCGCTGCTTGAAGTGCCGTCCAATCTGCTGTTGTACCGCTTCGGCGCGCGCCGCTGGATTGCACGCATCATGGCCAGTTGGGGCATCTGTGCCGTCGCCATGGCATTCGTCAAAGGTCCCAACAGTTTTTATCTGTTGCGGCTGTTGCTGGGCGCCGCCGAGGCCGGGTTTTACCCGGGCATTCTCTATTTTCTGACGTTGTGGTTCCCGCGCGCGCGCCGCGGCAGCGTGCTCGGAATTTTCCTGGCGGCCATCCCGATAACCGGCATCGTGGGTGCGCCCGCATCCGGCGCACTGCTGTCCCTCGATGGCACGCAGGGGCTGCACGGCTGGCAATGGCTGTTCATCGTCGAGGGGCTGCCGGCATTGCTGTTGGCGCCCGTGGTGCTGCGGTTCCTGCAGGATGGTCCTGCGCAGGCGCGTTGGCTGTCCGCCCCCGAGCGGAACTGGCTGGCCACCACCTTGAACGACGAACATCGCGAGCTCGAGCGCCGCAAGAAATATTCGGTGGGGCAGGCACTCACCAATCCAAGGGTATTGCTGCTCTCAGTCATGTATTTCAGCAATGTCTGCCTGATGAATGGCATCACGTTTTTCCTGCCACAGATCGTCAAAGGCTTCGGCCTGACCAATCTTCAGACCGGTTTCGTCGTCGCCATCCCGAATCTGCTGGCATTGGCCGTGTTGATCTGGTGGGGGCGCCGTTCCGACCGGAGCGGTGAGCGCCGCGGCCATGCGGCGCTCGCAAATTTCCTTGGCGGCGTGGCGCTGCTGGCGGCCACCGTGCTCGACGATCCCCTCTTGAAGACCATCGCCATCGCCTGGGCCTTCGCCTTTACTCTGGCATTCGTGGCCCCGTTCTGGGTGATCCCCGGCACGTTCTTGAGCGGGGCCTCCGCGGCGGGCGGCATCGCGGCCGTCAGCGCCATGGGAGTGCTCGGCGGATTCATCGCGCCGTCGATTATCGGCTATTTGCGCGATCGCAGCGGTGATTATCGTAGCGGACTGACCTTGGTCGCCTGTCTCGCGTTGTTGGTCTCGGTGCTGTTCTACTTCCTCAGCAGGCGGCAGGATGCCGACCCGCACGAGGTGCGCCCATGAGCCGCACGGTCCGCATCGGCGGCGCCTCCGGCGCCTGGGGCGACAGCCCGGGTGCCATCCCGCAGCTGCTGGCGGCCGGCGTTGACTACCTGGTCATGGACTTCCTCGCGGAGGTGACCATGTCGCTGCTGGCGCGCGCACACCTCAAGGATCCGGCGTTCGGCTTCCCGCCGGATTTCGTCGGGTACTTGAAACGCGCCCTGCCGCAGATGGCGCGCACGGGCGTCAAGGTGGTGAGCAATGCCGGCGGCGTGAACCCGGCCGGCTGCAAGGCGGCGATGGAGGCGGTGATCGCCGAGTCCGGTTTGTCATTGAAGGTGGCGGCGATCGAGGGCGATGACGTGCTGCCGATCGCGAAGGATCTCGGCGTTCCGGGCATGCCGGGGGATCTGCTGACGGCGAATGCCTATCTCGGCGCGTTGCCGATCGCCGCCGGCCTCGCTGCGGGCGCCGACATCGTCATCACTGGGCGCTGCGCCGACAGTGCCCTGGCGCTCGGCATTCTGATGCATGAATTCGGCTGGGCCGCGGATGACTACGACCGGCTCGGCGCCGGCAGCCTGACCGGCCACATACTGGAATGTGGCCCGCAGGCCACCGGCGGCAACTTCACCGATTGGGAGGAGGTTCCGGGGTGGGAAAACATCGGCTATCCCATCGCCAGCTGCAGCGCCGATGGCAGCTTCTTGGTCGGGAAGCCCGAGGGCAGCGGCGGCATGATCACCCCGGCGGTGATCGCCGANNCAGACCCTGTATGAGATCGGCGATCCGGCCGCCTATCTGCTGCCCGATGTGGTGGCGGATTTCTCCCACGTGCAGCTGCGCCAGGTGGGACCGGACCTGGTGCAGGTGAGCGGCGCGCGCGGCCGTCCGCCGACCGGCACCTACAAGGTCTCGGCCACCTATCAGGACGGCTGGCGCGGGGTGCTCACGGTGTCCATCGTGGGGGTTAACGCCGCGCGCAAGGCCGAACGCACCGCCGGGGCCATGATCGCGCGCGCCACGGCGAATTTTGCCGCGCGCGGCCTGCCGCCGTTTTCCGCCACCTGGGTCGAGGCACTGGGGGCCGAGGCGTCCTATGGCACCCGCTCGGCGACCCGCGCCTCGCGCGAGGTCATGCTGCGGCTGGTGGTGGATCACCCGAGCCGGGAAGCGATCGACATTTTCGCGCGCGAAGCGGGTTCCATCGGCCTGTCCTGCGCGCCCGGCACCACCGGCATCTACAGCGGCCGGCCCAAGCCCACGCCGGTGGTGCGGCTATTCACCTTTTATGTCGACAAGCACCGGCTCGGCGCGCCGCGCCTGACGGTGGGATCCGCACCGGCCGTCGCCGTGTCGGTGCCGCTGGCCGGCGGCTATGTGGCGCCGCCGACAGACGCCGTCGCCGATGACTCCGGCATCCCTGACGGGCCGAGCATCGAGGTGCCGCTGTCGCGCCTCGCGCATGCGCGCTCCGGCGACAAGGGCAACTCCTCGAACATCGCCATCATCGCGCGCCAGCCGCAATTCCTGCCGCTACTGCGCCGCGACGTCACCCCCGAGCGCGTCCTCGCGCAACTCGGCCACCTGGCCGCCGGGCCGGTGGAACGCTTCGAGGTCCCGGGACTCAACGCGCTAAATTTTTTGGTGACTGAAGCGCTCGGCGGCGGCGGCATGGCGTCGCTGCGTATCGACCCGCAGGGCAAGGCATACGGGCAGATGGTGCTGGAGATGACCGTCGCGATGCCGGTGGTGTGGGCGAATGCCTGCGTACCGACCGACTGATCGCGCGCTGGTGGCCGCGGTTGCGACCGTGGTCCTGGCGGGATACTGGTTCCATCAGCGCGGCGTCGACTCGGCGTTGGTGCGCACGGAACCGACCCAAATCGTCGAAGACTCTGCGCTGCTGCGCCGCGCCGTGGCGATCGGCCGGGTGCAGTTCGAAAGGCATTGCGCCGGATGCCATGGGTCGCAACTGCAGGGCGATCAGGAGCGCGGGGTTCCGGATCTTGCGGCCAATGCCTGGCTCTACACCGATGACCCAGTCGACGTCGAGCATACGATCCTCTATGGCATCCGCTCCGGCCATCCCAAGGCGCGCAATCTCACGGACATGCCGGCGATGGTGCGCTCCGGCCAGATCAGCGCCGACGACGCCCATGATGTGGTCGAGTATCTGCAGGGTCTGGCGGGCAAGCCGCGCGATGCGGAGGCCGCGCGGCGCGGCCGCGACATTTACCTCAACAAGGGCAACTGCTTTGACTGCCACGCCGCCGATGCCCGCGGCATCACCGACTATGGCACGCCCCCTCTGACCGGCCCGCGGTATCTGTACGGCGGCGATCGCGAAACGCTCTACCGGTCGATCCAGAACGGGCGCCACGGTGAGTGTCCGGCATGGATCCGCGTGCTCACGCCCCTGCAGATACGGGCGCTTGCGATCTATCTGGTGACCACTACGCGCCGGCCGGCCGGCGCGCAACCCGGCGCGCCGCACAACTAGAGGAGCACGTCTTTGGCCGATACGCCGGAATTCTTCGATACGCGCAAGGTGTCGGTGCGCCGCTCCGTGGCGATGCTGGCGGCCGGCGCCCTCACGGGATTGGTCATCGCGGGCTATGGTCTGTTCACCGCCAAGGGCACGCGCTCTCGCGCCGTGCCTCCGGAAGCCATCGCGCTGGTCAATCAGCGTCCCATCCTGCGTAGCGACTTCATGACCCAGACGCAGACGCAGTTCACCGTGCCTTTCGCTGAGGCCACACGAGAACAGCGCCACCAGGTCCTCGAGGACATGATCAACGAGGAACTCGTCGTGCAGCGCGGCCTTGAAATCGACCTGCCGAGCTACGATCCGGAGGTGCGCGCTGCCCTGGTCGCCGGCGTGGAGTTGGAGGTCACCGCCGATGTGCTCGCGCGGCAGCCGACGCCCGCAGAACTGCACGCCTATTACGCTGCGCACAAGGACCGGTATTCCTCCGACGGGGTGATGCAATTGCGGGATCTGGTCGCCAAGACGGACCCCGCACAGCCGGCAACCACCGCGCTGGCGGCGGCGGGGCAGGCGATTGCGGCGCTGCGCCGGGGGGAAGCGCTCGAGGCGGCGATCTACAGATTTCATCTCACCGACTCCGGACGCTTCATGGAGGGGGGCCATGTGGACACCGGCGGCCTGTTCCAGTTCGCTGTGCGCGCCAAGACCGACGATGCCACCTACCGGGCCACGCTGCCGCTCAAGGAGGGGGAGATTTCCGAGCCTATAACGCTCGCCGACGGCGTACACCTGATCGTCATGATCAAGCATCGCTTTCCCGTGGCGCAGACCTTCGAGCAGGCGAGCGACCGGGTGTGGGCGGATGTGAAGAAGGCGGCCCAAGCTCAGGTCGTGGCCGCCAACATCGCCTATCTTCGCAGTCGCGCCGACATCCTGGTGGCGCCGGATGAGAACGCGCGATGAGACCGCCGACGTGCCGCGTGTTCGGGATGCTCGCGCTGCTCGCCCTCAGCGGGGAGTCGGTCGCGCATACCAAAAGTACGAGCTACTCGAACTGGCGCATCCAGGGAGCGGAAGTCCGCCTGTCCTTCACCGTTCCGCTGGTGGAAACCGCGCGCCTGAACCCACCCGGCGAGGGCCAGCCGTCCGATGCGCGGGTTGCGGCCTACCTCGCCGAACGCCTGCGCGCGAGCGCCGGGGATCAGCCCTATCCTGCGGCGGGGCCGCCCAAGCCGCTCAGCGCGACGCCGCAATTCCGCCGATTCGAGCTGAACTTCCGGTGTCCCTCCGCGAAGGACATCAGGCTGCACTCCGCCGTGTTCTTCGATCTCGTGCCCTCCCATGTTTCGCTTGCGCAGATCCAGACCGGTGATGGCCGCCTGATCCAGCAGCTGTTCACCCGCGACGAACAGACCCTCGCGACCTCCGGCGGCAACGACGCCATGCGCGATGCCGGATTCGCGAGGTATGTGCAGATGGGCATCATGCACATCTTCACCGGCGTGGATCATATGTCCTTCCTGCTGGGGCTGGTGTTGATCTCGCGCCGGATGCGCGACCTGGTGTTCGTTGTCACCGGTTTCACCATCGGCCACAGCGTCACGCTGGCGCTCGCCGTCACCGGCATCATCCGGCCGCATGCCGAATTCATCGACGCCTTGGTGGCGCTCACCATTGCGATCATCGGTGCCGAAAACATCGCGGTCGCGACGCACCGTCCGGGACTGGTGGCCGGCGGTGTCGGCGGACTTCTGTTGCTGATGGCGGCTGCGAGCTTCCTCGGCTTGGGGGGTCTGCCGTCGCTGTTGCTGCTCGGCGCGGGCCTGTTTGCCGCCCACTACCTCGTGCTCTCCGGGCACCTGCGCGACGCGGCGCGTCTACGGATCGTCGTTACGGTGGTGTTCGGTCTGATCCACGGCTTTGGATTCGCCGCGGATCTTCTGGAGCAGCGCCTGCCGCCGGGACAGCTGTTCAGCATCCTGCTTGGCTTCAACCTCGGCGTGGAGGTCGGGCAGCTCTCCCTGGTGCTGGCCGCACTCGGAGTGGTCGCGCTGCTGAACGCGGCCCGGCTCGCGCTGCCGCGCCCCATTGTGGTCGATTCGCTTTCGGCCGGACTGATGGGGCTCGGCATGTATTGGTTCATCAGCCGCAGCTATGCGTGAAGACACCGCTGGTTGAGAACATCCCATGAGCATCCTTGATTCCAACGTGCTGACCTCGGGTGCCGCCTTCGCGGCCAACCGGACGGCCATGCTGCAGCTCCTCGCCACCGTGCGTGGCCATGAGCGCGCAGTTCGCGCCCTGTCGAACCGGCGCCGGGATTTGTTCGAAAGCCGGGGACAGCTGACCCCGCGCGACCGGGTCGCGCGCCTGCTCGACCGGGGCAGTGCGTTCCTGGAGCTGTCCACGCTCGCCGGCTTCGGCATGCATGAGGACGACGGCCGCGAGAACGTGCTGGGTGCCGCATTGATCTGCGGCATCGGGACGGTCAGCGGCGTGCGCTGCGTGGTCATCGCCCATGACAGCGGCATCAAGGGCGGCGCCATCCAGCCGCTCGGCGTGAAGAAGCAGCTGCGCGTGCAGGAAATCGCCTCCGAGAACAAGCTGCCGGTGATCTATCTCGTGGAATCCGGCGGCGGCAGCCTGCGCCATCAGGCCGAATGTTTCGTCGAGGGCGGCGCCATGTTCCGCAACCAGGCACGACTGTCGGCCGCCGGCATTCCACAAATCAGCGTGGTGCACGGCACGGCGACGGCGGGCGGCGCCTACCTGCCGGGGCTCACGGACTACATGATCATGGTAGGCCGGCGCGCCAAGGTGTTCCTCGCCGGGCCGCCGCCGCTGAAGGCCGCCACCGGCGAGATCGCGGGCGATGAGGAACTCGGCGGCGCGGACATGCACTCCTCGGTGTCCGGTGTCACGGACTTTGTGGCCGAGGACGACGCGGAGGCGCTCGATTGTGCGCGGCGGATCGTCGCGGGGATCGGCTGGCCGGGTGCGGCTATCGAGGGCGATTTCGCGGAGCCCCGCTACAGTGCCGATGAGCTCGCCGGCGTCGTCCCGGTCGATTTCCGCCAAGCCTATGACGTGCGCGAGGTGATCGCAAGGCTGGTCGATGGCTCGGATTTCCTGGACTTCAAGACGAATTACGGTCCGGCGACGGTCTGCGGCCAGGCCGCCGTCCACGGCATGCCGACCGGCATCATCGGCAACAACGGCCCGCTCGATGCGGACGGCGCCGCCAAGGCCTGCCAGTTCATCCAGCTCATGTGCCAGGCCGGGTCGGCGATCATCTATCTGCACAATATCACCGGCTTCCTGGTGGGCGTGGACGCCGAGCGCCGCGGCATCGTCAAGCATGGCGCCAAGATGCTGCAGGCCGTGGCCAACGCCACGGTGCCGCAGATCACGCTGCACATCGGTGCGAGCTTCGGTGCGGGGAACTTCGGCATGTGCGGGCGCGGGCTGCAACCCCGCTTCATTTTCGCGTGGCCGAACAACCGCATCGCCACGATGGGCGGGGAACAGGCGGCGCGCGTCATGACCATCATCACGGAGGAGGCGCGCCAGCGCCGCGGCGAGGACCTCGATCGGGCGGCGCTGGACACGGAGGAGCGCCGGTTGATTGCGCAGTTCGAGCGGGAGTCGGGCGCCCTGTTCGCCACGGCCCGGCTGTGGGACGACGGCATCATCGACCCGCGCGACTCGCGGCGCGTGCTCGCCTACTGCTTGCAGCTCTGCCGCGATGCCGAGGGGCGCCGGCTGCATCCGAACACCTTCGGCGTAGCACGGCTGTGAGCGAAGAACGGCGCGGCCCGTTCCGCACGCTGCTGATCGCCAACCGCGGCGAGATNNAGATCGCGGTGCGCATCGCGCGCACCGCGCGTGGCATGGGCTACCGGACGGTCGCGGTGTACTCCGACGTCGACGCCGGTATGCCGCACGTCAGTGCCGCGGATGCGGCCGTCTGCATCGGTGCGGCCCCGGCCGCCCAGTCGTATCTTTGCATCGACCGGCTCATCGACGCGGCGCGCCGCACAGGCGCGGATGCGGTACACCCCGGGTACGGGTTCCTCTCCGAGAACGCCGACTTCGCGCAGGCCTGCCATGCCGCGGGACTCGTCTTCATCGGACCGCCGTCGCAGGCCATCCGTGCGATGGCGGACAAGGCCGAGTCGAAGCGGCTGATGCTCGCCGCGGGAGTTCCCTGCGTGCCGGGCTACGAGGGCGACGATCAGAGTCCGGAACGGCTCGCGGCCGAAGCCGGGAGAATCGGCTTACCGCTGATGATCAAGGCAGTTGCCGGCGGCGGCGGCAAGGGCATGCGCCTTGTCGCGCGCGCCGCCGAATTCGCCGCGGAGCTCGCCGCCGCCCGGTCCGAGGCACTCAAGGCTTTCGGGCGCGGCGAGGTGCTGCTGGAACGCGCGCTCGCCGCGCCGCGCCACGTCGAGGTTCAGGTCTTCGGAGACTCGCACGGCAATGTCCTGCATCTCGGCGATCGCGACTGCTCGATCCAGCGGCGCCACCAGAAGGTCATCGAAGAGGCGCCGGCGCCGGGGCTCGATCCGGCACTGCGGCAGCGCATGGCACAGGCCGCGGTGGCGGCGGCGCGCGCCGTCGGCTATGTCGGCGCCGGCACGGTGGAGTTCCTGCTCGATGCCGCCGGCGGATTTCATTTCCTCGAAATGAACACCCGGCTGCAGGTCGAACATGCGGTGACCGAGCAGGTGACCGGCATCGATCTGGTGGAGTGGCAGCTGCGTGTCGCGTCCGGCGAACCGCTGCCGCTGCGTCAGGAGGAAGTCACGATTACCGGTCACGCCATCGAGGCCCGGCTGTATGCGGAGGACCCGGCGGCGGATTTCGTGCCGCAGTCCGGCACCCTGGTTGCATGGCAACCGCCCGTCGGTCCTGGCCTACGCGTGGATCACGGCGTGCGGCCCGGTCTCCGCATTTCGACATTTTACGATCCGATGATCGCCAAGGTGATCGGATCCGGACGCGATCGCGCCGAGGCCGCGCGCCGGCTCACGCAGGCCCTCGAAGAGGTGGTGCTGGCCGGTTTGCCGACCAACCGCGCATTCCTGGTGGCCTGTCTCGCGCACCCGGAATTTGCGGCCGCCCGGTTGAGCACCGCTTTCATCCCCACTCACCGTGAGTCCCTGTCCAGGGCGCCGCCCGACGCGGGGACGATCGCCGCCGCCGCCGCGATGTTCATCGGGCACGACGCGGCGCGCCATCCAGCCGCCTTCCGACACTGGCACAGCTCACCCTGGGATGCGCAGAGCGTCGCGCTCGACTGCGGCGGCTGGTCCGGCCGGGTGCACGTCCAAGCTCTGTCCGCCGACCGTTACGTGATCGAAATCGACGGCACATCGGCGACGGTTGATCTGCCGCCAAAGCTTGCGGCGCGATGCCGGATCGCGGTCGATGGCGTCGAGGAAGACGTCCTGGCCGTGCGCTCGGGAGCGGAGCTGTTTTTCCGACGTCGCGGCGCGGACCTGATCGTGCGCGAACAGGCCGCCGGGTCGCGGCTGGAGGCGGTCGGAGGTCGCGTGACGGTGCGCTCGCCCATGCCGGGCTCGGTGGTGGCGCTCGGCGTCGGCCTAGGTGCCCGGGTTGATAAGGGCGGCCCGCTGATGACGCTCGGCGCCATGAAGATGGAGCTCAAGATCGTCTCGCCCGTGCAGGGAACCGTCGTGGCCATCCACGTCGCGGCCGAACAACAGATCCCAATCCGCTGCGCGTTGCTCGAAATCGAACCTGATTGAGGAGCGAAACGGTCACGAATAATCTGAACTCTTGTAAGGATACATTAGGAAATATCAACTTGATAACTCAGTCAAAATCAAGTTGGGGCGTCGTGACTAAAGCGCTTCACTGGACCATCGCGGCATTAATTATTTCGATCATGTCCATCGGCATATATGCCGGGAAAATACTTACCTATGCCAATATCGCCGTTCGTCCTATGTGGGGATGGTGGATGAACCAACATAAGGCGCTTGGGTGCATTGTGCTAGGGCTGGTCATTGTCCGCGCAATCTGGACTTTCTCGCAGCCCCGGCCTGAGTTGCCCGCAGGCGCTTCGCGGCTTCATCGACGGGTCGCAAAAGCTTCAGTCGTGTCGTTGTATATTTTGATGTTCACCGTCCCAATCGCCGGTATCGGCACAACGATATACGCTCACAAAGGCTTTAAATTCTTTGGCCTATTTGAATTCTATGTCCCGATCGCCAGAAACATGATCGTCGAACAGAACTTTAAATTGGCGCACCAAATATGCGCGTACACTTTGCTTGCGCTGTTGCTGATACATATTTCTGCTGCCCTGATGCATCATTTTCTACTTCGGGATGAGGTGCTTCGTCGTATGTGGTTCAAAAAGCCCGAGGTCGAATCCCGCCTCACGGCACGCACGGAAAAAGCAGACGGGGTCCAAACGCAATAGCGAATGCCCCATCACAGCGCGTTTCGTCACCCAGACGCCGCTCGGGTCGCGCCCAGCGCGATGAAGAACGACTGACGCGATTGCGGCTAACAACCGATATTTCGATATTTTATCAAAGATTTCGATATTTTTACTACCGATCAAAATAATTACGCTAGAATTCAAAAAATGAGAGCCGGACGCCCCGGCCCGGCTCCAACGGGGAGTAGAAGATAATGAGTCGACCAAACCTTTGGAGCGCCATCGCCGCCGCCGCCATCCTGGGTTCTTCCGGGGCGATGGCGCAGATGCCTGCACCGGGTCCCACGCCTGAGCCCATACCGACCACGTCGGCTTCACCGCCCGTCGCCACCAAGGCGGAAGTCGACGCTCAGCCGGTGTACAAATCATCCTGGGATCAATTCCTCGCGCTGAAAGCCAAGGCCAAGGCGCCGAAGATCCCCGACCTGTACGGCGTCTGGATGAATGAGACACCGTTTGCCTGGGAGCCCGGCTACCCGTTCATGAAGGCCCGCATTCCGACCACTGCGCCGCTGCTACCCGAGTATCGCAAGCGCTACGACAAGCTGTTCGACAGCTACCTCAAGGGTCTCGACTACGACACGTTGAGCGATTGTCTGCCGCCCGGATATCCCCGCTGGATCGCCGAGGGTCCGCTCGAAATCGCGGTTTCGCCGAGGCAGACCTGGATGATCACCGATCTGGAAAACGAGGTCCACCGGGTCTACACGGACGGCCGGGGCCACATACCGGATGCGGACGCAATCCCGTTATGGGAGGGCGATTCCATCGGCTTCTGGGACGGGGACACGCTGATCGTCCACACGAGCCAGGTGCGCGGCATGCCGATGTCATACCAGCGCAACGGACCGCCGACCACGGATGCCGTCACCGGCGTGGAACAGTGGCGCATGATCGACGCCAACCATGTCCGACTACAGGTGACGATCTATGATTCCGGCGTGTTGAGCGCGCCATGGCGGCCGACGCCGCGGGTGTACGTGCGGCTCGAGGGGCCGCTTTCCTACCGCATCGATCACTACGTTTGCGTTCGCGGCGATGTCAAGCGCAGCGCGCAAGGCGGCACCGAGCTGCTGCTTCCCGGCGATCCAGGATATATGGACAAGGATATCGTGCTGGAAAATGCCGCGAAGGCCATCGACAAACTTTCGAGGTAGAACCCATGGATTTGCGCCGTTACATTCGTATTGCCCTGTCTACTGCATTGGCCTGCGGGATGCTGTCGATGGCCTGTGCGCCGGCCGGCGCACATCATTCTTTCGCCATGTTCGACCAGAGCAAGACGATCGTGATCAAGGGGACGGTTTTCAAATTCGACATCACCACCCCGCACAGCTGGTTATACATCGTCGCCGCAGACGGGACGCGCTGGTCCTTCGAATCCGAGGGCCCGGGTGCCCTTGCGCATGCCGGTCTGCACCGCAGCACGCTCAAGGTGGGCGACAAGGTGGAGGTGACGACGCACCCGATGCGCGACGGCAGAAACGTCGGCTCGATGCTCAATGTCAAGACCGAGGACGGCAACGTCTACAGCATCTTTCCAACGCGCCCCGATGCCGCCGGCGGAGCACCAAAATGAAGGGCAACGGAATGAGCGGCCGCTCGATGAGCACGCGCCTGTGTGGACTGTTCGGCGGGCTGTTGCTCGCCGCGGCGGCGGGTCCGGCCTGCGCCGCCTGGAGCGACACGACCTGGGGCATGAGCGCCGAACAGGTGCGCGCGCTCTATCCGGATCTCGCCGACAAGGTGGATGCCGGTTTCACTGGCAAGCACTTCAAGGCCACGCAAAAGCCCAAGCCCTTCATGGGCATCGCGATCGACGAGGCGGATTTCACCATCCTCGCGCGCCAGGGTCTGCGAGAGGTGGTGCTGCAGACCGCGCAGAAGACCCCGGCCGTCGAGATGCTGATGCGCAAGGCATTCGGCAAGCCGGCATCGGTCTTCGCCACGCCGTATATCAAGGTGTCCGGGTTTTTCGACGTGAAATCCAAGGATGAAATCCTCATCCTGGAAGGCGGCAGCGGCGGCACCATCATCCGCATCCGCCCCATGACCGATGACCAGATCAAGTCCCAGAGGGAGAACGCCAGCCTATGAATACGCGACGGACGGTACTGGCCGGTCTGGCCGGACTTGCGGGATTGAGCGCGGTTGCGCGGCTGCCGGCCTCCGACCATATGTCAGCCTCGGTCCGTACGGGCGAACTCGACTTCGGCTTCGGCACCATGGCCCGGGTGCTCGCACCCGCGGGCGCCGCCCCCGCCTTGTTCATCTGCGGCGGACACGCCCCACCTGATCGCGGCGCCGGCCCGCTCGCGGTGCAATGCGCGGCCGCGGGCTTCACGGCCGTGACCGTGAATGTCCCGGCAGCGCGCGGCCGTGCGGATGCCGCCTGGTTGCCGGCGGCGGTGCGCTGGGTCAAAGACAACCAATCGAGCGGTCGACTGGCTCCCGGGCTGGTGTTCCTCGCGGGCGAGAATCACGGTGCCGCCGGCGCCTTCGCCTGGGCGAAAGACTTCCGCCGGGCGCTCGGCAGCACGCGTCTGCGGGCGGTGTTGAGCATCAACGGCAACTACGGGTCGTCCGTCAAGGCCGAAGATATTGCCGCGCTGACCGACGGAGACGAGACCTCCATCGTGCTGATCAGCGATGGTGGTGTGCCGGACGACTCGCTATCACTCGGACGCGAACTCGCCGCCCTGGGGGCGCCGTTCGAATTGCATTTGTTCGGCAAGCCCGAGCCGGGATTGCCGGCCCGTGCCAACGGCACGGCGCAGATCCAGCGCTTGCTCCATCAGCCTTCCGCATCATAGGTCGATTCCATGCAAAGCGAAAACGACAAGGCGCTCTGTGAACTCATCGCGCCGATGGCTGCGGCCGTGCAAGTGGGCCAGTTCGGGCCCTTCGCCAATCCGCAGGCCGCCGCCGCCCACTATCGCACCATGATTGACGGGTTGGGCGCGCTGCGCGAGCGCACCTACTACCAGCCCGCCGGCGCCTATTTCGACGACATCGAGCTGCGGCCAGGTCTGCGGACCGGTATCTCGGTACCCTACGGGCCGGGGCCGTTTCCCGTGATCCTGCACGCCCACGGCAACGGCTTCATGGCCGGCGACATCGCGGATTACAAATCGACTCTGATGGACTTCGCCCACGGCGGCTTCGTCACCGTATTGCCCGCCTATCGGCTGGCGCCCGAGAATCCGTTCCCGGCCGGCTTCGATGACATGATGTACGCCGCGTCGTGGCTGGCGGCGAACATCGGGCGCTACGGCGGCGACCCAGGCCGGGTGGTGATCTCCGGCAATTCCACGGGCGGCGGCTTCGCCTATGCGCTGGCGCGGACCCTGATGTCGACGCCGCTGCGCGATTCGCTGCGCGCGGTGGCGGGCTTCGACGGCTTCTACGACTGGCGCGCCCGGGGCGCTGCGGGGTTGATCGGCTTCTATCTCGGCGGTAACCTGGAGCTGACCGCCGATCCGCGCGTCAGTGTCGCCGTGGACCTCAAGCCCGGTATGTTGCCGCCGAATCTGTACCTGTCGACCGGCAGCGCGGATTTTGCCGCGCCGCCCACCCTGGGCTTCGCCCAGCTGCTGAGGTCGCAGAACATCGACTTCGAACTGCATCTGCTCGAGGGCAATTTCCACGATGCCGCGCGGTTTCCGGAACTTGACGGCGGGCGCGAGGTCACCCGGCTGTTCCTCGAATTCGCGCACCGAGCATGCAACTTGCGGGCCTGAGCGGTTGCCGCAGCCATGGAGACGCATCCTTAGCCGTATTCGCTGTACAGTGATCCGGCATCGCAAGGCGCCCAGACAGTGGATGTCGACCCCTTACGCCCTGGCCCGCCACCCCCGGCAATGGGAAAAGATGTGCGGGGATCCCGTGCCTCGCGAAAGCGGCGTGCTGGCGAGACTGGAGGGTGAATTCGATGCTGCAGGCGCTCGCGAAGCAGGTGAGTCGATTCGATCTCGCCGGTGAACCGGAGTCAGTAGCCCACGGCGGGCACGGGGCACGCTCGCCCAGCGTGAGGCGGCCTTGACCCGATTGCGACGATTCATTGCGCGTTTCGTTGGAAAATGGAAATGAAATGCGCTGTGTCCACCGGTTCCTATTTCGGCGAATCTGCCGGCAACTTGTGCCCGTCTGCCTTGAATTTTTCACCGAAAGGCGTGAGCGCCCCGCCGTCCGGGTTCACATGACATACGTCGCAGGATTTCCCGGTTTGCTTGGCATAGGCAGGCGTTGCAATGGCAGAGCGGGACAGGAACAGCGAAATCGTTCCGGCCATCGCAACGGCGGCCGCCGCACAGCCGACGAGAACGAAAGCGTCCTTAATGTGAATCCCGCCCCTCGCCTGATGAACCGCGGCCGGGGCGGCATTTGATTCCTCTGACTCACGGTCATTGCCTGCGCTGTTCATTCGATTCTCCAGTGGTGTTCGGTGAAGCGGAAATCTTTCAGACTATTGCGCCAATGCCCGCGTGTCGGTGCGGTAACGCACGGTCGAGGGACGAAGTTCAACATCCCCGATTCGGCCACCCGTAAGGACATCGGCGGTCAACTCCGACTAAGCGCGGTATCGAACGGAGATAACGCCAAAACGACTGTAATTTTCGGATCCATGGCCATCTCGAGTGCACGATACCCGTCGTTGATCCTGGCGCTCCTCTCGAGTGCGGCGGGAGCCGGGGAGGCCACGATGCTGACCGGCGACTGGGGCGGCGCGCGGTCCTATCTGACCGGCGCCGGTGTCGATCTGGCCGGCGGCTATACCTCGGAGGTCGCGACCAATCCTCGCGGGGGCACGAGTCAGCAGGTCGGGTACGTCGACCAGTGGAGCGTGGGCGCCACTGTTGATCTGCAGAAACTGCTCGCGTGGCACGGTGCGGACTTTCAGATAACGATCACGGATCGCGACGGAAATGACCTCAACCACAAGGCGAACCTCGGCACGCTTGAGGAAGTACAGGATATGTATGGTGGAGGACAAACCTGGCACCTCACCGACTTCTGGTTCGATCAGGTGTTCATCGGCGGCCGTCTGGATTGGAAAATCGGTCGACTGACGGTTGGTGAGGACTTTGCCGCCTTCAGCTGCAACTTCCAGAACCTGACGTTCTGCGGTTCCTCGCCCGGCAACATCGGTGAAATCTATTGGTACAACTCGCCCGTCAGCCAATGGGCCACACGCATCAAGCTTGTCATCAGTCTGCAATGGGACGTCCAGACGGGCGTCTATCAAGTGAACCCCACCTACGTCAATCCGGTGTGGGCGGAGGCGAACGGCCTGTTTCCCAGCTTCCCCGGGGGCACGACCGGCGCGCTCATACCACTCGCGCTCGATTGGAAACCGGCGCCATGGGGCNNCTATTTCAACTTCGAGCAGCCGCTCACCGGTGATGCCAATGACGTCGGTGCCAGGCTGTTCATCAATGGCGTGCAGACGGACGAGGCGACTTCCCCTCTGACCGATCGTCAATTTGCCCTCGGCGTCGAATTGCATAGTGTGGAATCCTTGAGGTACCAAGAACCACGAGAGAAGATCCGCCGTGAGCCAATATCTTGATGCGATCGTCTATATCGACCGAAACACGGCAAGAGTGATTCATTTCAGCGGCACCGAACAGGTCGAACGTGGTCCGCTTGATGATGCCTGCGTTGGGTACCTGCAGCAGCCCTCGTGACCGCCGGCGCGCGTGTCGGTTCGATAACGCACCGACGGTTCGCGGCGGCCGGGTTATCGTGGATCTGCAGTTAATCAGGCTGGAGGCTCACATGGTGAGTGCCATCACGAATGCTCGTCCCGGATCCGAGTTCGACAGGTTTCTCTACGCGTCGATTGGTGATGACCGCAATGGCATGCCGCTGACGGTGCTTTCGGCACTGGCACGATCAGATGTTGATCCATGGGAGGAGGCCTCCAAATTGGCGCAATTGCCGGAACAAAGCGCCGTCACGCAACTCGCCTTTCTGCTCGGCGCGCTTCAGCATGATCCCTTGGTGTGTCCGGATCCGGCCGGCATCTCCGCCCCCTTGATCGCACTCCTGCCGCGCACCCAATACCATACCTTTCCCGTCCTCAGAGTTCTGGCGTGGGCAGCGCCTTCAAAGCATCCGGCGGCCGTCTCCATACTGGTGTCCGTGTTGGCCTATGTGATCCTCCTTTTGTTCAGCAACTGGCTGATGGGCAGCCTCGAGGCCCCTGTAGCGATACAACCGGCCACGACCTCGCTCCTCGCCCCGAATTCTCCGAACCCGCCGACATCGAGCGAAGCCCGGTAAACATCCAGCCGCCTGAGCGCGTCGTCAAGCGGCATCGCTGTCTGCAAGTCCGAGCCCCCGCCATCGTAGTGCCGCGGTGATTAGGGACTGGATTTGAGCGGCAGCCCGCCGGAATCCCGGGACGCAGGCCGCCGAGCACCACTTTTCTGTACCGGTCCAAGGTAATCCATCATGAATGCAAACGCCTCACCGCAAGCCGCAAAACCCGCTCCGGGCAAAAGCCCGTCCAAGCCGGGGGAACAGGACAAAGCCGTTCCCAAGGACGACTTGAAAACGCTGCCGATTGCGGAAGTCGAGAAGAGGCTCGACTCCTCTCCGAATGGGCTCACCGCAGCCGAAGCGTCGAAGCGGCTCGCAAAGGATGGACCGAATGAGTTGCCGGTGAAAAAGACGAATGCGCTGCTGAAATTCCTTTCGTATTTTTGGGGCCCGATCCCCTGGATGATTGAAATCGCGGTGATATTGTCGGGCATCGTCAAGCATTGGCCGGATTTCTTCATCATTCTGGTTCTCTTGTGTACAAACGCCATCGTCGGCTTCGTGGAAGAGCGCTCCGCGGGCAATGCCATTGCAGCCCTGAAGGCCAAACTCGCCACCAAGACCCGGGTGAAACGCGACGGCAAGTGGATCATCCCGCCCGCGCGCGAGTTGGTGCCGGGCGATGTCATCCAGTTGAAGCAGGGCGATATCGTGCCGGCGGATGCCCGCCTGCTGGACGGGGACCCGATGTCGGTCGATCAGTCCGCACTGACTGGCGAGAGTCTGCCCACCACGCACAAGACCGGCGAGGCGGTGTTCTCCGGCTCGATTGTCCGCCGCGGTCAGAGCGACGCACTGGTCTATGCCACGGGTGCCAACACCTATTTTGGCAAGACTGCGCAATTGGTCGAGCAGGCGAAGACCGTCAGCCACTTCCAGAAGGCGGTCCTGAAGATCGGCAATTACCTCATCGTCCTCGCGCTGACACTGGTGGCGCTGATCGTCGGGTTCGCACTCTACCGGGGCGATCCGATCCTCACGACCTTGGAATTCGCCCTGGTGCTGACGGTGGCTGCGATTCCGGTGGCGATGCCGAC
>PLET01000057.1 GCA_003137095.1 Gammaproteobacteria bacterium
GTGTGATTGTGGCGTTTCACGAGAATGAGATTGCATTGAAGTCGCACGGCAACACATCTTCGTTCCGCCGAACCGCTGGTCCGGAAAGGTAACCTCCCCGGTTGCTATTTGTTCCTTTTGCCCGCATGTGTGCCAACGAACAGACGAGCGTCAAGCGTCCCCAATAGAGTACCGACTCTTTGCTGGATCAATTAGGAGGGGCGACAATGTTACGCAGCGTGAAGAGCTTAGAGGGGTTCGCAATCGGCGCGACGGACGGTACATTCGGCGAAGTGAAGAATTTCTACTTTGACGATGAAGCTTGGGTCATCCGCTATCTTGTCGTCGATACCAGCGCATGGCTTGGCGGCCGCGAAGTGCTCATTTCCCCGTATTCGATCAGCCAACCCAGCTGGGCGGGGAACGTTCTGCCGGCGACGATCTCTAAACAGCAAATCAAGGACAGCCCGAGCATCGATAGCGACAAACCTGTGTCGCGTCAATACGAAAGGACCTATCTAGGTTACTACGGATATCCTTATTACTGGGGCGGAGCTGGTCTGTGGGGCGCGAACTATTATCCTGGCAGTTATTTGACCGGATTGGATGCGCGTGATTACGACGGTTACCAGGGCTACCTGGGAGCGCCATCGGCGGACGACGGGGATCCGCACCTGCGCAGCTGCAATGCAGTCAAGGGATATCATATCAAGGCGAGCGACGGTGAGATCGGTCACGTCCAAGGGTTTTTGGTGGACGACCTCACATGGTCCATTCGGTACCTGATCGTGAATACCAGCAATTGGTGGGTTGGGCATAAAGTGTTGGTCTCGCCAGAGTGGATTCAGGACGTGAGCTGGTCCGGCTCCTACGTTACCGTGTCTCTTGACCGTCAAGCCATCAAGAACGCGCCGGTGTACGACGAAGATGCGCCTTTCGACCGCGACGATGAACTCGAGCTTTACAGTCACTATGGCCGAAGGGCCTATTGGCATAATAAGCGGGAGCCCGCTTTGGCTTGAGTTCGATACCTAACGCGGTAGCGTGGCCCTTGTTCTATGGGGCCACGCTACCCCTCGTTCAGGTATGGCGCTCCTATGAGTGAATGCGGATCGGTTTCGCGACCGTCATTTTCTCTCTTTGTCCGGCGTCGGGTTATGCCAATCGTCATCCGTCGTGATTAGCGCATCGGCCTCTTTGGGACCCCAGCTGTGGCGCCGATATGGGCGCACCGGTCGGTGGTTCCTAAGAACCGGATCGACGACCGCCCAAGCAGCCTCCACCGCGTCCTCGCGTGTAAAGAGTGCCCCGTCACCGGCCATTGCCGCGCCCAGCAGTCGCTCGTAAGGAGCCTCCTCTCCGGGCTGCTCATCAGACAGGTAAAGTTCTCGCTGATCACCCACGAATGCCTTCCCGGCGCGTTTAACGCGAGCCGCCAGCGCGATGGCTGATCGGGGCGAGAGTCGAAAGCGCAGATAGTTCGTCGAACCGGTGAGCGACGCCGAGTCGGAGAACAGCCGTTGCGGCGGGGCCTTCAGCTTAACCATCACTTCGGTGGCCGTCGTGGCCAAGTACTTTCCGGAGCGCAGGTACCACGGAACTCCTTCCCAGCGCCAGGAATCGATGAACAGCCGAAGCGCACAGAACGTCTCCACGTCGGAGTGCCGCGCCACGCCGGGCTCTCGTCGGTAGCCCGAATATTGGCCACGCACCAAATCGCCGCGCTTCAGAGGGCGCATGCTCTGAAAGACATCGGCCGTTTCGCCGTGCACGGCGCCAAAGCCTCGATAGGTGGGCGGCTCCATCGCGAGCAGTGCAACGACCTGGAACAGATGGTTCTGAATGACGTCGCGCAGACAACCAGCCGTTTCATAGAACGGCCCGCGGCCCGCCACACCAAACTCCTCCGCCAAGGTGATTTGAACGCTTGCCACGTAGTTACGATTCCAGATCGGCTCCAAAAACGAGTTGGCGAACCGAAAATATAAGATGTTCATGATCGCCTCCTTCGCGAGGAAGTGGTCGATACGGAAAATAGAGTCCTCCGGAAAGGCGGCTCGCGCGACGCGGTTGAGCTTGCGAGCGGAACTCAGGTCGCGGCCGAAGGGCTTCTCAACGATCACGCGGGCGTGATGCGCGAGGCCCGCGGCGCCCAAACCCTCGATGACGGTCGGGAATAGCGCCGGCGGAATCGCCAGGTAATACGCCGGTCGCTTGGCGGCGCCCAGCGTCCTTTTGAGTGCCTTGAATGTCGCCGGATCGTTGTAATCGCCGTCTACATAGGTGAGCAGCGATAGGAGATGACGGAGAGCCGATCGGTCGTCGATCCTGCCGCTCTTACGGATGCTGTCCGTCGCGCGCTTGTGCAGCTGCGCGACCGTCCATTTCGAGGAGGCCACACCGATGAGAGGCACTTTGAGATCCCCTCGTTTTGCCATGGCATAGAGCGCAGGGAAAGTCATCTTATAGGCGAGATCCCCCGTGATGCCGAAAAGGACCAACGCGTCCGACGGCAGCAAGTTGCCTTTAATTGGAGACATTGCGCGTGCGACGCTTCGCGTTACCCGCGGGCATCACGGAGTTTCGATCTTGACCACTTCCGGCGGCAGTTCTATCACGCCGAATACCGCACCCGTCGGATCCTCAAGAATGGTACTGGTTGCGCCATGAGCTTCGCGGGTAGGACCCACCAAGATACGTCCCCCTAACTTGACGGCCCGTCGGGCAGTATCAGCGGTACTAAAAACACGCGCGAAGCTGATCCATTCGGCGTGAGGCGTAGCAATGCCGGCCGGCAACAGCCGGACATTTGCGCGCTCGTGCGTTCCGGATGATAGCCGAATACGTTCAAAGCCACCGTCGGCCGGCTGTCCGACGACGGTGTATTTCAAGACGCGCTGATAAAAGACGCCCTCGTGCGCCGGATCCCGTGCCAACAGAGCGGGCGATCCCCACGTCCCGATGGCTCTCGGGTTGGGGTCATCCGGCGGGTCGCCGCTCGAGGAGTTCTCCAGCGCGAAGACGGCACTCTCGGGATCCGTCATGCGGGCTTGCCGGCCGCGAAGCGGCAAGTCTTCAGGCGCGGAGCGAATATGAGCATCTGCATTGAGTGCCAGTCGAACAGTCTGATCCACATCCAGTACTGAGAAAAACGGCAACCACGCCGAACGCCGCTCGGCATCGTTGACAATCGATCGTCGCACCAGACCCGCGACGGGATGGTTGTCGACCAAGGCCACCGTATAGTCCACGCCGTCCGCGTGGTAATCATGATAACTCCAACCGAACAAATCGCCGTAGAAGTGCTTGGCGCCGGGTAGGTCGGTGGTCTCGAGATCAAGCCAAACGAGTTTGCCGACCTGATGAATGGTGTTGGGCGGGTTGGCGAGTGCCGGCACATCAAACGGCGCCGCATGGACCTGCGCCCAGAGACCCGCGGCTAATCCCAACGCTGCATATCGCAGAGACAAGTGCGATGGCTTGCGAGACATGTATGCGAGGATACCTTGTCGTCTATCCGCGGTCCGTGCGGTGCCGAACGTTAGCGCAACTGCAGACTCGCCGGCTGGATCTTCCGCCTTTTCCTCGGCGGTGGTTGGCGGGATAGCCGCGAGCGGGGTTGGACGAATTTCCACCAGTTCACGAATCAGGATTGATTGATTATCGTCGCGGGAAGATTCAGAGCCGTGACGCATAGGATTTAAGGCGTCTTAACTTTACTCTCGGGTCGCTAGCGCACAGAGCGGTGCTTAGATCAAGTGTACGCTGAAGCTTCAAATCGGTCGCAACGAATCAGCGACCGTCATGCTCGTGTTTTTTCAGGAGTATTACATGTCTAACCCGCATTGGAACGACTGGTACTTTAGTTGGGGATGGTTTTTATGGTTCGGTGTCATTTTCCTGCTGTTTTCAAGCGTCGGCAACTGGGGCTATACATACAGCGCGCACCGAAGATACAGTCAGCTCCCTGGCAAGGATGCTCTCGATATTCTCAATTCGAGGTATGCCCGAGGCGAAATCACGCGCGAGCAACTGAGCCTCATGAGAACGGAAATTGCCAAGGTGTAGCGTAAAGATCGCTCGCACTCAGCCAGGCATCGGTCAGCATTCTCGCAAATGAAGGCGGTCACCCGAGAGTCCTAGTCTTTGCGCTATGGAATGCCCGCGCAGACCGATCGCTGAGCCTTCAGTCGGAAGCGTTTTCGGGTGTGGATTTGTGCTCTGGCCGCGTGCTGCCGCAGGCAATGTCCCAAATGCTGCTGGTGACGCCATAGCAGCACGGCCGTCGCGCGTTATGGTGGATGAAATGCCAGCGCTGACGCCGTCGCAGCCATGCGCTCTTTGCACGCCAATGGTGAATGGCATGGTGGGTGGTGGCGTAGGCAACGTAGCCGCACAACACGCCAACCGTCAGTGCGCAGGCACTCCAGGCGTCGCCCATCAACCAGGCGGGTAAAAAGAGGAACACACCGAGTACCGACGCCGTGACGACCGTGGGCGCGCAGATGAAGGCCGTCGGACGCGCATGATGTTCGGCATGCCAACGTCGAAAGGGCTGCACGCCATGAAAGAGGAAGCGATGCACCAGGTACTCGAGCGCGCTCCAGCCGACCACTCCCGTGATGGCCCAGAACGCGAGCCGGGGCCATTGAGCTTGCGGTGTACCGACCACGAGGACAACTGCCAACACCATGATGGTGGTGCCGTAAAACGCGAAATCGGCCCAGTAGGCAGCTTTACTTTGCTCGATCGTCAAAACATTCATGCAGAGCTCTTACTCAGAGGGACCGCATGACGCCGCGCCCGATATCGAAGTATCAGCGCATTGGTGGAGCTGTCGTGGTCGAGCGTCGGCCCGATGGCGCTCGCAAGCTCCGCGGCGGTACGCTGAGCGAGGACTTTGCCCAGCTCGACCCCCCATTGGTCAAACGAGTCAATATTCCAGATGACGCCTTGGGTGAACACACTGTGCTCGTACAGCGCCACGAGAGCACCCAGCGTGAAGGGCGTGAGCGTGAGCCGCTCGGCAAGCACAGTATTGGTGGGCCGGTTGCCCTCGAAGACTCGGTGCGGGATCAAGGCCTCCGCTGTACCTTCGGCTCGGACCTCGTCGGCCGTTTTACCAAAGGCCAGCGCTTCGGTCTGGGCGAATAGATTCGCCATTAGGAGATCATGCTGGGTTCCCAGGGGGTTCAGCGTTTGGCAAAAGCCGATGAAATCGCAGGCAACGAGGCGTGTTCCCTGGTGCAGCAATTGGTAGAAGGAATGCTGACCATTGGTCCCTTGCTCGCCCCATACGATGGGCGAAGTGGGTTCTGTCACGGGCAGCCCCTGCAAAGTCACATGCTTGCCGTTGCTTTCCATGGTCAGTTGCTGAAGGTAGGCGGGAAAGCGCTTCAG
>PLET01000031.1 GCA_003137095.1 Gammaproteobacteria bacterium
GAGAAGCTGCGCTCCTATTACATGGACCGCGGCTACGCCAATTTTCAGATCGATTCCACCCAGGTCACGATCGCCCCCGACAAAGACGACATGTTCATCACCGTCAACGTCAGCGAAGGCGATGTGTTCAAGGTGTCGGAAATCAAGCTCGCGGGCACGATGGTGGTTCCCGAGTCCGAACTGCGCAAGCTGCTGCTGATCAGGCCGGGCGATGTGTTCTCGCGCAAGGCGGTCACGAGTTCGCAGGAATTGATGAGCTACCGGCTCGGTGCCGACGGCTACGCGTTCTCCAAGATCGATCCGGTGCCGACGCCGGACAACGCCAAGAAAACCGTGTCGCTGACCTTCTTCATCGAACCCGGAAACCGCGTCTACGTCCGCCACATCAATTTCAACAACACCACGGCCATCAACGACGAGACCTTGAGGCGCGAAATGCGCCAGCTCGAGGGCGCGTGGCTGTCGAATTCCGCAATCGAACGATCGAAGGAGCGCATCCAGCGCCTGCCGTACGTGGAGAAGGTCGAGTTCGAGACCAAACCGGTGCCCAGCAGCGCGGACCTGGTGGACGTCGACTACAACATCAAGGAAGGCTTGCCCGGCCAGTTCGGAGGCGGCATCGGCTATTCGGAGGCGCAGAAGTTCAGCATCAACGGCAACTTCGTCCACAGCAACTTCATGGGCACCGGCGACCGCATCGCGCTGGAGGTCAACGCCGGCAAGTACAGCAAGAGCTACGTGTTCTCGCAGACCGACCCGTATACGACCATCGACGGCGTCGCACGCACGCTGTCGCTGTCCTACCGCGACATCACCCAGTTCGTGGCCGCGTCCTCCGCATTCTCGACCAAGCAGATATCCCTGGGTTCGACCTTTTCCTATCCGATCACCGAGTACCAGGGGGTGCAGCTGGGCTTTTCGGCGAACCGTGCGGACCTGGTGACCTCGGAGGGCTACAGCGCACAGCAGGCCGTCGACTGGGTGAGGTCCAACGGCAACACCTTCTACCGGGTGCTCGCCGACACCAACGGCGACGGGGTGGTCAACTCCCTCGACAGCCCCTACACGGTGTACGGGACCGAGTACTACACCTACGAGATTTCGGGCGGCTGGTCGCTCGACACCCGCAATCGCACCATATTCGCGGACCATGGCCTGCGCAGCGCCCTGTCGGCGCGGTTCGCGCTGCCTCTGAGCGACGTGCGCTACTATGCCCTCAACTATCAGTTCATCAAATACTTCCATGTGTGGCGCAAGTGGCTTCTGTCCTTCAATGCGGCCTATGACTACGCATCGGCGCTCGGCAAAACCACCGCCCTGCCGCCGTACCTCAATTACTTCGCGGGCGGACCGGACAGCGTCCGCGGCTTCCGGGAGAGCACCTTGGGGCCGCGGGACAACATCGGACTCGGCAACCCGTACGGCGGCAACTTCCGGGTGGTCAACCGTCTCGAGCTGATATTCCCGATGCCCGACAAATTCGCCAGCGCCGCCCGGGTGAGCTGGTTCTACGACTTGGGCAACGTGTTTCAGACCGGGAACACGGTGAAATTCCTGGGAGTCGATGACGTGACGCCGGTCGATTATCATTTCAGCTATACTGCGCTGAAGCGATCGACCGGAATCGCCGTACAATGGCTGGCGCCGCTTGGCCTGTTCCGCTTCTCGTACGGCGTACCATTGAATTCCTATGTCGGCGACGCGGTTCGTTTCAACGATGAAACGGAGCGTTTCCAGTTTTCAATCGGCCAGGCATTCTGAAAAATTACTACTCGAGGTCTCAGAGATAAACATGTCGACTTTCATGCGTAGCACACCAATCCTGCTGCTGAGCCTGTGCGGTATTTTCGCCGCTCAGCAAGCCAGCGCAGAGGCCAAGATCGGGGTGGTCAATTTCCAAAAGCTGCTGGAAGATGCACCGCAAACCAAGACGGCCATGCAGGCGCTCGAAAACGAGTTCGCGCCGCGCCGCCGCGACCTTTTGACCATGCAGAACGACCTCAAGGCACGCGATGAGAAATTGCAGCGCGAGGGAGCCGTGATGGCCGAGCCGGACCGCGTCAAGGCGGAAAAGAGCCTGCGCGACGAACAGCGTGAATTCTCCCGCAAGGCCGGTGAATTCCAGGACGATGCATCGACCCGCCGCAATGAGGAACTTGGCAAGGTTCAGCGCTACCTGGTGCAGGAAATCCAGGGGTACGCAGCCTCGCAGGGATTCGATCTGGTGCTCGGAGACGGCGTGTTCTTTGCGAAAGGACCGCTCGACATCACGGCCAACGTGCTGGCGGTTTTGCTGACCAAGCCCGCCACGCTGCCGGCATCGGCGCCCGCACCGGCGGGTTCGGCCGTGCCCAAGCCGCCGGCTGGCGCTCCGAAGTAGGGTTTCTCCCGGAGATTCCCTCACCGGTCCCGCACCACGTGATCCCGTGGAAAACGGCGAATACAGCCTGGGTGAATTGGCCGTGCGGTTCGGAATGCAGTTGCGCGGCGACCCTGACCTGCGGGTGGCGCGCGTCGCGACGCTGCTTGGGGCCGACTCCGGCACCATCAGCTTCCTTGCCAACCCGCGCTATCGCCGGCAGCTCGGCGCGACACGCGCGACCGCGGTCATCCTGACGGAGGAGGATTCGCGGGATTGCCCGGTGGCGGCGCTGATCGATCCGAATCCCTATCTGGCTTACGCGCGGATCGCCTCGATGCTGCATCGGGCGCAGCCGGCCACGGCCGGAATTCATGCGAGTGCCGTGGTCTCCGCGGACGCGCAGTTGGCCGCCACGGTGACCATCGGTCCGCTGGCGGTGGTCGAGGCCGGGGTGCAGCTGGACGACGGCGTGTACGTGGGACCCGGATGCATCCTGCAGGCGGGTGCGAGCATCGGCGCGCACACCCGGCTGACCGCCCGGGTGAGCGTTGCGGGCGCAGTGCGGATCGGACGGCGCTGCATTGTGCAGCCGGGCGCGGTGATCGGCTACGACGGCTTCGGCTTCGCCGCGGACCGTGGCGCCTGGGTCAAAGTACCGCAGGTGGGCCGCGTGCGCATCGGCGATGATGTGGAGATCGGTGCCAATACCTCGATCGACTGCGGCGCCATCGATGACACCGTGATCGAAAATGGCGTCAAACTCGACAATCAGATACAAGTTGGACACAACGTGACCATCGGCGAACATACGGCCATTGCCGCGTGCACCGGGATATCGGGCAGCACGACCATCGGCAGGCGCTGCATGATCGGCGGCATGGTGGGATTTGCGGGTCATCTGACGATTGCCGATGACGTGGCGATCACGGGCTGCAGCCTGGTGAGCGCGTCCATCAGGCGGCCGGGCAGCTACTCGAGCAGCATGCCCACGCAGGAGAGCCGCATTTGGCGGCGCATGGTGGCGAATTTGCGGCGTTTGGCGAAACAGGAGCACGGATGAACGAGCCCATCAAGATGGATATCGAAGCGATCATGCGGCAATTGCCGCACCGGTATCCGTTTCTGCTGGTGGATCGCGTGCTCGAATGCGTTCCGGGCCAGCACATCGTCGCCCTCAAGAACGTCACGTTCAACGAGCCGTTTTTTCCGGGGCATTTCCCGCACCGGCCGGTGATGCCCGGCGTGATGCTGATCGAGGCGCTTGCCCAGGCGTCGGGCATTCTCGCCTTCAGAACGGCCGGCGTCGTGCCGGACGACGAAACGCGGTTTTATTTCGTGGCGATCGACAAGGCGCGCTTCCGCAAACCGGTCGAGCCGGGCGATCAGATCATGCTGAAATCCTCGCTTGCGCGGGCGTTCAAGGGAATCTGGAAATTCCGGGGCGTCGCCGAGGTCGGCGGTGTCGAGGTGGCTTCGGCCGAAATCATGGTTGCTCCGGAGGTAAAGGGGGAGGCTCGATGATCGATTCCCGTGCGGTGATATCGCCGCAGGCGGAGATCGCCGATGACGCGGAGGTCGGACCGTATTCCGTGATCGGTGCCGGCGTGACCATCGGTGCCAGGACCTGGGTGGGGCCGCATGCCGTCATCAACGGCCCCACCCGTATCGGCGCCGACAACAGGATTTATCAGTTCACCTCGCTCGGCGATGCGCCGCAGGACAAGAAGTATCGCGGCGAACCGACCCGGCTCGAGATCGGCGACCGCAACGTGTTTCGCGAATTCGTGACGGTGAATCGCGGAACGCACGACAAGGGCGTGACCCGGATCGGCGACGACAACTGGTTGCTGGCGTATTCGCACGTCGGCCATGACTGCCTGCTCGGCGACAAGATCATCATGTCCAACTGCGCGCAGCTTGGCGGCCACGTGGAACTCGGCGACTGGGTGATCATGAGCGGACTGTCCGCCGTACATCAATTTACAAAGATCGGCGCACACTGCTTCGTCGCCAACAATGCTGCGGTGACGCGCGATGTGCCTCCGTATCTCATGACGGTGGGGCAGCCGGCCGTTCCGCACAGCGTCAACTCCGAGGGCCTGAAACGGCGCGGCTTCAGCGCCGAACAGATCCGCAACATCCGCCGCGCTTTCCGCGTGCTGTATCGCTCGGGTCTGAAATTGGGCGAGGCGTTGCAGGAGCTGGAGAAATTATCGGCGGAGCAGGCGGAGCTCGTTCCCTTCGTCGAATTCATCAAGCGAAGTTCGCGCAGCATCGTCCGCTAGCCATGCCGCCTTCATTGCGGGTGGGTCTGGTGGCGGGCGAGGCGTCAGGCGACACACTCGGTGCGGATCTGATCGAAGCGCTGCGCGCTCTGGCACCGGGCGCGAGCTTCTTCGGGGTCGCAGGGCCGAAGATGACGGCCGCGGGCTGTGACACCTGGGAGCCTGCGGAATCCCTGGCGGTCATGGGCCTGTTCGAGATCGTGCGCGACCTGCCGCGCCTGCTGCGACTGCGCCGCCGCATACGCCGCGCCTTCGAGGCGGAACGGCCGGACGTGTTCGTGGGCATCGATGCCCCGGAATTCAACCTGGGTCTGGCTCGGGATCTGCGCCGCCGGGGCACGCCGACCGTGCAATACGTCAGTCCGCAGGTTTGGGCGTGGCGCCAGGGCCGCGTGCGTGGCATGCGCGATGCGGTGGATCTGGTGCTGTGCCTGCTGCCCTTCGAGAAGAGCTTCTACGATGAACAGGGCGTGCGGGCGGAGTTCGTGGGGCATCCGCTGGCGGATCGGATTCCGTTGGTCATCGACCGGGCCGCGGCCCGGGAAGCGCTCGGCTTGTCGGCCACCGCGCGCCTCGTGGCGCTGTTGCCCGGCAGCCGCCGCGGTGAAGTCTCGCGCCTCGCGGGTGATTTTGCGGCAACCGTTCGCTGGCTCGCCTTGCACAGGCCCGGGCTCGAATTCATCGCGCCGATGGCAAGTGCCGCGACGCGCCGGTTATTCAGCGCGGTGCTCGAGGCGCAGGCGCCCGGGGTGCCGGTGAGGTTGATCGACGGATCGGCGCAGACGGTCCTGATGGCGGCCGATGTGGTTTTGGTCGCGTCCGGCACCGCGAGTCTGGAGGCGGCGTTGTGCAAGCGTCCCATGATCGTGGTCTACAGGCTGGGTGCCATGACGGCATGGGTCCTGCGGCGCATGCAGCTGGTCAAGGCGCGGTATTTCGCGCAGCCCAATCTGCTGTGCGGCCGGCGCATCGTCAGCGAGTACTTCCAGGAGCAAATCGCACCCGCGGCGATCGGCGCCGAGATCCTGAAGTGGCTGGATGATGCGCCGGCGCGGCTGGAGTTGGAACGGGAATTCACTCACCTGCACGCGCAGCTGAGGCGCGGCGCCAGCGTGCGCGCGGCGCACGCCATCCTGGCGCTGCTGGATCGGGACACAGGCTGATGCAGCGGATCGCGGGAGTGGATGAGGCCGGGCGCGGGCCGCTGGCGGGGCCCGTGGTGGCGGCGGCGGTGATCCTGCGGCCAGGACAGGATCTTGAAGGTGTGGCGGATTCGAAAGTGCTCGACCCGCAGACGCGCCTGCGGCTGGCGCTCAAATTGCGCCGCGAGGCCCTCGGCTACGGCATCGGCTGGGCGGACCCCGCGGAAATCGACGTGATCAACATCCTGCAGGCGACATTTCTGGCCATGCGGCGCGCGGTGCTGGCGCTGTGTGTCGCACCCGATTTATTGTGGGTGGACGGCAATCGGCTGCCATCCTTGACGGGGCTATGTCCGGGCTTGTCGGCGCGCGCCATCATCGGCGGGGATGCCAGCACCAAGGTGATCGGCGCAGCCTCGATTCTGGCGAAGACCACCAGGGACACGTATATGAATCATATGGATGCGCTATATCCTGAATATGGTTTCGCGAATCACAAGGGCTACGCCACGCCGCGGCACTTGCGGGCCCTCGAATTACACGGGCCCTGCGAGATGCACCGGCGCAGCTTTGCACCGGTAAAATCCTGGTCAACTTGTCCACCGTGAACTCATTCGTGCATCTGCGCCTGCACACCGAATACTCCCTGATCGATGGGATCGTTCGGGTGCCCGAGCTGATGTCGGCGGTGGCGGCCGCCGGCATGCCGGCGGTCGCGCTCACCGACCAGAGCAATCTGTTTGCGATGGTCAAATTCTACAAAGAGGCGCTGGCTGCCGGCGTGAAGCCGCTGATCGGGGTCGATGCGTGGATTCGCGAACCCGGCGAGCGCGCCCCGCCCGCACGGATCACGCTGCTCTGCCAGTCGTTGACCGGCTATCGGCAGCTGACCCGGCTGGTGTCGAAGTCCTTTCTGGAGGGGCAGCATCGCGGGATGCCCATGCTGGAGCACGCCTGGCTGGAATCCGCCGGGCTGCAGGGACTCATCGTGCTGTCCGGCGCGGCCGAGGGCGACATCGGGCTGGCGCTGGCCCGTGGCCGCGACGCTGAGGCCGGCCGCTGTCTCGATCGCTGGCTGACGCTGTGCGGGGACCGCTTCTACCTCGAAGTGCAGCGCACCGGCCGCCAGGGCGAGCAGGCCCATGCCGAGGCCGTCATGGAGCTGGCCTGCGCACGCGGCGTAGCGGCGGTCGCCACCAACGATGTGCGCTTCCTGGGCCGTGCGGAATTCGAGGCTCATGAGGCGCGCGTTTGCATCCACGAGGGTGCGCTGCTGGCGGATCCGAACCGGCCGCGACGCTATTCCGAGGAGCAATACCTGAAGTCACCGTTGGAGATGTCCGAGCTGTTCGCCGATGCGCCGGAACTGATCCGCAACACGTTGGAGGTCGCCAAGCGCTGCTCGCTCGAGATCAGGCTCGGCGCAGCGATGCTGCCGGCCTATCCGGTGCCCGCGGGCAGCAACACCGAGGAATATTTGATCGGGGAGTCGCGACGCGGCCTTACGGCGCGGCTGGAATCGGAGCGACGGCGCAGCGGCGCGTCCGCCGCCGCTGCGCAGTATCGGGAGCGCCTGGATCTCGAGCTGGACGTCATCTGCAAGATGGGATTTGCCGGATACTTCCTGATCGTCGCCGACTTCATCCGCTGGGCGCGTGAGCACGGCGTGCCCGTGGGTCCCGGTCGCGGCTCCGGCGCCGGCTCGCTGGTCGCGTACGTTCTGCGCATCACCGATTTGGATCCGATCGAACACGATCTGCTGTTCGAGCGATTTCTGAATCCGGAGCGGGTGTCCATGCCGGATTTCGACGTCGACTTCTGCATGGAGGGGCGCGACCGGGTCATCGAATACGTCGCGGCAAAGTATGGGCGCGAACGCGTGTCGCAGATCATCACCTATGGCACCCTGGCCGCCAAGGCGGTGGTGCGCGACGTCGGCCGCGTGCTCGGTCACAATTATGGATATGTCGACAAGATCGCCAAGTTGATTCCGTTCGAGATCGGCATCACCCTCGAAAAGGCGCTCGAACAGGAGGAGGAACTGAGGCGCCTCTACGAGAGCGACGGCGACGTGCGCGAATTGATCGATCTGGCGCAGGTGCTAGAGGGGCTGGCGCGCAATGCAGGGACCCACGCCGGCGGCGTGGTCATCGCGCCGTCGGTGCTCACCGACTTCACGCCGCTGTATTGCGAGGAGGGCAGCAGCACGCCGGTGACGCAGTTCGACAAGGACGACGTCGAGGCGGCGGGCCTCGTGAAATTCGATTTTCTGGGGCTGCGCACGCTGACCATCATCGATTGGGCCGTTCGCGACATCAACGCCACCCGCGCCGCGGCGGGGGCGGCGCCGATCGCGATCGACGCCCTGGAATTCGACGACGCAGCGACCTTCCGCTTGCTGAAGAGCTGCAGGACGACCGCGGTCTTTCAGCTCGAGTCGCGCGGCATGAAGGACCTGATACGCAGGCTGCAGCCGGATCGTTTCGGGGACATCGTTGCGCTGGTGGCGCTGTTCAGGCCGGGCCCGCTGCAGTCCGGCATGGTCGAGGACTTCATCGCACGCAAGCACGACACCACCGGCGCGACCATCGACTATCTTCACCCCGATCTGAAGCCGGTGCTCGACGCCACCTACGGGGTGATCCTGTATCAGGAACAGGTCATGCAGATCGCCCAATTGCTGGCGGGCTACACGCTGGGGGGCGCGGATCTGTTGCGACGCGCCATGGGCAAGAAGAAGCC
>PLET01000100.1 GCA_003137095.1 Gammaproteobacteria bacterium
CCGATGCTCTCGTCGGAATTCGCCGAAATCGTGCCCACCTGCGCGATCGCCTTCGGGTCCTTGCACGGCTTGGAGAGCTTCTGCAGCTCTTCGGTCGCCGCAGTGACCGCCTGATCGATGCCGCGCTTCAGGTCCATCGGATTGATGCCTGCGGCCACCGCCTTCAGCCCCTCGCGGATGATCGCCTGCGCGAGCACCGTCGCCGTGGTGGTGCCGTCACCGGCCTCATCGGAGGTGTTGGAGGCGACTTCCTTGACCATCTGCGCGCCCATGTTCTCGAACTTGTCCTTCAGTTCGATCTCCTTCGCCACCGATACGCCGTCCTTGGTCACGGTGGGAGCCCCGAAGCTCTTGTCGAGCACCGCATTGCGGCCTTTCGGACCCAGCGTCACCTTCACGGCGTTCGCCAGAATATTCACACCCTTGAACATGCGTTGCCGGGCGTCGTCGCTGAAGCGTACGTCTTTTGCTGCCATTTGCTGATACCTCTGCTGGAAATTGATTGAACGCTTGGGATCGCGCGCTACTTGCCTTCGACCACGGCCATGACGTCTTCTTCACGCATGACCACGAGCTCGTCGCCATCCATCTTCACTTCGGTGCCGCTGTACTTGCCGAAGAGAATCTTGTCGCCGACTTTGACGTCGAGCGGGCGAATCTCGCCATTTTCCAAAATCTTGCCCTTGCCGACGGCAATCACCTTGCCGAACACGGGCTTTTCCGTGGCGGTGTCCGGGATCACGATCCCACCGGGGGATTTGCGCTCTTCCTCTTCTCGTTTCACGATTACACGGTCATGAAGGGGACGAATCTTCATAAGACAAGACTCCTAAATAAAACTTGGGGTAAGGAATAACTCCCGAACAGAGGGCTGTTAGCACTCTCTGTTCGTGGCTGCTAATAATAGCGGCATATTTTCCCGATTCAAGGGGAGCAGTGGCCTGAATGTATTGCGGCGCAATAAAATGCCGGGGACCTCGGTCGAGGCCAGGTACGCTAGAGTGGCCGCATGTTGCCAACAGACCCTGTTTCGGGTGGCGTCCCGGCCGCCGGTATCCGCGCCTCATGCGCCCTGCACGCCTCCGGCCGGCGCGCCTTGCTATGCCTGGTGCTTCTGACAGCCTCGGGACTCACCATCGCCAAACCCTGGTGGACACGCGGCAGCACGTCCAATGAGCAGGATTTTCTGCCGCCGGACGACGCGTTTCGCCTGAGCGCGCACACCGACGGGAACCTGGTGCGGCTGCGGTGGGTGATTGCCGACGGCTACTATCTCTATCGCAGCCGCATCGAGGTGCGCGCGGAGAGTCCGGATTTGCTGGTGGACCCGCCGGTGTTGCCGGCCGGCACGCCGATCAACGATGCGTATTTGGGCTCCCAACAGGTCTATCGGCAGCAGGTCGAGGCCAGCGTCGGCTTCAAGCGGCTGGACTACGGCGCCCATCCGCTGCAGCTCAAGGTGTTCTACCAGGGCTGTGCTGAGGCCGGACTGTGCTATCCGCTGCTCAGCAAGGTGATTTCGCCCGATGCCTTGGCCCCCCCACGCCCCGGCTCCCCCGCCTGGGAACCCGTGGCCATCATCGGCGGTGGCTGCGCCTTTTTGCTGGCCGGACTGATGTTGCGCCGCGGACGGCGCCTCGAGATGCCCGCCGCATGATCCCGCGCGGTGTGCCGTGGGCCGCGGCTCTGCTCGCCGTGGTGGCGAGCTGGACCGGCGCACGCCTCTACCTGCACCACGCCGCCGTGCAGCGCGGAGTACCGGTGCCGGCGGGCGAGGCCAGTGCGCCCAATCCCGGCGAACTCACGGCACAGCCCGAGGCGCCCCCGGCGCAGATCCCGGAGCGATTGCCGAACTTCGCCCTGGACGATCTGGCGGGCAAGCCCACCGCCATCGGCGCCTGGGCTGGCCGTTCGCTGGTCATCAATTTCTGGGCCACCTGGTGCGCGCCCTGCCGCCGCGAGATTCCGCTGTTGGCGGCCCTGCACGCCGAATGGACCGGCCGCGACGTCGCCGTCATCGGCATCGCCGTCGATCATCGCGACCAGGTCGCGGCATTTGCGGAGCGCTTCAAGATCCCTTACCCGCTGCTCATCGGCGAGCAGGATGCCCTCGATGTAGCGGGCAAGCTAGGCGTCGCATCGCCAGTGTTCCCGTTCACCGTGTTCACGGATCGCCGCGGGCGGATCGTCGCCCTGTACCTGGGGGAGTTGCACAAGGCGCAGGCCGACCTGATTCTCGGGGTGGTGGAGCGGCTGAACGAGGACCGCCTGCCGCTTGCCGACGCCCGGCGCGCAATCACCGAAGGTCTGAACGCGCTCCAGGCGAAAATTCCCGGGTAAACGCTGCTTCCCGACGTTCGACGCCGAAGCTTGCCATTTCTGGTCACAATCTGGTTATTATCGCGGACCTTTTTGCGCGACGGCGGCGGACCCCAGCTTCATGGCTCGAATTTTGTTGCTGAATGGACCCAATTTGAACCTTCTTGGCTCGCGCGAGCCGGCAATCTATGGTGCATCCACGCTACAAGGGATCGAATCCAAGCTCGCGGGCCTGGCGCAGGCCCGCGGCCATGAACTGCTTGCCGCGCAGAGCAATGCCGAGCACGAGCTGATTGCCCGGATTCATTCCGCCAAGGCGGACCAAATCGCCTGGATTCTGTTCAATCCCGGCGGCCTGACCCATACCAGCGTGGCGCTGCGAGACGCGCTGCTGGGGGTCGCCGTGCCCTTCATCGAGGTTCACCTCAGCAACATCTACGCGCGCGAGGAATTCCGGCATCGCTCCTATTTGTCCGACATTGCGGCCGGATGCATCGTCGGGCTGGGGCCGATCGGCTACGAGCTCGCGCTGGACGCGGCTTGCGCCCGTCTGGCCGCCTGATCATCACGATGAACCTGATCATCACTATGAAATAGAGGTCTGGGGATGGATATTCGCAAGGTGAAGAAACTGATCGAGCTGCTGGAGGAATCCGGCATCTCGGAGCTGGAGATCTCGGAGGGCGAGGAATCGGTGCGCATCAGCCGCCATCCGCGCGGGACGCTGCAGATGACCGCGGCCGCCGCCGCGCCGAGCGCGCCGCCCGCCGCTCTGCCGCCGGCGACGCCCGCCACCTCCGCAGGTGAGCACAAGCCCCGCAACGATGAGTACACGGTGACATCGCCGATGGTCGGCACCTACTACTCATCGCCCTCTCCGGGCGCCAAGGTGTTCGTGGAGCTAGGCAGCGAGATCAAGGTGGGCCAGATCCTGTGCATCATCGAAGCCATGAAGATGATGAACCAAATAGAGTCCGACAAGTCCGGCCGCGTAACGGCCATACTCGCCAAGAACGGGGACCCGGTCGAATTCGGCCAACCGCTGTTCATCATCGAATAGCCGTGATGATCGAAAAAGTCGTCATCGCGAATCGCGGCGAGATCGCCTTGCGCATCCTGCGCGCATGCCGTGAGCTCGGCATCAAGACCGTTGCCGTGCACTCGACCGCGGATTTCAACACCAAGCACGTGCTGCTCGCGGACGAGACCGTCTGCATCGGTCCGCCGCAATCCTCGCTGTCGTATCTCAACATGCCCGCCATCATCAGCGCCGCCGAGGTGACCGATTCGGTGGCCATCCATCCGGGCTATGGGTTTCTGGCGGAAAACGCCGATTTTGCCGAACGGGTGGAGAAGAGCGGCTTCATATTCGTCGGGCCGAGGGCGGAAACCATTCGCCTGATGGGCGACAAGGTTTCGGCGATCAAGATCATGAAAGCCTCGGGAGTGCCCTGCGTGCCGGGCTCGGACGGCGCGCTCGGCGCCGACATCGACGAGAACTTCCGAATCGCCAAGGAAATCGGCTACCCGGTGATCATCAAGGCCTCCGGCGGCGGCGGCGGGCGCGGCATGCGGGTCGTGCACACCGACGCATCCCTCATGAACGCCATCAGCGTCACCAAGGCAGAGGCGCTCGCCGCCTTCGGCAGTGATATGGTGTACATGGAAAAATTCCTGGAGAAGCCCCGCCACATCGAGTTCCAGATCCTGGCTGACAATTACGGCAACGTCGTGCATCTGGGCGAACGCGACTGCTCCATGCAAAGACGCCACCAGAAGGTGATCGAAGAGGCGCCAGCCCCGGGCCTGACCGCCAAGCAGCGCAAGACCATGGGCGAGCGCTGCGCCAGGGCCTGCCGGGAGGTCGGATACCGCAACGCCGGCACGCTCGAATTTCTGTACCAGGACAACGAGTTCTATTTCATCGAAATGAACACACGGGTCCAGGTCGAGCATCCGGTCACCGAACTGGTCACAGGCATCGACATCGTCAAGGCACAGCTGCTGATTGCGGCGGGCGAACCCCTGCCGTACGCGCAGAGCGACATCCAGATCCGCGGCCATGCGGTGGAATGCCGCATCAATGCGGAGGACCCCAAGACCTTCGCGCCTTCGCCGGGTCCGATCAGACTGTGGCATTCTCCGGGCGGCCCCGGCATCCGGGTCGACAGCCACGTGTATACCGGCTACAACGTACCGCCGTTCTACGATTCGATGATCGGCAAGGTCATCGCCTTCGGCGACACCCGCGAGACGGCGCTGGCGCGCATGCGCAACGCCCTTGCGGAAATGGTGGTCGAGGGAATCAAGACCAACATCCCGCTGCACCAGGAGATTTTCAATCATTCGGCATTCCGCCAAGGCGGCACCGACATCCATTACCTGGAGCGGCGCCTGGGACTGAAGTGAGCCCCGCGTCTGCCGCGCGCCGATGGCGTTCTACGAAATCGAATTCCCGCTGACCGGCCTCGATGCCGGGGCCGTGGAGGCGGCGCTGCTCGAACTCGGTGCGAGCGCGACCACCTACACGGACGGCGGCGATGAACCCGTGCTCGAGCCCCGCCCCGGCGAAATATGGCTTTGGACCGATACCCGGGTGCGCGCCCTGTTCGACGCCTCGTGCGATGCGCTGCAGACCCTCGGGCTGCTGGCAGCGCACTTCGGCCAAGGCATCACCGCCGGCGCGCGCATCCGCGTTGTAGCGGAGCGCGAATGGGAGCGCGTCTGGCTCACCGATTGGAAGCCGATGCGTTTCGGCGAACGGCTGTGGGTTTGCCCGACGGCGGCGCAGGCTCCCGCCCAGCCGGGGGCGGTGGTGGTGCGGCTCGACCCGGGTCTCGCCTTTGGCACGGGGACGCATCCGACCACCGCGCTGTGCCTCGACGCGATTGATTCGCTCCACTGGGGCGGCCGCACCGTCATCGATTACGGCTGCGGCTCCGGCATCCTGGCCATTGCCGCGCTGACCCTGGGCGCAGCCGCCGCGGTCGGCGTCGATCTGGATCCGCAGGCGCTGTTGGCTACCCGCAGCAATGCGGCACGCAACGGCGTGGCCGGACGGCTGACCGTCCAGGAGCCGGACGTCGCGCTCACACCCGCCGATTGCGTGCTCGCGAACATCCTCGCCGGACCGCTGATTGACTTGCTGCCGGTCCTGACCCAGGCAAGCAAGCCGCGCGCCGAGTTGGTGTTATCGGGAATCCTGCATAACCAGTTAGACTCGGTGCTGGCCGCCTACCGCCTCGCCTTTCAAATCGGGCCGATCACACGGCGGGACGATTGGTGTTGCGTTCGCGCCCGGAGAGCGTCCTAGTTTGTTCACGCAGTGTTCAAAATGCGATACCGTCTTTCGGCTGTCCGCCGAGGTGCTGCGCGCCGCCGGCGGCCAGGTGCGGTGCGGAAAATGCGGCGAGGTGTTCAACGCCCTGGCACGCCTCGCCGAGGAGCCCGGCGCGTTCGCTTCGGGGGAGTCCGCGCTGGAACTCGAAACCCGCGCCGACAGCATCTTGGAAACCACCCCCGTCAGCCGCCCACCGCTGGAATTGATGGCCGAGGACGGCGATCCGTCGCAATCGCAAATCGCCCGGCTGGAAGTGCAGGATTGGGACGACGAATCGGCGGACGAGCTGGAGGACAAGCCGGAGGATGAATCCGCCGCGCTCGAATTCAGCCTGCCGCCCGGCGAACTGGACAGGATCTTCGTCGAAAATCGACAGGCGCTGCATTTTCTGTCGACGGCTGCCGCGCAGTCGAAGGCCGCCGCCGAATCCCAGACGGCTGAGGCGGGGGCGCAGACCGCCGGTGGATTCCAATCCGCCCCGGACACCGACCCCGACACTGACACTCACAACGACCCCGACACTGACACTTATACTCACACTTACACCGACCCCGACGCGAAAGCCGATGCTGGTGCCGCTGCCGACGCCGTCAGCGACTTGAACGCCGATGCCGCTGCCGGCATGTCCATGGATCTTCCTCTCGAGGCGCCGGCCGGCAATGCTGGCGTGGATGCGGCGCCGCCACGCCGAGTCGGATTGGAATTGTCGGAGGATTTGCGCCGCCAGGTGCGCGACGGCATGGCGCAGGTCGAGGCCCCCGTCCTGGATGTGCGGCCGAAGCGCGCGATCGTGCCTTGGCTCGTGGCGGCGTTGTTGTTCGTGCTGGCATTGGCTGGCCAGCTGGTCCATCAGAACCGTGAATGGCTGGCGGCGCGCGAGCCGTTCGGTGACCACCTACGTGCGGCCTACGCCAAACTGGGCTATCCGCTGCCGGTAACCCTGATCCTGTCCGCTTATCAGTTGCGCCAATGGGGCGTCACCGGCGACCCGAGCGCCGGCGGCACACTGCGGGTGCGGGCCAGCATTCTGAACGTGGCGGCGACGCGGCAGCCGTATCCGCTGCTGCGCGTGACGCTGGCGGACCGCTTCGGCAATCGCATAGGCAGCCGCGACTTCGAGCCGGGTGAGTACCTGGCCAAGGCGCCGGCGCGCCTCATGGCGCCCGGCGAACGCGCCGATGCAACCCTCGAAATTCAGGATCCCGGCAAGAGCGCCGAAGGATTCGAATTTGACGTCTGCCTGCGCAGCCCCGAACAGCGGGTGCTGTGTGCCAATGACCAGTGGGACCGCGGACGATGAAGATCGGTCCCTTCTTGCTGCCCTCGAACGTCGTGCTGGCTCCCATGGCCGGCGTCACCGACCGCCCGTTTCGCATGCTCTGCAGGCGTTTCGGCGCCGGACTTGCGGCCTCCGAGATGTTGAGCGCCGACGTGCGCCTGTGGGACACGCCGAAATCGCGCCGTCGCATGGATCATTCGGGTGAACCGAGCCCGCGCGTGGTGCAGATCGCCGGCTTCAATCCCGCGATGATGGCCGAGGCGGCGCGCCGCAACGTCGATGCCGGCGCCGAGATCATCGACATCAACATGGGATGTCCGGCCAAGAAGGTGTGCAACCGGCTCGCCGGTTCCGCACTGCTTCAGGATGAGGCGCTGGTTGCGCGCATTCTGGACGCCGTGGTGCGCGCGGTGGCGGCGCCGGTGACCTTGAAGACGCGCACCGGCTGGGATCGCGACCACAAAAACGGCGTCCGCATCGCAAAAATCGCCGAGGACTGCGGAATTCAGGCGCTTGCGATACACGGGCGCACGCGCACCGACCTGTATCAGGGCGACGCGGAGCACGAAACCGCCCGCGCCATCAAGGCGAGCGTCAAAATTCCGGTGTTCGCGAACGGCGACATCGATTCCGCAGCGCGTGCCCGCGAAATTTTTCGGTTGACGGAATGCGATGGCGTCATGATCGGCCGCGCGGCGCAGGGTCGGCCATGGATTTTCGATGAAGTCAATTTTTTCCTGGCGACCGGTGAAACGCGCGCGGTGCTGGCGTTGGAAAAGGTCCGTGATATTATGCGCGCCCACCTCGAAGACCTGTATGCCTTTTACGGCGATGAGACCGGCGTTCGGGTGGCACGCAAACATTTGAGCTGGTACTGCCGGCAGCATCCTGGACAAGAAGTTCTGCGGAATCGTTTGATGAAAATCCAGACGCCGCATGAACAGCTGTCGATGCTGATGGAGCAATTCGAAACGGGACTGGGCCGCGCGGCGTGAATGGCAACAAGAAAAAAGCGGCAGGGAATCTGGATGGCTATGGTCGCAAAAAAGAAATCTAAATCTCGAAGGGAATCAGCCGCGCCGTTCAATGGGCGCGATCTGAAGGTCAACGGCAGGGGCGTGCCGCTGCGCTCCCAGGCCGCCGAAGCCCTGCAGTGCTATTTCGAGACTCTCAACGGCCACAAGCCGGCCCGTCTCTATGATCTGGTGATGCGCGAAGTGGAGGAGCCGCTGTTCCAGGTGGTGATGGACCACGTGCAGGGCAATCAGAGCCGCGCGGCCACCATCCTCGGCATCAATCGCGGCACGCTGCGCAAGAAACTCAAAGAGTTCGGCATCGGCGAGTAGGTCGCGTTGCTCAACGTAGTACGCCGTGCGCTGCTCAGCGTCTCCGACAAGACCGGCATCGTTGAGTTCGGGCGCGAATTGAAGGCGCGCGGTGTGGAGATACTCTCCACCGGCGGCACCGCCAAGCTGCTGACCCATCACGGAATTGCGGTGAGGGAGGTGGCCGAATACACCGGCTTTCCGGAAATCATGGACGGACGGCTGAAGACTCTTCACCCGCGGATCCACGGCGGCCTGTTGGCGCGCCGCGGTGTCGACGAAGCGGTGATGCGTTCTCACGACATCGAGCCCATCGATCTGCTGGCGGTCAACCTGTACCCGTTCGCGGCAACCGTGGCGCGGCCCGATTGCAGCTATGACGAAGCCGTCGAGAACATCGACATCGGCGGCCCCGCCATGGTGCGTGCCGCCGCCAAGAACCATGCGGCGGTCGCGGTGCTGGTCGACCCGGCCGACTATCGGGGGCTGCTCGACGAATTGGCGGCCAATCAGGGCTGCACCCGCATCGCGATGCGCCAGACGCTGGCGGCGAAGGCCTTCGCGCATACGGCGCAGTACGATGCGATGGTGTCGGCTTACTTCACCGGCGCCATCGGCACCGAGGCGCCGACATTTGCGGACGACCTGAATCTGTCGTTCCGCAAGCACTTGGATCTGCGCTACGGCGAGAATCCCCACCAAACGGCCGCCTTCTATACCGATCCGCGCGCCATCGGCGCATCGGTGACGGCTGCCACCCAGATCCAGGGCAAGGAGCTATCCTTTAACAACATCGCGGACGCCGATACGGCGCTCGAATGCGTGCGTCAATTCGAGGCGGCCGCCTGCGTCATCGTCAAGCATGCCAATCCCTGCGGCGTGGCCGCCGCCGCCGGCATCGCGCAGGCCTATGAGCACGCCTATCGCACCGATCCCACCTCGGCTTATGGCGGGATCATCGCCTTCAACCGGCCGCTGGACGCCGCCACGGCGCGCACCATCCTCGATCGCCAATTCGTGGAGGTCATCCTGGCGCCGGCCGTGACCGAGGAGGCGAAGTCCGTGCTGTCGGCCAAGCAGGGTGCACGCGTCCTCCTGACGGGCGATTTGACCAGACCGGCCTCGCAATTGCTCGAGTACAAGAGCGTCACCGGCGGCCTGCTGGTGCAGACGCGCGACGTCGGCGTCATCCACGCCCAGGATCTGCGGCCGGTCAGCCGCCGACAGCCCAGTGCCGCGGAACTCGAGGATTTGCTCTTCGCCTGGCGAGTTGTGAAATATGTCAAATCGAATGCGGTTGTTTGCGTCAAGGACTTGAGCACCGTCGGCATCGGCGCCGGCCAGATGAGCCGGGTAGTCAGCAGCAAGATCGCCGCCATGAAGGCCGCCGACGCCGGACTCTCGATGCAGTCGGCATCCATGGCCTCCGATGCCTTCCTGCCGTTTCGCGACGGCCTGGATGCCCTCGCCGAGATGGGGATCCGTTCGGTCATCCAGCCCGGCGGATCGAAGCGCGACGCCGAGGTGATTGCGGCGGCGGACGAGCATGACATCGCCATGGTGTTCACGGGGATGCGCCACTTCCGCCATTAGCCAGGAGCGCGCGTGGGTCTTTACGCATGAAGGTTCTCGTGGTCGGCAGCGGTGGCCGCGAACACGCCATCGCCTGGAAATGCGCGCAGTCGCCGCGGGTCGAGCGGGTGTTCGTCGCGCCCGGAAACGGCGGCACCGCACTCGAACCCAGGGTGCGCAACATCCCCATCCATGCCGAGGACATCGGGGCGCTGGCCGACTTTGCGTCGCGCGAGGGCATCGCGCTCACCATCGTCGGACCCGAAGGACCGATCGTCGCGGGGATCGCCGATCGTTTCGCGGCGCGGAATTTGCCGTGTTTTGCACCCTCGAAGGCGGCTGCGCGGCTGGAGGGTTCGAAGGCGTTCACCAAGGACTTCCTCAGGCGCCACGCCATACCGACGGCCGGCTACCGGGTCTTCGATCGCAGCAATTTCGACGCGGATTTCGTCCGCGCCCAGCGCCTGCCCATGGTGGTGAAGGCCGACGGCCTGGCGGCCGGCAAGGGCGTTGTCGTCTGCGAGACCCATGCCGCGGCGATCGACGCGGCCGCCGGCATGCTGGCGGGAGGATTCGGCGACGCCGGCAGCACCATCGTGATCGAGGAGTTCCTGGCCGGCGAGGAGATCAGCTTCATCGTCATTGCGCACGATGAGCAGGTCCTCCCGCTCGCCACATCCCAGGACCACAAGCGCCGCGACGACGGCGATCGCGGGCCCAACACCGGTGGCATGGGCGCCTATTCTCCGGCTCCGCTCGTCACACCGGCGCTGCACGCGCGCATCATGCATGAGGTGATCGAGCCCACGCTGCGCGGATTGCGGCAGGACGGAAACCCCTACACCGGATTTCTGTATGCCGGACTGATGGTGGCGCCGGACGGCACGCCGAATGTGCTCGAATTCAACTGCCGCTTCGGCGACCCCGAGACGCAGCCCATCATGATGCGCCTGAAGAGCGATCTGACCTCGCTGTGCGAGGCGGCCCTCGCCGGCCATCTCGACCAGTCGGGCGCCGCATGGGATTCGCGGGCGGCGCTCGGGGTGGTGATGGCCGCGGGCGGCTATCCCGCGGGCTACCGCAGCGGCGACCCGATCAGCGGACTGGAAGCCGCGGCCCAACTGCCGGGCAAAGTGTTTCACGGGGGCACCCGCCTGGACGGCTCACAGTTGCTCACCAACGGCGGCCGGGTGTTGTGCGCGGTGGGAATGGGGGCCACCGTGAGCACGGCACGAGCGCAGGCCTACGATCTGGTCAACGCCATTCATTGGGACCTGGTCCAATATCGCCGGGACATCGGCTACCGCGCCATTGCCCGCGAAGAACACCGGTGATCGGGATGGCCCGCGGCGCGGCGGCCCCATCGCCGGATTCAGGTCTGTGACGGCCCCGGCGGCTGCTTGCGGGCGATGCTGGTCGCCATGGTGACGATGGACGCCAGATCGCTGAGATTGGCGGGCACCACCAGCGTGGTTCCGGACTGCGCCAGCTTGCCGAATTGCTTGACGTACTCCTCGCCGATGCGCAGCTGCATGGCCTCGATGCCGCCGCGATCGGAGAGCGCAATGCCGACCTGGCGCAGTCCTTCCGCAGTGGCGGTCGCCACCGCAAGGATCGCCTGCGCCTGACCCTCGGCCTCGTTGATCTGCTGCTGCTTGGTCGCCTCGGATTGTTTGATCACGCGCTGCTTGTCGCCCTCGGCGGAATTGATCTTGGCATCGCGCTCGCCTTCGGAGGTCAGCACCACGGCGCGCTTCTCGCGCTCGGCGCGCATCTGCTTCTCCATCGCCGACAGCACGTCCTTGGGCGGCGTGATGTTCTTGATCTCGTAGCGCAGAACCTTCACGCCCCACGCCACCGAGGCCTTGTCGAGTTCGCCGACGACGTTCGCGTTGATGACGCCGCGCGCCTCGAAGGTGCGGTCGAGTTCGATCTTGCCGATCTCGCTGCGCAGCGTCGTCTGCGCCAGCTGCGAGATGGCAAAGCCGTAATTGGTGATGCCGTAGGAGGCAAGATGCGGGTCGAGCACCTGCATGTAGAGGACCGCATCGACGCCGACCTGGACGTTGTCGCGTGTGATGCAGATCTGCTCGGGAATGTCGACCGCAATCTCCTTGAGGCTGTGGCGGTAGGCAACCGCCTCGGCGAAAGGAACGAGAATGTGAAAGCCGGCATTCAGCGTGCGGCTGTACTTGCCCAGATACTGGACCACGAACGCGCTCTGCTGCGGCACCACGATCGCGGTCTTGGCGATGATGATCACCGCGAGAATGGCGATCACGATGGCTCCATAGCCGAGGGAAATGTCCAAGATGCTCTCCTATTCGCCGTGCACGACGAGGGTCAGTCCATCAACGCGCTGGATGCGCGCGCGCTCACCGGCGCCGATCACGGAGTTGCCTGCATTGACCGCACTCCACGAGCTGCCGCGAAATTCGAGACGGCAGCTCTCGCCGGGCGGCAGCGCAGCCGGCAGGATCACCGTCTCGCCCTGCGGGCCGCTCTTCATGGCGGGCAGATTGTGCCTTAGGTATTCGTACACCCGGCGGCGGAAGGCGACCATCGAGAACCCCGCCAGCAGCGTGAACAGCGTCCATTGCATCCAGTCGGGTGCCTTCAATCCCGCCAGTTCCAGGAATCCAACGAAGAGAGCGGCCGAGCCGATGAACACCAGGTAGAACTGGGCATTGACCAATGCCAGCTCCGAGCCCAGCAAAATCGCACCTACCGCGATCCACGCCCACCATTGCATACGCCGCCCCCGGGTGCGCCGCCTAGCGCTTCATGGCGTCGAAGAAATCCGCGTTGGTCTTGGTGTCCTTCATCTTGTCTAGCAGGAATTCGATCGCCGCCAGTTCGTCCATCGGGTGCAGCAGCTTGCGCAGGATCCACATCTTCGACAGCTCCGCCGGATCGGTGATGAGTTCCTCCTTGCGCGTGCCGGAGCGGTTGATGTTGATCGAGGGAAACGTGCGCTTCTCGGCGATGCGCCGGTCCAGATGGATCTCCGAATTGCCCGTGCCCTTGAACTCCTCGAAAATCACGTCGTCCATCTTCGAGCCGGTGTCGACCAGCGCGGTGGCGAGGATCGTCAGGCTGCCGCCCTCCTCGATGTT
>PLET01000008.1 GCA_003137095.1 Gammaproteobacteria bacterium
CGCCCGGCACCTGATGCGGACCGTTCGATGATCGATAGTCAATGATGTCATTGTTCTCGTACGCCTCGATGAGCGTCACCAGGAGCTGCATCAAAAAACGCCTCTGCCAGGCCGGCACAACTGCAACACCATCTCCGTCGCCGCGCTCGATCTTTTTGTACTACACCTCCTCGCGCCTGTTCTTGTGTTGTCAGTTGGCGTCTTCTCGTTACTGGCCGATGCATCCCTGATGGCCTGATTGCGCTAGAACTCGACCATACCCCTTTAGCCTAACCGCACCCAATCTATGGATTCGAGCACATAAGAGGCGAACAAGAAGTCTCGGATCTCGATAATCCGGCTTTTCGACCAGTCGAGCAGGACAAAATGCGCAGGTTTTTCCATCAGGCCGGTGCTATCAAAGACCAGCATGGCTGGCTGTCCTTCAACGGCGCCGAGGGCGAATCGCCATTTCGTCTCTTCTTCATAGCGCGTGAAATAGAGGCCAATCTTATCGCGCCCTTCCAGTTGGAGCCGGTTAACCAAATCGAGCTTCACGTCATCGGCGAGCATCGCGCGGATTGCGTCGAAATCTCCACTCTGAAACAGATGGACATAAGCGGTGATTTTGCGCCGGTCCGAATCGGACATCAGCGGCAGAGCGGTGTCTTCGGGTGCCCGCGCGAGTAGCCGCAGCGCAGCGCGCCCGCGCTGAAGCGCCGATTTGCCTGCGGCCTGGGAGCACTCGGCGATGCTCGCGATCTCGTCGATCGTGTGACCCAGAACATCCTTAAGAATCACCGTGCAGCGCTGAAGTACAGGCAGCCGCAGAAAAGTCTGAAAGCCGATCGAGACGATGTCAGCCTCCGGTATCGGCGCCGCTTCGACGTATTCGGTGAGCGCGACGACCGTGTTCCGGGACCTTTCGCGCAGAAAGTCAAGGCTCGTATTGTGGGCGATGCGAAACAGCCAGCCCTCCAGATTATCTATTTCGGCGCCTTGGGCTCGCGCGTGAATGGCTTTGACGAGGGTATCCTGCAACACATCCTCTCCACTGATCGCCGATCCCGTCATGCGCGCGCAATAGCGATGCAGGCGTGGTCGGAGCGCTTTTATGAGATCCTCGAATTCGCCGGAGTTCATGGGTCCAGACCTACGGCGCTTCCGCGCTGTGTTTCGCCACTGATTGGACACCGATGCCGATAAGAATCTTCGATAGATTGGCAGGTTGTGAAAGGAATGGCGAGTGACTGCTTTCCAATGTGTGGGTAATTGTCTTGCCACCAATGACGAAGTCAACCGTCGCAATCATGTGATCCTGACCGATCAATGGAACCGCGCGATCTTGTGTCGTGCGGATATAATGGCGAGGCACCCTGCCAAACCTTTCAGCCGTAATCTCCGAAGGCGCCAAGGCGACGGCATTCGATTCGTCGCAATGTAGTTGCGACACCGTTTGCACAAAGTCAGACTCGGACACGTCGCCATAAAACGAAGCTTTGAGCAGGGATCTGTAAGCTTCGTCGGTTGATCCGGGATTGATCCTGGTCGCACCAATAGCGACGGAGTCGCCCACGAACAGCCCAAGCGACTGAGCCGACGACATGGTTTCATGCTGGAGCATTCCGAGCAACGGCATGCCGTTCGGCACCATGAACCCGGCAACATAGACGACCGCGCGAAGCAATTCCGGAACTTGCTCCGCGACCGCCGAAATTGTCATCCCGCCGGCCGAGTGCCCAACCAGTATGACCTTGCCGTCGCTGAGCGAGGCAGCTTGCTTTACCAACGCCACTACCGCTTGCGTCCGCTGCGTCTGCGTGACGCCGGCCACGGGTGAGCGCTCGGCTTCGAACGCTGCGGCGTCGAACGGGCTACGCCTAAGCGACACTGGCACGATCGCATTGACCCCCGCGCCGGGAAGGTCGAGCGTCAACGCCGCGAAGCCGTTGGCTTTGAGTATTGACGTAACTTTGTCCCACGCCGAGTGATTGTGCCAACCGCCGTGAATTAGGACAAAAAACGCTCCGGATGCCGACATCGCTGAACCCTCCAACATCCAATTTCAGGATCTTTAGAACCCGCGCAAGCGCCCGTCCGCCGAGACGAACAAAAGGGTGCGCTCAAATTTCCCGGTTGTCGAAAAATGAACATTTGAACGCCCGAGTCATCGGCGCAAAGAGGCGGCGATCCGCCCCAGCCGCTTGCAAATGCCTCGGCGTTCTTCGGTATCCCGTAAATCACTACCATCCTAGCCATTGCGGTTCTCCTTTGTCACTTGTGTGATGAAAACTTACTTGTGTGTTCAACCTCTCCGGGTTTCGCTAAACACCACCGAGCCCACGATCGAGTCCAAGCTCGCCAGCTCATTGATCTTCGGGAGATAGGCTTTCATGCGGGGATCGCTGCGCATCCTCTCGACCGCTGCGGAGCTCTCCCACTCGGAGTAGATGACGACGCCCGCGCCGTCCTTTGCCGCGATCAACCGGGTCATATTCCAGCCACGGAGCGTTCGGACGACCGTGCCGGTGTTTTGCTTCAACAGCTCGATCAGCGCGTCCATCTTCCCGGGTTTGACCTTCAGCAAATTGATTAAAACAACGGACTCGTCGGACATGGCATATCTCCTTCTATTTCGGACACACCAAGGACGACCCGAAGGGCGGAAACGGATCGCGATGCAGAAGATTTTTTGGAAAACGATCTCGAAGAAACGTGCTTGGCCGAGTGTCACGACGCCAGATCACGAAACCCCATAATTTATAGTCTTTGCAATACGTTGCATGCTTCTATGACGCTATTGTAGAGCCCACGGAAAGCCCTAAAATGGATACCGCCAGAATGCTTGCTGGAAAAAAATCGGGCCACAGCGCAAAAACTCCCTTTCGCCTCCGGCACGGATAAGCCGCTGAAAAGACGAGGCTTCTTGCAACGCTACGCCACACTTACCGTCGGATCTACCCCCAAAAACATTCCGCTTGAGGGCGATGTTCCGAAGAAACCGACTTAACTTCCGTCGCATCAGACACCATCGCTTGGCCCCTTGCTCAGCACTTTCCAGTCCACACAAATCTGCAGGGCTTCCACGAACGAAAGATTCGTGATCAGCTTGATAACCGCGCCGCGGATCGTCGACTCTTGGTCGGTGTCGACGAGACCCGCCTCATGATCGAAGGCGGCCAGCTGCAGCGCGGGGATCAGTACCGAATCGCAATAAACCGCGAAGGAATTTCGCTTCAAGAATTTACGCGCCGCGGCGATGACCTCGCCCGGGTCACCCGACAGCGCCCGTTGAAGGTGATTGATTGTGCTTCGACCAATCCGGACGTAGTCCTTCCAACATTCCCGGTGCGTGAAATGAGCCTCGTCGCCGTGGAAGCGTTCGGTATTTGATGACCTCATGGTGAGCGTTATGAGTAGGTCGGAGGGTTCATTGCAGCGGCGGGCCGCGCGACAATGAGGTGCGCCTTGTTCACTCCCACTCGATTGCCTCCGGCACGGATAAGCAAGGGAAATTACGACACTTCTCGCCGGGGCACGTCGGACTTACCGTCACATCTACCGTCAAAAATTTCCGCTTGAGCGCGATAGACGGCGATCGATGCCGAAAGTATTGAGTTTTTTTGCACGAGCGGGTTCGAGCTCCATGTTCAACGGAAAACGCAGGCAGAGGTATTCGATCACCGTTGGGTCAACGCCTGCGTTCCGGATCAACGCCAGTACGGTACGTGACGTACCGCAGTACGGATTGTGGTAGATCGTGACGGCGACCGTCAGACATGCAGGACCTCGGGTTTAGCTTCCTTCGCCGAAAACAGCACGCGGGCGACGACCAGCGCCGCGAGCGCGCCGACGAATTGAGCCAGAATGAAGAACGGCACATCGACGGGCCGGATTCCAGAGAAGGTGTTAGTCAGCGACCGGGCGACGGTAATGGCCGGATTCGCAAATGAGGTCGAAGCGGTGAACCAGTACGCGGCGCCAATCCAGGCCGCCACCATCCACGGCGCATCCTCGGATCGGCGGTGACCAATCACGACAAGTAGCAAGCCGAATGTCGCCACACCCTCCGCTACCCATTGTGCCGGGCCAGTTCGTACGTGCGCGGACAGCTGCCAGAGTGGTAGTTCAAACATCAAGTGCGCAAGCCACGCTCCAGCACAGCAGCCGAGTGTCTGGATTCCAGAGTAGAGTCCCGCATCCACCCATGACAGGCGACCACGTTTGGCCTCGATCACGGACACCGCCGGGTTGAAATGTGCGCCGCTAATAGGCCCCAACAGCGCGATCAGGGTGGCCAATACGGCTACCGTTGCTGCCGTGTTTGCCAGCAATGCAATGCCCGTGTTTCCTCCGCTAAGACGCTCGGCCATGACGCCAGAACCGACCACCGTTGCGGCCAGCAGAGCGGACCCCAACCCCTCGGCCAGCAATCGACGGGCGATTGACTCATTGTGCATTGCTGTCACTGGCTGGGGTCTTACCGATCGCGTCCAGACGCTCCTTCAGGCGCAATTGATCGAGGCTCGCAAGTGGCAGGCTCAGGAACAACTTGATCCGTGTCTCCATCGCGCGGAAAGCCTGGCGAAATGCGGTCATCTTCTCAACGCCGCTTCCCTCGACAGCGGCGGGATCCGGGATACCCCAATGCGCGGTCATCGGGTGCCCGGGCCACACGGGACAGACTTCACCGGCTGCGTTGTCACAGACCGTGATCACGAAGTCGAAGTGCGGAGCCGTGGGCGCCGCGAACTCGTCCCAACTCTTGCTGCGCAATCCATCGACGGGAAAGTCCAGCTGCTTCAGCAGACTCAGCGCGACGGGATTGACCCGACCGTTCGGGTGGCTTCCGGCACTGTAACCGTGAAATCTCCCTTTCCCGAGCCGGTTCATGATCGACTCGGCCATGATGCTGCGAGCGGAGTTACCCGTGCACAGAAAAAGGACGTTATTAGCTCGCTCGGACATCTGGTGTCCTTAGGTCGATTCGTTAATTCAGAGACTTGACAGAGACTTGGCCATGCCCACTGCAGAGGCTGGACACGATGACCAAAAATCTGCGCTTTCCTTCACGGCAGCGCTGACGGATTGCCGATCCATGACCGCGTAGCGCAAGCACGAAAAAAGACTCGGCGGATCGGTGAGGCACCTTCCTCTAGAACCCACAGCTGCAGTCCTGGAGCGCTCGTCAGATCGGCCGTTGGCAGGCCGTCGCCCTCCAACAGGTCGCGCACTGTCGGCAGGTCCGCTGGACTGCCCGGCCTGATGCGGGCGGAACTATGGGCCACAGCACGTGGCACCAGCGTCGATGGCTGCTGCCTTCGCAGTCGGAATGCAGCAGGCCGACTTCTGGGTAGCGCGTTCAGTCGGAATGACGGATTCGCCGTGGTTGAATACGGCGGTGTCCGTTCCGTACTCAGGAATGCTGCCAAGGGTATGGAAGGTCTCCCAGGCGATGCCGGTCGGATCCGTTACCCAGTATTTATTACTTTTCGCATGGCAACACGCCTGCTCGGTCCTCTCTTGCACAAGCTGTGAGTCGGCCGCCTCCAGCTGCGAGTGCATACCCCGCAACTCCTCATCGGTGTCTAACTGGAAACCGAGGTGATTGACGCCCACCGGCTGGCGCTGTGTCGAGATCGCAAAATTCATGCGTGGATCCTCGAGCATCCATTTGGCGTAGCCGGCCTCGACGCGGGCGGGGGAAGCCCCAAATAGGGTCGAGTAGAATAGTATGCTCCGATCAAGATTCTCCACGGAGACATGGATGTGAAAGCGTTTCATGCGTGTTTCCTCTTGATAATCGAACCTTCAGCCACCGACGCACTGCAAGCCGGGGGGCACTCCTTGTCAGCAAGAACACAACAATTCTCAGTGAGAAATCCGATCAGCTGATTCATGCGTGTGAAGTTCGGCCGGTAATACAGAAATCGGCCCTCTCGGCGCACATCGATCAGGCCAGCCGCCTGCAGCTCTTTCAGATGAAACGACAGCGTCGGAGATGACACATTGAGCTTCTCGCCCAGTTGGGTCGGCGTATAGCCCTCTGGGCCGCGGTTAACCAGTATCCTAAAGATCGCGAGACGCGATTCCTGGGCCAGTGCGGCAAGACTTTTAATGGCATCATTATATTTCACGATTCTAAATATATCGAAGTATTGAAGAAAAGCAAGAGCCTCGCTCACGGGCGGTGAATCTGTTCTCAATGTAGGTGCCGGAACCGGTTCATATGAACCACGCTCGCTGACCCTGTTCACCATTGGCCGGATCAGGCCAACGGACTCGCAGAATGTCGGCGAGTAGCGCAGTCGCGACTGGTGATACTCACGATGGATTTAGAGGCGTGCGCGAAGTTCTGGCTCTTCGAGTACTTTCCGGAGTTGTTCCGGATCGACAGAAATATCTTCCCGCCAATCTCAAGGTACGCGGAGGCGCATAAGATGCCGCAGCGTCAATTGGAAGAGACGTCATGAAAGAGCAAATTCGCGCACTTTTGCAGATGATTTTCAGACCCTGCTGTCGCCAAAAGAGTAGTGATTCGTCAACTGAATGTCGTAAAACTAAGGTGTGCTAATCGGCGCCGCGCGCAGTTGATGGGTCGCTGCGGCAGACTCCAGATTCTCAGATAGAAATTTCGCGTCGACCAAGATCAGCGCGCGGCGCTCGCGTGGACTAACACTAACATTTACGTCAACCATTTTGGTGTCATGGCCAAGCAGAAGATCAGCAGTACCGCGGCCGCGAAGAAGTCCGAGGTCATCGCCACGTTTTGAAGCGTGTTTCGGCTTCTGTGAGTTACATGGTTTGCTCCAGCAAGACCGTAAAAGATCGCTCCAATTACCGCGACCGGCAAAACCCAACCAGCGAGATATAGGCTTCCCAGGCCGGCACTGCCGATCGCGGTATTTGCAAATCCCAGCTCTCTGACGATCAACGTGGCGTCGGGGTCTTTCACTCCCAGGATAGTTTCTGCGGTGTAGCGTGGCTGCACAATCTGACGAAGGCCTGCTATGAACAATCTCACTCCGACAGCCCAGAACACGAACCACTTGCCGACTATGGCGACCGCGAGCACACCGTGGTCTTGGACAAAAACCTCAAGCGCGATCGACGCCATCGGGAAGATCAGCATTAAGACAATCAGCGTTCCGACATACATTCGGTTTGCTCGCTATTAAGAAACAGGTCGCCAGCATCGTCACAGTATTCTGCTGCACAACGGAACGACAGCTTTTTGGCGACGATGTAGGTAGCTCTGATGACGGCTTGGCCGATAATGGCGGTGGCGTCTTTCCCGATAACGGCCGCTCGCAGTTACCTGCAGATCCGCCCCCCCGCCTGCGGTGGACAGTATGCTAAGGTGCAATTGGGTTTTTGCCAGTTTCGCCCTACTTTCCGGGGTTACGGATTTTCGCTGACGGAATCTTTTCGTCTACCACAATTTACCGTCGGCTATGCCGACAAATGATCTCGCTTGGAGCCGATAAACGGCGATGGATGCCGTAGGAGTCGAGGCACTTTCGCAGTTACGCGACCGGAACGGTCCTCGTTGGATCGTGACGCCGTGGTTGTTCCACCGTTCCGCCGTTCCACCGTTAGACCCGCCTACGACAGCGCTGCCTGCCTCAGACCGTCTGTAGACGGGTCACCCACGTTTAGAGCCCGTTGGCAACAGCATCGGAACCCGCGCGCGGTACGCTCCATACTCCGTAGCGTGATTCTTCATGAGATCGCGCTCCTCAAAGAAGATCCCGACAAGAATGTATCCAGTGGTCCCGATCGAGAATAGGAGGTGCCCAACTGACATGTGGGGTGTCGCCCAGAATGCGATTACAAATCCGAGATAGATAGGGTGACGCACAAACCTGTAGAGCGCGCGTTCCGTGAAATTCAGAGGTGTGTAATCCAGCCCGCGCAGCCGCAGGAATACTTGTCGCAGCCCGAACAAATCGAAATGATTGATCATGAAAGTTGAGAGCAACAGTATAAGCCAGCCTGACGCGAATAACGCCAGTAGGAGCGTCTTGAGTATCGGCGATGAAACGGCCCAGACGACTGCAGGGATTGCCTGCCATTTCCAGCAGATGAGGCCGAGCAACAGGCTCGAGATCAGCACGTACGTGCTCCGTTCCGCAACGCGCGGAACTAGTCGGGTCCAGACGACCTTAAAACCCGGTCGAGCCATGACGCTGTGCTGCATGGCAAATAGGCCCAGCAAAATAAGATCTATGGCCATGGCCTGAAGCGTATTGACGCTGGGAATCGAATCTATCGCTTTTGGGACGACGATATTTCCAATGAACCCAATCGCGTAGAGAAATGACGCCAAGAACACAACGTAACAAAATAGCCCATACACTATCGCTACTAAGCCCATAAAGATTCCCCTTGAACTGGATTAACCGATGCCTGCCACCTCTTTGTAATCAGACTTTGTCCCGTTGACCTTTCTGATCTGGCGCGACCGCAGTGGCGACGACAAATTCCCCCGGGACTTGGTAGCCCCGCCCATGTCGCCATGGCGCGATTGCGTCCAGGTAGCGGGCGCGAACCCGCGCTCGGACCTCGTCATCGAAGCGCGACCACGCTAGCGCGACAGGACCGCCGACGAACGCTGCGTCGCAAGCTTCGTCAGCGTCGGAGAAGACCAATGTCGCTGCGATGCGGCTAAATTTTACATCCTCAAACATCACATCCGTACATAGGCGCGCGAGAGCAGCTTGTTCGCCGAGACGAAAGAATAGCGGGCAGACCTCGCTCGCCACTTCGTAATCGACAATCGGAAACATTGCCGACCAACCGCACTTCGATCGTTCACCCCAGACGGCGAGAGATAAGCGACCCCCCGGACGCAATACCCTGTACATCTCGCGCATGGCCTGTTCTGGATCTGGCATGTACATGAGTCCGAGAGCACATAACACGACATCGAAGCTGGAGTCCGGCAGAGCGAGGGTCTCGGCGCCCATCCGCGCAAAGTTGCAGTTCGATAACCTCATTTCGCTCGCTCGCCGTTCGGCAACGTCTATCATCCGTTCCGACAGATCTATGCCCAGGACATGCCCACCCGAACCGACCTCCCGCGCCGCGTCAAAGGACACGAGCCCGGTGCCACAGGCGATATCGAGTACCCGGTCGCCAAGCGCCAGCGCCGCCATTGTCAGTAGAGCACCCCGGGCTTCGGCCAACTGCACTCGCCACAGTGACTCGTAATCGACTGCCGCCAGATCCCATCCATATCGTTGAATCCGTCGCTGCAGCCGTGCGTCCATCGTGTCCTTGCCCCTGCATAACCAAAAGCACCAATGTGTGGATCGGAACTCTTGCACGCCCGGCGAAGTAACGTCCTATCCGCACGTCAGCCGCATTTGCCCGATCGTCCGAGCCTGCCTGCCGAAGCTTCGTACGATTGACCGAGCGTCCGGGATTACTGCTCAACCGTCCCGCTGACCGGTGCCAATGCTGCGAACGACTGGTAAATGTGCGCCGATCCACCCACAATTAGATGCGTCAAGGTCACCACAAAGACAGCCATGATGAGAGAAGACATAGCAGCGGCAGTGCAACGTGTTGAGTCCGTCTTGCAGCGCCGACCGGCCACCGGTATTCATGATGACGCGCCAGCAACTGCGCATTGGCAGACCGGTCTGCGGGTTGTTGCGTCCCATGCCAACGGCACGCAGATGCTAACTGACATGCCAACCGAACTCGGTGGCAGTGGCGATAAAGTCACACCCGGGTGGCTGTTCCGAGCGGGACTTGCATCCTGCCTCACGACTTGCATCGCGATGGACGCCGCGACCGAAGGGATCGGGCTGGCGACGCTTGAGGTGAAGGTGACCAGCCGTTCAGACCTGCGCGGCTTGCTTGGCATGCTGGATGGCACAGGCGTTCCCGTAGGTGCAGGACCGAGAGAAATTCAGATTCACGTACTGATCTCTGCGGCCGGCGTTTCTGCGGAGCGCCTGCGGCTCCTGGTTGAAAATAGCAATCGATGTTCGCCGATCTCCGCTGCTACTCGCGATGCCGTGCCAATCGCATTACGAATCGAAGTGCGTGCTGCGTGATGGATGCACTATCTGAAACCCTTCGCGTCGTGCGATTGGTGGGCGCCATCTTCATTAACGCGAGATTTACGGCGCCATGGTGCTACCAGTCCCCGAGCGCAGATACGGCAGCCCCGCTGCTTGAGCCTGGAGCCGAGCGGGTCGTGATTTTCCATCTCATTACGGAGGGTGATTGCTCTGTCGAGCTTGGCAACGAACCGCCGGTACATCTGAGTGCCGGTGACGTCGTTGTTTTTCCGCAGGGCCATGCGCATCGCATGGCTTCACAGCCAGGATTGCCGCCTGCCACAGGTGGCCGCCTGGATCAGGTACTGGCGCGCCGTCCGCGTCAACTGGTTTATGGCGGTGGTGGCTCGACGACACGCCTGGTTTGCGGTTATTTGGCCTGCGATGCTCGGCTGGCCGGGTTGCTGCTTGCCGGGTTACCAGCACTGGTTCGGGTCAATGTGCGTGGATCAAATGCCGGTATCTGGCTCGAAGCCTCGGTCCGCTATGCTCTGGCCGAAGCCCGTTCACCTCGGCCCGGGGGTGCCGGCGTCTTGGCCAAGCTCGCTGAGGTGCTGTTTATCGAGGTGCTGCGGCTTTACATGAATGAACAAAGCGAGGGTCGAACGGGGTGGCTTGCCGGCGTGGGGGATAGAATTGTCGGGCCAGCGTTGAACGCAATGCACTCACGTCCGGCTCATGCCTGGACATTGGAAGGGTTGGCGCACGATGCCGGAACTTCGAGGTCGGTGCTCGCAGAGCGTTTCCAGCACCTAGTCGGCAGTTCCCCCATGCAGTACCTGACGCAATGGCGGATGCTGCTTGCCGCCAATCTCCTGTGCCGGAGCAACGCACCGCTCGCGCGGATAGCGGAGGACGTGGGTTACCAAACCGATACGGCCTTTAGTCGCGCGTTTCGTCGCGCGTATGGGTCTCCGCCGGCAGCTTGGCGCCGGAGTCGATTGACTCGCAATCACGTTCCTTGAGCTCGATGCTCGCATGAACTCAACACTTGGCCAGTCCCGGCCGATTCGGAGCAGGGCAAGATCAGGTCCTTTGCGTCGCAAACGCCTAATGCGCTTGAGCATCCGATCCGATCGGGTTACAGCCACTTTTGCCCCTTGTTTCGCCGTTTCAATTCGCGGTCACGCGTTGCAAACTAGGGAAGCACCCTGGTCACCCCCACTCAATTGTCTCCGGTGCGTAATCCCGACCAATTTGACCGCTGATTCCGTTTGAATGTGACCGGTCGTTCCGACCGAACGTGACCGCCGATTCTGATGGAAGGTGACCGATTTTCGGCTTCGGCCGGAATCCTCGGTCACGATCCCGGAAAATGGCCGGTCACGTTCGTCCGGAATGAAGCCGAATTTGCGCTGCCCCGACGTCTACGCACAACATCATTGATACGAAGTGTCGGTACGTTAAGCGCCTTAGCCAAAGCATTGGCGGTCATCCCAAGAGGCTTCAGAAAATCTTCCTGTAGCACCTCGCCCGGGGTGTACGGGACGCGATTTGCCGACCACAGGCGGTTCGCTGGCCATGAAGGGATTCGTTCCATGCACTGATGCCTTCATGGTGCAGCGACTTCGCGCGGCCGGCGCCATCATCCTCGCGAAATCGGACATGGCCGAATGGGCCTTCAGTACTTACCTTACGATCAGTTCGATTGCCGGCATCACGCGCAATCCCTATAGCCTTGACCACGTGCCCGCAGGGTCGGGCTGGGTTTCCGGCGATCTCCGTGTCCATGGGTTATACGTACAATGTGCTCCCCGCCGGACTGACATTTTGTCGGCAAAATGTTCGCGTAAGAGCAGGCTACAAAGCATCGGCACGCGCCGTCGAAATTCCCGGCTGAAGTGAACTGCAGCCCCCCCCGGAAAGGTGGAGTCGGCGATCCGACGTTTATTGAACGGCCGGTTTCCGGAAGCTCACGTGAGAAAATTTTTACCGTCAGATTGACCGACAAAAAAGTTTGCTTGAAGTACGCCGTAATATGCAGATGCAGTCAGAAAATAACTCTCTGAATTGACAAAACTTCCACTTAGGGTGCGCCGAACTTACCGTCACATCTACCGCCAAAAAATTCCCGCTTGAGGGCGATAGACGGCGATAGATCCAGATAGTTCACAATGGAAAATGCGAATCCAGGGGCTCTAATCGCATATTGGCGTAAATTTGATGCGTTACTTGATGATATAGTGCATCTTTCTTGATGATAGGGAGAAGACCGTGAGAACCACTGTCACCATCGACGATGAGCTTTTTCAGCGTGCCCTTGAGGTTGCCGACCCAGGGACCGACAGGGCCGACCTGTTTCGGGAGGCCATGAAGGTGTTTGTTCGCGTCCAGGCAGGCAAGCGCTTGGCCGCACTGGGCGGAAAGACACCACGGATGAAATCAGTCCCGCGCCGCAGGCCACTCTAGGCTTCACGTCCAATGAGCCTCGTCCTGGCAGATACCTCGGTTTGGATCGCACATTTCCGCAAGCCTAATCCGGCGCTTCAGACTATGCTTTCGGCCGACCAAGTACTCTGCCATCCCATGGTCTTGATTGAAATCGCATGCGGCACGCCGCCGGCACCGCGGGAACGTACATTGAGCGACTTGAGGCAGCTGCGCTCCGCTAACGTTGCCAGCACAGATGAAACGCTCGCATTGATTGAGCGCGAGCAACTGCAGGATTCGGGCTGCGGTGCCATCGATCTACTACTGCTTGGGTCAGTGCTGGTGACTTCCGACGCCGGGCTTTGGACCCTCGACAAAAACCTCCGAGCTCTCGCCGCGCGCTTCGATATCCTATTCGGCTGAATTCGCTCGCGTGGCGGAGTTTGGTCCGGCGAACCGGCGGATCGGCAATATGAATCGTGGATGCGATCAAAGCGGGCCCCGGCCCGACGCGCCATGGTCGACCGCTTGGCCAGGGGCCCAGCGACGCTCAGCGAGCTGGCCGAGCCGATGGACATGACCTTGACCGCCGTGACGCAGCACCTGCGCATCCTCGAGGCCAGCGGCTTGGTGCACTCCTACAAGCAGGGGCGTACGCGACATTGCCGTCTGCGTATTGCGGCTATGGACCAGGTGACGAAATGGATCGAGGGGCGCAAGGCCCTTTTCGAGAGCCGTCTGGACCGCCTGGGCGAGCTGCTCGCAGAGTATGAGGCGGCAGAGAAGAGGAGGCGACGATGAAAGCCAAACATGCCCTGATCCACGACACCTTCACGCTGGAGCGCCGCTATCCGTCCGCGCCAGCCAAGGTCTACCGGTATTTCTCCGAGGCGGAATACCGCAAGCGCTGGTTCGGTTCCACCGAAGACTGGAGCCAGCGTTCCCACAGCCTCGACTTCCGCGTGGGAGCTCAGTGGAGCATGGCGCGCCGCCGGGCGGCCCCCTTATCACCTACGAAAGCCGCATTTTCGATTTCTTTCAGTTGCGTTGAGTTCGCTGGTCAACGCGGCGGTGGAGCCGGTGCCGGTTTCGCAGATTGCTCCTTGAGGTAACTGGCGAGCCCACCCAATTGCAGCGCTTGAACGCGATCCACGGTAGGTGCGAGATTGCGCAAGTCGTCCGGGGTGTAGCCGCCGGCGCGATACCACAGCGTGATCCGGGTGCCTCCAGCCGTTGTCTGCAGTCGCCATTCCAGGACTCCGGAGAGGCCCATGCCTTGCATTGGGCCTAAGGCGCCGGTCATGCGTAGAAGCGTCGGTGGGTTCACGAATACAACCTGCAAATGCTGTGCCTGGCGGTCTCCGGTGATCTCGCAGAAGCAGCCGCCGGCGCGGGCGTCGATGGTAAATTTGGATTCCTTGCCCCACCAGGAGTGATCCTTGGGCCACCATGAATCGACTTCGTGAACTAACGCATCCCATACGGTCACGGCGTTCACGGGAACGATCGCGGAGTTCTCGATCGTGAACCCGGATGGCGAGGAGTCGACAACGTTTGCTGATGCGGGGGGCGCCGTCGAAGCCGACGAGAGAACCAATAGCACCACGACAAATCGAGGGGATCCAGTCATCATTCACCTAAGCGCAATGGCGCGAGGTCTTTGATCCGGCGAGCCGCGCCAGTTCTTGGCAGAAATGAGGCAAGTCGGGTTAGCCGGCACGCGACACCGTGGAATTGTCACTACGCAGGACATCCAAGCTGACATAGAGGAAGACCAGCGATGATGCCGCGAGCGTCAGATAGTCGCGAACCGTGTGCGATTCGAACAGATCGTGGAACGTGAGCCAGTCAACCACCAGCAGTAGCAAGATCATGGCAACGGTGATTACGCGCTTCGGCATGTCAAAGTGCTCCTTGAACAAGGTTACGAATAAATCCAATAGGATCCGAAGAAAGAGCAGGAACAGACCATACGAGCCGGCGCGCTCGGAAAGTGCCAAGACTTCGCTTCTAAACGTGAGGTACATTTCCCTTCCGAAGTCGCGCCGAAATGCGCGCGGGTAAGCCAAAATCATCAGCGCATACGCCCTGACCATGAAGCGAATTACCAGCGATCGAGCCGTACCAGTCATTAGGGCTTCGGCCTAACGGGGTTCAAGCCTCTGCCCAGTAGCTTCTTGGACTGCGCCGCGGCCACCGCGGCCTCGAGTCGAGCGGCTTCGTATCTAGCCGCTCGAAGACCGATTTCCGTGGCTCGATAATACCGGCGGCGTTCATCATCCAGTTCGCGGTCAGACCGACCGCCACACTCTTCAATGAGGCCGGACTCGAGCATGCGTTTCAGGCAGCCATACAAAGTACCGGGCCCGAGCTTCATGGCCCCACGGGTATCGACTGCAACTTCGCGCATAATGTCGTAGCCGTGTCGCTCTTCAGTAGCCAGCGCCAACAATATATGAAAGACCGCAGGAGACAGCGGTGGCTCCGACTCGATGTGTTTACGATGCGCCATCACTATATCCGTCGCGGATATAGTATCGGGGATTGAATCTTGCGGTCAAGTAAAGGAATCGCCTGTAGGCAGTGCGTGATTTTTTATGGCTACGCTGGCGCCGCGTGGCCAGGGGGATGCCTGCGACCGGCGCCATGCGCCAATGAGTTGCGCCCCGCTTCGAGGTAGGGGTCCGCATATTAACGTCGGAATCGCGATTTAACGGCCTGGATATCGAGGAGGCCGGCGAAGGGGCCAAGATGACCCATTCCGGTCTGTCGCGACCGCCCGCTTCGGAGACCTTCCAGATTCTGACGAAGAGAGGCGAAAGACTGCGTGAGATGTCTGCGCGTTTTCCGTGGCCTAAGAATGTCTGGATGGGAGTCAGCATCGAGGACGCTCGTGTCGTCAATCGGGCAGTCGATCTGGCGTCGGTTCCCGCAGCAGTTCGGTTCCTATCCTGTGAACCACTTATTGGTCCGCTTGAATCACTGCCACCGGAAAATATAGATTGGGTTATCGTCGGTGGTGAGTCCGGGCCTCGATCGCGTGAAATGAAGGCTTCCTGGGTCAAGTCAATACGCCACCAATGCAGAAAGCAGAGAGTTGCGTCTTTCTTCAAGCAGTGGGGCGGTGTTCGAAAGGACCTTACCGGTCGATTAATGGATGGGCGTACCTATGATGAAATGCCTCGTAAGATCGAAGGTCTATCAACAGTAACCGCATAGCAACCTGTGTCACTTTGAGGGTTTATCGCAATCTAACCAACGTGCCAGAGATTGTGGCTATAAATGCTCACTGACGAGGAAGCCGAGAAGCTGAAACGCAAGTTGGCACGCCAGAGGGAGCGTGACTTGGAGCGTGCTGACCGCGACGCACGCGCAAGGGCTGCTGCTTTGCGGAGTGCAAAGAGCCAGAAGAAAGCGAAAGATCGGCAAAAGGCACAGCAGAAAACAGCGTTAGCTGCGGCTGTGGCGGCGGGGAAGATTCCGAGGTCCAAACCAAAAAAGCGAGCGTATTTGCCGTGTTGGGTGGTGCCTTCGAAACGAATCGTCGCAAATTCTAGTGTCGAGGCTGACATCTAACAGGAAAGGAACTGCGTTGTGTTTGTATGAGTTACGTCATAGTTGCCAATGGGACGGCCTCCAGCACGACTCTGCTCGTAGACGACGTGGAGCTGGCGTTGCAGTTCACCGATCATTTCAGTCTCATTCGGCAGCTGATCGCGACTTGCGATGGTTGTTTGCTTGTAGCACCCTTTTTGTACGAGGATTTCAACGTCATTTTTGATGATCTCGCAATCAGCAACGTCGAGTTCGAACTAATCTCTTCGTGCGCTACCCGCATTTTGGACATTGTGCCCGACGAGCGCATCATCAATAGCTACGTCCTGTCCGCCGCTGGCGAGCGTTTCTCGGTCTCGCTTTCCACGGTCGAGTTGTTGCCTGACGGGACAGGGACCTTGATGCGCGTGACCGAGCACGGTGCGTACTTTGACGGCAACCCTGAGGGCCCCAAGATGCGGGTCCACGGCATTGGCGAGCAGCTGTAGCTGCTGGGCCGGGTGTTGCAAAAAGGACCAAAACTGAACCGCTGCTTCAAGGATCCACAATGCCCAAGCTCGTCGCCCGTTGTATCGCCATCTCGTTGGACGGATTCTCCGCCGCCAAGGGTCAAGCGCTCGATGCGCCCTTTGGCAAGGACGGCTTGCGCCTGATGGAGTGGGCCTTTGTCACCAAGTTCTTCGCCCAGATGACTGGTCAAGAGGGTGGTGCGGAGGGACTCGACAACGAATTCCTGATCCATTCTTTCGACAATATCGGCGCCACGATCATGGGCCGCAATATGTTCGGCCCGCAGCGCGGCCCCTGGCCCAACGAGGACTGGAAAGGCTGGTGGGGCCCGAACCCGCCCTATCACCACCCTGTCTTCGTGCTCAGCCATCACGAGCACTCGAGCTTCGAAATGGAGGGAGGTACCA
>PLET01000073.1:0-48893 GCA_003137095.1 Gammaproteobacteria bacterium
CTGCGCAGCGCCTTCTGCATCGACTCCTGAAAGGTGCGGCCGATGGCCATCGCCTCACCCACCGATTTCATCTGCGTGGTGAGCCGCGTGTCGGCGCCCGGAAACTTCTCGAAGGTGAAGCGTGGAATCTTGGTGACGACGTAGTCGATGCTCGGTTCGAAGGAGGCGGGGGTGGCGCCGCCGGTGATGTCGTTCTTCAGCTCATCGAGGGTGTAGCCGATCGCCAGCTTGGCGGCGACCTTGGCGATGGGAAAGCCGGTCGCCTTCGAAGCCAGCGCCGAGGACCGCGACACGCGCGGATTCATCTCGATCACGAGCACGCGGCCATCGTCCGGATTGACCGCAAACTGCACGTTGGAGCCGCCGGTGTCCACGCCGATCTTGCGCAGCACCGCGATCGAGGCGTCGCGCAGCCGCTGGTACTCCTTGTCGGTGAGCGTCTGCGCGGGAGCCACCGTGATCGAGTCGCCCGTGTGCACCCCCATGGGATCCAGGTTTTCGATCGAACAGACGATGATGCAGTTGTCGTTGCGGTCGCGCACCACCTCCATCTCGTATTCCTTCCAGCCGAGCACCGATTCCTCGAGCAGCACCTCGTTGGTCGGCGAGGCGTCGAGACCGCGTGCCACGATGGCTTCGAACTCCTCGCGGTTGTAGGCGATGCCGCCGCCGCTGCCGCCGAGTGTGAAGGACGGCCGGATCACCGTCGGGAAGCCGATTTCCGCCTGCACGGCGAGCGCCTCCTCCATGCTGTGGGCGATGCGCGCCCGCGCCGTGGCGAGGCCGATGTCGGCCATGGCGCGACGGAACAATTCGCGGTCCTCCGCCATGTCGATGGCGCGCTGCGAGGCGCCGATCATTTCGACGTTGTACTTTTCGAGCACGCCTTCACGCACCAGGTCCAAGGCCGTGTTCAGCGCCGTCTGGCCGCCCANNGGATCGGTCATGATGGTGGCCGGATTCGAGTTCACCAAAATGACCCGATATCCCTCTTCTTTCAATGCCTTACACGCTTGAGCTCCAGAATAATCGAACTCGCAGGCCTGGCCGATGATGATGGGACCCGCGCCGATGATCAGGATGCTGTCGAGATCCGTTCTCTTCGGCACGCGTCAGCTCTCAGCCGGCAGTTGCCGCACCGGGCTGCGGGGACGCGAATTGGCCTGGACGCGCTTGACCATCAGGTACATGAAGTGCTCGAACAACGGCCGCAAGTCGTGCGGCCCGGGACTGGCCTCCGGATGGCCCTGGAAGCTGAAGGCCGGCCGGTCGGTGCGCGCCAGGCCCTGCAGGGAGCCGTCGAACAGCGAACGGTGGGTCGCGCACAGCACCGGCGGGAGCGTCGCCTCATCCACCGCGAAACCATGATTCTGGCTGGAGATGAACACACGCCCGGAATCGATCTCCTGCACCGGATGATTCGCCCCGTGGTGGCCGAATTTCATCTTGATGGTTTTGGCGCCGCTCGCCAGACCGAGCAGCTGATGCCCCAGGCAAATGCCGAACAGCGGCGTGTCGGTCTCGAGAAAGCGGGTGATGGCCGCGATGGCATAATCGCAGGGCTCGGGATCCCCGGGACCGTTACTTAAGAAGATACCGTCGGGATTCATTGCAAGCACTTGATCTGCAGATGTTTGTGCCGGAACAACTGTCATCCGGCAGCCATGCTCGGCCAGCAAACGCAAAATATTGCGCTTGATCCCGAAGTCGTACGCCACCACGTGCAGACGGCTTTGCGGTCGGGGCGGCCGGTTGCCGCCGTTCCACAGCACGCCGTCATTCCATTGGTAGATCTTCTTGGTGCACACCGCCTTGGCCAGATCCATGCCCTTCAGGCCGGGGAATTTCTTCGCCGCGCGGATGGCGTTGGCCTCATCGATGCCGTCCCCGGTCATGATGCAGCCGGCCTGCGCGCCCTTCTCGCGGATCAGCCGGGTCAGCTTGCGGGTGTCGATTTCGGCGATCGCCACCACCTTGCAGCGGACCAGAAAGCTCCCGAGCGACTCCGTCGACCGCCAGTTCGAATGCAGCAACGGCAGATCCCGGATGACCAGGCCCGCGGCATAAACGGCGCCGGATTCGAGATCCTCGGGAGTGGCGCCGGTGTTGCCGATGTGCGGGTAGGTGAGCGTGACGATTTGCCGGCAGTAGGAGGGGTCCGTGAGGATCTCCTGATAGCCCGTCATCGCGGTATTGAAAACTACCTCACCCGTCGTGTTGCCTTTCGCGCCCACCGAGACGCCACGGAACACGGTGCCATCTTCGAGAGCCAGCACTGCAGGTGTAGACACTCCGGTTCCTCGCTTGGCACTACGGTGCTTTCCGTAGATGCGCAAAGCGGGAGGCGCTCGTCAGAACGGCCTCCCGCTTTATGGGTTGAATCGCGAATCGTTTCCGGGCGCGAATATTAACGATGCACGCGGGCACTGTCCATGTGTTCAAGACCGAATGTCGAGTCCAAGCACATTCTCCATGCCGTACAGGCCGGCGGGTTTGCCGGCCAGCCATTCCGCGGCCCGCAGGGCGCCATGTGCGAAGGTCGCCCGGTCGCCGGCGCGGTGGGTTATTTCCAGCCGCTCGCCGTCGCCCGCATAGATCACGGTGTGTTCGCCGATGATGTCGCCGGCGCGCACCACCGCGAAACCGATGCTGCCGGGGGTGCGCGGTCCGCTGATCCCCTGGCGGTCGTAGACCGCGACGCTCGCGAGCGTCCGGCCGCGCGCCGCCGCCACCGCCTCGCCGAGAGCCAGGGCGGTTCCCGACGGCGCGTCACGCTTTGCGCGGTGATGCGCCTCGGCGATGTCCACGTCGTAGCCCTCGCCGAGCGCGCGCGTCGCCAGCCACACCAGCCGGGCCATGACATTCACGCCCACCGAGGTGTTGGGTGCGATCAGCACCGCGACCCGCTCTGCCGCCGAATCGAGCGCCCGCCGCGCGCCGGCGTCCAGACCGGTGGCGCCGACCAGCAGCGGCACCCCGGCGCCGGCGCACACGGCCGCGTGCGCGGCGACGGCCTGCGGCAGGCTGAAGTCGACGGCGACGGCCGCGCCGCGCACCGCAAGTTCGGCGTCCGCGCCCACCTTCACGCCGGTCGGCTCGCCCTCGGCCGCGGCGTCCTGGCCCAGGCGCGCGCTGCCGACGGAGGCAACGGCGGCACAGAGGCGCAGCCGCGGCGAGCCGCGCAGGGCACGCACCAGCGACTGTCCCATGCGCCCCGTCACCCCAAACACCGCGATCTGCTGCATCGCGGCCTAGTGGAGGGCGCCGGTGAAGAACTTCTTCACGCCCTCGAAGAACGATTGTTCACGGGGCTTGTGTGCGCCGTTCTGCAACGACGCCTCGAATTTTCGCAGCAACTCCTTCTGTTCGGGCCCGAGACTCACCGGCGTTTCGACCACGACCCGGCAGAACAGGTCACCGGCCGACCCGCCCCGCACCGGGGAGACGCCCTTTTCCCGCAGACGGAACACCCGCCCGGACTGGGTCTCGGCCGGGATCTTGAGCACCACGCCACCGTCGAGCGTGGGTACCTCGACCGAGCCGCCGAGCGTGGCGGTCGAGAAGCTGATCGGCACCTCACACGATAGATTCGCGCCTTCGCGCTCGAAAATCGGGTGTTCCCGGACGTGGATCTCCACATACAGATCGCCGGCCGGGCCGCCGTTGCGGCCGACCTCGCCCTCGCCGTTCAAGCGGATGCGGTCGCCGGTGTCCACACCGGCGGGCACCACCACCGGCAGCGTCTTCTCCTGACGGATGCGGCCCTGCCCGAGGCAGGTGTCGCAGGGATTGCTGATGACCTTGCCCCGGCCTTTGCAGCGCGGGCAGGGCTGCTGAATGGTGAAAATGGACTGCTGCACCCGCACCTGGCCGTGGCCGCCGCAAGTGTCGCAGGTCTTGGGGGTCGAACCCTTGGCGGCGCCGGATCCGTGGCAGGTCTTGCACTCGGCCAGTGTCGGGATCTTGATGCTGGTTTCGGTGCCGAAGACGGCCTGCTCGAGATCCAGCTCCAGTTCATAGCGCAGATCGGCGCCGCGAAACACTTGCGAGCGGCCGCGCTGGCCCCCGGAGAAGATGTCGCCGAACATCTCCCCGAATATGTCGCCGAAGGCGTCCCCCGCGCTGAAACCGCCGCCGCGGCCGGCCTCCAGGCCGGCATGGCCGAATTGGTCGTAGGCGGCGCGCTTGTGCGGGTCGGTGAGGACCTCGTAGGCCTCCTTCGCGTCCTTGAATTTGTGCTCCGCCTCGGGGTCGTTGGGATTGCGATCCGGGTGAAATTTCATCGCCAGACGGCGATAGGCTTTCTTGATGTCCGCTTCCGTCGCATTTCTCGGCAAATCGAGAAGCTTGTAGTAGTCCTGCTTCGCCATCTACGTTCCCATTGCACGAAAACCGCCGGCATAGCTTGCCGGCGGTCTTCGTTTCTCACCCGATACGACCGTAACCTCGATCCTCAAGCTTTCTTGCGGTCGCTTTCCTTGACCTCTTCGAACTCCGCATCGAGCACATCCTCCTTCTTGGAGTCCTGCGCACCGGCCGATTCGGGGGCGGCGCCGGCGCCGCCCGCCGACTGCTCGTAGGTCTTCTGCAGCACCGGCGCGGATGCCTGCTCGAGCGCGGTCGTCTTACGATCGATGTCCTCGCGATCATCGCCGCTCATCGCAGCCTTGAGTGCGGCGAGCGCATCGTTTGCCGGCTTCTTCTCGTCGTCCGAGAGTTTCTCGCCGACGTCCTTGAGCGCCTTCTCGACCGTATGCACCGTCGCATCGGCCTTGTTCCGCGCAGCGACCAGTTCACGGAATTTCTTGTCCTCCTCGGCATGCGCCTCGGCGTCCGAGACCATGCGCTTGATCTCCGATTCGGACAGGCCGCTCGAGGCCTTGATCACGATGCGCTGTTCCTTGCCGGTCTTCACGTCCTTGGCCGAAACGTTCAGGATGCCGTTGGCGTCGATGTCGAAGGCGACCTCGATCTGCGGCAGACCGCGCGGCGCAGCCGGAATGTCCGTCAAATCGAAGCGTCCCAGCGACTTGTTGTCCGAGGCCCGATCCCGCTCGCCCTGCAGCACGTGGATGGTGACGCCGGTCTGATTGTCGTCGGCGGTCGAGAACGTCTGGGCCGCCTTGGTCGGAATGGTGGTGTTTTTTTCGATCACCTTGGTCATCACGCCGCCCAGGGTTTCGATTCCCAGCGACAGCGGCGTCACGTCAAGCAGCAGCACGTCCTTGACGTCGCCGGACAGCACGCCGCCCTGGATGGCCGCACCGACCGCGACCGCCTCATCGGGGTTGACGTCCTTGCGCGGCTCCTTGCCGAACAGATCCTTGACGGCCTTTTGGACCAGCGGCATGCGGGTCTGGCCGCCGACCAGGATGACCTCGCCCACGTCCTTCATGGACAAGCCCGCATCCTTGAGGGCGATACGGCACGGTTCGATGGTCTTCTGCACCAGATCCTCGACCAGCGATTCGAGCTTGGCGCGGGTGAGCTTCATGTTCAGATGCTTCGGGCCGGCCGCATCCGCCGTGATGTACGGCAGATTGATCTCGGTCTGCTGACTCGAGGACAGCTCGATCTTGGCCTTCTCCGCGGCCTCCTTCAGGCGCTGCATGGCCAGCGGATCGCGGCGCACGTCGATGCCGCTCTCCTTCTTGAACTCGTCGGCGAGATAATTGATGACGCGCAGGTCGAANNGGAAGGTGTCGCCGTTGGTGGACAGCACTTCGAACTGCCGTTCGCCGTCGACTTCGGCGATTTCGATCACCGACACATCGAAGGTGCCGCCGCCGAGGTCATAAACGGCGATCTTGCGGTCCCCGCCGTCCTTGTCGAGACCGTAGGCGAGCGCCGCCGCCGTNNGCGATGCGGCCGGCGTCCTTGGTCGCCTGGCGCTGTGAATCGTTGAAATACGCAGGTACCGTGATCACCGCTTCGGTGACGGGCTCGCCCAGGTAATCCTCGGCCGTCTTCTTCATTTTCATCAGGACGCGCGCAGACACCTCGGGGGGGGCCATTTTCTTGCCCTGCGCCTCGACCCATGCATCGCCGTTGTCTGCCTTCAGGATCTTGTAGGACACCATGCTCATGTCCTTCTTGACCACATCGTCCGTGAACTTGCGGCCGATCAGGCGTTTCACCGCCGCGACCGTGTTGGCCGGATTGGTCACGGCCTGGCGCTTGGCGGATTGACCGACCAACACCTCGCCGTCCTTGGTAAAGGCGACGATGGACGGCGTCGTGCGGTCGCCCTCGCTGTTCTCGATGACCTTCGGCTTGCCGCCTTCCATGATGGCGACGCAGGAGTTGGTCGTTCCGAGATCGATGCCGATGATCTTGCCCATGATTGAAACCCTCTGAATTCGTTACCAGTGACGGCTAAGTGGGGGAAATCCCGGAATTTTCAATTGCCGCCCGGCGCACGGCTGACGATCACCCGCGCCGGACGCAACAGCCGGCCGTTCAGGGAATAGCCTTTTTGGATGACCGTGATGACCGAATTCGGCGGATGATCGGCGCTGTCCTGCGCCACCATGGCCTCGTGCAGTGCCGGATCGAAGGCCTGGCCGGCCGGATCGATGATCTTGATGCCCGCCTTGTCGAAAGCCCGGTGCAACTGCCGCAGAGTGGCCTCTGCGCCCTCCAGCAGGGCCGGCCCCGGATTGGCCGCCCCGGCGGCGATGCCCGCCTCCAGCGAATCGCCCACCGTCACCAATTCCTGTGCGAAACGCTCGATGGCGAACTTGCGGGCGTTCTCCACTTCGCGCTCACTGCGCTTGCGGAAATTCTCCATTTCCGCCGACACGCGCAGGTAGCTGTTCCAATTCTCCTTGGCTTCGGCCTTGGCGGCCGCCAGAGCCTGGCCGCCGGGCTCGCTTCCGGCATCCGCCGCTGCGCCCTGCTCCGTCCCCTGCGGGCCGCCGTTTTCCGCGCGGTTGAATTCATTCACTATGGCTATCCCCTCGAAACTGGAAGCCTCAAAATGGGGCCTATTTGCGCGCGTTCAAGGCCGAGCCCAGCAGTTTTGCCGTGACGTCGACGATGGGAATGACGCGCTCGTAAGCCATCCGGGTCGGACCGATGATCCCCAGGACCCCCACGATCTGATTGTCCTGCATGTAGGGCGCCGTCACCACGCTGATGTCGTCCAGAATGCGGTATCCGGACTCCCGGCCTATGAAAATCTGAATCCCGTCGGCGCGCAGGCAATTGTCGAGCAGGCGCAGGATGTCGTGCTTCTCGTTGAACGCCTCGAACAGCCGCCGCAGCCGGTCGACGTTGGACAACTCGGCGAAGCCCATGAGGTTCGTCTCCCCCGCGATCACGTACTCGACGCGCTCATCCGGCTTTTTGTCGAATACCTTCTGGGCCACTTGGATGGCGTCCAGCATGAGCTGGTTCATGTGCTGGCGGGCGTCCTGCAGCTGTGCAACGAGTTGCGCGCGCACGGCGGGCAGCGAGCGCCCCGCGAAGGCCTCGTTCAGGTAGTTCGCGGCGCGCTTGAGCTCATCTGGCGAGTAATACCGGTCGAGCTGCACCACCTTGTTCTGCACCTCGCTGTTGTCCATCACCATGATGGCGAGCGCGCGATTCTCCGACAGCGACACGAACTCGATCTGCGCCAGGGCGACATGGGCCGGATTCGGCAGCGTCACCAGGCCTGCCATGTGGGTGACGTTGGACAGCATCTTCGACGCCGACTGCACCAGCGAGCGGCCGCTCGGTGCATCGCCGCCGAGACGCCGCTCGATGTCCTCGATTTCCTCGTGATCGAGCGGCTTGAGCTTGAGCAGGGTGTCCACGAACAGCCGGTAACCCTTGTCGGTGGGAATGCGTCCGGCCGAGGTATGCGGCGACGCCACGAAGCCGAGGGCCTCGAGGTCCGCCATGACGTTTCGAATGGTCGCCGCCGACAGGCTCAGGCCGGAATCGCGCGACAGGGTGCGCGATCCCACCGGCTGGCCCTCACGGATGTAATTCTCGATCAGGGCCTTGAGCAACAGCTGGGCCCGCTCGTTCAATACCTCGTCGCTTCCTTCTGTCATAGTACGTGCCATAAGACCACAATTTCAGGGAGTGACCAATTCGTCACCATCATGCTACAACGAGTGCCGGCCATGCCTCACCCTTTTAATTCCGTCGCCCTCGTCGGCAACGCCAGGGACCTGCGCGTGGCCGAGTGCATGCTGAGCCTGGTGGGCCACCTGGCGGGCCGCGGGATTCGCACCCTGGTCGACAGCGGCATCGGCTTGAGCTTCCCGGCGGACAGCGTGGAGCGCTGCCCCGAGCGCAGCTTCGTCGACCGCGCCGACCTCATCATCGCCATCGGCGGCGACGGCACGCTGCTGTACGCCACCGGTCTGGTCGCCGGGCACCCGGTACCGCTACTCGGCATCAATCGCGGCCGGCTGGGCTTCCTGACCGACGTCAGCTCGAATTCCATGCTGGAGGACGTCGATACCGTACTCGCCGGCCGCTTTACGGAGGACCGGCGCTCGCTGCTGGCGGCGCGCCTGGAACATGCGGGGGCGCCGCCGGTGCGGGCGCTTGCCCTGAATGACGTCGTGGTCAACAAATGGGAGACCGGCCGCATGCTGGACTTCGAAACCTCCATCAACGGCCGTTTCGTCAATTCCCACGGCGGGGACGGCATGGTGATCGCCACCGCCACCGGCTCGACGGCCTATGCCCTGTCCTGCGGCGGGCCCATCCTCGAGCCGGACCTGGAAGCCTGGGTTCTCGCACCCATCAGCCCGCACACGCTGAGCGATCGGCCCATCGTGGTGCGGGCCGGCAGCCGGGTGCAGCTGCGGATGTCCGATCGCGTCGAGTCGCGCGCGCAGGTCACCTGCGACGGCGCCGCCATCGGCAGTCTGGAAACGGGGGACAATCTGTTCGTGGAGTCCGCCGATGCCAGCATTACCCTGCTGCATCCGCCGGGCTACGACTATTTCCGGCTGCTGCGCTCCAAGCTGCACTGGGGCCGCGGCGGGTACGGCAGCTAGATGCTGAGCCACCTGCAATTGCGGGATTTCGTCCTGGTGGATCATGCGGAGCTTGAATTCGCGGCCGGGCTCACCGCCCTGACCGGGGAGACCGGCGCCGGCAAATCCATCGTGGTCGACGCGCTGGCGCTGATCGCCGGCGGTCGCGCCGCCGCCGACATCGTGCGCCAGGGCGCCGAGCGCGCCGAGGTGGCCGCGAGTTTTGCCGCCATTCCGCCGGCGGCCGCCGCGTGGCTGGAGGCCCAGGCGATCGAGCACCACGGTGAAATCCTGGTGCGCCGCGTGATCGGCGGCGACGGACGCTCCCGCGCCTACCTGAACGGCCAGATGGTGCCGCTGCAGTCGCTGCGCGAATTCGCCGATTTCGTGATCGAGATCCACGGCCAGCAGGAGTTCCAGCACCTCGTCAAACGCAGCGCGCAGCGCGAGCTGCTGGATGAAAACCTGGACGACGCGGCACTCACCCGCGCCGTGGCCGACGTGCATGAGCGCTACCGCAGCTGCCGCCGCGAATTCGAGGCGCTCAAATCAGCGGCCGAGAATCGCGGCGCCCGCCTCGACCTGTTGCGTTACCAGGTCGCCGAACTCGCGGCCGAGGTCACCACCGTTCCCGCAATCGAGGCGCTGTTCATCGAGCGCCAGCGCGTTGCCAACCGTGGCCGTCTGGCCGAGGCGGCGCGCACAGCCCTCAACGCCGTGTATGAATCGGACGGCGACGACGCGCATGGCCTGCTGGCCAGGGCGCAGGCGTCGCTGCGCAATGCAGGGGATGCCGATCCGACGCTGGCGCAGGCCGGTCAATTCCTCGCCGATGCGGCCGTCCAGGTACGCGAAGCCGCCGACACCCTGCGCCGCTATCTGGAGGCGCTCGACGTCGATCCCGCGCGCCAGGAGGACCTGGAGCGGCGCGCGGCCGCGCTCGAGACCCTGGCGCGCAAGCACCGGCTGGGCGCACTCGAGCTGCCGGCGCAACGGGCGCGCCTCGAGGCCGAATTGCAGGTGCTGGAGAACACCGGGCAGAACCTCGCGGATCTACAAGCGCGCCTGGACGCACTGGCCCGCGAATACCGTGCGGCGGCGGCGCGTTTGGGCAAGGCGCGCCGTGCGGCGGCGTCTGAATTGGGCCGGCAGATCACCGCCCTGATGCAGACCCTCGGCATGTCGGGGGGCCGGTTCGAGGTGGCGGTGACGGCCGGCGAGGAGGAATTCAGCGCACACGGCGCCGATGATGTCGAGTTTTTGGTGAGCGCCAACCCGGGTCAGCCGCCAAAGAGCCTCGCCAAGGTCGCCTCGGGCGGCGAGCTGTCGCGCATCAGCCTCGCCGTGCAGGTGGCCGCGGCATCGCGGGCCTCTCCCGTGTGCATGGTATTCGATGAGGTAGACAGCGGCATCGGCGGCGCGATCGCGGAGATCGTCGGCCGGCAACTGCGGGCCCTCGGCGGGCACGCGCAGGTGCTGTGTGTCACCCACCTGCCGCAGGTGGCCAGCCAGGCTCACGCGCAGTTTCGGGTCACCAAGCTGAGCGACGGCAAGATCACGCGCACCGCGGTCAAACGCCTGACCGCCGCCGAGCGCGTCGACGAAATCGCCCGCATGTCCGGCGGCATCGACATCACCGAGCAGGCGCGCGCGCACGCCCGCGAGATGCTCGCGCGGGCCGAATCGCCAGCGGGCGGAAAAAAGAGGTCCACGCGCGGAGCGCACCCCTAGCCGGAGCGGCGCACACCAGGTGCCGGCGCGCGCCTCAGGCGCCCCTTTGGATCAGCGGGCGCGCTTCTGGTACGGGCAATTGGCCTTGCGGCAATGGCCGTACAGAATCAGCGAATGATCGCTGATCTCGAACCCGAGGCGCTTGGCCACCGCCTGCTGGCGCTCCTCGATGCCGCCGTCCATGAACTCCTCGACGCGGCCACAGTCGATGCAGACGATGTGATCATGATGCGCACCCTGATTGAGCTCGAAAACGGCCATGCCGCCCTCGAAATGATGGCGGGTCACGAGTCCCGCCGCCTCGAACTGGGTCAGCACCCGGTAGACGGTGGCGAGGCCGATGTCCTCGTTCGACACCAGCAGCTTCTTGTAGATGTCCTCGGCGCTCATGTGTCGCGCTGAACCGTCGGCGAGAATGTCCAGTATCTTCAGCCGCGGCAGGGTGACCTTCAGTCCCGCGCTGCGCAGATCCTTGCTCTCGCTGGTCGTCGTCGTTTTCAGGCGCTGCGGCATGCGCTGCCTTCCGGTATGATGAGAAACCGATTATCAATCATTTGACGGTTGCGCACCACCTTGACGATATTCAATGCCCGCTCGATTGCCGTGCTCTGCGGAACCCTCGGCATGGCAGCGCTGACCCCCGCCTGCGTGTACCGCATCAACATCCAGCAGGGCAATTTTCTCGATCAGGCGGCGGTCGACCAGGTCAAGGCCGGCATGACCCGCAGTCAGGTGCGCTATCTGCTCGGCACACCGATGGTGGCCGACAGCTTCAACAAGGAGCGTTGGGATTACATCTACTACCTCAAGAAAGGCCGCAACAGCCACGTCGACTCGCGCCGCGTCACCGTGTATTTCGACGGCGACAAGGTCGCGAAACTCGACAAGCCGACGGATGCCGAGGCCGCCGCACAGGCCGCCTCGGCCAAACAGATCAAGCCCGGTAGGAGCTTCTAGGCCCGCCTTGCGCCGGCCAAGCGCCCGCGGCGCGCGCGCTTGGCATCCACCGCCGGACCGCGGTAGATCTCCAGCCGATCGCCCGCCTTCAGGAGCTGCTCGGGCCGCGCCAGCCGGCCGAACACGCCGACCGTGCAATTCGCCGGATCCAGGGCGGTGAATTCCGGATCGGCCGCCGCCAACCGCAGCGCATCGGCGACCGTCGCCGGCTGCTCCAGCCGATACGACTTCACGGTGACCTGCTGCGGACCGGCATGCACGATCTCGATCTTCAGTCCGGCGGCCGCCTCAGCCATAGATCTTGCGCGCGCGCGCGACGAATGCATCGACGAGGGTGCCGCATAGCGACTGGAATACCGTGCTGAAGGCGGCCGCGGTGAGCGCGCTCCTGAACTCGAACTCCACCCGGAAGCCGACCCGCGCACCCTGCCCGCCGAGCGGATCGAATTTCCAGCGGCCGGTGAGGGATCGGAACGGTCCCTCGACCAGGCGCATCATGATCTCGGCGTCGCATTGCAGCGTGTTGCGAGTGGTGAATTCGGTGCGCAGCACGCCGCGCGACACGCTGAGCGAAGCCAGGCGTTCATTCGGCGCAACGTCCTCGAATTTTGCAGCGACGCACCAGGGCAGGAATTCCGGATAGCGAGCCACGTCGTTCACCAGCGCATACATTTGCGCAGGGGTGAACGTGACGATTGCGCTGCGTTCGATTACCTGCAAGCCCGGGACCCCCAAACGCGGTCGCGCCGCGGCAACGGAATTCTCCGGCAAAAGCGCGCGCGCCACAACGACTGAATCGGTAGACTGCGGTGCCAGTGAAACCCACGGACAAAGCGCCGCCGATCGCGGTCAATCGCAAAGCGCGCTTCGACTATTTCATCGAGGACCGTTACGAGGCCGGCATCTCCCTGCTCGGCTGGGAGGTCAAGAGCATGCGCGCGGGCAAGGCGCAGATCGCCGAGGCATACGTATACCTGAAGGACGGCGAGGCGTATCTGTTCGGCGCGCACATCAATGCCCTCAACTCGGCCTCCACGCACGTCGACACCGACCCCACGCGCACCCGCAAGCTGCTGCTCAACCGGCGCGAACTCGATCACCTTATCGGCGCGGTCGAACGGCGCGGTTACACGCTGATTCCGCTCGAATTGTATTGGAAGTCGGGCCGGGCAAAATTGCAGATCGGTCTCGCGAAGGGCAAGAAGCAGCACGACAAGCGCGCCACCGAGAAGGACCGCGACTGGCAGCGTGACAAAAGCCGCATTCTCAAGGCCAACCGGCGCTGATCGCGGCGGCGCGCATGCACCGCCGGGCGGCGGCCATTTGTGGCCATCCCCGCGAGCGCGTAGACTGGCAGCTCGATCGGGGCCGACCGGTTTCGACATGGGCTCTGAAACTTCAGGGGCGTACCGAGGTGCANNCTCTAGCTGCCTAATCGCAGCTGTACCTTGACCGGCCTGTGCTGATGCGAACGGTTCAAGGGTAGCGCTCATCAGCTAGCGGGACACACGGGTCCGGGGTGTGTTTTGCGAATCGCCACCGGGCTGGCTGCGCGCTTTCCCTGCCCGTCGGGTAGCGAGCGGCGAGAATAATAGACTGGGCTACGTACGTAGATCTTGCAGCGTAGGACTTATGGACGGGGGTTCGATTCCCCCCGGCTCCACCACTTGAGCCTGCGATTCCTTAAGGAATCGCAGGCGCGGCAATGGCGACATGAATCGCGGCGGACGAACATGCGTGTGATCATCATCCTGCTGCTGCTCATTGCAGGCGGGGCGGCGGCTTGGACGTGGCTGTCCCTCGAATGGTCCTATTCCGACGGCGAGCGCGCCGGCGTGCTGCAGAAGTATTCGCACCGCGGCTGGCTCTGCAAGACCGGCGAGGGCGAACTGGCGCAGTACGTGGTGCCGGGCCTCGCCCCGGTGTTCTGGGAATTCAGCGTGCGTGACGCCGCCATTTCCGAGCAGCTCAACAAGGCGGTCGGACACAAGGTCCAGGTGCACTACACCGAGCACCGCGGCGTGCCCTCCTCGTGCTTCGGCGACACGACCTATTTCGCCGACCGCGTGCTGCTGGAGGATGATCCGCCGGCCGCTGCCGCCGCGGTTCCGGCCGCTGCCCCTGCGGCCGTGCCGCCTGCGGCCGGTGGGTCGCTCCCATCAGGTCCGGGTGCCCCGCATTGATCCGGCGAGTTGATCCGGCGTGGCGAACTGCCGCAGCGAACTCGTGACCTGATCGGCGATGTCGACCGCCGTGCGCAAGGCGAGCAGCCCATCCTCGCCGCTGACCGCGGGCGGCGAGCCGGTCGCCGCCGACTGCACGAAGGATTCGATCTCGGCCATCAACGCATCGCCCTGCTCGTAGGTGCGCTCGTCGATGTCCACCTGCGGCATGCCATCGGCGCCGAGGCCTTCGCCCTTGCGTATAACGGTCAGGACCTTTTGATGCAAATCGACCGACAAGTACGCGTCGTCCTGGAACATTCGCAGCTTGCGTTCGGTCTTGAAGCTGACGCGGCTCGCCGTGGCATTGGCGACGCAGCCATTGGCGAAGCGCAGTCGGGCGTTGGCTATGTCGATTTCCTTGGAAAAAACGCTGCTGCCGATCGCGTCCACCGCGATCACCGGGGAGCGCACGATGCTCAGGATCAAATCGATGTCGTGGATCATGAGGTCGAGCACCACGTCGACTTCCGTGCCGCGATGCTTGAACGGCGCGAGCCGGGCCGATTCGATGAATCGCGGTACGGTCAGGATAGGCTGAACGGCCTGCACGGCGGCATTGAAGCGCTCCAGGTGGCCGACCTGCAGCACCCGGCCTGCGCGCTTCGCAATCTCCACCAGGCTCGCTCCCTGCGCCACCGTCACGGTCATCGGCTTTTCCACCAGCACATGCACACCGGCCTCGAGAAATGCCCGGGCAATGTCGAAATGTGACGGCGTGGGCGTGACGATGCTGACGGCGTCCACCTGGCCGAGCAGCTCGCGGTAGCCGGCATAGGCCGGAACGCCCAATTCGGCCGCCAAAGCGCTGCGTGCCGCTTCGCTCGGATCGGCGATGGCGACCAGTTGCGAGGTATCCAAGGCGGCATATTTCTGTGCGTGAAATCGTCCCAGATAGCCCACGCCCACCACTGCCGTTCGCAACCTCATGGGCACGATTCTACAGCCCTGCGCGCGGCCGGCGTCCGTATTCGTTTACAATTCCACGAATGCAAGCCCCCGCCATTCTGCAGCGTCTCGCAACCCTCCCGGGTCCCGTGCGGCAACTGCTGTTGGCCGGCGCCTGGCTCGCCGTCGGGCTGCTGGTACTGCCCGCCCTGATCTTCGTTTCCGGCATCGCGCTGCTCGGCCGCTACGAGGGCGCGGGTCTCGGACCCACCTACGGCAGCATTATCGACGGATTGGGCGAAGGCTCGGCCGCCGCGTGGGCCGTGGTGCTCGGTCCTTATCTGCTGTTCCTGCTTTTCAAGGCTCTGCTGGCCTGGTGGCGGGCCGCGAACTGGGCCTAAACCCGCCCGGGCATTCATAATTCCGCCCCAATCCCCGGGGCGGTGTTAAAGTTTTCCCCTACACGGACGCTAACCCGAGGTACCCGGAGTGATCCGGCCGGTGCCNNGGCGTCGCGACTCACATCATCGAACTCGCCCAGGATCCCGATATCGAGATGGGCAAGGTCGCCAAGGCCGTCAGCATGGATTCGGCCCTGACGATGAAGATCCTGCGCATCGCCAATTCGCCGCTGTATGCCCAACGCCGCAAGAGCGAAAACCTGCGCCAGGCTCTGGTGGTGCTCGGGCTGAATGCGACCTTGACCCTGGCACTGAGCTTCTCCCTGGTCAAGTCGATGCGCAGCGGCAAGGGCAACAGCATCGACTACCCCTACTACTGGCGGCGCGCACTCGTCTCCGCCACCGCGGCGCGGGCGCTCGGCGACGCGATGCATCAATCACTGGCCGAGGAATTCTTCCTGGCAGGATTGCTGCAGGATGCCGGCATGCTTGCCCTCGACAAGGCGGTGCCGGATCTGTACCGGGACACCGAAAAATTGCAGCGCAACCACGCGGCGCTCGCCGCCCACGAGACCCAGCGGGTCAAGGCCGACCATGCCGAGGTGGGCGGCTGGGCCATGCGCCGCTGGAACCTGCCCGAGCGCCTGTACCGGGCCATCGGCAATAGTCACAAGGTGGGTCTGAGCGTCACCACCGACCCGGCGGAGATATTCGACCGCTGTGTGGCGCTGTCCGGCCTGGTCGCGGACCTGTTTCTGCTCGATTCGGAACAGCGCCGCATCGCAGAAACCGCGCTTTGCGTGGAGCGCAGCCTGGGCCTCGACCGGATGGCGTTTGGCCAGGTGCTGAGCACCGTGAGCTCGATGATTCCGGAAACCGAAGCCATGTTCGATGCCACGCTGGTCGAACGCGGCGACTCGGAGCTGATCCTCGATCAGGCGCGCGATGTGTTGATGATCCGCAGCCTGCATGCCCTGCGTGAGATCAACACGCTGCGCGCGGTCGCCGAAAGCTCTTCATCGCGTGCCATGGAACTCGAGGAAGAAACGCGCCGCGATGCGCTGACCGGCGTATACAACCGGGCCTACCTGGACCATTTCCTGACTCGGGAATTTGAAAATTCGACCCGCAACAAATGGCCGCTGAGCGTCGCCTTCGCCGACCTCGACAAGTTCAAGACGATCAACGACAACTTCGGTCATCAAGCCGGGGATCGGATCCTGCAGGCCACGGCGCGCATACTGCGCGGCAGTACGCGTGAAAGCGACGTGATCGCCCGCTATGGCGGCGAGGAGTTCGTGGTCGTATTCCCGTCCACCGACGCCGAGACGGCGCGCGCAATCTGCGAGCGCATCGTCGAGGCATTCCAGAACACGACGCACGACATCGGCCCTTCGCACGCCAAGGTGACCATCTCCATCGGCTGCGCCACGCACGGCAAGCAGACCGCTTTCGCCACTGCCGAGGACTTCGTGAAGGCGGCCGATCAGGCGCTCTACACCGCGAAGCTGCGCGGCCGCAATCGCACCGTGCCATTCAATCGCGAAATTCCCGCCGCGCTCGCACGATTCAACTGAAACCGCGATAAAGCCCGCGCGGGATCTGAGCCTGCGCGGGATCTGAGCCCCGCCCGATAGGGCTCACGGGCACCCAAACGTTATGTCAAATTTACCCGGATTATGTCACTCCGATTCCGGGCCTACGTCACAAATCCACCCATCCGCAAATCCGCCTTTGTCGCGATTTGGGAACATACCTCGTCGGGAAAAAAAATTCGGGGATGGTCGAGGAGAATGCCATGGCGCTAGGTGATGGGGATCGGACCACTGACGAATCCGGTGACGGTTTGTTGAAAGGATTGAGCCTCGCCGATACGGCGTCCTTCAGGGCGGCCCGCGATAGGTCGGGATTCGACCCCTACAACAGCATCGATCGGATCGATCGCAAGCGTGCGTGGCTGCGCAACTGCGATCCCATTCCGCGCATCGATCCCTGGTCGCATTAGAGCGGCCTAGTCCCGTTCGCGATGCTCGCGGTCGAGCTCCCGGGCGGCGTGAAACTCGCTGTCGGGATTCCACTTCGGAAAGCGCCGGGTGCGGGCGAGCCGCATCCCGACTGCGTAATACAGGTCGAGATCCTGCAGCGTGCCGCGCACGTCCCAATCGGCGGAATAACGGTCGCCCGGCTGCCGGTAGCGCAGCTGCAGATAGTCGTCGATCATGGCCTGCCCGAAGACCGGTCCCCGCGCCGAATCATCGATACCGCCCTTGGCGTACAGCGCGGGCACGCCGTGCTCGGCGAAACTGAACTGATCTGAACGGTAGTACCAGCCCTGCTCCGGGTTCGGATCGGGGTGCACCTCACGCCCCTGGAGGTCCGCCGCTTCGCGCACGTACTCATCGAGCTCCGAATTGCCGTACCCATACACGGCGACATCGCGCGTCGGACCGCCGATGTGCAGGCTGTCCAGATTCAGCACCGCCGCCGTCTTATTGAGGGGGAACAAGGGGTTATCCGCGTAGTACGCCGAACCGAGCAGTCCGGACTCCGCCCCCGTCAGCGCCAGGAACACGATGGACCGGTCGGGGGGCGGTTTGGTGCGGGCGAATGACTGCGCCAGCGTCAACAGTCCGGCAACCCCCGAGGCATTGTCCACCGCGCCGTTAAAAATGATCTCGCCGCCGCGACCCGCCGCCCGGCCCAAAGAGTCCCAGTGAGCCGTATAAACGATGTACTCGCGACTGCGACCGGCGCCCGGCAGCAGCGCGATGACATTCGAGGAGTTGAACCTGCGGATCGAATTCTGCAGCCGCGCATCCGCGTACAGCCCCATCGGCACCGGCTTGAATCCCGGCTGTCCGGCGGCCGCCGTGAGCGCCGCCGGGTCCAGGCCGGCGGCGGCGAATATTTGGCCTGCGCCACGGCCGCTGACCCAACCCTCGATCACGCTGCGTCCCGCGTTGTCGGGCGCCACCAGGCTGAACTGAGGACCGCTCCAGCTGTTGACGACCGCGTTCCAGGTCAATCCGGCGCCGGCGCCGTGGATCAGCAGGGCAGCGTCCGCCCCGTGCCGTATCGCTTCCTCGAGCTTGTAGCCCCACAAGCCGTAGCGGCTCATCGCGTGACCCTTGAAGAGCTTGGGGTCCTTGCCGGTCGACCCCGGATCGCCCGCCAGGATGATCACCGTCTTGCCGCGCACGTCGAGATCCGCGTAGTCGTTCCAGCCGTACTCCGCCGCGCTGATGCCATAGCCGACGAACACGAGCTCGCTGTGCGTGAGTTCCGACCGCAGCTCCGGGCCCCGCGTCCGGATGACCATGTCCTCGAGATCCTGGAGCGCCAGCCGGCCGCGGCTGCCGCTGATGGACAGCGATGCATCGGCGCCGGCGAGCATCTCGACCATGGGAACGGACTGCAGATAGCTCGTCCCATTGCCGGGCTTCATGCCCAATTTGCGCAGGTGTTCGACCAGATAGGCGACCGTCCGGTCCTCATCCGGCGTGCCGGGCCTGCGACCACCATATTCGTCGGAGGCCAGGACGCGCAGGCTCTCCCGAAAGACCGTCTCATCGGCGTCGGTCGACGGTGGCACCGGGCGGGGAGTGCCGGCGCAGGCGCATAGAATCAACGCACCCAGCCACAAGCCGACGCGGCGGTGTCGCCGCGCTGTGGGCCGGGAGCCGCTGTCTATTTGCCGCGCGGCCAATATAATGCGAACACCCCAGCCAGGCACAGCAAGGTGGCGGTGTGAGCCCAGCCGCGCCAGGAGCGGGCGCGGATTTGTCCGAGGAAACTACCCGCGCTGGCCGCGGTCAAAACCAGGAATGCGGCAAAACTCATCAGCAGCCGCGGCAACTCTCTCACCAAATCCGGGTGCCGTCCGGCCAATATGCAATACACGATCAGCACGGTTCCGAGACCGAACGCCACAGAGGCTGCCGATCCCAACAGGATGCCTATCAATACCGTGAACGGACGCATGCGCCTTGGCTCATATACACTTGCTACGCGACTTCGGTCTACTCTAGCCTTGTCATTTGCAAGGGACCGCAGTTTACAGGAGAACGGGTACGGTGATCACAAATAGGCCCTTGGCCGGACGATCCCGCTGGATCAGCGCCATCATCGTGTGCGTGAGCGGCGTCGGCCTTGCGGCGCTGCTCGGCGCCGCCATGACGCCGCCGACCGCGGTCCCGCTGGCAGCAGTACTCGCGCCGACCGAGCAGCAGGATTACGTCGCGCGCCGCGTCAGCGACATCGTCGCGCGCGAGCATTACCGGCGCGCGCCGCTCGATGACCATCTGTCGAGCCTGATCCTCGATCGCTACCTCGATTCGATCGACGGCGGACGCAGCTACTTTTACGCCAGCGACATCGCCGAATTCGAGAAATATCGCTACCAGCTCGACGACGCCATCAAATCGGGCGACGTGGAACCGGCGTTCGTGATCTTCCGTCGCTACCAGCAACGCAGCCGCGAGCGCATGAGTTACGCCATCGAGCTGCTCGCGAAGAAGCCGGATTTCGACGTCGACGAATCCTTCAACTTCGACCGCGAGAAGGAGCCCTGGCCGGCAAACGCGGCGGAAATGAACGAATTATGGCGCAAGCGCGTCAAGAACGACGCGCTGTCGCTGGTGATCGCCGGCAAGCAATGGCCCGAGGTGGTAGACGTCCTTCGAAAGCGCTACGAGCACGTGGCGAAGCGCATGGACCAGAGCAAACCCGACGACGTGTTCGAGGCCTTCATGAATGCCTTCGTGCTGTCGCTCGATCCGCACTCGAATTATTTCTCGGCACGCAACTCCGAGGAATACAACATTCAGATGAGCCTGAGCTACGAGGGTATCGGCGCTTCCCTGCAGCTTACGGACGATTACGTCACGGTCATCGACGTCATCGCGGGCGGCCCGGCGGCCATCAGCGGCAAGCTCGCGGCGAACGACCGCATCACGGCCGTCGGCGAGGGCAAGGACGGCGAGCTTCTCGACGTCATCGGCTGGCGGCTGGACGATGTGGTGCAGAAGATCCGCGGCCCGGGCGGCACGCTCGTGCGCCTGCAGCTGCTGCCGGCGGGCGCGGCGCCCGGATCGGCGCAGAAGGTGGTCGAATTTACCCGCAATCGCGTGTCGCTGGAGGCACAGGCATCCCACAAGGCGATGCGCGTGATCCAGCGCAACGGCCGCGACGTCAAGGTCGGCGTCATCACGGTGCCGAGCTTCTACCAGGACTACGACGCCAGCCGCGCGGGCGCCAAGGACTTTCGCAGCACCACCCGCGACGTGCAGCGCCTGATCGGCGAGCTGCGCAAGGACGGCGCGGAGGTTTTGATCATGGATTTGCGCGCCAACGGCGGCGGCTACCTGCCGGAGGCGGAATCGCTGACCGGCCTGTTCATCGACCAAGGCCCCGTCGTGCAGCTGCGCGACACCACCGGCCGCATCGAGGTGGACGACGATCCGGAACCGTCGATATTCTACGGCGGCCCGCTGGTGGTGCTGGTCGACCGTTTCAGCGCGTCGGCGTCCGAGATATTCGCAGGCGCGATTCAGGATTACGGCCGCGGCCTGATCATCGGACAGACCACCTACGGCAAGGGCACCGTGCAGAATGCGCACCCGCTGAATTACACGATTTTCGGGCGCAAGCCGGATCTGGGCCAGCTCAACGTGACCATCGGCAAGTACTACCGGATAACCGGCGAGAGCACCCAGGACCGCGGCGTGACACCCGACATTGCCATGCCCTCGCTGATCGATGCCAACGAGGTCGGCGAGAGCACACGCGATCGTGCGCTGCCGTGGGATCACATCGAACCCGCCAGCTTCAAGATCGAGGGCGACCTGAAGCCGGCCACCGCCGTATTGCAGAAGCTGCACGACGAGCGCACCGCCAACAGCGCGGATTTCCACTACCTGCATGACGACATCCAGGCGCTCGATGCGGTTCGAAACCAAAAGACACTGTCCCTTTCGATCAAGGTGCGCGAAGCGGAGCGCAAGCACCAGGACAGCGAACGGCTGGCGCGCGAGAATGCGCTGAGGACCGCCCACAATCTTCCGCCGCTGAAATCGCTGGAGGATCTGAAGGAGGATTCGGCGGCCGGAATCCTGCTGGATGAAGCGTCGCAGATCGCGGCCGACTTCGCGGTGATGGCGCCGCACAAGACCGGCCCGACCCAGGCGCGCCGTATCCCGCTAGCGCAATAGCAGGGTGTAGACGTCCCAGTAATCCTCGGCGAGGACATTCCACGCGGCCGCGGGGATCGGCTGGCTGCCGTTGCCGGAATCGCCGGGCGGAGGCACCGCCATCAGCGATTCGGCGCTCGGCACCGTATCGGCCGAATTGCGGTACTGGCTGGTGCTGCGCAACCGGTCCAGCTTGACCTTCACGGCTCCGGTCACCTGCTTGTGATTTCCGATCGCCGTGAGCGCCTTCTGCACCCGCTGCATGTAGCTGTCGCAGTCCTCGCGGGAGCCGAAATTCATCTCGTGAACCCTGCGCGCCACCGCCTCCTTGGCGCGCGCGGTCAGTGCGAACTCATCCACCTGCTCGCACAGCAGTTCTGCGTAGCCGATCACGGCGAGATTGATGTTGCGCCTCGCCGACAGCGAGATGCCGGGAAATTCCGCCAGCGGCTCGTTCTCGATGGCGCTGCGTTCGGCATGCAGGTCGCCGACCGCGGCGTCGGCGACCAGGACCTGGTTGCGCAGCGTCTCAAGCTGCTTCTGCAGGCCACGGCGCTTGAAATAATGCCAGAAGGCGGTGAGGCGGGTGAGTTCGGCCTGGGCATCCGTCAGCAGTGAGCGCTGCTCGTCGGCATGGGCGGCGGCGCTGCGCAGCCGATCCTCGACCTCGGCAAGCCGGTTGCCCTGGATCGCGAGCATGTCGGTCTTGTGCTTCTCGACCTCGCGGGCCTCCTGCTGGCGGGTGAGTTCCGCGGCGAAGGCGGCCAGCTGCTGATGACAGGATTTCCACAGCGCGCGCAGTTGGTAGAACACCAGTGCACCGAGTCCGGTCTGCGGATCACCAAGGAGCTCGCCGAGCGCATCGAGCTGCTCCTGAACGCGGATGGTCGCACCCTCCTGTTGCTTGAGCCGGTCGTGCAGGAGATGAACTTCGTCCTTGAGGTCGGCGTAGGCCTTTTTCAGGCCGGCACGGTTCTGGAAGAGCTGCATGAGCCGCTCTTCCTCCGGACTCTTACCCTCGCCTCCCATCAGGAAACTCAGCTTTTCGACCAAAGTCCAACCCCGCATCCGGTTGACGCCTGCGGGAAGCCCAGGAGGATGCCCCTAGAACTGATGCCCGCGCTCGGCGCAGTATTCCAGCCATTTATTTAACATCATGTTGCGGGTCCAACGCTGATCCAGTTCACGCTTGAGTACCGACTGCAGCCGCGAGAGCTGCGGATGGCGGAGAAAGCCCCGGAAACTGCGCGCTTCGGCCAGCCGCGCATCGTGATAGACGCAAACCTCCAGGTCCGGGTCGCTGACCGTGGACCCCTCGAACTCGAACTCATAGGTGAGGCGAAACACGCTCGTGTAACGATTCAGCTCGAGCGGCGTGAGATGGAGATCACAGTCTTCGGCCACGCTCGACACCGCCGACCCGGTGATCGCACGCAAATCGCGCACGATCCAGCCGAGCCGCACGAAATTGCTTTCGTACAGCGTCATCAGGCCGACAAAACTGCCGGGTTGGGCCCGCCAAGACGTCCGGCACAGTTGGTCCGCTATCATGGTCCGACTATACCACGCAGCCCGAATTCGTCAGGGACGCAGACGCCGCTCGATGCCCGTGCGGTCGAGAATTCTGCTTGACATTTCCTCGATGGAACATTCGGTGGCGTCGATGAACGGGATGCCGTGCCTCTCGAAAAGCGATTCCGCCGCGCGCACCTCGAACGCCACCTGGCCGGGGGAGGAATAGCGGCTGTCCGGGCGGCGCTCGTTGCGGATTTGTTGCAGCCGATCCGGCTTGATCGTCAGGCCGAACAGCTTTTGCGCGCACGATTCGAGCGCGCGCGGGATGTTGCGCGATTCCAGGTCGTCCTCCGTCAGCGGATAATTTGCCGCAAATATCCCATATTGCATGGCCAGATACAGGCACGTAGGCGTCTTGCCGGAGCGCGACACGCCGAGCAGCACGAGATCCGCACGGTCGTAGTCACGCACCACCGAACCGTCGTCGTTCGCGAGTGCGAAGTTGGTCGCATCGATGCGCATCGCATAGGCATGTGCGTCGGCCATGCGATGTCCGTGTCCGGCCGAATGCGCGGACTGCATCTTCAACTCGAGTTCGAGGGGCGCGAGAAACGGATCGAAGAAATCGAGAAAGAATCCGCTGCTGCCGCGTACCACATTGCGAACATCCTCCTGCACCAGCGTGCTGAAGACGATCGGCCTGACGCCCTCCTGCTCGCCGATCAAGTTGATTTTGCGTACGGCATCGTGCGCCTTGTCAACGGTGGAGATAAATGGCACAGTCACTTGACGAAATTCTATTCCGTCAAACTGCGTCATGAGGCTGTGGCCCATCGTTTCCGCCGTCACCCCGGTTTGGTCCGAGACAAAAAATACGGTTCGCTTCAGCACGGTCACTTCCCTTCCGGCGCTCGGTTCATCGAAGTGTTTCACTTAACCCCATGGCGGACAAGCAGCATCCCATGAAGCCCTACACCATTCCGTTCGAGAAGCTCAAGAACCGCGATGTGGATCTCGTCGGCGGCAAGAACGCGTCCCTCGGGGAGATGATTTCCGGCCTGGCCGGCCTCGGGGTCTCCGTACCGGGCGGATTCGCGACGACCTCGCACGCGTACCGCGACTTTCTCGCGCAGCAGGGGCTCGATGAGCGCATCCGCTCCACCTTGGCGGCACTCGATGTGGACGACATCGAGAAGCTCGCCGCGGTCGGCTCGACGATCCGCCGCTGGATGCTGGACACGCCGTTTCCCGCGCGGCTGCAGGAGGAGGCGCTGCAGGCCTGGCGCGCCATGGGCAGCGGACCGGAATTCGCCGTTGCGGTGCGCTCCTCCGCGACCGCGGAGGATCTGCCCGAGGCCTCGTTCGCCGGCCAGCAGGAGACCTTCCTTAACGTGCGTGGTGAGCGGCACCTGCTCGACTGCATGCACGAAGTGTACGCCTCGCTGTTCAACGACCGGGCCATCGCCTATCGCGTGCACAATCACTTCGACCACGCCGCCGTCGCCCTCTCGGTCGGGGTGCAGCACATGGTGCGCAGCGACCTCGGCTCCGCCGGAGTCATGTTCACCCTCGACACGGACTCCGGATTCCGCGACGTCGTGTTCATCACGGCGGCTTACGGGCTGGGGGAGACGGTGGTTCAGGGCTCCGTCAATCCGGACGAATTCTATGTCTACAAGCCGGCGCTGCGCGCCGGCCGACCCGCCGTGCTGCGCAGAAATCTGGGTGCGAAAGCCATCAAGATGATCTATGCCGAGGCCGGCTCCGCGGATCGCGTGCGCACGGTCGATGTGGCGGCCGCCGACCGCGGGCGATTCTCCCTGAGTGATGCGGACATCTCGAGTCTCGCGCAGCAGGCGCTGATCATCGAGGAGCATTACGGCGCACCGATGGACATCGAGTGGGGCAAGGACGGCAGCACCGGCAGGATCTACATCCTGCAGGCGCGCCCGGAAACGGTGCAAAGCCGCAGCGGCCGATCGATCATGCGATTCACCCTCAAGTCACGCTCGAAGGCCATCATCAGCGGGCGCAGCATCGGTCAGCGCATCGGCGCCGGGCACGCCCGCATCATCAAGGACGTCAAGGAGATGTCCCGCGTCAGGGCGGGCGACGTGCTGGTCGCCGACATGACGGACCCCGATTGGGAACCGGTCATGAAGCGCGCGGCGGCCATCGTGACCAACCGCGGCGGACGCACCTGCCACGCCGCCATCATTGCACGCGAACTCGGCATACCTGCGGTCGTCGGCTGCGGCACGGCAACCACGGCGATCCACGAGAATCAGGCCGTGACGGTCTCCTGCGCCGAGGGCGATACGGGCTACGTCTACGAAGGCATGCTGGACTACGACAAGCGCAGCATCGAACTCGATTCGCTGCCGGAAATCCCCGTGCGCATCATGATGAACGTCGGCAATCCCGACCGGGCCTTCGACTTCGCGGGAATACCGAACAAGGGCGTCGGTCTCGCGCGCCTCGAGTTCATCATCAACCGCATGATCGGCGTTCATCCGCGCGCATTGCTCGAGTACGGCAAACAGAGTCCCGAGCTGAAGGATGCGATCAGCAGACAGATCGCCGGCTACGCCGATCCGGTCGGCTTCTACGTCGACAAGCTGACCGAGGGCATCGCGCAGATCGCCGCGGCATTCGCGCCCGAACCGGTCATCGTGCGCCTGTCCGACTTCAAATCCAACGAGTACGCGAATCTGATCGGCGGAAAAAACTATGAGCCGCATGAGGAGAATCCGATGCTCGGATTCCGTGGCGCGGCGCGCTACGTCGATGAGACATTCCGGCCCTGCTTCGAGCTGGAGTGCCGCGCGCTGAAGCGCGTGCGCGACGACATGGGCCTGATCAACGTCCAGCTCATGGTGCCGTTCGTTCGCACCCTGGCCGAAGCCAAGGCCGTCACCGATCTGCTCGGAGCGAACGGTCTGGGGCGCGGCCGGAACGGACTGAAGCACATCATGATGTGCGAACTGCCCACCAACGCCCTGCTGGCAGATCGCTATCTCGAATTCTTCGACGGCATGTCGATCGGCTCCAACGACATGACCCAGCTCGCGCTCGGACTGGATCGCGACTCGGGCGTGGTCGCAAAACTCTTCGACGAACGCGACGATGCCGTCAAGTCGCTCATGTCGATGGCGATCAAGGCATGCAAGGCGCAGGGCAAGTACGTGGGCATCTGCGGCCAGGGCCCTTCGGACCACCCGGAGCTCGCGCGCTGGTTGGTCGATCAGGGCATCGACAGCCTGTCGCTGAACCCGGACACGGTGATCGAAACGTGGATGTTCCTCGCCGGCGCGCCGCACTAGCTTCGAATCGTCACGCGGGCCGCGCGCGGGCGCGGCTACGGCAGCCGCAGGAACCGTTCCCGGTAATACTGCAGTTCGCGAATGGACTCGCGCACGTCGTCGAGCGCCAGATGGCTCGAGGTCTTTTTCAGCCCCTGGGCGATCTGCGGCGCCCAGCGCTGCGCCAGTTCCTTCAGCGTGCTCACGTCCAGGTTGCGGTAGTGGAAGAAGCGCTCCAATGCGGGCATGTGCTTCGCGAGGAAGCGGCGATCCTGACAGACGCTGTTGCCGCACATCGGCGAGCGGCCGGATTCGACGTGGGATTCGAGGAATTTGAGGGTCTCGCGTTCCGCGTGGGCGGCGTCGGTGCGGCTCACCCTAACCCGAGCCATCAGCCCTGATTCGCCATGCTGCTTCCGGTTCCAGTCATCCATCATCGCCAGCACGGCGTCGCTTTGATGCACCGCGAACACGGGGCCCTCCCCCAGCACTTGGAGGTGCTTGTCGGTTACGATCGTCGCGATTTCGAGGATCAGGTCCGACTCGGGATTCAGCCCCGTCATTTCGAGGTCGATCCAAACGAGATTGTCGGGGGATTTCACTTAGGCATCTTCGCTGTATGAAAACCCCATGGTAGCAGAGCGTACAAGCGGACAAGGGGTGGTGCTCGCGAGCTACGGCCGCGGAGTGCTGGTGCAGGCTGGTTCGGCCACGCTCCGCTGCGGCTTGGTGGGGCGCAAGCTGCGCCTGGTGTGCGGCGACCGGGTCAATTGGCGCCGCGCTGCGGCCGCCGACGAGGCGTCGGTCGATACCGCCGAGGCCCGCCGCAACGTGATCGAACGAATCGATGCCCGCGGCCGGCCCGAGCCGGTGGCGGCCAACATCGACAGATTGGCGATCGTCGTCGCCCCCGAGCCGTCGCCCGACTGGTTCCTGGTGGATCGCTACTGGGCGGGCGCGTGCAACAAGGACATCGGTGCGGTGTTGCTGATCAACAAACAGGACTTCGGCACGGCGCCGTTGCAGGCCGAGCTCGACACCTATCGCGGCCTGGGCCTGCCTTGCCTGGAAATCTCGGCCGTCTCGACCGCCGGCATGGAGGCGCTGGGTTCGGCACTGCAATCCGGGGTCACGCTGCTCGTCGGACAGTCCGGCGTGGGCAAGTCATCCATCGTCAATGCGCTCGCGCCGGAAGCCGCGGCGCAAACCGCGGAATTGACGCGCGACGCCGAGGGACGGCATACCACCACCACGGCCCGCTGGTACCGCCTGGCAGGCGATGCGGCGATCATCGACGCACCGGGGGTCCGCGATTTTGCCCCGCCAGCATCCATCGTGCGCGCCGCGGAACGCGGCTTCGTCGAAATCCACTCGACCGGTGCAAGCTGCCGTTTCGCCGATTGCCGTCACTTCGAGGAACCGGGCTGCGCGGTGCGCGCCGCCGTCGCGGAACTGCGGATATCGCCGCGCCGCTACGAGAGCTATCGGCGGCTGACGCGCCTCTACGAGGATTTGGGCAGGCGATAGACAGGGTCAACACGGCTCACGCCGAATACTCAGACAGGCTCCTTGCTACGAAACCGCGGTGCGCCCCTTGAGTGCCTGCGCGAGCGTGCCGCCGTCGACGTATTCGAGCTCCCCGCCCACCGGTACGCCATGCGCAATACGCGATGCCGTCACCCCGAGCCGCAGTGCCAGCTCGCCGAGATAGTGGGCGGTGGCCTCGCCTTCGGCCGTCGGATTGGTGGCGAGAATGACTTCACGGACCTCCTCTTCACCGAGAATCCGTTCGAAATCGTCCAAGCCGAGCTCCGCGGGCCCGATGCCGTCGAGGGGCGACAGATGGCCCATGAGCACGAAGTATCGGCCGCGAAAACCGCCCGATTGTTCGATGGCCACTACATCCGCGGGAGACTCGACCACGCATAGCTGCGCCGTGTTGCGCTGCGCCGAGGCGCAGATGGCGCACAGTTCGCTCTCGGTGAGCATGCGGCAGCGTCTGCAGTGACCGACGTGTGCCAGCGCCTGCGCCAGCGCATGGCTCAATGCGCGTCCGCCCTCGCGATCGCGCTCCAGCAGATGAAATGCCATGCGCTGGGCGGATTTCGGGCCGACGCCGGGCAGGCATCGCAGGGAATCGATCAACAGCGCGAGCGTGGGCGTGTACTTCATGCAGGCCCGGATTCAGAACGGCAGCTTCACGCCGGGCGGCAGATTCAGGCCCGACATGAGACCGGCGTATTTGTCGTGGCTCAGGGCCGCCACTTTGCGTACCGCATCGTTGACCGCGGCCGCCACCAGATCCTCGAGCATATCCTTGCCCTCGCTCAACACCTTCGGTTCGATGACAACGCGTTTGGCTTCGTGGCGTCCGTTCAACACGATCTTGACCATGCCGCCTCCGGCCTCTCCGGTGACCTCCAATCCCGCCAGCTCGGATTGCGCCTTTTGCATGGTCTCCTGCATCTGCTGCGCCTGACGCAGCAGATTGCCAATTCCGCCTTTCATCATCGGTGAGTTCTCCTTGGTCAGTTTCCGGGCTTGACGGATGCGGCGTCGACATCCGCGCCGAATCGGTCGCGCAGCGCGCGCACCGCCGGATCATCCTCGAAAGCGGCCGCCGCCGCCACGAACTTGTCCTGTTCGGCGAGCGCCCGCTGCCGCGCGGGCGTGATCAGCGCCGATTGCGGCGTTTCGAACACGATGCGGATGTCGCGGCCGAAGTATTTCGACAGGCTCTGCAGCAGCTTGTCCTCGATCTGGCGGGTGCGCCGATCGGCCGCCACGGCATCCAGATTCAAGACCAGAACGTCGCGCTCGAAGGACGCCGGAACGCAATTGAGCGCGAATTGGCGCACCATGCCGCTCAAGCCTGCGCCGTCCACGACGGCGGTCCAATGCATCGCATCGGCGGGCGCGCCAGGTGCAGCAGGTGCCGCGGATGCGGCAGGTGCCGCGGGTGCAGCAGGNNGCCTTGCCGACGTTGGCGACACCATCCCGGGCGCCGTCGGCAGGGCCTTGCCGCCATCGGCGTCGGGACGAAAAGCCAGCATGCGCAACAGCGTCATCTCGAAACCCGCGCGGGGTTCGGGCGCCATCGACAAATCGCGCCGGCCGCCGATGGCGATTTGATAATACAGCTGCACATCCTCCGCGGCGATCGCCTTGGCCAGGCGCGCCAGCTCGGCCGCTTCGAATTCCTCGTCCTGCGAAGCCGCATCGGGCACGATCTGCACGATGGCCAGGCGCTGCAGGAAAGACGCGAGCTCCACCAGCACGCGGTCGTAATCCGGCGCATCCCGGTCGAGTTCGCGGGCTTGCGCAAGCAGTCCTTGACCGTCCTCGCGCGCGAGCGCGTCGACCAGGCGGATAACGTGGCCGCGATCGATGGTGCCCAGCATCGCGCGGGCATTGGTTTCGTTGAGCGCGCCGCCACCGAACGCTATGAGCTGATCCAGGAGGCTCAAGGCATCGCGCATGCTGCCGTCGGCGGCCCGCGCCAGCAGTGCCAGCGCCGCGGGCTCGAATGCCATCTGCTCGGCGCCGCAGATGAATTTCAGGCGTTCGACGATCAGGTTCGCCGGCAGACGCTTCAGGCTGAACTGCAGGCAGCGCGACAACACCGTGATCGGCAGCTTCTGCGGATCCGTGGTCGCCAGCAGGAACTTCACGTGCGGCGGCGGTTCCTCGAGCGTCTTGAGCAGCGCATTGAATGAGTGCCCGGACAGCATGTGAACTTCGTCGATCAGATACACCTTGTAGCGGCCGCGGCTCGGCGCGTATTGGACGTTGTCGAGCAGCTCGCGGGTGTCATCCACCTTGGTCCGCGAAGCCGCGTCCACCTCGATGAGATCCACGAAGCGGCCTTCGTCGATTTCGCGGCAGGCGCCGCACACGCCGCAGGGATTGGAGCCGACGCCGGTCTCGCAATTCAGCGATTTCGCCAGGATCCGTGCCACCGTGGTCTTGCCGACCCCGCGCGTGCCGGTGAACAGGAAGGCATGATGCACCCTGCCGCTGTCGAGCGCGTTCGCCAGGGCCTTGAGCACATGCTCCTGGCCCACCATTTCGGTGAATTTTTTCGGGCGCCATTTGCGCGCCAATACGATGTAGCTCATTGGCCTCAAGTTTAGCCAAGGATCGGCCCTGTGACCCGCATTTGGGAGGCGGCCCGCGCCAGCAGGACTTCGGCGCCCGACATCACCGTTACCGCTGCTCCCTTCCGGGCCTGACGGGGTTCGCGGCCAGTCGTCGCGAAGATGCAAGCGCGAGCCGCCATTGACTCCAAACCGCCTTAAATATCGACCGCACGTGTGGCGGAGAGGGAGGGATTACTCNNCGGGCGTTATCCCCGCTTCGTTGCCCACATTGTCGTCTGATCCACACCGAATAGAATTTACCCGTCGTCTGGCGGAGAGGGAGGGATTCGAACCCTCGAACACCTTTTGGGGTGTTACTCACTTTCCAGGCGAGCGCCTTCGACCACTCGGCCACCTCTCCGCTGGAATCGTCAAGCGGGCCGCAAGGGTACCGGAGCGCGCCCGGGCGATCAAATCCGGCCGCCGGATCAGCCGCCCGCTTTGTTCGAGGGCGCTGCTTTGTAGCGCGGCGGCGCGTCCAGACAAGGATCCTTCCGACCGGGCGGCGGTGCGACCAGGCCGACGTCGGGGATCACCAGCGCACCCTGGGTGTTCGGCGAATCGAGCCCCGGGGGCACCTTCAAGGGAGCCACCTCCGAGGCGTGCTGATATTCCTGCGGCGCATGGCAATCGACCGCGAACCAGTGGCTGATGTGGCATCCCGCGAGCAGCGTCATCGCCGCCGCGCAGGTCAGTGATCGGATGATGCTCATGCTGCTTGGTCCTTGAGTGACACGCCCGCTGCCCGCATGGCATGCAGAACCGTTTCGTGATGCGCGGTTGACAATTCGACCAGCGGCAGGCGGATTGCGTTCCCCATCAGGCCCATCCGGGCCACGGCCCATTTGACCGGAATCGGGCTCGCTTCGACGAATAAATCCCGATGCAACGGCTGCAGCGTGGCATCGAGTGCGCGCGCCCCGGCCATGTCGCCGCCCAGAGCGGCCGCGCACACCTCGTGCATGCGCCGCGGCGCCACGTTGGCAGTGACCGAAATCACGCCCTTGCCGCCCGCGCCGATGAGATCGAGCAGGGTCGCGTCATCACCCGACAGCAGCGTGAAATCCGCCGGAACGGCGGCGAGGATCTCGCGGGCTCGGCCAAGCGAGGCCAGCGCCTCCTTCACCGCCACGATTTGCGGATGCCGGGCAAGACGCGCCACCGTGCCCGGCAGCAGATCGACCGCGGTCCGGGACGGCACGTTGTACAGGATGACCGGCACCGCCGACGCGTCCGCAGACGCCATGAAATGCCGGTAAAGCCCCTCCTGCGGGGGCTTGTTGTAATACGGGGTGACCAGCATCACGCCGTCCACGCCGAGCCGCGACAAGGCGCGCGTGCGGGCGATGGTGGATTGCGTGGAATTCGTGCCGGTACCGACGATGAGCTTGATCTTGCCGCCGCAGCGGGCCACCGCACGCCGCGTCAATTCCTCGATTTCGTCCAGCCGGAGCACCGGTGACTCGCCGGTGGTGCCTGCGATGACGATGCCGTCGGTGCCTTCGCGCACGTGAAAATCGAGCAGCCGGTCCCACGCCGGCCAGTCCAGGCCGCCGTCCGCGCCCATCGGGGTGACGATCGCCACCATGCTTCCGGAAAACATCTCGAGGCACTCCGCGGGAAATACCGCTACCTTAAGTGGCGGACATGCACCCTGGCAAGCGGGCATCCGGTAGAATTTGCACCGATGAAACAACATATCGTGATTTCGGCGGTAGGCGGGGACCGCGTCGGCATGGTCCACGACCTGTCCAAGGTGGTGACCGACTGCGGAGGGAACATCAGCGAAAGCCGCATGACTTCGCTCGGCAGCGAATTCGCCATGCTGCTGCTGGTGACCGGCAACTGGCACACGCTGGCCAAGCTCGAGGGCGAGTTCAAGAAACTGGCCGACGCCTCCGGCATGAACATCCAGCTGCGACGTACCGAAGCCCGCGCGGCCCGCAACGACATGCTGCCCTATTCCATCGATGTCGTATGCCTCGACCAGACCGGGATCGTGGCCGGGCTGGCCGGTTTCTTCTCGCAGCGGGGAGTCGACATCGCCGAACTGTCGACCCGCTCCTATGCGGCGGCGCATACCGGGGCACCCATGTTTTCCGTGCAGATGATCGTCAACGTTCCGAGCCGCCTTCACATCGGCGTGCTGCGGGAAGAGTTCATGGATTTCTGCGATCACCTGAACCTGGATGCGATTTTCGAACCCGTCAAAAGCTAGGCAAAACACATGAGCAAGATGGAAATTGGCAGTAAGGCGCCGCAGTTCTCGCTCGTCGGCACCGCCGGCAGCTGGTCACTGAAGGACGCCGCCGGCAGCAACCTGGTCATCTATTTCTACCCGCGCGACAACACGCCCGGATGCACCCAGGAGGGCGCGGACTTTGCGGACGCCTTCGCTCAATTCAAGAAGGCCAAGACGCTGATAATCGGCATATCCGCCGACAGCGTGGAATCGCACGGCAAATTCAAGGCCAAGATGCAATTTCCATTCGAGCTGCTGAGCGATCCTGACCAGAAGGTATGCAAGCTGTACGACGTCATTCGGGAAAAGAGCATGTACGGCAAAAAGTTCATGGGAATCGAGCGCAGCACCTTTCTGATCGATGCCAAGAGCGTTTTGCGCCAGGAGTGGCGCAAGGTGAAGGTGAAGGGTCATGCCGAGGCGGTTCTGGCGGCGGTGAAGGCGCTGTGACCTCGGCCTTGCGGCCCGGGGGAGCCGCGGCCGCCAAACCACCCGCATCGAAGCAGGTCCGGCGCATTTTCGTGCTGGACACCAATGTCCTGATGCACGACCCGACCGCGATATTCCGCTTCGAAGAGCACGACATCTACATTCCCATGACCGTGCTCGAGGAACTCGACGCCGGCAAGAAGGGCTTGTCCGAGTCGGCACGCAACGTGCGCCAGGTGAGCCGGTTTCTCGATGAGCTGATGCGCAATGCCACCAAGAAGCAGATCGACCGCGGACTGGCGCTGCCCACCGCCATTCCCATCAATCACGGCAAGCGGCCGCCCGGCGGGCGGCTGTTCTTTCAGACCCGGCTGCTCGAATCGGTGCTGCCGGACAGCCTGCCCGGACACGGCGCGGACAATGCAATACTGGCCAACACGCTGGCGCTGCAGCAAAAATTCCCGAAGATCCGGGTCACGCTGGTGTCGAAGGACATCAATCTGCGGATCAAGGCGTCGATTCTCGGCGTGCACGCCGAGGATTACTCCAGCGACAAGACCATCGAGGANNGGCATGGAGTCCTGGCAGCAGCACAGCCGGACCTTCTACCGGGTTCGCGGCCCCCTGGTGCGCGATTGGCAGCCGAATCAGTTCGTCTACGATCCCGGGGAGAACGGCGTCGAGGCGGTGGTGCGCAAGCTCGAGGGGGATTCGGCGATATTGGAATTGACCATCGATTACCGCACCGAACGCAACAACGTGTGGGGGGTGAATGCCCGCAACCGCGAACAAAATCTTGCCCTGAATCTGCTGATGGATCCGGAAATCGAGTTCGTCACCGTCCTCGGACCCGCCGGGACTGGAAAGACGCTGCTGACCCTGGCTTCCGGCCTGGCGCAGACCCTGGACCACAACCGCTTCAGCGAAATCATCATGACCCGGGTCACCATCCCGCTGGGCGAGGACATCGGTTTTCTCCCCGGCACCGAGGAAGAGAAAATGGAGCCCTGGATGGGGGCGCTCATGGACAATCTGGAGGTGCTGACTCAAAGCCAGCCGGGTGGCACCTGGGGGCGGGCCGCCACCAATGATCTGCTCCGGCACCGCATCAAGATCCGGTCGCTGAATTTCATGCGGGGGCGTACCTTCCTGAATCGCTTCATCATCATCGATGAGGCCCAGAACTTGACACCCAAGCAAATGAAGGCTTTAGTTACGCGCGCGGGCCCGGGAACCAAGATGATCTGTCTGGGCAATATCGCCCAGATCGACACCCCCTACCTGACGGAAACCACGTCGGGGCTGACCTATGTGGTCAGCCGCTTTTACGGCTGGGCACATTCCGGGCATATTACGCTGGTGCGGGGCGAACGCTCCCGTTTGGCCGACTACGCCTCCGAAGTTCTTTAGATTTCGGGCGTTTGCGAGCGAACTTACCGGCCCTGAAGCCACTCCAATGAGTTTTATGGGAACCACGATGAAACCCTCAAATTCCGCGCGCGCCCTGCTCGCCGCTGTTGCGGCGGCCGCCGGCGTCGGCGTGGCGGGGGCGGCCGGCTTCAATGTGGCGGATCACCCCTCCGCAGATCAGGAACTGCCGGAATTGGGCAGCGCCGCGAATGCGGCCATTTCCCTGGATGACGAATACCGCGTCGGCCTGATGATCGTCCGCGGCATGCGCGACACCGGCCAGATCCTCGAGGATCCGGAGATCAGCGAATACATCCAGGAACTCGGCCACCGGCTCTCCAGCCATGCCGAGGAGGGCCAGCACCAGTTCAACTATTTCGTCGTACGCGACCCCGAGATCAATGCCGGGGCGTGGCCGGGCGGCTTCATCGCGGTCAACAGCGGCCTCGTGCTCGCAACCCGCAGTGAGGATGAGCTGGCGGGCGTCCTCGCCCACGAGACGGCCCACGTCACGCAACGGCACATTGCGCGCATGGCGGTCGACCAGGCGCATGCCGGCCTGGTGTCCACCGCCGCCATGCTGGCGGCGGTGCTGGTCGGAGCCACGGCCGGGCGCAGTTCGCCGGGAGCCATGGAGGGGGCGATCGCCGCCACCGAAGGCGCGGCGATCCAGCACCAGATCAACTACACCCGTACGCAGGAATTCGAGGCCGACCGCATCGGCATCTCCACCATGGCGAGCGCCGGATTCGATCCGCTCGGCATGCCGAGCTTCTTCGAGACCTTGAATCACAATTCGGCGGATCCGAGCCGCATCAAGGCCATCGAATTCCTGATCGATCACCCCGTGACCTCCGACCGCATCGCCGAATCGCGCAACCGCGCCGAGCAGATCGGACGCATTCACCACACCGATTCACTGGGATATGGATTGATGCGCGAACGCCTGCGATCGCTGGTCGGCGATCCGCAGTTGGCGCATGCCTACTACGCGAACCTGTTGAAGAACGGCAGCGGCCAGAGCCTCGAGGAGCGATATGGCGATGCCGTGGCCAACATCGCGGCCAGGAATCCGGCGGCCGCCGTGACGGAACTGCAGACGCTGGTGCGCGAATATCCGAAAGTCACGCAGTTCCACAGCAGCCTCGGACAGGCCCTGCTGGCCGAAGGCCAGTTCAAGGAATCCGAGGCGGTGCTCGAAAAGGCCCTGACGCTGTTTCCCCGCAATGTGCCCGTCACGATCCATCTCGCCGAGACGTTGATGCGGGCGGGCGACAACAAGCGGGCCCACCTGGTACTTCTGGATCTGTTCAACGTGGTCGAACCAACGCCGGATCAGGCGCGTTTGATCGCAAAAGCGGCCAATGCGGCCGGCGACATCGCCGACTCGTATTATTATCTGTCGGAATTCTACATCATGAGCGGCGAGTTGATGATGTCCTACAATCAGCTGCAGCTCGCGCTAGGGCTCCCCGGGCTCAACGCGATTCAGCGCGCCCGCTTCAGCGCCCGGCTCGACGAAGTTCGTGCAGCGCTGCCCAAAGACCGTCAGAATACGACCGCGGGCCAGAACGGAAACGGCCGCTAATTCGAATTTCAAACAGGGGTGCGATTTGTGACCATGCCGGTTTCGCAGCATTGATTCACGCATGCTGAAGGATTTGTTCGCACGCACTGCAGCGTGTTTCATTGTTGCGATCGGGCCATGCGCCTGCGTGACCTTGCCGCCGAACGCCCCGCGGTCGGCGCAGGACCCGTTCGAGTCCTTCAACCGCGGCGTCTACAAATTCAACGACGCCATAGACCGTGGGGTGGTCAAGCCGGCGGCGAAGGGGTACACCCGGGTGGTGCCGAAGCCGGTGCGAATCGGAATCAGCAACGTATTCTCCAACCTCGAACAGCCGACGGTCATGATCAATGACGCCCTGCAGGGCAAGCTGCGAGCCTCAGCCAACGACCTCGGAAGGTTCCTGTTCAACCTCACGGCGGGCGTGGGGGGCCTGCTCGATCCGGCGACCCGCATCGGCATGGATCGCAACGACGCGGATTTCGGGCAGACGCTCGGGGTCTGGGGCGTGCACGCCGGACCGTTCGTCGAATTGCCGCTGTTCGGACCGTCGGACATGCGCGACGCGCCCGGCAAGCTCGTGGACACCTACACGAATCCGAAGCAATACATTTTCAGCAACACCTACGTGAAATACGGCGTGACCGGCCTGAGTTTCCTCAACACGCGCGCGGAACTGCTTTCCTTGGACAGCGCCTTGACCAACGTCTACGACCCCTACACGTTCATCCGCGACGCCTATCTGCAGCATCGCGCCTACAAAATCAGCGGCCAGGTCCCCGACGAGGCGCCGCTGGTCGATCCGGATGCGCCCGCTCCGGCGCCGCTGGCTTCGCCGCCGACGCACTAGGTAGCGGCGCCGATGCCCGTGCGGCCGCTCTCAGGCCGTCATCAGCAATTCCTCGACCTCGCTCAGGCGCGCCAACTGCTGCAATTGTAACGGCACGTTCTCATAATTGAGGCTGCGGCGGGAGGCGCGCGCCACGCTCAGCCACTCGATCAGCAGGGCAAGACCCGCACTGTCGCTCGCGGTGACGCCGGCCAGATCGATGACCGTCGCCCGCCCGCGGCCGATCGCCTCGCTGCCCACCGGCAGCAGTCGGCCCACCGTGTTGAAATCGAGCGAGCCGCTGACCAGCGACCGGTCATGATCCTGCACCTCGAAAGACGCCGGGTTTGCGGCCTGCGCACCCATGAGCTATCCGGTCACGCTTTTGCCGGGCGCGCCCTTGCCCCCGCCGGCCTCTTCGGTTTCGAGCCGCTGGATGACCTCATCGAGTCCCTTCTGCTGAACCTCCGTGCCAATGTCGGTACGGAAGCTCTTCACGTAGGAAACACCACTGATGACCACATCCCAAGCCTTCCAGCCGGTGTCGGTCCTGCGCAAAGTGAAGTTCACCGGCACTTTTTCCCCCGACGATTTCTTCACCTCGGTGCGCACGGTGGCCGCGGTATCGCCTGGATCACCCTTGTACGGCAGGATCACCAGCCGATCGGCCGTGAAATCGAGCAGCGCTTCACCGTAATTGCGCAGCAGCGAATGATAGAACGCATCGACGAAGCGCTTGCGCTGTTCGGGTGTGGCGGTGCGCCAGATCTGGCCGAGCACCAGCCGCGCAGCGTATTCGCTGTCGAAATTCGGCAGCAGCACGTTGGCGACCAGCGCGTCGAGCTTGGCGGGATCCTTGGCGTAAATCGGCCGATTCGCATCCAATTCGGTCAGCATGCGCCTGGCGGACGTCTGCACGAGTTCCTCCGGTCCGGGACCGGGCGTCGGCTCCGGCGCATCGGCGGCCGCGGCGGCGGCCGACAGCACCGACAGTAGCAAGGCGGCAATGGTCAATTTGCTCATTTGGTTTTCTCCGGGGCCGCAGGTGTGGGTGCGTCCGATTTGCCCTTGATGAAGTTCGCCGCCAGCTGTCCGATCAGATTCTCGAGGACGAACGCGGAGAACGTCACGTCAATGTGATCCTTGTCCTTCAGATAAGTATCGGCGCCGCCGGGCGCCAGGCCGACGTATTTGCCGCCGAGAAGACCCTGCGTGTAGATGCTGGCGTCGCTGTCCGCGGGTATCTGGTTGTAGCGTGAATTCAGGCTCATGACCACCACCGCCTTGAACTCCCGGGAGTCGAAACTGATCTTCGCCACCCGGCCCACCTCCACCCCGGCGATCGACACGGGCGCGCCCACCTTCAGGTCGCCGATGTTGTCGAATTTCGCAGTGACGTCGTAGTGCGGCTGGCTGGCGAAGGACAGGCCGCGGCTGGTGGTCTGGGTGGTCAGGAAGAACAGCGCCGCGAAACCCAGCAGCACGAAGCTTCCGGTTCCGAGGTTCAACGCGCGCGACTTGCCCATAAGGATCCCCTCTTACAGAAACATGGCGGTAATCAAGTAATCCAGAAACAGCGTCACCACCGCCGACGTCACCACGGTGCGGGTGGTTGCCTGGCCGACCCCCTCGGCGGTCGGCATCGCATGATAACCCTCATACACCGCGATGAGGCTGCATGCCACCCCGAAGACGGCACTCTTGACGATGCCCTCCGTCACGTCCTCCAGATCGACCGAGGCCTGCATCTGCGACCAGAAGCTGCCCGAATCGACCCCCATGAACTGCACGCCGATGAGCTGCGCGCCATAGATGCCGATCATGCTGAAAATGGCGGCCAGCAGCGGCATGGCGATGACTCCGCCGAGGAACCGCGGCACGACCACCCGCTGGATGGGGTCGACCGCCATCATCTCCATCGCCGACAGCTGATCGGTGGCGCGCATCAAACCGAGTTCCGACGCCAGCGCCGTTCCGGCCCGCCCGGCGAACAGCAGCGCCGTCACCACCGGGCCCAGCTCCTTGACCAAACCGATCGTGGCGGCGGTGCCGAGCGCCTCTTCCGATCCGAAGCGCTGCAGCAGCTGGAATCCCTGCAGGCCCAGCACCATCCCGACGAACAATCCGGACAGCATGATGATGACCAGCGACAGCGTGCCCGCGTTGTAGATCTGGGCGATGATCAGGTCGCCGCGCAGAAGCGCCCGCGGGGTGTTGACGAGCAGCCGCATCAGGAAGCGAACCACGTCGCCGAGATCCGCCAGGGATGCGGTGAGGTAATCCCGAAACTCCGCCAGCACCTTCAAGGGTCCCCGTCGCGCGCCAGCAATTCACCGAAATAGTCGGTTGCGGGAAAATGAAAGGGCACCGGGCCGTCCGCAAGACCGCCCATGAACTGCACCACGATTTCCGACGGGTAGGTGCGTAGTTCCTGCGGCGCGCCCTGCGCGACCACCTTGCCGCCCGACAGCAGGAACACCACGTCGGCCACACTCGATATCTCCTGCACGTCGTGCGAGACCACGATGCTCGTCAGGCCCAGCGCATCGTTCAGTCGGCGAATCAAGCGCAAGATGACTCCCAGGGATATCGGATCCAGACCGACGAACGGCTCATCGTAGATCAGGATCTCCGGATCCATGACGATCGCGCGCGCCAGTGCCACCCGGCGGCTCATCCCGCCGGACAGCTCCGCGGGCATGAACTCGGCCGCGCCCCGCAGGCCGACCGCCTGCAGCTTGGTGAGCACCAACTGCCGGATCAGCCGCTCCGGCAGATCCGTGTGCTCGCGCAGCGGGAAGGCGACGTTTTCGAAAACACTCAGATCCGTGAGCAGCGCGCCGTTTTGGAACAGCATGCCCATGCGCCGGCGCAGCAGATACAGTTCGGCGTGCGAGAGCCCGGTCAGTTCCTGGTCCGCCACCCGGATCGAGCCGCCGTCGGCGGCCACCTGTCCGGTGATCAAACGCAGCAGGGTCGTCTTGCCGGTGCCGCTCGGTCCCATCACCGCGGTGACGCGGCCACGGGGGATCTCCATGGCCAGGCCGTCGAATACGGGGCGGCCGCCCACCCCGTATTTCAGATTCCGGATCTCGACGATGGCGGCGGATTGGTTCAACGAGCAGACTTAGGCAGCGGTGCTTTCCATCGAGGTCTTGTAGGAACCGACCGCGGCCAGCCCGTTCAGTTTCGCGCGCTTGAACAGTGCCTGCTGGCCGCTGGTGAACGCACCGCTCTGGCCACCCCATGCCAACAGCGCGGGCTCCTGCAGTGCCCGGCCGTAGCTGAACGTCAGCGTCCAGGGCAGCGGTCCGGCAGCGTTCATCAGACTCAGATGCAGCGTCGCCTCGGTCGGACTCTGACCGCCGGACAGAAAGGCGATGCCCGGTACCGCGGCTGGAACATGTCGTTTCAGGCAGCGCAGCGTCGCCTCGGCGACCTGTTCCGCCGAGGCCTTCTGGGCGCACTTCTTGCCCGGGATCACCATGTTGGGCTTCAGGATGATGCCCTCCAGATACACCCCGGCGGCGAACAAATGCGTGAAGACGCTGTCCAGCACGGCGCCGGTCACCTGCTCGCAGCGCTGCAGGTCGTGGCCGCCGTCCATCAGCACCTCCGGCTCGACGATGGGAACGATGCCCGCCTCCTGGCAGAGCGCGGCATAGCGGGCCAGTCCTTCGGCATTGGCGGTGATGGCGTAGGCGCTGGGGATGCCGGCGCCGATGTCGATCACGGCGCGCCATTTGGCGAATTTCGCGCCGAGCTTGCCGTATTCCGCCAGGCGCTCGCGCAAGCCGTCCAGACCCTCGGTGATGGTCTCACCGGCAAAGCCGGCCAGGGGTTTTGCGCCGGTATCGACCTTGATGCCGGGCAGCATGCCGTGCTGGCTCAGGTAGGCCGCAAACGAGCTGCCCGCCTTGGTGCTCTGGCGGATGGTTTCGTCGTACAGGATCACCCCGCTGATGTAGTCATTCGCACCGGGCGTGGTGAACAGCAGTTCGCGATATAGGCGGCGATTCTCCGCCGTGGAGTCAAGCTTGATGCCGGCGAAGCGCTTGCCGATGGTGCTGGTACTTTCGTCTGCCGCCAGAATCCCCTTGTTTTTCGCGACTAAAGCGTGCGCCGTAGCGCTCAATTCCTGGTGTTTCATTGCTGGAATCTCTTTCTGAAGATGAACAGGCCCCTATGCCGCAAGGATAGCAAAGTCAGACCCATGTCGCGCTGCGGGTGGAACTTGCCGACAAATAGGACTAAAATCGTCCTACTTGAATCATCCCGACATGGAATGGGGAACCTATGCTTCGCATCGCCAAGTTGACCGACTACGCAACCGTGGTGCTCGCGAGTCTGGCGCAGGAGCCGGAGCGCCATCGCGCCGCAAAAGATCTGGCCGAAAGAACGCGCCTCAGTCTGCCCACCGTGAGCAAGGTGCTCAAGGAGTTGCAGCGTGCCGGCATGGTGATCTCCTCGCGCGGCGCGTCCGGCGGCTATCGCCTGGCACGCGCGCCCGAATTCATCACCGCCGCGCAGATACTCGACGTGTTCGAGGGCCCCATCGCCATCACGGAGTGCAGCGGCGCCTCGAGCCAATGCGGCATCGAGCGGCTGTGCCGGGTGGGGGGCGCGTGGCAGCGGGTGAACGCGGCGATCCGACGCGCGCTCGAGGATGTGACCTTGCGCCAATTGGCCGGCCTCGACTCCGGCGGCCTGCGCGTGGCGACACTGGCCTCAGAAATCCGTGTCGGAGCGAATTGACGTGTCGAGCAAGCCACAAGACGTCGAAGCCCTCATCGGCCGCAAGTACCAGCATGGTTTCGTCACGGATATCGAATCCGACAGCCTGCCTCCCGGCCTCGACGAGGAGGTGGTGCGGGCCATATCGCGCAAGAAACAGGAGCCGGCGTTCCTGCTGGACTGGCGCCTGAAGGCATTCCGGCATTGGCTGACCATGCGCGAACCGCAATGGGCCCACGTGCATTACCAGCGCATCGACTACCAGGACATCTCCTACTATTCCGCGCCGCGGACGCCGGCGAACGCGCCGAAAAGTCTTGAGGAGGTCGACCCGAAGCTGCTCGCCACCTACGCCAAGCTCGGCATTCCCCTGCACGAGCGCGCCCGGCTCGCCGGCGTGGCGGTGGACGCGGTTTTCGACAGCGTGTCGGTGGCGACCACCTTCAAGGACAAGCTCGCCAAAGCCGGTGTGATCTTCTGTTCTTTTTCCGACGCCGTGCACCATCATCCAGAGCTCGTGGAGCGCTACCTCGGCAGCGTCGTGCCGGCCGCCGACAATTTCTTCGCGGCACTCAATTCGGCGGTGTTTTCGGACGGCTCCTTCGTGTACGTGCCCGCCGGCGTGCGCTGCCCGATGGAGCTGTCGACCTATTTCCGGATCAACGCCGCCAAGACCGGCCAGTTCGAGCGCACCCTGATCATCGCCGCGGAGGGTGCGTCGGTCAGCTATCTGGAAGGCTGCACCGCGCCGATGCGCGATGAGAATCAACTGCATGCGGCGGTGGTCGAATTGGTCGCCCTGGACGATGCGCGGATCAAGTATTCGACGGTGCAGAACTGGTATCCCGGCGATGAGAACGGCATCGGCGGCATTTTCAATTTCGTGACCAAGCGCGGCGAGTGCCGCGGCCGAAATTCCAAGATTTCCTGGACGCAGGTGGAGACCGGATCGGCGATCACCTGGAAATATCCGAGCTGTGTGCTGAGGGGCGACAACTCCGTCGGCGAGTTCTACTCGGTGGCGGTGACGAACAACTACCAGCAGGCCGACACGGGCACCAAGATGATCCACATCGGCCGCAATACCCGCAGCACGATCGTCTCCAAGGGCATCTCGGCCGGTCACGCCGAGAACACCTACCGCGGCCAGGTCAAGATATTGCCGAGCGCCGAGGGGGCCCGCAATTTCACGCAATGCGATTCGCTGCTGATGGGCGCCAAGTGCGCCGCGCACACGTTTCCCTACATGGAGGTCAAAAATCCGACCGCCGTGGTGGAGCATGAGGCGAGCACGTCCAAGATCGGCGAGGACCAGTTATTCTACTGCCTGCAGCGCGGCATCTCGCAGGAGGACGCCGTCAACATGATCGTGAGCGGCTTCTGCAAGGTGGTGTTCAAGGAACTGCCCATGGAATTCGCGGTGGAGGCGCAGAACCTGCTGAGTGTGAGTCTGGAAGGTGCCGTCGGTTGAGCCCATGGGAGCAGTCTTGCTGAAAATCTCGAATTTGACCGCCCGCGTGGCGGGCAAGAACATACTCAACGGCGTCGATCTCGAGGTCAATGCCGGCGAGATCCATGCCCTCATGGGTCCGAACGGCTCCGGCAAGAGCACGCTCGCACAGATCCTCGCCGGGCGTGAGGATTACGAGATAACCGGCGGCAGCGTATTGTTCGAGGGCCGCGATCTGCTGGCGCTGCCCCCCGAGGAGCGGGCGCGCGCCGGCCTGTTTCTCGGATTCCAATATCCGGTGGAGATCCCCGGCGTCAACAACGTCTACCTGCTGAAGGCGGCCCTGAACGCGAAGCGCAAGGCCGCCGGCGAGCCGGAGGTCGACGCCTACGAATTCCTTGCGCTCATCAAGCAGAAGATGAAATTCATGCAGATGAGCGAATCCTTCCTGACACGCGGCGTCAACGAGGGATTCTCGGGCGGCGAGAAGAAGCGCAATGAAGTACTGCAGATGCTCGTGCTCGAGCCGAAGCTCGCCATCCTCGATGAAACCGACTCGGGACTCGACATCGATGCGCTCAAGGTCGTCTCGAACGGCGTCAACAGCCTGCGCGATCCGCACCGCTCGGTGGTGCTGGTGACCCATTATCAGCGCCTGCTGGACTACATCGTGCCGGATCGCGTGCACGTTTTCTCGGGCGGCAGGATCCTGAAGTCCGGCGACAAATCACTGGCGCTGGAATTGGAGAAGCGCGGCTACGACTGGCTGCAAGAGAGCCGCGTGGCATGAGCGCGACGGCCCACAGTGCCTCTCCGGCGACCGCCGCGGCCGCCGGTGCGGCCCCCCAGTCCGCAGCCTTGCGCTCCTTCGAAGCACAGTGGCATGCCCGCCGCGCCGGTCCGCTGCACGCGCTGCGCGAATCGGCGATGCAGCGGTTCGTGCAGCTCGGCCTGCCGACCATGCGCGATGAGACCTGGCGCTACACGAATCTGCGCGCGCTCGCGGCACATGCCTATGTGGACGCCGCCGGCGATGCGCCGGCCGCGGCGCTGCAGTCCGATTCCTTGCGCAGCCCTGCCCTGCGCATCGTCAACGGCGTGCCCTGCGCTGCAGACCGTGCGCGCCTGCTCGAAAACGGCCTGGAGATCATGCCGCTGAGCGAGCTGCTGCGCGGCGATCCCGTTTTATTGCGCGGTTTCCTCGAGCCCTTGTCGGATGCCGACCAGCAACGCTGGGCGCTGCTCAACACCGCCCTGTTCGTCGATGGGCTGTATATCAGGATCACCGCGCGTCTTGCCGCACCGCTGCGGTTGGTGCATGTGACCGCGGGGCCCGGTGCCGCCCACCCGCGCGTCATCATCGAAGCCGCCCCGGGGTCGGCGGCCACCATCGTGGAGGAACATGTCTCGCATGGCGACGCGGACAGCCTGTGTAATTCGGTCACCCAGATCGCGGCCGGCGCCGGCGCCGAGATCGAGCATTACCGCATCTTCCGCGGCGGCCCGCGTGCAGCCCACATCGACACCCTCGACATCCGTCAGGCCGGCGGCAGCCGCTGCAAACAGTTCACGATCTGCCTGGGAGGTGCGCTGCTGCGCACCAATCTCGAGGCGCGCCTGGAGGCGGCGGGTGCGGCCCTCGACAGCTACGCGCTGCTGGTGGGTCACGGATCACGGCACGCGGACTGCGTCAACATCGCCACCCATTCGGCGCCCGACACGCGCAGCCGGCAGACCGCGCGCATCATCGCGAGCGGCGACAGCCGCGTGATCTTCAACAGCAAGGTCATCGTCTGCACCGGCGCGGTGCGTTCCGAGTCGATGCAGTCCTGCCGCGGCCTGCTGATGTCGCCGGCCGCCGAGATCGACACCCGGCCGCAGCTCGAGATACATACCGACGAGGTCAAGTGCGCGCACGGCGCGACCACGGGCAGGCTAGATCCCGACATGCTCTTTTACATGCTGTCGCGGGGTTTGGACCGCCGCACGGCGCAGAGTCTGCTGGTCTACGCGTTCCTGGCCGACGTCATGACCGACATGTCGCCGGCGGCGGGACGCGACTCCATTGACAGCGCGCTGCTCGCGCAGCTGCCCGAATCCGACCTGTTGCGGGGGTTGCGATGAACGGCGCGGCAGCCGCGCACGCCGCCCCGGGGTTCGACGTCGCGGCCGTGCGCCGCCGCTTCCCGGTGCTGGCGCGCACCATTCACGGCCACCCGCTCGTGTATCTGGACAACGGCGCGTCCTCGCAGCGTCCCACGGCGGTGATCGACGCGGTGAACGACTACGAACGGCACCATCACGCGAATGTCCACCGCGGCGTGCACACGCTGAGCCAGGAAGCCTCCGCCCTGTTCGAGGCCGCTCGCGACTCGCTCGTCGGATTCATCAACGCGCGCTCGCGCCACGAGATCGTGTTCGTGCGCGGCACGACGGAAGCCATCAATCTCGTGGCGCAAAGTTACGCAAGGCCGCTGTTCGAGCCGGGCGATGAAGTGCTGATCACGCATCTCGAACACCATGCCAACATCGTGCCCTGGCAGCTGCTGCGCGAACAGACCGGCATCAAGCTGGTCATCGCGCCGATGGACACGCGCGGTGAGATTCACGCCGGCCAGGTCGAGGCGCTGATGGGACCGCGAACGCGCCTGCTGGCCTGCGCGCACGTCTCCAATGCTCTCGGCACGGTATTGCCCGTGCGGCGCCTCATCGCGGCCGCCCGCGAGCGCGGGATCGCGACCCTGATCGACGGTGCCCAGGCGGTGCCGCATATGCCGGTCGACGTGCAGGCCCTCGATTGTGATTTCTATGCCTTCTCGGCCCACAAGATGTTCGGTCCCACCGGCATCGGCGTGCTCTACGGCAGGGAGGCCGTGCTCGAGCGCATGCCGCCGTGGCAGGGCGGCGGCGACATGATTCTTGCGGTGAGTTTTGCCAAGACCACCTACAACCGCCTGCCTTACAAGTTCGAGGCGGGCACACCCAACATCTCCGGGGCCATCGGCCTCGGCGCCGCGGTGAATTTCCTGGGAACTCTCGACCTCGATGCGGCACATGCGCACGAGCGCGCCCTGTTGGCGCGCGCCGAGGCGGTGCTGGCGGATGTTCCGGGACTGCGCCTCATCGGCACCGCGGCCGAGAAGGCCGGTCTGGTCTCATTCGTGGTGGACGGCGTGCATCCGCACGACCTCGGCACCATCCTCGACAAGGACGGCATCGCCATCCGCACCGGACACCACTGCGCCATGCCGGTGATGGAATTCTTCGGGGTGCCTGCAACCGCGCGCGCCTCGTTCGCCTTCTACAATACGTTCGAGGAAATCGACCTGCTGGCCGCGTCCATCGAACGCGCGCGCAAGCTGTTTGCCTGAGACACCCCCCATGGAACTGACCGATCTGTACCGCGACGTCATCCTTGACCACAACCGCAAGCCGCGAAATTTCGGCCCACTGGCACCGGCCGACGCCAGCGTCGAGGGGTTGAATCCCCTGTGCGGCGACCGGCTCACCCTGCGTCTGCGCATGGACGGCGACCGCATCGCGGAAATCCGCTTCGAAGGCCAGGGCTGCGCCATATCCACCGCCTCGGCATCGCTGATGACCGAAGCGGTCAAGGGCAGGACGCGCGCCGAGGCGCAGGCGCTGTTCGACGGCGTGCATCGGCTGCTCACCGATGACGCAGCGCCGAGCGAGGGTCTCGGCAAGCTGGCGGCGCTGTCGGGCGTCAGGGAATACCCGGCGCGGGTGAAATGCGCGAGTCTTTGCTGGCATACGCTCGCCTCGGCGCTGCACTGCTCCGGTCGCGCAGCGTCCGTCTCGACGGAATGAGTTGCCAGCCATGCAAGGATACGAAAATGATCCCATCCTCGTGCAGCGCGAAATCAAAGCGGTGGCGATACCGGCGGGCGTCGAGGTCTCTCTGAGGATCGGCTCGGTCGGCTACATCACGCAGGCGCTCGGCGGCAGCTTCACGGTCTACATCGAGGGCAACCTTTTTCGCATTGCAGGCAGCGACGCGGACGCCATCGGCAAGACGCGAGCGTCGGCGCCCGAAGTTCCTCCGGGCGCCTCGGAGGAGGAATTCAAGAGCATCGTCTGGCAGCAGCTCAAGACCTGCTACGATCCGGAGATCCCGGTCAACATCGTCGATCTCGGACTGATCTACGAATGCGACGTGCGCCGCAACGACGACGCCACCCGCACCGTCGAGATCAAGATGACACTGACCGCGCCCGGATGCGGCATGGGTGAGGTGCTGGTGCAGGACGTGCGCGACAAGATCCGGGTCGTTCCGACGGTCGCGCAGGCCAACGTCGAATTGGTGTTCGATCCGCCGTGGAACCACACCATGATGTCCGACGAGGCGCGCCTGCAAACCGGCATGATGTGAGGTGTTGAATTGAAGTGGATCGACGCGGGTCCCGCCGATTCTCTGCCCGAGGGCGGGGCGGTGTGCGTCGCGGCCGGCCGCCGCATGCTCGCGGTCGTGCGCAGCGATGGATGCTTCTACGCCATCGAGGATGTGTGCACCCATGATGGCGCGGAACTGACCGGCGGCGCGGTCGAGGGCGCGGAGATCATCTGCCCGCGCCACGGCGCGCGCTTTTGCCTACGCACCGGCCGGGCGCTGACGCCGCCCGCCTACGAGGCGGTGAGTGTGTTCGAGACCAAACTCGAGGGTGGGCACGTGTGGGTACGCGCAGGCTGACGCTGCTGCGCCACGGCGAGGCACAGGCACCCGAGGCTTACGCCGAGGATTTCGAGCGTCCGCTCACCCGGCGTGGCGGCATTGAGGCGCGGGAGATGGGCACACGACTCGTGCACCGCGGGCTCATCCCGGACCTGATCCTGGTAAGCCCGGCGGAGCGCGCCTGGTCCACCGCCGAGATCGTCGCGGCGGTGTGTGAAATGGACCCCAAGCAGGTGCAATGCGCGCGCGAGCTGTACCTCGCCACTGCCGAGAGCATCCTGCGGCTGCTCGGCGGCCGCCAGGCGAGCGCGCACCATGTGCTGATCTGCGGCCACAATCCGGGATTGAGCCAACTCGCGAGCCGCTTGGGGCCGCATCCCCAGCGGCGGGATTTGTCCACCGCCGGCGTGGCCACCGCCTTGTGGAGCAACGCCGGCTGGCATGACCTGCAGCCGGAGCTGGCCGAGATTTGCGAACTGGACGATCCGGAAAGCATGGCGGATCTTTGGGCGTGATGCCCGGCAAGCCGGCCTTGACCGGCAGGCCGGCCTTGACCGGGAAACTGGCCCTGACCGGGAAGCTAGCCCTGGCCGCGCTGCAGACGCATCAGGCGGCGCCGGTCGCGCTTGTCGGGCCTCGCCTCGGGGCGCGGGCGAGTCTGCCCCGCGAGGCGCTGCTGTTCCCGCAAGGCGGCGCGCCGCGCGGCGCTCGCCGGGGTCTCGCGGTAGTGGCTCTGCGCTTCGTTCGCCGGACCGCGCCGGTCGGGCAGCCCCAATATGTCGAATTCCGCCACCACCCCTTCCATGGACAGGCTCAGCCGGTCACCGACGCGCAGTCGATGCGCCGGTTTGACCCGATCTCCGTTCAGATGCACCTTGCCGCCGGTTATGGCGGCGCACGCCAGCGAGCGCGCCTTGAAGAAGCGCGCGTACCACAGCCATTTGTCCAAACGATGATTCTGCATGCACCGGGGTGCTCGGCCTTTGCCCGTATAATACCCGACGTGCGCATGCGCAAATCGACCAAGAGGACACGGTGACCACGGAATTTCTGGACCGGCTGAAGCGCGACACCGAGGCTCTCGACGCCGCCGGGCTGCTCAAGCGCGAGCGCATCATCGGTTCGGCGCAGGGGCCGCTGGTGAGGCTCGCCGATGGACGTGAGATGATCAATCTGTGCGCCAACAACTACCTCGGGCTCGCCAATCATCCGGCGGTC
>PLET01000073.1:48909-114567 GCA_003137095.1 Gammaproteobacteria bacterium
AGCATCATCGACGGCATCCGGCTGTGCAAGGCCCGGCGGCTGCGCTACTCGAACAACGATCTGAATGAATTGGAGCAATGCCTCAAGGATTCGCAGGATGCCCGGGTTCGCCTGATCGCTACCGACGGCGTGTTCTCGATGGACGGCTCCATCGCGCGGCTTTCTGAGATCTGCGACCTGGCGGACAGATATTCCGCGCTGGTGATGGTCGATGATTCGCATGCGACCGGCTTCATGGGGCCCCGCGGCCGCGGGACGCACGAAATGCGGGGCGTCATCGACCGCGTCCACATCCTCACCGGCACGCTCGGCAAGGCGCTCGGCGGAGCGAGCGGCGGCTACGTGGCCGCACGCCGGGAAATCGTCGCCTGGCTGCGCCAGCGGTCACGGCCGTACCTGTTCTCCAACAGCATCCCGCCGGCGGTGGCGGCCGGCACGATCCGGGTTCTCGATCTGCTCGAACATTCCCCCGAATTGCGCGAACGCGTGCATTCCAATGCGCGCCATTTCCGCGCCGGCATGCAGGCCCTCGGCTTCGAACTCGTACCCGGCGAGCATCCGATCATTCCGGTCATGCTGGGCGATGCGCCGCTCGCGGTACGCCTCGCCGAACGCATGCAGTCCGAGGGGGTGTACGTGGTCGCCTTTGCGTACCCGGTTGTCCCGAAGGGCAAGGCGCGCATCCGCACGCAGATGAACGCCGCGCATTCGACCGAACAGCTCGATCATGTCGTGGGCGCGTTCGGCCGCGCGGCGCGTGAACTCGGTATCATTCACTGAAGGCTCAACATGAAAGCATTGGTCAAGGCGCGCGCGGAACCGGGAATCTGGATGCAGGACATCCCCGAGCCGAGCGTCGGACACAACGACGTTCTCATCAAGGTGCATCGCTCGGCCATCTGCGGCACGGATATGCACATATTCAATTGGGACGCCTGGGCGCAGAAGAGCGTGCCGGTGCCGATGGCGGTCGGCCACGAGTATTCCGGCGAGATCGTCGAACTCGGCGGCGAAGTGCGCGGCTTCACGGTCGGCGACCGTGTGTCGGGTGAGGGGCACATCACCTGCGGCCACTGCCGCAATTGCCGCGCCGGCCGCCGCCACCTGTGCCGCAACACCCTCGGCGTGGGCGTGAACCGGCCCGGCGCGTTCGCGGAGTATCTGACGATACCCGCCACCAACGTGTTCAAGCTGCCGCCGGCCATCGACGATGAGGTCGCCTCCATCCTGGACCCATTCGGCAACGCCACGCATACGGCACTGGCGTTCAACGTGGTCGGCGAGGACGTGCTGATCACCGGCGCCGGACCCATCGGCATCATGGCGGTGGCGATCGCGCGGCACTGCGGCGCGCGGCACGTGGTCATCACCGACGTGAACGATTACCGCCTGCGGCTGGCGGCAGCCATGGGGGCCTCGCGCACGCTCAACGTCGCGCGCGACTCGCTCGATGAGGCCATGAAGGCCCTCGGCATGGAGGAGGGTTTCGACGTCGGCTTCGAAATGTCGGGAAACCCGGCGGCACTGCGCGAGATGCTGCGCACCATGAACAACGGCGGCAGCATCGCCATGCTGGGCATTCCACCCGGCGACACCGCCATCGACTGGAATCAGGTGATCTTCAAGGGCCTGGTGATCCATGGCATATACGGCCGCGAAATGTTCGAGACCTGGTACAAGATGGCGAGCATGCTGCAGAGCGGTCTCGACGTGCGGCCGGTGATCACCCACCGTCTCGGCATCCGCGATTACCTGGAGGGCTTCGAGATCATGAATTCCGGGCAATCCGGCAAGATCATCTTGGATTGGTCGGCGCTTTGAACGGCGAGCGCGGCTGGCGGCACCAGCAATAGGCGTACAGGCCGCGCGGATCGTTGAGCCGCGCGAGGGTGCGCGCCGTTTCGAGCAGTGGATCCAGCACCTGGTCGAGGGGCGTTCGCAGCGGCGCGAGTCCTGCGGCTGCGGCCAGGTGCAGCGCACCGGAGCGCAATTGCAGCAGCAACTGCTCACGCAGGCTCAACTCCGCCTGGATGTAGTCGACCTCATAGTCGCCGCCGATGTCGGCGAGCTTGGCGGCCGCCTCGACGGCATCGTTCAGACCGCCGAGATGGTCGACCAGCCCCAGGCGCTGCGCATCGGAGCCGGCCCACACGCGCCCCTGCGCGATCTTGTCGACGTCCTCGACGCTTTTCTTGCGCCCCTCGCCCACGCGGCGCAGAAATTCCGCGTACGCATGATCCACGGAACTCTGCAAAATCGCGCGAACTTCGGGCGTGAGCGCCCGATCGAGACGGGTCTCACCGGCAAGCTGCGTGGTACCGATGCCGTCGACCCTGACTCCGACCTTCTCGAGAGTTCGCTGGAAGGTCGGCAGCACGGCAAACACCCCGATCGAGCCCGTCAGGGTGGTCGGATTGGCGAAAATTTCGTTCGCCGCCGCCGCGATGTAATAGCCGCCGGAAGCTGCGTAGCTGCTCATTGAGACCACCACCGGCTTGCCCGCCTTGCGCAGCGCCTGCACCTCCCGAAGGATCTGCTCGGATGCGAACATGCTGCCGCCCGGACTGTCGATGCGCAGCACCACCGCCTTGACGCCGGTGTCGTAGCGCGCTTCGGCGAGCAGGTCGGAGGTGCTCTCCCCGCCGATGGTCCCGGGCGGCTGATGGCCGTCGAGGATCTCTCCGGCCGCCACGATCACCCCCACCTTCGAGTCGGCGTGGGACTTCAGCACATGCTTGGCGCGAGTTGCGGCGAGATATGGACCCATGCCGACCGAGTTGAACGAATGCGTGTCCTCATTCTCGCCCACCAGAGCCTTCAATTCGTCGGCCAGCTTGCGGCGGCTCTTCAGCGCCGTGACCAGTCCGCGCTGCAGGGCCAGTTTCGCCGCATCGCCGTTGACCGCCATCAGGGCATTGCGCGCCTGTGCCACGTAATCATTGAGAGCGCCCGGCGGTAGCGCGCGCGCGCGGGTGACGTCCTGCTGGTAGGCGTTCCATAACGCATTCAGCCAGACCGAGGTTTCCTCGCGCTCGCTGTCGGACATGTCGCTGCGGGAATACTGGTCGGTGAAGCTCTTGAAGGTCCCGGCGCGAAACACGTTGACGTCGACGCCGAGCTTGTCGATCGCGTCCTTGAAGAACATCCGGTAGTAGCTGAAGCCGTCGACCTCCACCGCTCCCAAGGGGTCGAGATACAGCTCGCCCGCCTGGGCCGCCAGATAGTATTGGGTCTGATCGAGGGTATCGGCGGCCACCACCACGCGCTTGCCGGAGGCGCGAAATTCGCGCAGCGCAGCGCCGACCTCCTGCAGCTTGGAGAGGCCGGAGGGGGCGAGTTCGCCGAGATCCAGTACGATGAGCTTGACGCGCGAGTCGCTCTTGGCGGCCTGCACCGCCTCGATCACGTCCTTCAACAGCGTTTCCGGCGCCGGACCTCCCGAGGCCTCCCCGACGGCGCGCCGCACCGGATCGCTCGACAGCTGCTCGACCAGCTCACCCTCGGGTGCGATCACCAGCGCCGCGGATTTCGGCACCCCCGGGATGGAGGTGTGCAGTAGCGCCAGGACGAACCCGAAGATCACCAGCAGCAAAACCAGCTCCAGCACCCGCCGGATCTGGTCCAGAATCCGCCAAACCAGCCCGAAGAATGCCGCCAGGGCGGATCCGATGGTCATCCGTCACGTCCGAATATCAGATCGCTGATCAGATCTTCTCCTCGATGCGTGCCGCCTTGCCCGACAAATCGCGCAGGTAATACAGCTTGGCCCGCCGCACCGCACCGCGGCGCTTGACGCTGACCTCGCTGATCGACGGACTGTGCGTCTGGAACACGCGCTCTACGCCCTCGCCGTGTGAAATCTTGCGCACGGTGAACGAGGAATTCAGGCCGCGATTCTTCTTCGCGATCACGACCCCCTCGTAGGCCTGAACGCGCTCGCGATCGCCTTCGACCACCTTCACCTGCACGACGACGGTGTCGCCGGGATTGAAATCCGGCAATTTTCGCGCGGTGCGCTCGCCGTTCAATGCTTGAATGATCTTGTTCATGATATCGACCTCACCTTTTGAACTCTCGTCACCGGCCGCGCTCGGCCTTGAATTCCTCCAACAGCACCCGCTCCGCGCCGCTCATGCCGCGTCGCTCGAGCATGTCCGGCCGGCGCAGCCAGGTGCGGCCCAGCGACTGCTGCAGCCGCCAGCGGCCGATGGCCGCATGGTCGCCGGACACCAGCACCGCGGGCACCGCCAGCCCGTCGATCACGGGGGGCCGCGTATAATGCGGCCAATCCAACAAGCCGTCACCAAACGATTCTTCATCCGCCGACTGCGCACAGCCCAGGGTTCCGGGCAGGAGCCTCGCGATCGCGTCGATCACCACCAGCGCGGGTAGTTCGCCGCCCGACAAGATATAATCGCCGATCGACCATGCCTCGTCGATCTCGCTGTCGATCAGACGTTCATCGACGCCCTCGTAGCGGCCCGCCAACAATACCAGTCCCGGCCCCTCGAGGGCCGAGCGCGCCATGCCCTGCTCGAACCGCCGCCCCTCCGCGCCGAGGTAGATGCGCCGGCCGCCCTGCCCGACCCGCGCCGCCGCCGCCCGCAGGGCGCTGCGCAGCGGTTCGACCTTGAGCACCATTCCCGGGCCCCCGCCATAGGGGCGGTCGTCCACGGTTCGATGCAGATCGGTCGCAAAATCACGCGGATCGACGCAATGCACCTCGAGTGCGCCGCTGTCGAGCGCCCGCCGCACCACGCCGTGCACCAGCGCTTCGCGAATCATCACCGGAAACAAGGACACCACCGCGATCCGCATGCGCTCAACCCGCCGGGTCGTTCCAATTCACGACCACCTGACGCGCCTTCAGGTCCACCTTGCGCAAATGCGCCGGCACGGCCGGCACCCAGTATTCGCGCTCACCGCGCACCACCATCAGGACATGCGCGGGCGTCTCGATAAAATGCTGCACCACACCCAAACGGATCCCGTCCACATTCACCACCTCGCAGCCGATCAGATCGGCGCGGTAGAAATCGGCCGCCTCGCGCTCCGGCAATTCGCTGCGTGGCACCCAGATGCCGGCACCGCGCAGACCCATCGCCTGATCGCGGTCGCCGATGCCGGCGAACTTGGCCGTCAGCCGGCCGCCGCTGTGTCCTGTCGCCTCGACCCGGAGTGTCTCCCAGGCGCCGCTCCGTGCCAGCCGCAGGCTGCGATGCTCGAACAGCCGCTCGGGTGGATCGGTGAAGGAACTGAGCTTGACCCAGCCGCGCACGCCGAATGGCGCGCCGACCTGCCCCAGTTGGATGAGCGCCGACAATTCGCCGCTCATCGCCCTCACTCAGCCTTCAGGCGGCCTGTTTGCGGAAGGTGGTTAGAAGATGCTTGACGCGTTCCGACATGTGCGCGCCCTGGCCGAGCCAATGCTCGATACGAGCCACGTTCAGGCGCAATTTGATCTCGGCTCCACGGGCAACCGGATTGAACAGCCCCACGCTCTCGAGGCTGGTGCCGCCCTGACGTTTGCGGCTGTCCGTCACCACCACATGGTAAAAGGGGGTCTTCTTGCCGCCGCGCCGGGTCAATCGGATCGTCACCATCGTTTGTCACCTTGCAATGCCGAGCCGCTAATTCTAATGAAAAATCGGGTCGGGGAGCAAGAAATCTCGCTATTGGAGGGTAAGACGCGACGCGCTAACGGCTGTCCCCGGCCGCTAACGGCCCGGGCCGGGCGGCAGCCGGCCGCCCATGCCGCGCATCATGTTCTTGAGCATGCCGCCCTTGGCCATCCTTTTCATGGTCTTTTGCATGTGATCGAACTGCTTCAGGAGGCGGTTGACCTCCGGCAGCGGAACGCCGGCGCCCGCGGCGATGCGCCGTTTGCGGGAACCATCGATCATTTCCGGCCGCCGCCGCTCGCGCGGCGTCATCGAATCGATGATGCCCATCTGGCGTTTCAGGGCCTGGTTGCTCACCGTGCCGGCCGCCGCTGCCGCACCGGCCTGCATATGTGCCGGCAATTTGTCGAGAAGCGCCGCCATGCCGCCCAGGTTGTGCAATTGGGCGAGCTGATCGCGCAGATCCGCCAGGTCGAAGGATTTGCCCTTGCTGATCTTGCGCGCCAGCTGCTCGTTTTTCTCCTGATCGGCCTGTTCCTGAACCTGCTCGACCAGCGATAAAACGTCGCCCATCCCGAGAATCCGCGATGCGATGCGCTCGGGCTGGAACAATTCGAGGGCCTCGGGCTTCTCGCCCGTGCCGATGAACAGGATGGGCTTGCCGGTGACCTGCCGCACCGACAGAGCCGCGCCGCCGCGGGCGTCGCCATCCGCCTTGGTGAGCACCACACCGGTCAGGCTCAAAGCCTCATCGAACGCCTTGGCCGCGTTCACTGCATCCTGGCCCGCCATGCTGTCCACCACGAACAGGCGCTCATGCGGGTGGATCTCGGCCTCCAGCAGGCGCACCTCGCTCATCATCTCCTCGTCGACGTGCAGCCGGCCCGCCGTGTCCAGCAGCATCACGTCGTAGGCCTGCAAGGTTGCCTCCGTGAGCGCCCGGCGCGCAATGGCGAGCGGCGCCTCCTCCGCCGACGCCGCGGCAAATCCCGCGCCGACCTGCGATGCCAGCGTTTGCAGCTGCAGGATGGCCGCCGGCCGGTGCACGTCGGTGCTCACCAGCAACACCTTTTTGTTCTGCTTGGCAATGAGCCAGCGCGCAAGCTTGCCGGCGGTGGTGGTTTTCCCGGCGCCCTGCAATCCCGCGAGCATGACCACGACGGGGCGCTGCGCCCGCAGATTGAGTCCCGTGCTCGCCTCGCCCATCAGTCGGGTCAATTCCTGGTGCACGACCTTGATGAATGCCTGCCCAGGGGTGAGGCTCTTGGTGACTTCGGTGCCGACCGCGCGCTCCCTCACCGCGTCCGTGAAGGACTTGACCACGGGCAGCGCCACATCCGCCTCGAGCAGCGCGAGGCGCACCTGGCGCACGGTGTCGGCGATGTTCTCCTCGGTCAGCCGGCCGCGCCCGGACAGGGACTTGATGGCCGAGGAGAGCCGCTCGGTGAGAGTGTCGAACATGGTCCGAATAGTATAGTCGGCTAGGAGGGACTTAGTCCTTGTGTCATGATTTGCGCCTCGTGATCCTCGCCGTCACCTTGTTCGCGCTCTACGCCGCCAGCTCCTGGCTCATGCTTCGCAGTGTGAACAACCGGCGGCTGGAACCCATCGCCTGGGCCGTCAGCCTGGCCGCGCTGTTCGCCCACAGCGATGCGCTGGTGGCCATCATGCGATCCTCCGAGGGATTCGCCATCGGGCTGTTGACGGCGATATCGCTGCTCGCCTGGACGCTGGCCGTGCTCGGCTGCGTCATCGCCATCGACCGCCAGCACCGGGTGCTCAGCTCGATCCTGCTGGCGAGCGCGGCGATTGGCTCCACCGCGGCGGAGACCACCAGCCCGCAGCGCTTCGCCGAAACGGCCGCCCCGGGCTGGGAACTGACCGCCCACATCCTGCTGTCGATGGCCGCGGCCGCGTTGCTGTTCGCGGCCGCGGCGACGGCCACGCTGTTCGTGCTGCTCGATCGCCGGCTGCGCAGCCGGCGGATCGCCGATTTGCCGAGCGCGCTGCCGCCCCTCGATGCGCTCGAGAAGGTGATGTTCCGCCTGATCGCCGCCGGCTTCGTGCTGCTCACCCTGGCCCTGTTCACCGGCTTCGTATTCGTCACCAATCTTTTCGCCCAGCACCTGTTTCAAAAGACGGTGCTGTCGATATTCGCGTGGGCGCTGTTCGGCGTGCTGTTGATCGGACGGGCAATGTTCGGCTGGCGCGGCCGCGCCGCCGTGTATTGGACCCTGGCGGGCTTCGCGGTGCTGGCGCTCGCGTATTTCGGCTCGAAGTTCATTCTCGAGGATCTTCTCGGACGACATTGGGGCTGACCGCCTGAGCGAATGCCAACTCCGTCTTTAGGTATGCTTTTCTGCCTGTTGGCGGCGCTGCTGCTGCTGGCCGCCTTCTTCGCCGGCAGCGAGACCGCGCTGATGAGTTTGAACCGCTACCGGCTGCGCCACCGCGCCAACGCGGGCCATCGCGGCGCGCAGCTCGCCGAGAAGCTGCTCGCGCGCCCGGACCGGCTGATCGGCCTGATCCTGCTGTTGAGCACGATCGTCAACGTCCTGGCGCCCACGCTGGTCGGACTCATCGCGCTGCGGCTCGGCGGGGAATTCCTGGTGGCCGCCGGGGTGGTGGCGCTGACCTTCGTGCTGCTGATTTTCTGCGAGGTCGCGCCGAAGACCTATGGCGCGCTGCATCCCGAACAACTTGCGCTGCCGGCGGCCTATGTCTACACCCCGCTGCTGTGGGTGTGCTATCCGTTCGTCTGGTTCACCAATCTGCTGGCCAACGGCGTACTGCGCCTGTTCGGCGCCTCCCAGCAGCAGGCCTCAAATTCCCTGAGCAGCGAGGAACTGCGCACCGTGGTCGCCGAGGCCGGCGCCATGATCCCTCACCGCCACCAGCAGATGCTGGTGAGCATCCTGGATCTGGAGAATGTCACGGTCGAGGACATCATGGTGCCGCGCACCGAGATCGTCGGCATCGACATCGAGGATGATTGGGACGACGTGATCGAACAGTTGCGCCAGAGCCAGCACACGCGGGTGCCGGTGTATGAGGGCGACATCGACCGCATCGTCGGCGTGCTGCACATGAAGCGCGTGGTGCACGAGCTCGCGCGCGGCAAGCTGGACCGCGACGCACTGGTGGAGGCGGCAAGCGCGCGCGAGGCCTATTTCGTCCCGTCGGGCACCACGCTCAACAGCCAGCTGCTGAGTTTTCAGCGCGACAAGCGCCGCATGGCGTTCGTGGTCGACGAATACGGCGACATCCAGGGTCTGGTCACGCTCGAGGACATCCTCGAGGAAATCGTCGGCGAATTCACCACCGATCCTGCGGCCATGATGCACAAGGACGTGCGGGCGGAGGCCGATGGCAGCTTCGTCGCGAACGCCGCCGCCAGCATCCGCGCACTCAACCGTTCGATGCGCTGGAATCTGCCCACCGACGGGCCGAAGACCTTGAACGGACTGATCCTGGAATTCCTCGAAAATATTCCCGAGCCGGGCACGACCCTGAAGCTGGCCGATTACATGCTCGAAGTGCTGCAGACCGGCGACAATGCCATCAAGACCGTGCGCATTCGTCCGCCTGCGGCAGAACCGCCTGCGGGTTGACGCGGCTAGACCGCATCGAGCGCCTGCCCGAGACGCGTCACGCCGTGCACCGTCATGCCCTCCGGCGGCCGTTTCGGCACGTTTGCCTCCGGCACCAGCGCACTTTTGAAGCCCTGCTTCGCAGCCTCGCGCAGTCGCTCCTCGCCGAACGGCACCGGCCTGATTTCACCGGCGAGACCCAGTTCGCCGAACGCGACCAGGGAAGGGGGCACCGGCGCGTCGCGCAGGCTCGAGCGTGCCGCCAGCACGATGGCCAGATCACCGGCGGTCTCGGCGAGGCGCACGCCGCCGACCACGTTGGCGAACACGTCCTGACCATGAAGCTCCAGCCCGGCGTGGCGATGCGCCACCGCGAGCAGCATGGTCAGCCGGTTGCCGTCGATGCCGACGGCGACGCGCCGTGCAACGGCTCCGAGACTGGCGTCGGCAAGCACCTGCACCTCGATCAGCAGGCACCGGGTCCCCTCGCGCATCACCGTGATGACGCTGCCCGATACCGGATCGGCGTGCTTCGACAGAAAGATCGCGGACGGATTCTTCACCTCGCGCAGACCCTGCTCGGCCATCGCGAACACGCCGAGCTCGTTGGCGGCCCCGAAGCGGTTCTTGACGGAACGCAGCACCCGAAAGCGGCTGCCGGTGTCGCTCTCGAAGTACAGCACCGTGTCGACCATGTGTTCGAGCACCCGCGGCCCGGCGATCTGCCCATCCTTGGTGACGTGGCCGACCAGCAGCACGGCGGTGCCGGACGCCTTCGCAAAGCGCACCAGCTCGGCGGTGCATTCGCGCAGCTGCGAGACCGCTCCGGGCGCCGATTCGATGCGCTGCGAATACATCGTCTGTATCGAATCGACGATGAGCACTCGCGCGCCGCTGGCCGCCGCCGCCGCCACAATCTGCTCGACGCAGGTCTCGGCGATCAGCCGCAGCGGGGCCGACTCCAGCCCGAGACGGCGGGCGCGCAGTGCAACCTGCTGCACGGATTCCTCGCCGGTGGCATACAGCGCCGGGCCGCCGGTCTGAAGCGCTGCGGCGGCCTGCAGCATGAGGGTGGATTTGCCGATGCCCGGATCGCCGCCGAGCAGCGTCACCGAACCCGGCACCAGGCCGCCCCCGAGCACCCGGTCCAGCTCCGCCGAACCGGTGGCCAGGCGGGGCGCCTCGATCTGCGCTTCGGCGGCGAGCGACGCGGAGCCGTCGGTACGGCTCACGCGCGGCGTCCTCGATGCACCGGGGCCGGCCCGCGCCAGTTCGGCCATCAGGGTGTTCCACTGCCCGCAGTCCGCACACTGGCCCTGCCATTTAGGCGAAGAGGCTCCGCAGTTCTGGCAGATAAAGACCTCTTTGGACTTGCGCATGGGCTCCCTTCGCGTCGATTTGTGAGCTTAGCATTGCCGTTAGCCTTGCCCGATCACCTATACTGCCCGGCAACTGGAACTGGATTATGTCCATTGCATGCGTAAATTGGGGCTGATCACGGCGATTGTGGGTGTGGGTGTGCTGGCACTCGCCCTGCTGCTACGGACGCTCGCCGACCGCGGCTCGTGGTTGTGGCTTCCGGGGTTCTTGCTGCTGGCCGGCGGCGCCGCCCTATCCGTATGGTCCTTGCTGCAGGTCAAGCCGGCGCTGCCTTCGCCCATGCCGAGACCCAAGACCAAACCCGGCCTCGAGACCTCCCGTTTGCTGGACAACTTCGAACAGCACTTTGCAGAACTCAAGGGCCGCCGGCCGAACGCCACCGTGATGGGCGATCTGTACAGCCTCGCCACCCAGTTGGAACAGCGCGGGCGCGCACCGCAGGCAACGGCCGTGTACCGGCACTTGGCACGGTTCGACAACGGCTACCGCGACGTCGCCGCGCGCCTGCGCCGGCTGATGGATGCCGACCGGGCCGCGCGGCCGTCCAGGGCCGCCTCCCCCGTCGCCAAGCCCGCAGCCGCTGCCGCCGCGCCGGCGTCCGGCGAGACAGGCGCCGGCGGCATGCCGGCGGTTTCGAGCCTCGGACGATATCAGCTCGAACGCGAGATCGGCCGCGGCGCCATGGGCGTCGTGTACCTCGGCCGCGACACCGCCATCAACCGCCTGGTCGCGATCAAGGCGATTCCGTTGGCCAGCGAATTCGTCGAAGGCGAACTCGATGAAGCCCGGTCGCGGTTCTTCCGCGAGGCCGAAACCGCCGGGCGGCTCAACCATCCGAACATCGTGACCATCTATGATGTGGGAGAAGAGCGCGGCCTTGCGTATATTGCAATGGAATACCTCAAGGGGCGCCACCTGAGCGATTACTCGACGTACGGCAATCTGCTGGAGCCGCGCAAGGTATTGGATTTGATGGCGCGGGTCGCGGATGCCTTGGGATTCGCGCACAAGCAGCAGGTGGTGCACCGGGACATCAAGCCGGCGAATCTCATGTATGACGAAAGCACGGACATCTTGAAGATCACGGATTTTGGCATTGCGCGGCTGACGGGCTCGGGAAGCACGCGCACGGGCATCGTGCTCGGTACGCCCTCGTTCATGTCGCCGGAGCAGCTCGAAGGACGCAAGGTCGACGGCCACTCGGATCTGTTTTCGCTGGGCGTCACCCTGTTCCAGCTGCTCACCGGCCAGCTGCCGTTCGCCGCCGATTCGATGACCGGACTCATGCGGCAGATTGCCGAGGTTCCGCACCCGCCGCTGCGGGCCTTGCGGCCGGAATTACCGGCCTGCGTCGAGAGCGTCATCGACCGGGCGCTCGCCAAGAACCCCGAAGACCGCTACGAAACCGGCGCGCAGATGTCGACCGCGTTGGAAGATTGCCGCTCGCGCATACCGAGCGGACTGCCTTGATCGCCACAGTCCTGCACAAGAAGGCCGCCAAACACCCATGAGTCTGCGGGGGAAAATCGCCAGCGTTGCGCTCACCGACACCGGCAAGGTGCGCGAGCACAACGAAGACATGATCGGCAGCGAGGCCGACATCGGGCTGTTCGTGCTGGCCGACGGCATGGGCGGCTACAACGCCGGCGAGGTTGCCAGCGGAATCGCCGTGAAGACCATCATCAACCTGGTGCGGGATGCGATCGCCCGCGAGGATCTGACGGTCAAGGACCCGGAGACCGGCCTGACCCGGCCGAGCATCATCCTGCGCGACGCCATCCACCGGGCCAACAAGATCATCTATCACACGTCCAAGACCCAGCCGCAATGCGAGGGCATGGGCACCACCGTGGTCGCGTGTTTGTTTCACGACAACCGCCTGTCGATCGCGCACGTCGGCGACTCGCGGTTGTACCGCCTGCGGGACAACCGGTTCGAGCAGTTGACCCTCGACCACTCGCTGCTTCAAGAGCTGGTGGACCGGGGATTTTATTCACAGCAGGAGGCGCAGCGCGCCACCAACAAGAATTATGTCACGCGCGCGTTGGGTGTCGAACAGAACGTCGAGGTGGAGATTCACGAGGAGCCGGTGCAGAAGAGCGACTATTACGTGCTGTGCTCGGACGGCCTTTCAGACATGATCGAGGACGAGGATATTCATTTAACAATCAGCACCTTTAGTGCTAATCTTGATACGGTGGCTAAACAGCTGATTCAGCTGTCGAACGATAATGGCGGTCGGGATAACGTGTCGGTCATCATGGCGCACATTGAAGAACCCTTCCCCGCGCACAGGCGTATATTTGACAAAATATTGGGATGGTTCGGCTAGACAACGATGGAGTCTGAATGGCACGCCTGATGCTCAGCCTGGACGGGCAAGTCCTTGCAGAATACAACATGAACAAAGAGCGCTACACCATCGGGCGCCTGCCGGACAACGACATCCGCATCGACAACCCGGCCGTGAGCGGCCATCACTCCCTCATCATCAACATCCTCAACGACTCGTTCCTCGAGGACCTGAACAGCACCAACGGCACCTACGTCAACGGCAAACTGATCAAGAAGCACGCAATGCAGCACGGTGACGTGATCACCGTCGGACATCATCAGCTGAGATTCGTCGACAGCCAAGACGGCGAGGCAGCGCAGGAGGAATTCGAGAAGACCATGGTCATCACCCCGAGTTCTCAAGGGGAGGACCGCATCCGCCGGGTCGGGCAGGCGGTTGATCAGGCGGCCAAGGCCGTCGTCGCCAAGCGCCCGGCGGTGCCGGACAACGCTGCGGCCGCGGCCACGGCCATGCCCAAGGCCAAGCTGCAGGTGTTGAGCGGCGCCTTCGCGGGGCGCGAATTGGAGTTGACCAAGACCCTCACCACGCTGGGGCGACCGGGCGTGCAGGTCGCGGCCATCACCCGCCGCGCCGAGGGCTATTTCATCGTGCACGTNNGCCGGCGTCAAAATGGGATTCTTCGAAAGCTGACCCGCATCGGCCGGGTGCCCCGGACAAAGCCACCCCGCGATCGGACCCCTTGAACTTGGTTCAGGCGCCCCTAGATTGGCCGCGGAGCGCCGGTTGAGAGACCGGCGCATCGTGACATTCAGCCAACTCAAGGAGATTTTCGCCATGAACAATCTGGTGCGACAGGATCCGTGGAGCCTGATGCCGCGTCTTCAGGACGAGATCAACCGGCTCTTCGGCAACGCCAGGGAAAATGACAGCAGTTCCGCCACCGCCACCTGGATACCGGCGGTGGACATTCATGAATATGCCGATCGCTTCGAATTCTACGTGGATGTGCCGGGCGTCGAGCCGGGCAAGGTGGACCTGACGCTCGAAGGCGGCGTGCTGACGCTGTCCGGCGAGCGCACCGATCAGCCGTCGAACAGGCGCGAGGAGCCCCAGTATCAGCGTACGGAGCGCGGATTGGGCCGTTTCTACCGGCGCTTCGTGCTGCCGGAGACGGTGGACGGCGACAAGGTCAATGCGACCGGCAAGAACGGCGTGCTCACCGTGACGATTCCGAAGCATGCGAAGTCCATGCCCCGCCGCATAGAAATCGCCGCCTAGCCTGTTCAGCCCAGCCGGCCAGGGATCGCGACCCGGGCCGTGGCGCATGGTGCGTCACGGCCCCTGGCCGAGTTGGCACACCGCTAGCGCAGCTCCACGGCGACGCGTTGGCTGATGCCGCACAACAGCTCGTAGGGAATGGTGCCGGACCGGCGGGCGATCTCCTCCACCGGCAGTCCCTCGCCCCACAGAATGACGGCATCGCCGCGTGCCGGCGCGTCCAGATCGGTGACGTCGATGCCGATCATGTCCATGGAGACACGACCGGCGAGGGCAGCGCGTACGCCGTTCACCAGCACCGGCGCGCCGGAGCCGAGGCTGCGCGGGTAACCATCGCCGTAGCCGACCGCGGCGATGGCCAGACGGGTGGCGCGCTGCGCCGTCCAGCGGCCGCCGTAGCCCACCTGCTCGCCGATGGCGACATCCTTCACGGCGATGATCCGCGAGCGCAGCGTCATGGCCGGCCGCAGACCATGGTCCGAGCCGGTCGAACCGGGGAGCGGCGAAACCCCGTACAACAGCAGGCCCGGCCGCACCCAATCGGCCTGGGCCCCGGGAAAGCCCAGCAGGCCGGCCGAGTTGGCCACGCTGCGCTCGCCGGTCATGCCGCGGGTGGCGGCGCCAAAACGCTCGAGCTGCTCCGTGGTGGCGGCAAGCCGCGGCTCATCCGCGCAGGCAAGATGGGTGAACAGCCGGATCGGCTGGCGCACGCAGGCGAGGCTCGCGAGCGCCGCAGCCGCGGCCGCGAACTGCGGCCCCTTGAGGCCTAGCCGGTTCATGCCGCTGTCGAGCTTCAGCCAGATCCTGAAGGTCGCGCCGCCGGGCGCGTGGCGCAGGAACTCGATCTGCTCGGGGATGTGAACCACCAGTTCGAAACCGAAGCGCGCCGCCGCCTCGAGCTGCTCGGCATCGAACACGCCTTCGAGCAACACGATGGGGGCGCTGATGCCCGCCTGGCGCAGACTCACGCCCTCCTCGAGCCGCGCCACCGCAAAGGCGTCGGCACCGTCCAGCGCTCGGGCCACCGCGACCAGGCCATGGCCGTAGGCGTTCGCCTTGATGACGGCCATGACGCGCGAATTCGGCGCCAGACGGCGAACCACGGCCAGATTGTGGCGGAGCGCGGCGGCTTCCACGGTCGCGCTGACCAGAGCCGTCACCCGGGCATTACCGCAGGCTCACCGGAACACGCCTTCGGCGTACGATTCCGGCGCGTAATTCTCGAACTTGGTGTATTGCCCCAGAAAGGTCAGCTGCACATCGCCGGTCGGCCCGTTGCGCTGTTTAGCGATGATGATGTCGGCGATGCCCTTGCGGGTGGTGTTCGGCTCGTACACCTCTTCGCGGTAGATCAACAGAATGACGTCGGCATCCTGCTCAATGGCTCCCGAATTGTGGCTGACGATGCCGTCGGCCAGCCAGCTTGCCGGGCCGGGCACGGTCAGGTCGAAAACCTCTTCCTCACCGGCGCTTTCCACCGAGACCACGCGGTCCCAATAAAGATCAGAATCCGCCCAGACCCGAATGCCCGGATCATCCAGAAGTTCCGCATACGACGCGACGACTGCACGCGATGGCGCGAATACGCAGTGGCTGCTGCCGCCATAGCGGGTACCGCGCATCCTGGCAGGCACCTCGCGCGGGCCAAACGCGCCAACCCTGTTGAGGAATAATGCCTGCTGCTCGCTGCCGCTGACGTCCACCGAATGGGTCGGCCGGCCGCTCTTCTGCCGCGTCTGGCGAAGGCGCGCGACGACGCCGAGTCGAAGCAGCAGCATGGCTACGTCCCTGGCAAGTTGTTCGCTGTAGGTACTGAAGTAAACCCGTGGTGCCCCGCGCTGCTGCGCCGGGCGCACATGGATACAGCCATCCGCCGCCCACAGATGCCGCAACAACAGCCCGATCTGCTCCGTGCTGAACTGAAACACCTGGGACGGCAGATGCTTTTGGTGGGCGCGTTGACCGTGAATGCCGAGCCGTTTGAGCCATGCACCCACTCCCGCCGCATGCCGGCGATTGCCGTTGCCGGCGCTGACCGGTTGATGCAACGGCTGGTGCGATGAATAGCTGCCGTCCCCGACCAGATGACCGAGAAGCGCAATTTCATGGTCCGGCCATGCGGCCGCCTCGACATCGGGAATGCGCCGCGCCAGCGCCACGCGGGACCCCGGACCGATCGAGGACAGATCCATCCACCCTTTCTCGGTGAATACCCGGTGGCTTGCCGTGGCTTTCAAGGTGCGCCCGCTGGCCAGACTCAGGCGAGAGACCCGGCGTACCCCCTTGGACCAAACACAATCGCTCTGCGCAGCGACGATTTTCTGTTGCGCGTTCATGGCCCAGACGACGGGCGTCTGGCCCACCAGATCACGAATCGGCACCCGACGGCCATCGGCAAGGAGTACCGCCGTATCGCCGCTGACGCATTCCCGCAGATCCGACATCACCGGCTTTTTTTCCTGGCGCTGCTCGACGCCGCGGTTGAGCTGCGAGAGCGCGATCACCGGCACCGACAGCTCCTTGGCGAGCGCCTTCAGGGAGCGCGAGATCTCCGAGATCTCCGTGGCGCGATTCTCCTTGGTTCCCGACACCTGCATGAGCTGCAGGTAGTCGACCACGATCAGGTCGAGCCCGCGCTCGCGCTTCAGGCGGCGCGCCCGCGCGCGCACCTCCGTCGGCGTGAGCGCCGGCGTCTCATCGACGTAGATCCTGGCGCCCGACAATTGGGTCATGGCCGAATCGATGCGCGGCCAGTCCTCCTCCTGCAGCCTGCCGGAGCGCAGGTTGCTCTGGTTGATCCGCCCGAGGGAGGAAATCATGCGCAGGGTCAGCGATTCGGATGACATTTCCATGCTGAAAATGGCGGCGGACTTGTCCGAACCGAGTGCGGCGTTCTCCGCGATGTTGACCGCGAGCGCGGTCTTGCCCATCGACGGCCGGCCCGCGATCACGATCAGGTCTCCGGGCTGCAGGCCGGAGGTCATCTCGTCGAGCTTCTTGAAGCCGGTCGGTACGCCGGTCATCTTCCCGTCCGAGTTGTAGAGCGTGTCGATGCGGTTGACGACCTCCGGCAGCACGCTCTTGACCGACCGGAAGCCCACCTTGCCGCGCGACCCGCGCTCGGCGATCTCGAAGACCGCGCGCTCGGCGGCATCGACGATGTCGCGTGCTTCGCGGCCCTCGGGTTCGAGCGCGCTGCCGACGATGAGGTTGCCCGCGCTGATGAGCTGGCGCAGCACCGAGCGCTCGCGCACGATGTCGGCGTAGGCACGGATGTTGGCGGCGGTGGGAGTATCCCGCGCCAGCGAGCCCAGATAGGACAGGCCGCCTGCTTGATCCAGCACCCCCTGGCTCTCCAGATACCCGGACAGCGTGACCGCATCGCAGGGCTGGCTGCGCTCTATCAGGCCGGCGACCGCCTCGAATATCAGCCGATGGTCATGTCGGTAGAAGTCCTCGGCCGCGACCCGGTCGGCGATCTGGTCCCATGCGGAGGCATCGAGCATCAGTCCGCCTAGCACCGATTGTTCGGCCTCGATGGAATGCGGCGGCAGACGCAGCCCGTCGCCGGAACCGGATGAGCGATTGGTGACGCGAGCGGCCACGTTCAGCCTGCGCCGCGCGTCTGCCGGCGCTACTCTTCTGCGACGATGGTGACCACCAGGGTCACATCGACGTCAGTGTGCAAATGCAGCTGCACCTGATGTTCGCCGATGGTGCGGATCGGACCGGTGGGCATGCGCACCTCGGAGCGCGTGATCGGCTGGCCCGCCTTGACGGCGGCCTCGGCGATGTCCGCCGTACCGATCGAACCGAAGAGCTTGCCTTCCGTGCCCGCTTTGGCCTGGATCTGGAGCGTGAAGCCCTCGAATTTCACGGCCCGGGCCTGGGCGGCGGCGAGCTCCTGATTGGCCTTGGCCTCCAGGTCGGCGCGCTGGGCCTCGAACTTGGCGATGTTGGCAGCGGTCGCCAGGGTCGCGCGGCCGGTCGGCACCAGAAAATTGCGGGCGTACCCGGACTTGACCTTGACGCGATCGCCGATCTGTCCGAGGTTCGCCACCTTCTGCAGAAGAATGATATCCATGTAGCAGCGCCCTCAGTGCTGATCGGTGTAGGGAAGCAATGCCAGGAAGCGCGCGCGCCGGATGGCGAGCTGCAGCTGGCGCTGATAATGCGCACGCGTACCCGTGATGCGGCTCGGAACGATCTTGCCGGTCTCGGTGATGTAGCTCTTGAGGGTCGTCAGATCCTTGTAGTCGATCTGCTTGACGTCGTCCGCCGTGAAACGGCAGAACTTCTTGCGGCGGAAAAAACGTGCCATGTGGGACTCCTTTGGAAACCGCGCTCAGCGAGCGCCCATGGGCAAATCGTCGTCATCGCCGTCATCGCCGAAATCATCGTGGCGGCGGGCGTTTTCGTCGGGCGCACGCGCCATCGGCGAGGGTTCGGTGACGGCTGCGTCCATTTTCACGACCAGGTGGCGAAGCACCGCGTCGCTGAAGCGGAACGAGCCGTTCAGCTCGTCAAGCGTCTTCTGATCGCATTCGATGTTCAGGAGCACGTAGTGTGCCTTGTGAACCTTGGAGATGGGGAAGGTCAGCTGGCGCCGGCCCCAATCCTCGAAGCGGTGCACCGCGCCGCCACCGGCACTGATCATGCCTTTGTAGCGATCGACCATCGCGGGTACCTGCTCGCTCTGATCCGGATGGACCAGGAGCACGATCTCATAATGCCGCATTGTAGGCTCCCTACGGTTTGCGCCTCCCGTTGCGAGCGGTGAGGCAAGGAGAATGGCCCGGTGCCGAGCCCAAAAGAGCGCGAATAGTACGCGTTCCGCCGCGGCCGGGTCAACTCGACCGCTGGCGCCGGGCCTCGAACAGGGCGATTGCGGCTGCCGCCGACACGTTGAGCGAATCGACCCATCCCTGCATCGGTATTTTCACCAGGAAATCGCAGCGCTCGCGCGTCAAACGCCGCATTCCGGCGCCTTCCGCACCCAACACCACGGCGAGCGGGCGCTTGAGGTCGGCGGCATACAGGCTGTGATCCGCGTGCCCGTCTGCGCCCGCGACCCAGATGCCGCGGGACTTCAGCATGTCCAGGGTGCGTGCCAAATTCGTGACGCTGGCCACGGGAACGAATTCTGCGGCGCCCGCCGCCACTTTGCGCACCACACCATCGACCGCCGCGGCGCGATCCCGCGGCAGCACCACCGCGTGCACACCGGCGGCATCGGCAGTGCGCAGGCAAGCCCCCAGATTGTGCGGATCCGTGACGCCGTCGAGTACCAGCAGGAAGGCCTGCTCGGTGAGCGCATCGAGCCCCGCCGCCAGATCCGCCTCGTCCCAGGCCTTGAGCGGCCGCACCGCCGCCACGGCACCCTGATGTGCCACATCGCCCACGAATTTCGCCAGCACCGCCGGGCTGACGATCTGCGCCCGCAGCCCGGCGGCCTGTGCCCGCGCCGTCAATTCCCGCGCCCGGGCATCGTCGCGCGGCTCGGCCAGCCACAGCTCCAGCAACCTCTCGGGTGCGCGCTCGATGACGGCATGGATGGCATGCAACCCATAAACGAAGTTGCGCTTTGCTTGCATCGCAGCAACCTGGCTCAGCCGTGGCCGCCGCGCTTCGGGCCGTGCCCGCCGCCGTGTCCGCCACCGCGACCGCCGCCGCGACCGCCACTCCGACCGCCGTCGGCTGCTCGGCCGGAACGACCCCGCTGCGGCCCGGCGCCGCGCCGCGCGGCACGCACCGTACCGTGCGTGGTCGCGGCATCCGGATCGACCAATTCGAAGTCGACCTGACGCTGCGTCAGGTCGACGCGATTCAAACGCACGCGCACGCCATCGCCCATCTGCCAGCGCCTGCCGGTGCGCTGTCCCACCAATCCCATGCCGCCCTGATCCAATTCCCAATAGTCGCCGGGAATGGCGGAAATGTGCACCAGACCGTCGATGGGCATTTCCTTCAGTTGCACGAACATGCCGAACTCCAGGGCGCTGGTGATCACGGCATCGAAGGTCTCCCCGACCCGCGGCTGCAGGTATAGGCATTTCAAGTAGCCGAGCACGTCGCGGGCCGCATCGTCCGCGCGCCGCTCGCGCTGCGAACTCTCGCTGCCGAGCGCCTGCAGTTCGGCCGTGCTGTAGCGATGCCCGGATACCAGGTTGTGCAGCACCGCGGCCTTGATGGCCCGATGCACCAGCAGATCCGGATAGCGGCGGATGGGCGAAGTGAAATGCGCGTACTCCGCCAAGGCCAGGCCGAAATGCCCGATGTTGGTCTGCTGGTAGACCGCCTGCGCCAGCGAGCGGATCACCAGGCCCTCCAGCAGCAGTCCGTCGGGCCGCGCGACCAGGCGCTCGACCAGCTGGCGGAACTCCCGCGGCGTGGGATTCGCCGAGAACACCGCTCCCACCTGCAGCGCATTCAACACCTTCTGCAGCTCGGTCACTCGCTTCTCCTCCGGCTGCCCATGCACGCGATATAGGCTGCCCGCCTTGGCGAGACGCAGGGCCACGGCCGCTTCTACATTGGCGGCGACCATGCACTCTTCGACGAGCCGGTGCGCATCATTGCGCGACACGGCAAAAAAGCCCTCGATCTTGCCGTCGCTGCCGATCTGCGCCTTGACCTCGCCGGCGCGAAAATCGAGCGCGCCGCGCGCGTCGCGCGCGGCCTTCAGAGTGTGGTAGACCGCATACAGCATCTGCAGCGAGTCGCGGATGGCGGGCGTGAGGTCGCCGTGCCCGGGCGCCCCGGGATCCGCCAAATAGTTCCAGACCTTGTCATAGGTGAGGCGCGCATGCGAGCGGATCACGGCCTCGTAGAAGCGCGTACGGCTGAGCTTGCCGGTCCTGCTCACGTGCATGTCGCAGACGAAAGCCAGGCGCTCGACCCGCGGCATCAGCGAGCATAGGTGATTGGACAGATGTTCCGGCAGCATCGGCAGAACGCGATCGGGGAAATACACCGAGGTCGCGCGCGCGCGCGCTTCCAGATCCAGTTCGCTGCCGTAACGCACGTAATGGCTGACATCGGCAATGGCCACGATCAGTCGCCAGCCGCCGCCGCGCAGCGCCTCGGCGTATACCGCGTCGTCGAAGTCCTTGGCGTCCTCGCCATCGATGGTGACCAGCGGCAGGTCGCGCAGGTCCTCGCGTCCCTCCCGGTCGGCCGCGGTGACTTCCGGACCGAATCGATTGGCGGCCTGAATGACCCCGGGCGGAAACTCCTGCGGCAGATCGTGTCGCAGGATCGCGAAGCGGGCCGCCAAATCCGACGGCCGCAGATCGTGCAGAGTCTCGACGATGCGGCCATGCGCCGCCGTGTCGCCGTGCGGCCGCTTGGTGATTTCCACCACCACGTAGTCGCCGTCCCGGGCGCCATGGCGCTCGCGCTGCGCTACGTCAACGGAATACCAATGGCCTGGATCCTCCGGCTCGACCCGGCCGAGACCCTGGGCCACGTGCAGCACCCCGCCGACCTTGTTGGGGGCATCGCCCACCCGGCGAATCAGCCGCGCGATGCGCCGGCCGCGCTCGTTCATGCCGACCGCCAGCACTTCCACCCGGTCCTGATGCATCAGCGTCGCGACATCCGCGCGCGCCAGCACCAGCGGGGCCGAACCGTCGTCGGGCATGACCAGCACCTCGGTGGCGCGGCCGCGCACCCGGCCCGTGACCCGCTCGCCCTCGCCGGCGGCGGCGAAGCCGTTGGGTCCCTCGATGGCCTGACCGTCGCGAACCATGGCCGCCAGGCGCTTGGACAGGGCGTCGCGCTGCGCATCGGATTGAAGTCCCAGGCGCTTGGCGAGACGGGCCGCGCTCAGCGGTTCCGGCGCCTCGGTCAGATGCTTGAGGATGAGTTCGCGGCTGGCAATCGGATCGGCGTAGCGCGACGTCTCACGCTCGAGGTTCGGGTCCTCACCGCGCCAATCCGGCGTTGCGGTTGTAGTGCTCGTGGGTTTGGGACGGCGCGAACCAGAGGAGCGGCGTCGGGTCATGGGTTACCAGCGTTGATTGTGCTAACGACGCTACATGGGGCATAAAGCATTGATTGACAAGCCTTGGGTGTGTGAGTAGATTTCGGCGCCTCGTTAGGCGGCCCCATCATGCCCAGGTGGCGGAACTGGTAGACGCGCTGGTTTCAGGTACCAGTGGAGCAATTCGTGGAGGTTCGAGTCCTCTCCTGGGCACCATTATCAATGGGTTACGGTACATTCGTAAAAGTTTAAACTGATCTTGGCGGATTGCCCGGTGGCGCGCAGCCTACCAGTTCTGGGTCAGGGTGCGCACCGGTGAGGCCGTCGAACGGCCAGGTTCAGGAATTGCCGCTGCGCCAACCCGCGTGATAGGCCTCGCGGGCGCTGCGGGCATAGGGGACAGGCGATACCTTGACCCGCACCTCGAGTTGCCGGTGGCGTTCGACCGTGGTCTTGCGGGTACCGCCGCCTTCCTCGCCCCACACCAGGGTGAGCACATCTCCGATGTTGATGTGGCCATCCACGACGCCAAGCGACAGCGCCGCACGCTCGTTGTAGCTGTAGCCGCCGAACATCGAATAGCCGACCACCCGGCCGCCCAGGGTGACCTTGTCGTACGACGAGGAGGCATAGTTGGCAATGGGCAGGTCGAAGAACTTGTAATTCTCGGTCCCGGGCACGAACAACGAGGCATAGATCTTCGCCAGGTCCTCGCCGTTCCATTCAAAGGTCACCTTCTTGCGCCGGGGCTTGTCGGCCAGGTTCTCGAGCGCTGTGCGCCCGGCGAAGTCGTGATCGAATTTCACGAATGGGCCGTACCCCAGCTCGTAAGGCGTCAGGTAATAATCCTCGATGCGCTCCGACACGAAACTGCCGCCGATCGAGCCGGTCGCCTCGTAGCCGGTGGCCGGCAGCCATTGGCGGTACTTGCGCATCGACTCGCCGGTGTAGACCGCCGGCAGCGGTGAGGGTATCCAGCCGGACTCCAAGGTGTTGCTGGCATAGGCACGCGAGCCGACCGGTACCAGGCCGAACTCGCGGCCGGCCTCGAGGAGGGTCTCGCGGATCTCCTCACCTTCCGCATAGGGCCCCCAAATCTCCAGACCCGGCGCTCCGGCCATGCCGTGGCGCAGCGCGCGCACGCGTCGCCCCTGGATGTTGATGGCATCCATGTTGAAGAACTTGACGTCGGGCAGCGGGCCGCCGTTGAGCTTCTCCAGAACTTTGGCCGCGTTCGGACCCTGAACCTGAAAGCGGTAGTGCCGGCGGCTGACGGCCTTGCCGCGCGGGTGGGACGGCGAACGGTCGTCGCGGATCACCTGCACCTGGTAGCCGCCGGTTTGCGCCTGAAATTCGATCCAATTCACCGACGGCGCGCGGCCCACGAACAGCAGTTCATCCCGCTCGAGGTAGAACAGAATCCCGTCGCCGATCACATAGCCGTCATGACTGCAGGGAACCATCTGCTTGGCCTTGTTCGGCGCAAAATTCGCAAAGCTGTTGATGGTGCAATAGGACATCAGCTTGAGCGCATCGGGTCCCTTGACGGTGATCTCCGCCATATGATGCGACTGGTCGAACAGCACCGCGGTCTCCCGCCACGCTCGCTGCTCGTCGCGCCAATTCGAGAATTCACTGGGCACCACCGGATAGACGTAGGCGCCGAGCTGCGAATTGCGCAGCATGGCAACCGGATTGCCCGCGGCCTGCAGAACGTCTTCGAGATTTTGCGGTTGCATGCGACCTCCCCGATACTGCCCATGGTGCGCTTGTCGCATGCCGCTGGCGCGTTATTTTGCGGCTGCGGCCGCCAACCTTCGCCGCGCTACCGGCATGCGAAGCTTTGCGCATATTCCGGATCGCCGCGGCCGGCGTAACGTGCCACCAGGGGGTAGGGGCAGAGCGGGCGCGAGCGCCCGGGATGCGCCGACCGGGGCCTGCTGGTCGCGACGATAAGATCGGGAGCTTGGGCGTTCTCCACCCAATGCATCACGGCCGTCAGGGCATCATATTGATCGGTGGCGTCGCCGCCGCCGCAATGATTCATGCCGGGAACCGCAAAGACGCGCACGAACCGCGCCGCCTGGCCGCGGTTCAGATGATCCACGTCTCGCCACCAAGCGAGCGTATCGTTGATCGAAAACACCGGATCGGAGACCCCGTGCACCACGATCATTTTCGCCCCGTGCCGCCGGAAGGCGCCGAGGTCGGCGGATCGCGCCGACATGTCCTCCCAGGCCGAGTGTGTGAACCCGGCGCCGGTGGCATAGATCTTGGCGGCATCCCGATCGAAATCGAAAGCCAGCAGAAAATCGAGCAATGTCTGCGGATCCGCGCGCAGCAGCGTCGGTGGGGTGGTGAAGTCCGAGGCGAGCGATGCGCCGCCGAGCACCACGTTCAAGCTGGGCGGCGTGCCGCCGGCGCCGCCCATTTTCCACGCCCGCCAGTTGGGCGAGGCAATGCCGGCGTCCCAGGGCCAATCGCTGTACAATGCATGTCCGCCCTGGTCGTGCGGACCCGCCATCATCCGGTCGAGCGCCTGCATCTGAGCGCGGCTCAGACAGCCGTCGGCCTTGGCGCCCCGACAACGCCGCGCCGCCAGTTCAGGATCAACGCGTTTGGCGGTGCAGTGCGTGAAGTCGCCGACCAGGCCATCCTTCAGTCCGTCGGCCGCGTCGCAGGCGGCCAGCACCGCGTCGCGCGCCACGCCGAGATCCGCATCGCTGAAGGCCGATGAGAGCTTGGCAAAAGGCAGCGCCGTGCCCGCTGTTGTCTGGACGAGGGCGGCAAGAGCCTGCGTGTCCCAGGCCTCCGAGAGGGCGGCCCGCGGCAGCGACATGCCGGGCGCATTGGCCACGATGCCGTCGAATTCGCCGGCGTAGCGCTGCGCAAACACCATGCCCTCCTCGCCCCCCTTGGAGCAGCCGACGAAGTAGGAACGGCGCGGCGGTGCACCGTAGTACTGCCTCAGCGCCGCCTTGGCCGCGGCTGCTACGATCGGCAGCGAGGCGTAACCGTAATTCGCCCGCGCCTGCGCATCGAGTCCGAACACCAGGACGCCGCCGCGGGCCGGATCGTTGTTCACGGCATTGTCGTGGCCAGAATCCTGGCTGACCACCGCGAAGCCCTGCAAAATGCCCGGCTTGGCCACCGCCGAGTAGTTGCCCAGCGCGTCACCGAGCACGCCATTGCTGCCGCCTCCGCCCTGGAATAAGAAACGTCCGTTCCAGTCGCCGGGCAGGCGCAGATGAAATCGGATCGCGTAGCGCTGGCCGCCCTCCCCGACGCGCTCCTGCACCGAACCGACCAGATCGCAATGTGCCGGAATGATGAGGCTGCCCGGTTCGCCCGGTCCCTGCGCGGCTTGTGGACCTTCGGATAACCAATGGACCGAGATCACCCGCGTGGAGCCGTCCGGCCAATGGCCGGCCATGCGCTCGGGCAGTGACTCGCAGCGCACCGCCGGCGAGTTCGGCTCGTCTGCGGCGGCGCGGCGGGCTGTCCCGGGCAACAGCAACGCGGCCGCTGCCGCCGTCATGAGCCACAGCGACTTCGGTGGGTGATTCAAGGATTGCGCTGGCATTGATCCCACATGGCATAGCCTATATGATATTGGGTATGGTACCGCTACCATACCTCCGTTGCTGACCGGGCAAAGACCCGCGCGGCGCGCAGGGTAACATCCCAGCGCGCCGCAGCGCGCTGTGCGAGGGGGAAGCCATGAACGTGTCGGTTCATCAGACCGAGAATCTGTTGTTCGCCACGCTGCTGCAACTCATCGTCATGGTGGGTGCCGCGCGTCTGGTGCACACCGTGTTCCGGCGTTTCGGTCAACCGGGCGTGATCGGTGAAATCGTCGCCGGCCTGCTGCTCGGACCTTCGCTGCTCGGCCATTTCCTGCCGCAGCTTTCCCGCGAGTTGTTCGGTGAGCATGCCTCCTCGCCCATCGTCATGATCAGCCAGATCGGCCTGATATTGCTGATGTTCCAGATCGGCACGGACTTCGAATTCGGCCATCTCAACACCCGGCGCAACCGCCGCGGCGCGGTGTGGGTGACGCTGTTGTCCGTGAGCGTGCCCTTGGCGGTGGGCGTGGCGGTGGGCCGGCTGTCGGCCTCGAGCCTCGCGCCGGCGATCAACCCGACGCTGTACAGCCTGTTCTTCGGATTGGGATTGGCGATCACCGCGGTGCCGATACTGGGACGCATTCTGCGCCAATATGGACTCACCCAGACCGAGGTCGGCGTCGTCGCGATTTCGGCCGCCGCCGTCAACGATGTCATCGGCTGGCTGCTGCTGTCGGGCGTATCCGCCTACGCGGCGGCGGCGTTCTCCGGTCCCCGTGTCCTGGCGCAAATCGGCGGACTTCTCGCGCTGGGCGCCGTGCTGTGGTTCGTGCTGCGGCCGTTGGCGGCCTGGTTGGTGAGGCGATTTCCGGTGCGCGGGGGCGAGATGCCGCCGAATCTCATGGCCGTCGTGGTGTGCCTGATTTTCATTCTGGGCTCCTGCACCTACCAGCTCGGCATCTTTTCGATCTTCGGCGGCTTCGCGGCCGGCGTGCTGTTCCACCGCCACAAACCCTTTGTCGATGCCTGGCAGCGCCAGGTCGGGCGTTTCGTGCTCGTTTTCTTCCTGCCGGTGTTTTTCACCTATACGGGTCTGCGCACCAATGTGCTCGGGCTGTCGACGGCCGCGGACCTGCACTGGTTGGCCGTGATCCTCATCGCCGCCATCTCGAGCAAGATGATTCCGGTGTATCTCGCCGGCCGCCTGAGTGGATTTCCTCCCACCGAGTCCGCCATTCTCGGCACCCTGATGAATACGCGGGCGCTCATGGAACTCATCGTGATCAACATCGGCTTTGACCTGGGGCTGATCCCGCAGAACGTCTTCACCATGCTGGTCATCATGGCGGTCATCACCACGGTGATGGCGGGCCCGCTGCTGAAATTGCTGCTGATGCGCTCCGGTCACGCCATACCGGTGGGCGTGGAGGCGTGAATCACCCTCACGGATGCAGCGGCAGGATTTCCCGGACCAGATGCACCGTCGTGACGGCAACGGGGGTGGCGGCGTCCCGGGACAGCAGCACGTTGTAATCGCCTTCGGCGATGCTCCAGTTCCCGGCTGAGCTGTCGTAAGCGGCCAACAGCCGCGCATCGATGCTCAACGTCACGTCGGCGCTCTGTCCGGCCATGAGGTCGAGCTTACGGAAGCCGCCGAGCCGTTTCGGGGCTTCCCAACCGCTGGCGGCCGGCTGCACCGGAGACACATACACCTGGGCCACCGTCTTGCCGGGAAGCGGACCGGCGTTCTTCAGCATGAAACGCACGCTCACGCGGTTGCCCTGCACCGTCGCGCTGAGATCCGACGGCACGAAGCGGCTGTACGACAAGCCGTAACCAAACGGAAACAGGGGGGTGAGGTGTTGGCGGTCAAACCACTTGTAGCCCACCGCCGCACCCTCGATGGTGTAGTCGACGACCGTGCGTGCATGCGCCTGCTCGGGGTAGCCGTCGAGCATCGGACGCGGCAATTGCGCGCTCGACCGCGGGAAGGTCAGGGGCAGACGGCCGGACGGGTTCACCTCGCCGGTGAGCACGCGGGCGATGGCTTCACCGCCGCTCGTGCCCGGAAACCAGGCCTCCACGATGGCGGCCACCTGGTCGATCCAGGGCATGAGCACCGGGCCGCCGGTCTCGAGGATCACGATGACCTTGGAATTCGCCCGGGCCACTGCCGCGATCAGCGCATCCTGGTCGTCATCCAGGTTCAGCGTGACATCCCAACCTTCCGCACTCCATTGATGGGCGAACACGAGGACCACGTCGCTGCGGGCCGCCAGCTTCACGGCGGCCTTGATATCGGTGCCCTCATCGTAGGCCAGGTGCGCACCACTGCGGGCCGCGAGCGCCTTGAGGGGCGAGGACGGGAAATAGATCATCCTGCGCCGTTCATTGTGCGGGTTCGTAAAGGTCAGATCCCCCGTCGCGTACACCTGCGAGGAACCGCCGCCCGACAGGACGCCGGCGTCGGCATGCGAGCCGATGACGGCGATCGACTTGATGTCCCGGCCGAGCGGCAGGATCCGCCGGGCGTTTTTCAGCAGCACCAGCGAGCCTTCTGCATCGGCCCGCGTCACGAGTGCATGCCCCGCAAAGTCGATGTCGCCCGCGCTCACCGGGTCGTCGAACAGGCCGTTTGCGAACATGGAGCGCAGAATGCGCGCCGTCATGTCATCGAATCGCGACTGCGCCACATGACCGTCGTCGACCGCCTCCCGCAACGCATCGGCGAAGTACGGCGACACGTCGAATGGATAACCCGACTCCTGGTCCAGGCCGGCGTTCGCGGCGGGAATGGTCGAATGCACGCCGCCCCAGTCGGACATCACGAAGCCCCCATAGCCCCAGTCAGTCTTCAGCACCTGATTCAGCAGCCAGCCGCTTTCGCAGCTATACACGCCGTTGACGCGATTGTAGGCGCACATGATCGCCCCCGGACTCGACTGCTCGATCGCAAATTCGAAGGCGAGAAGATCGGACATGCGCGCGGACCGCTCATCGATGCGCGCATCGAGCGTCGTGCGATTGGTCTCCTGATCGTTGAAGGCATAATGCTTCAGCGTCGACAGGATGTGGTTGGATTGGATGCCCCGGACCTGGGCGGCCACCATGCTGGCCGCGAGCCACGGATCCTCACCCCCGTACTCGAAATTCCTGCCGTTGCGCGGATCACGGGCCAGATCGATGCCGCCCGCCAGCAGGACATTGAATCCGCTCAATCGCGCCTCGTCGCCGATCATGCGTCCGCCCGAATACGCCAATTCCGCATCCCAGGTGGCGGCCGTGGCGAGATTGGAGGGCAGCGCGGTGCGCGGCCGCGCCTGCTCGCCGGGCTGGCTCGCCACCCCGATGCCGGCGTCGGTTTCCGTCAACGCCGGGATTCCGAGACGCGCATTGCCGCCGATGAAACCGGCCGATTGCACCAGTCCCTCCTGCGGCTTCTTGTAGTTCTTCCACGGCGCATCGCTGGAAAAATAGCCGAACAAGAGCGCCAATTTCTCATCCTGCGACATGGACTGCAGCAGCGTGGCGGCACGCTGGTCCGCGCTTCGGCCGGAGTCCATCCAAGGCCGCTCCGCGAGCGGCTGGTCCGCGGCGGACGCGGACCCGAGCGCGATCAGGGTCGATGCCAATACCCCGCGCCAAACGTCGATCGTTCGCATGCCTGTTGTTCTCGCGTCGCGTCCAATGCGGCCTGAACCCCCGCAGCGATGGTGCCGCCAACGTCGGTCGATATCAAGGCATAATCCGCTCAAAATGAGTGATTGAGCGGAGGCTTGCCGACGTCGTGGCCGTCAGATCAACCATGGTCCTTTTTCTGCTGCTCGCGCCCGTGATGGCGGTGCGGGCGAATGCGCCCGCCTACGCCGACCCGGGCGCCCCGCTCGAATTGCGCATCACCAGCCTGATCGATGCCATGACCCTCGATGAGAAGATCCATGCGCTCGGCACCGACCCGAGCGTGCCCCGACTCGGATTGCGGCTGTCCGGCCACATCGAGGGACTGCACGGCGTGGCCCTGGGAGGACCCTACGGCTGGGGCAGGCGAAAAAATCCGGACGGCAGCTTCCAGGACGAACCGGTCGCCACCACGCAGTTTCCGCAGGCCGTCGGCCTCGGCGAAACCTGGGACGTCGATGTTCTGCGGCGCGTCGCGGCTGTCGAGGGATTCGAGGCCCGCTACGCGTTTCAGAGCCCCAAATACCGGCGCGGCGGCATCGTGGTGCGGGCGCCGAACACCGATCTGGCGCGCGATCCGCGCTGGGGCCGTACCGAGGAATCCTACGGCGAGGATCCGTTCCTGACGGGCACGCTCGCCACCGCCTTCGCGCGCGGATTGCAGGGCGATGACCCGACGTATTGGCAGGCCGCCTCGCTGCTCAAGCATTTCATGGCGAACAGCAACGAGGACGGCCGCGACCGGTCCTCATCTAATTTCGACGAGCGCCTGATGCGCGAATACTATTCGGCGCCCTTCCGCATGGCCATCGTCGAGGGTGGAGCGCGCGCCTACATGGCTGCGTACAACGCGTGGAACGGCATACCCATGGCGGTCAATCCGATATTGATTTCCATGACCGTGAACGAATGGGGCGAGGACGGGATCATCTGTACGGACGGCGGCGCCATGACGCAGCTGGTCACCAAGCATGCGGCATTCGAGTCGCTGGACCAGGCCGCCGCCGCCGCGGTGCACGCCGGCATCAATCAATTCCTGGATCGCCACGAACAGCCGGTGCACGAGGCCCTGCAGCGCCACCTGCTCACGGAGGCGGACATCGACCGTGCGCTGCGCGGTGTGTACCGAGTCATGTTCCACCTCGGACTGCTCGATCCGCCGGGACGGGTGCCGTACGCGGCGATCGGCGCCGGGCCGGAGCCATGGCTCACCGAGGAGCATCGCGCGGTCGCGCGCTGGGCGACCCGCAAATCCATCGTGCTGCTGAAGAACAGCCCGGTGGTGCTGCCGTTGGAGCGCAGCAGGCTCAGATCGGTGGCCGTGATCGGCCGGTTCGCCGACCAGGTGCTGCTCGACTGGTACAGCGGTACCCCGCCCTACACGGTGTCGCCGCTGCAGGGCATCCGCAATGCGCTCGGCGCCCAGGTCGACGTGCAATTCGTCGCCGACGATGCCGATGAGGCGGTACGCAGGGCGCGGGCCGCGGACGCGGCGATCGTCGTGGTCGGCAATCATCCGACGTGCAACGCCGGCTGGAACCGCTGCCCGGACCCGAGTGAGGGCAAGGAGGCCATCGACCGAAAATCGCTCGATCTGGGACCGGAGGATCTGATCCGCAAGGTGCGCTCCGCCAATCCGCGAACCATCGTGGTGCTGATCGCAAGCTTCCCGTATGCCATCAACTGGACCCAGGCGCATGTCCCGGCCATCGTGCTCATGACTCACAACAGCCAGGAATCCGGCAGCGCATTGGCCGATGTCCTGTTCGGCGACTTCAATCCGGCCGGCCGCCTCGTACAAACCTGGCCCCGCTCGCTCGACCAGCTGCCGCCGATGATGGACTACGACATCCGCCACGGCCGTACCTATCAGTATTTCAAGGGCAGGCCGCTGTATCCATTCGGCCACGGCCTGAGCTACACGCGCTTTCGCTACTCGGATCTGCAGTCCCCGTCCGAGCTGCCGGGTGATGGCTCCGTCGAGGTTTGCCTGCATCTCGGCAATGCGGGCGATCGTGAGGGAGACGAGGTGCTGCAGCTGTATGTGGATCTGCCGGATTCGCGGGTGGCCCGACCGCCGCGGGCGCTGAAGGCCTTCCGGCGCACCAGCCTCGCGGCCGGCGAAACCCGCAAGGTATGCCTGCCTCTGGCGGCGCGTGATCTCGCCTATTGGGACGCCGGCGCGCACCGCTTCGTGGTGGAAGCCGGCCGGGTGCGCGTATCCGTGGGCGCCTCATCAGCCGATCTGCGGCTGCGCAAAACCCTGCGGGTACCCCGCGAATTCGCCTGGACGCCGGACTTGCGGCAGGCCCGGCCGGCCGATTGAGCCGCCGCGCGCCGGCCCGGCGGGCAGCTTCAGTCGAACGGCTCCACCGTGATGCGGCGGCCGCCGAGGAACGCATCGGCGACGAGCCGCAACGGGGCGAGATCGGCGTCGATGTGATGCGCGCGCACCAAGGTCGCGAACTGTTCATACACAGCGGCATATTCGCGCGCCGGCCCCACCGCAACCGCGGTGCCGTTCACCTGCATCAGCGTACCGCCCGCCGACAACAGCAGACGCCCGGCGTCGGTCTGCACGTCGATATCCCAGCTCTGGACGCCGGTTTGACGAAAATCCAGCTCCATCCGGACCTCGGTGCCGTTCGCATCGCCGAGGATCAGTGACGCCGCAACCGGCGATTCCCAATTGGATGGATACTCAAGGGTGGCTTCCTGCAGCAACAGGGGTTGCGGAAGAATCCGCGTGAGGATGGACAGGGCGTTGATGCCGGGATCGAACACACCCATGCCGCCGGCCTTGCGGATCCAAATCTGCCCGGGATGCCACACCCGCACATCCTCCTTCCAGGTGACGACGACCCGATGCAGGACGCGGCCGCGCAGCCACTCCTCGGCAAACGGCACGGCCGGTGCCGCCCGCGAATGCCAGCTGGCGAACAGCGTCGCGTGTTGGCGCACGGCCTCATCGACCAGGACCTGGGCCTCACCGAGCGTGGCGGCAGGCGGCTTTTCGAGCAGCACGTGCCGCCCTCGATCGAGCGCCTGGCGGGCAACGGCATAGCGCGCCTGCGGCGGCGTACAGATCGAAACCGCGTCGATGTCCGGCACCGCCGAGAGCATGGCTTCCAGGGTGGTGAAGCCCGGCACGCCGCAGTGCTCGCCCCCCAGGCTGGCGGCGGCTACCAGTTCGAAATGCTCATTGCCGCGGATGGCCGGCAGGTGCTGGTCGTGGCTGATCTTGCCGAGCCCGACGATGGCCAGCTTGATGCGCTGCATGCCCCGGTCCTCTTTGCGCAATTTGCCTTTATAATGATTATGATAGCGCTATCATTTTGCCTCGATCCGCAACGACTCTGCAAGCGAGACACCCTGGCCAGGTCGCACCATCTGCCGACACCCGACGAACTGCGCGCGCTCACCGCAGCCATGAATGGCGGCCGCCCTGCAGAGGCCGCTGGATTGGCGCGCCTGTTGCTGGACCGCCACCCGCAGCTGGGCTTTATTTGGACCGCCTACGGCGCCGCCCTGTTGCGCCAGGGCCAGGACGCGCTGCCGGCATTGCAGCACGCGGTGCAGCTGTCCCCCGACGACGCCGACACCCATTATTACCTCGCCACCGCGCTTAACGACCGGGGCGATCGCACCGCGGCCGGGGTGCATTATCGCCGGGCACTCGCGTTGCGGCCGGCTCACCTGCCGGCCATCGTCGGGTTCGCGAATGCGCTGCTGGAATCCGGTCGTTTCGCCGAGGCGGCCGCGGCCTACCGGCAAGCACTCGCCATCGAACCGGCCTCGGCGGAGTTGCACAACAACCTGGGCAATGCGCTGCGTGATGGCGGCGAGCTGCACGCGGCCTTGGCGAGCTATGGCCGCGCCCTCGAGATCAAGCCGAATTTCGCCGCAGCGCATAGCAATCTGGGCAATGCCCACCGACGTCTCGGCCAAGGGTCCCTGGCGGTGGCGAGCTGCCGCCGTGCGCTCGAGATCGAACCGCATTTCGCCGAGGCCTGCAACAACCTCGGCAACGCGCTGCGCGATCTAGGGCGGCCTCAGGAGGCGGCGGCGAGCTACCGCCGCGCGCTCGAGATCCAGCCGGATTTTGCCGTGGCATACAGCAATTTCGGCAATGTGATGCGCGATCTCGGGCGCTTGCAGGACGCCCTTGAAAGCTATCGCCAGGCGCTGCAGCTCAGGCCGCAACTGGCGCAGGCGCACAATAACCTCGGCAATGTGTTCCTGGACCTGATGCGCCTCGACGAGGCGGCGGCAAGTTATCGCCAGGCGCTGGTGCTCAAGGCCGATTATGTGCACGCTCACACCGGTCTTGCCATGGCGCTGCGGCTGCAGGGCCATGCTGAGGCGGCCGAAGCGAGCTGTCGCCGGGCCCTGCAGATCGCGCCGAACACCGCCGAAGCGGTCGCGTTCCTGGGGGAAATACTGGCCGACTGCGGCCGCTTCGCCGAGGCGCAGGCGCTGTTCGAGCGCGCCATCGGGATCGACCCGGATTTGCCGGCCGCATGGGCCGGGCTGGTTCGCTATCGCCGGCTTCGGGACGAGGACCCGGGATGGCTGGCTGCTGCGCAACGGCTTGCCGACGCCGCCCTGCCCGTTCGTCATGAGATCAACCTGCGTTACGCGATGGGCAAGTATTTCGACGACCTGCAGCACTATGAGGAGGCGTTTCAGAATTACCGGCTGGCCAATGAACTGACCAAGACCTACGGGGCACGGCACGACAGGACGCGGCTGACGCGTCAGATCGATCGCATCATCAAAACCTGCGATCGAAAGTGGTTGAATCTCGCGCGCATCCGCTGCGCCGGCTCGGAGCACCCGATATTCATCGTCGGCATGCCGCGTAGCGGCACCACCCTCGCCGAGCAGATACTCGCTTCGCACCCGGCGGTGTTCGGCGCCGGCGAGCTGCCGTTCTGGAACGATGCAGCGGCGGCTTTTGAGGCCGGCACCGCACGCGACGCGCATACCCATGACTCCGGCGCAGCCGGCAGTGACCTGCTGACCGGATTCGCACAGGCGTATCGTCGGCAACTCTTGCAGCTGCCGGCCGGCGCGCGCCGGGTGGTGGACAAGATGCCCACCAATTTCATGAATGTGGGCCTGATCCATGCGGCGCTGCCGGCGGCACGCATCATCCACATGCGGCGCAACCCCGCGGACACCTGCCTGTCGATCTACTTCCAGAATTTTTCAATTTCGCACGCCTACGCCAACGACCTTGAGGATCTGGCGCACTATTACCGCGAGTACCTGCGCGTCATGGCGCACTGGCGGGAAACCCTGCCCGAGGGCACGATGCTCGACGTCGATTACGAGGAGTTGGTGGGCTCCCCGCAGGAATTGAGCCGAAAAATGCTCGAGTTCCTCGATCTGCCATGGGATGCGCGCTGCCTCGAATTCCACGAGACGCGCCGCACCGTCACCACGCCGAGCAAGTGGCAGGTGCGGCAGAGGATCAACAGCGCCTCCAGCGGCCGCTGGCGTCATTACGAGAGCCATATCGGGGCGCTGCGGGAACTGTTGGTGCCGGGCGCGCGCTCGTGACCGAACCCGACGCCGGCGAACCGATCGCCGAATGGCGGAACGTCGATGCACGGATGTTTCGCGAGCGGATTTATACAGCCGATCAACCCGCGGTACTGCGTGGACTGGTCGCGCACTGGCCGGCCGTGCACAGCGGCTCCGCATCGGCACGAGCCATGTGCGACTACTTGTTGAGCCTGCCGCAAGGCGGTCCGGTGCCGACGATCTGGGCCGATCCGTCCCTGAAGGGGCGGTTCTTCTTTCGCGACGATATGCGCGGGCCGAATTTCACACGCGGCGCCGCGCCCCTGGCGGCGGGCCTGCGCATGCTGCTGGCTCATCTTGAGGATGCCGCGCCGCCCGGCCTGTTCATCGAATCCGCCCCGTTATCGGACTGCCTGCCGGATTTTGCGGCCGCCAACAGGCTCGGGCTGCTGGATGAATCGGTCGCACCGCGAATCTGGATCGGCAACGCCGTCACCGTCCAAACACATTACGATTTCTCGAACAACGTGGCCTGCGTGCTCGCCGGTCGTCGCCGCTTCACCCTGTTTCCGCCGGAACAACTGCCCAATCTGTATCCCGGTCCCATGGACATCACCCTGGCCGGGGTGCCCGTGAGCATGGTGCCGCTGCACCGTCCCGACCTCGAGCGGCATCCCCGATTCCACCTGGCGTTGGCCGCTGCGAGGCGGATCGAACTCGATCCGGGCGACGCGCTGTTCATTCCCTACGGCTGGTGGCATCACGTGGAATCGCTGATGCCATTCAACGTCCTGGTCAATTACTGGTGGACGGACCATGTGCCCGACGTGTCACCCGCCGAGAGTTTGCTGCTCGGTCTGCTCGCCCTGCGTGATATGCCGGCGGCCGAGCGCGCGGTGTGGCGCAATTTGTTCGACTACTACGTGTTCCGCACCAGCGGTGACCCGCTGGCGCATCTGACACCAGGCGTGCGCGGCCTGATGGGCGCGCCTGCCGCCGAACAAGCCCGTCAAATCAAGGCCATACTTCAGCGCTCCCTGACTCAATCTCGCTAGCAACGGCGGCCATTTTTCGGGTTGACAGCCCCTGGCCCCGGGAATATGGTATCGCTATCATTTTGGTGCCTAGAAAAACTAAGGCGCGCAGTGATTTGGCGCCACGCGTGTCGTTGAGGGGGGGACGTTGCGATATACGAGCGCGTTGCTGGCGACCCTGTTGATGACGGGCGGCACGAGCGCACTGGCACAGCGCGGACCGCCGGGCGGGGGACTCAATGGTCCCGTGACCCCGGAAGGCAACATCACCGGCTATATGTCGCAGGGCGACGTCAAGGGCATCGCGGACTTCGTCGACAGCGTCAGCCGCCTGGAAGCCAAGGACCTGGTCTCGACCAGCGCAGCCACCAAGCGCAGCACGGTCATGCTCGACGCGTTGCACATCGCCTGCCAATTGACCGAGGCGCAGCACCTCGGCTCGGGTACCACTACGGTCGGCGGCAAACCGGTCGGCATCGGCCTATATGAGGTCTCCTGCGCCAACGGCATGGGCTACCTCTTGACGCTGATCGGCCTTTCCAGCGCCACGGGCATTTCCTGTTTCGCGGCCTCCGCGGCGCAATCAGGCGATGGATCCACGCACGCCAAGGTGGATTTACAGTGCCGCCTGCCGGGCAATCAAAGCCTCGATGCCATGGCGACCTCGGTGATGCGCAGCGTGGGCGCCGCCTGCGATGCGCGTGATGTGAAATGGCTCGGCCAAAGCGCCGCCCCCACGGTGGACTACACCGAGGTGGCCTGTAAGGATGGTCAGGGTTACGTGCTGCGCACGCCGGCGCCCGGCTCGACGGCGAACCTGGACGTGCTCAGCTGTCAGGACGCCGCCGCGCATGGCGCCCGCTGCACGCTGACCGTGGCCGCCGCCCCCACGGTACCTGCGGCCATCGGGAATTCCGCCCCGGAGCCGAGGCCGGATTTGCAATGGTTCAAGGACGCCCTCGCCAAAAACGGCATATCCTGCGAGGTCAAGAAAGCACGCGTCATCGGACGCGAATCGATCAAGCGCCGCTATCTGGTCGAGTACCTCTGTCCGCAGCAGCCACGCGGTCTTGTGGCCTATGTTCCGTCCGCGGGCGATGCCGTGAATACATTTGAATCCATCGATTGCAACGCCGCCGCCGAGCGCAAGATCACCTGTCAGTTCGTCGGCGCCCACTGAGCCCCGGAATCGGCGCCGGCCGGCGCACCGCGCGCGCGGCAGTGCTGATCGATGAAGGCCTGATGCAGGGGCATGGCCTGTGCCGTCTTGGACACGACGTCCCGGGCATGCTGCACGAATCGGCGCAGATTCTCCACGGGCAAGGAATCGACCAGCGGATCGTAACCCCTGGGCATGATGCCCTGGCCGAGCATCACGGCGATCCAGCTGTGTTCGGTGAACAGGTCGTCCGGCGTCGGCAAGGCGCGTCCTTTGGCGCCGAACAGGTCGATCTTCTGCTGCAGCGAATCCGGTATCGACATGTCGCGGCATCGCCGCCACAACGGCGTGTCATCGCGCAGCGTGGCCTTGTAGTGCAAGATGATAAAATCACGAACTCGCTCGTATTCCTGCGAGGTGTAGCCGTTGTAGGCCTCGATCTCGGTGGCCGAGAAGCCGCGGTCCGGGAACAGCAGCATCAGCTTGGCGATGCCGGTTTGCACCAGATGAATGCTGGTCGATTCCAGCGGTTCGAGGAATCCCCCGGCCAGTCCGATCGCGACGCAGTTCTTTACCCAGAACTTGCGGCGGCAGCCCGCCGTGAATTTCAGCAGCCGGGGCTCGGCCTGGGGTGCACCATCCAGTTTGGCGAGCACCCGCGACCGGGCATCGTCATCACTGATGTGGTCGCTGCAATAGACGTAGCCGTTGCCGGTGCGGTGCTGCAGCGGGATCCGCCAGCGCCAGCCGGCGGCATCCGCCGTCGACCTCGTATAGGGCAACAACGGTACGGTCTTCTCGCAGGGCACCGCCACCGCACGATTGCACGGCAGCCAGCGGCTCCAGTCCTGGAATTCGACGTGATAGGTCTGACCGATCAATAGACTGCGAAATCCGCTGCAATCCAGGAACAGATCGCCCTCCACGATCCGCCCGTCCTGCAGCACCACGCCGGAGATGAATCCGTCGTGCGGCCGCAGACGGACATCGACGATCCTGCCCTCCAGGCGCCGCACGCCGCGGACCTCGCTGAAGCGGCGTAGGTACCGTGCGTACAGGCCGGCATCGAAATGAAATGCGTAGCGCATCGAGGCGAGCACCGACTGTGGTCCGCCCTGGGGCCGCATGAAGCGATTGAGCACCGCCGCCGTGGTGCACAGGTTGAACTCGCTGATGTCGCCGAGCCGGGGATCACCGAGTTGCCTGAGCTTGAGCCAGAATTGATGGAAGCGAATGCCTTGCAGGTCCAAACCGTAGGTGCCGAAGGGATGAATGTAGCGGCTGCCCCGCTGGTACCAATCGACGAACTCGATGCCGAGCTTGAACGTGCCCTGGGTATTGCGGACGAAATCGTCCTCGTCCAGTTCCAGCATCCGATTGAAGTCGCGGATCGAGGGAATGGTGGCCTCGCCCACCCCCACCGTGCCGATTTCGTCGGATTCGATCAGGGTCACCGACACGCCGGCATGCTCGATCATGCGCGCGAGCGCCGCGGCGCTCATCCATCCGGACGTGCCGCCGCCGACGATCACGATTTTTCCAACCGGTGCCTGCATGCCGTTCCGCGCCCGATTATTGCGTGGTCCCGAAGCGCCGCGTCTGCGCTGCCGCCAGCAGTTCGCGGTTGGTCGGCAGGGTGCGGCAGGCAAAGTCCGCCTGCCGGCCGATTTCAGCGAATGCTTCTCGAGCTTCGTCGTAGTACTTGAGCACGCCCGCCCGCGGCCGCATGTCGGTGCGATAGCCCATGCCGTACAGCACGTATTGCCAGCTCGTATCCGGGAAGATGTCCACGTTCGGATCGATGTCTATCGACCCGGGCGGCCGGTATCGCCAGCGGGCGAGCAGTTCCTGAAGGCTGTCGGTGATGCTGGCCGGGTCCGCATTGTCGCGCCAGAATGATGAATCGCGGCGCTGCGTGAGGCAGTAGTGCAGTTTGATGAAGTCGAGCGCGCGCTCGTAGCGCCGCCGCATCCGTTCGTTGAATTGCCGTGCCGCAATCTCCAAATCACCGCCCCAGGGGAACAGATTCGAGAGCGTCACGGCGGCGAGTTCCGTGAACATGATGCCGGTGGCTTCCAGCGGCTCGAAAAAGCCGCTCGACAGGCCGATCGCGATGCAATTCTTCTTCCAGTTGATCTCCCGGAAACCGGCATTGAAGCCGATCTTGCGCGCCGCAAGCCCTTCACCGGCCGGCCCCACGTAGTCGCGCAGCACCTGCTCCGCGTGAGCATCGTCGGTATGTGCCGAGGAGTAGACATAGCCGATGCCGCGACGGGTGTCGAGACCGATGTCCCAGGTCCAGCCCGCCTCGTGAGCCGTCGAGATGGTGTACGAAGCGATCGGCGTGTTCGGCCGTTGGTAGGGCACCTGCATGGCGAGCGCGGTGTCGCAGAACAACACCGGGCGGCAGGACTTGTAGGGCACGCCGAGCGCCGCGCCGATAAGCTGCGCGCGAAATCCCGTGCAATCGACGAACAGATCCGCGCTCAGCACCCCGTGTTCGCGGGTGCTCAGGGAGCCGATCGAGCCGTCTTCGGTCAGGTTGACCGCCTCGACCGTGTCGACGATGTGGTGAATGCCGGAGGCGATGGCCTGGGTGCGCACGAATTTCGCGAGCTTCACCGCATCGAAATGATAGGCGTAGCCCAATGGGCCCACATAGTCCGAGTGGCTGATAAGCTTCGGCGCGCGGCACGCATCCGCAACGCGCTTCTGCGGCGTGTTGACCTCATCCCAGTTGACGTTGCCGGCCACACCGAGCAGCCAGTACGGCAGCAAATCCAGGCCCGAGGGCTCCTGGCTGACCTGGAAGGCATGCAGATAATGATCCGGCGCGCCGTTGCTCCCGCCCGGCGCATGACGCCAGTGGACGAATTTGGCGCCCTGCTTGAAGCTTGCACTGCATTCGCGGATCAGGCTGGTTTCGTCCAGGCCGATGCGCTTGAGGGTGGTGCGGATCGAGGGAAACGTGCCTTCGCCCACGCCGAGGATGCCGATGTCCGAGGACTCGACCAAAGTGATCCGGATGCCGTCGGGGTTCTGCGCGCCGAGCGTGCGCGCGAGGTAGCCGGCGGTGATCCAGCCGGCAGTCCCGCCGCCGACGATGAGCAGCCGCTTGATCAAACGGCGCCTGGAAAGGCCCGAGAATTTTTTGCGCTCGATATCACGGCACTCCCCCGTCCCGGCGTGCGCCTGATGATACCAGAGGCCCCACGGCGCCTCCCCGGTCCCAGCACCCAGCCTCTCCCGCGTCCGCGCACTCTCACCCCGGCGGATCCAGCCTCACTTGAGCTTGTATTTCACGCTGAGCATGATGCGCCGGTCGGCGGTGAACCAGCTGCGCACGTACTCCGTCCCGTTCGGGTAGCCGCCCATCAGGGTCTTCACCGTCGAGTCGGTGAGATTGTTCAAATCCAGCGCGAAGGCGAGATTGGGGATCGGCCGGTAGGACAGGCCCAAATCCAGCTCGCCGTAGGCGGCCGCATAGATCGGCAGGGAGATCCCGATGTTCTGCCCGGCAGAGCCCGCGGCGGGATAATAGGTGTAGCTGCCGTCGGTGCCATTGGTATTGGTGCTCATCAGATACTGACTGCGCCAGTTGTAGGCGAGGCGCAGGGACCACTGCGTCTTCTCGTACAGCATTTCCACGTTGTAGCTGTTCTTCGACAGGCCCACGATTGGCGTATCGTGATGCAGGTTGCCGCTGATGTCGACGTATTGATTGCCCGGGTTGTTGGAATCCACATAGGTGTAATTGGCGCCCAGGCCGAGGCCGTTGAAGGGCGATGGCAGCATGTCGAAGAATGTTCGTCCGGCTATCTCGAAGCCCTTGATGGTTGCCGTTTGGGCGGCATTGAAGTCGGCTGAGACGCTCGCCAACTCCGTGACGACGCCGCCGGTCCCCGTTTGGTACGGCACCGGCTGAAACGTGTTGCCGTAAACAACCGTATCGTTCAGGGTTTTATAAAACAGCGACAAATCCGCGTACGTGGAACTCCTCGGATACCACTCGAACGACAAGTCGGTGTTGTGCGAAATCACCGGCCGCAGCGTCGGATTGCCGGAGCTGTTCGAATACGTGATGCCCGTGACCTGCTGAACGCCGCCCACGGTTGCGGTATTCACCGTGGCGCCGGAGCTGCCGTTGGCCCGCAAGTCATAGAAGGTCGGCTCGTCCAAGGTCACCGTGTAGGCGGCGCGGACGAAGAATTGATCCGTGGGCTTGAACCGGATGTTGAAGGCCGGAAGCGCCCGCGACGTGGTCCGCCCGCCGCTGCGATAATAGTACTCGGTCGGGAACAGCGGCGCCGTGGCCGCAGGCAGGGTTCCGGCGCTCTGCTGGAAATAGCCGTGACTCTGGTTTTCGATCTTCACGACGCGCACGCCGAGGTTGCCGTCGAACTTCAGGCCGCTGTCGTTGACGAAGCGCAGCATGCCATAGCCGGCGGAATCGATGGATCGTTCGTAGCTGATCTGTCCCGGCCCGAAGGTGAAAGGCAATATGGCACTGCCGTTGAAGTTGGTCTGGCCGCCCACCGACCCGCCCAGTTGCGCCACATTGGCCACCGGGTTGTAGGTGTTGGCGAAGCCGAAGCTCGGCAGATACAGCCCACCGGGCGCGACCACGTTGCCGCGAAAGAAGTTCGACCAGGTCTGATAGGACACATCGCCCGCCTGGGTGGGCGGGGATTGCGCCAGGGTCACAGAGTTGCAGCCATTCCAGCCCTTGCAGAACGCCGACCAGTTGTAGTTGTTGGCGTCATCCTGTTCCGTGCGATCCGAGTAGCGCGCGCCGACCTGCGCCGAGCGAAAGAATCCGCTCTCCGACAAATCGTATTTGACGTCGAGATTGACGGCATGCTCTTCGCCGTCGCTGTGCATGTGGGTGTCCTGATGCGCATCCCAATAGTAGTTGGCCGGATTGGCGTACAGGGCCAGGATACTCGCCGGCAGCGTGATGTTCGGCTGGTTGCTGGTCTCGGTCAGCGCATAACCGCCGTTGCCCGCCGGAGGCGTGTCGAACAGATCGTAGTTTTCCGTATCGGAGACCGAATTCACGAACTGGAAGGCGCCCTTGATGTCCCAGTGCTCGGCGGGCTTCCAGTGAATGGTCGTCGAGGAATCCAGGGTGTCGCTGTAGGACTGGCTGACGCCGGCGTCACCGGTGGCGTACATGGACGCCGCGCCGCCCGGAAGAAAAGTTCCCGGATTGCGCGTGAACACGTTCGGCGAGCTGATCAGTCCATTGTTCGAATCGAAGGTGCTGACGGTGGGGTCGACGGCCAGGATCTTGGAGGTGATGAACGCCCCGTCTCCCGCGCCGGTGGTCTGATACTTCGAGAAGAAAAAGGTTTCGCCCACGTCCACATTGTCCGTCGGCGACCACTGCAGTCCCACATACGTGCCCTGCCGGGTGCGGTTGTAGCTGTCGAATCCATAGTCGTAGCCGCCGGGAATGTAGTAATCCGTGCCGCCGATATTCGTCTTGTAGTACGGCTCGTTGCGGATGAAGTTATCCTCGCTGTCCAACTTGCTGTACGCGATGTCCACCAACGCGCCGAAATCGCCCCAGGGACCATGCCAGCGGTCCGACAGCATGAACGAGGCCCCCGGTTCGGCCTTCTTCGCCAGGTCGCCATAGTTGCCGCTGGCGCTCGCCTGAAATTGCAGGCCATCATTGGCGAAATCGAACGGCATCTTGGTGCGCAGATCCACCTGACCGCCCGAGCCGCCCTCGATGAGGTCGGCGGTCGCGCTCTTGTAGACGTCCACCGCCTGCAACAATTCGGGCGTGACGTCGCCAAAGGACAATCCGCCGGCATTGTTGGCGCTGAACACTTCACGGCCGTTCAGCCGGGCATCGACGCCGGACAGGCCGCGCACCTGGATGCCGGAACCCTCCACCGAATAGTGGTCCGGATCACCCAGGGCGGCGAAACGCACCATGGTCACACCGGATACCCGTTGCAGCACCTCGGTGACGCTGTTGTCCGGCAGCAGTCCGGCCTCGTCGGCGACCACCGAGTCGACGATCGAGTCGGCATTCTTCTTGCGGTTCTCGGCGCTGATCAGCGCCTCGCGCCGCGCCGTGACCACCACCTCTTCGAGCGCTGCATTATCGGAAGAGGCCGCCTGGGTGTTGTCATCGGCCGTGGCGGTGGCAGCCACCGCTGTCATCGAGCCGAAGGCGCCGAGCGCCCCCAGTGCGCCGACCGCGAAGGCCGATGCACCCGGCCGCAGCGCGCGCCGCACTGCCGCAGCCAGCAAGGACATGGAATTCTGTTCGCCCTGGTGTCCAGGCGATTTGCGTTTCACTGCAGCCACAGGTGATCCCCCAATTTTTATGTCAAAACCAGCCGAATTTCGATCGATTCGCGCCAAACACCCCTGAACCATACCCATGGTATCGCTACCATTTACGGGCTAAGTGCTACCGCTGTCAATTTAGCCCGCGGTTACACCCCAATGGCGGCAGGTTAGCGCTACCATTTTGGTCATTCCAATGAAATAATGGACCGAAGCTATATACCTTTGTGTATACCTGGGATGAAGCAGGCGAAACCCAAATCGCTGATGCGATCGCGCCTCAAGACGCGCCAACTCGCCCTCCTCGTGCATCTCGACGACGAGCGTTGCGTGGCGCGGGCGGCTACGGCCGCCGACATGACCCAGCCGGCGGCCTCCAAGCTGCTGCGCGAGATCGAAGCGGACCTCGAAGTGAAGCTCTTCGACCGTAACGCCCGCGGCGTGGTGCCGAACTGGTACGGCGAAATCCTGGTGAGGCATGCGCGGCGCGTCCTGTCGGAATTGGACCTGGCGCACGAGGAAATCGCCCGGGTCAAATCCGGATTCGCCGGCAAGGCGGCCATCGGCAGCATCATGAACCCCGGCACCAACCTCGTGCCGCTGTCGGTGGCGGAGGTCAAACGCCGCTATCCGGCCATCCACGTCAGCGTGGAGATCGATTACAGCAAGACCCTGGTGGCGAAGCTGCTGCAGGGCGAGTTGGATGTGATCGTGGCGCGCGTGCTCGACACCGAGGGCGCCGATCAGCTGCATTTCGAGCCGCTGGCCGACGAACGCTACGCCGTGATCGCCGGCGGCGCGCACCCGCTCGCCGGTCGCGGCGAAGTGCCTCTCGGGGATCTGGTCGGCCAGCCCTGGATTCTGCCGACGCCGGGCAGCCAACTGCGCGACAAACTGGTGAACGCGTTCCTGCTGCACGGCCTGTCGATGCCCAACAACATCGTGCAGTCCTCCGCTTTGCCCCTCATCATGAGCCTGCTTCGCGCCTCACACATGGTGGCGCCGCTGCCGGAAGATGCCATGCAGCCCTATCTGCAGGCAGGCCTGTTCGCGGTGCTGCTCAAGGATCTCGACATTCAAATCGGCTCATTCGGCATCATCACGCGCCGCGGCAGCCAACTCTCGCCCGGTGCCCAGATCATGCTGACGGCCCTGCGCGGCGTGGCCGCGGGGCTGTATGGCGGCGAGGCCGCACCGGGTGGCCGGACGGGCTAGTAGATCGCCAGCCGCACGTGCAGCACCTGCGGCAGCGTGGTGAAATTCAAGCCGTAGTCGGTCTGATCACCGTTCCAGATGCGCTCGAAGGTCCAGCGGCCTTGCTGGTCGTAATGGCCCTCCTCGACGCGATCGAAGATCATGCCATGGCCGGGCGAGGGCTTCGCGGCCGAGAACGAAATGCGCGCATTGCGGCCGATCACCAGGAATTCATCGGCACCGAGGCGTGCCACCAAGACCCCGCCGTCCGGCCCGGCGGGACCCACGGGCCGGATCGCCTTTGCCCAGTCGCCGCCGAATTGATAGCGGTCGTATTCGACGACGGCATGCCAGCGGCCGAGATCGAGTTCCTGCCGCGCGCGCTCGTCCTGCTCAGAGACCCCCCAGGTCTCGCCCTCGAAGGCGAGCTTGGCCCAGACCCGCGCCATCGGTGCGAGTACGCGGTAATTGACGGCAAACGCCTCGATGGTGGCCTCATCGATGGACTTGGCGCCGAGCGGGTAATTCGCATAGCCGGTGAAGTCCATGCCGAAGGGCGAGTAGCCGATCGCATGCCGGCCGAGCACCGCATACAGATACCGCGCGTAGACCGGCTGATTGCCCATTTCCGGCACGAACAGCACGTTGTCGGGTCGGTCGTACAGCTGCAGGATGGCCGTGCAGAACTCGTAGCTCGGACTGTAGATGTCCGGACCGATGACGTCGATCGCCTTCGCCGCGGCCTTCCACACATCGAGCACGTTGTGGGTCGGACCGCCGCTCGAATAGGTCACGGGATCCTGGTACTTGAAGGGATCGCGCAGCGCCGCATTGACATACATGGGCAGCGGATACTCGGCCTTGCCGGCCGCGGCGACCGCATCGACGTAGCGAGCGATGCTCCAGGCATGGAAGAATTCATCCGCGTCCTGGCCGAATGCGGTGCGCCAATTCGATCCGCGCGAACCGCGCTTCAGAGCCGCCAGCAATTCGGGCGGTACCGGCGAATCGAAGGCGCGTTCGGCCATCGGCGAATAGTCGCGCACGCTGCCATAGGTGCCGGTTTCGTTCTCCACCTGGACCATGATGACGGTGCGCGGCGCATCCGTCTCGCGCAGGCGGCGCATCAGCGCGGTAAAGGCGCGGCGGTCGGCATCGAGCGTGGAGGCGGCCAGCGGGGAGAGAGAATTCTTGACCTGGCCGTGGCTGTCGATCACGCGCGGAAAGCGCTTGTTGTCGAGCTTGACCCAGGCCGGCGCATAGTTCGGCCCGTTGTTCTTCCAGGTTCCAAACCACAGCAGCACCAGATGCACGCCGTGATCACGCGCCTGCGCCAGCAGAACGTCGAGGAAGCTGAAATCGAAGCGGCCTTCGGCGGGTTCGATCTGCTCCCAGGAGATCGGCACCTCCACGGTATTGGCATGCAGGGCCGCGATCGCCGGCCATACCTTGGGCAGCATCGCCGGCCAGTTGCTGGAGTTATTGACCTGGGCGCCCAGCATCAGGAAAGGCGCGCCATCGACCAGCAGCGCGCGCCGGCCATCGTGTGATACCAGCGCCGGCATCGGCAGCGCAGCCGCGGCATCGCCCGATCCCGCGCGCGCCGGCATGACGGTCGCCGCCAACAGCATCGCGAGCGTCATCACCCCCTGCGTGATCACTCCTGGCGTAATCGCTCCTGGCGTGAGCACCTCCGGCGCCGTCATTCGGCGTCTGCCGTCTCGTGGCGAACTGGTTGCATCCATTCGAGTACTCCCCCGTTGGCGCGCTATGGTAGCGGTACCAGGTCGCCGCTGGCAAGCCTGCGGTCATCTGAGCCGGCGGCGCCCATTCGCTTACATGCATAATCAAAGCCAGTCCGGGTGAACGCATCGCGGGGGAACATGGCGAGCGAGCGGCAGAGGCGCAAGCCCAAACGGGGCGTGACGATCCGCGAGGTGGCCGCGAAAGCGGGCGTCTCGCCGATGACGGTCTCGCGCGTCATCAATCGTGAGTCTCACGTGAAAATCGAGACCCGGGAGCTGGTCGACGCCGCCATCCGCGAGCTCAATTATTCTCCGAGTCCGGCCGCGCGCAGTCTGGCGGGTTCCGGGCCGTTTCGCATCGGCCTGCTGTACGACAACCCCTCGATCGGCTATCTCAGTGAACTGCTGCTCGGCGCCCTCGACGAAAGCAGCCGCACCGGCGCCCAGGTGCTGGTCGAGCGCTGCGGCGAGAGCGAGCATGCCGGCGTGGCGCTCGGCAAATTGCTCAGGGCAGGCGTGGACGGCGTGGTCCTGCCGCCGCCGCTGTGCGAGGCGCCGCTGCTGCTGGCCGAAGTCATGCAGTCCGGTGCGGTGGCGGTGGCGGTCGCCCCCGGCCATCCGAGCGAACAGATCGCGACCATCCGCATCGACAACGAAGCTGCGGCCTACGAACTCACCGAGTATCTGCTGGCGCTGGGACATCGGCGCTTCGGCTTCATCAAGGGTCATCCGAATCAGACCGTGAGCGAGCAGCGCCTGGCTGGCTTTCTGGCGGCAATCGCCGCCGCTGGGATCGCCCAGGAATCCCTGCGCGTCGAGCAGGGCTACTTCACCTATCGCTCAGGGCTGGACGCGGCCGAGAGAATTCTCTCGTCCGAGCCCTTTCCAACCGCCATTTTCGCCGCCAATGACGACATGGCGGCGGCCACCGCCTCGCTCGCGCACCGGCTGGGCTTCGACGTGCCGGCGGATCTGTCCATCGTCGGCTTCGACGACACGCCCATCGCTGCCAGTGTGTGGCCGGCGCTGACCACCATTCATCAACCGGTGGCCGCCATGGCACGGGCCGCCGTGGATCTGGTGCTGGAGGAGATCCGCCGCATGCGCGACGGCAGCGGCAGGCCGCGACAGTTGGTGCACCCGCATACCTTGATCGTGCGCGAATCCTCCGGACCAGCACCGGGTTTTGCATCCCCATGACGAGCGGCGCTTGACAGGCGCCCCCGCAGCGGCGGATGGTAGCGTTACCAGTGACGGGGGATAGCCATGATTTCGAATAACAAAGCGCTGGTGACGGCGCTGACCCTGATCGCCACCTTGGGCGGTCTGCTGTTCGGCTACGACACCGCGGTCATTTCCGGCGCCATCAGCTCGATCGACGCGAACTTCATCGATCCCATGCAGTTGTCGGAAACCGCCCGCTCCAGCCTCTCCGGATTCACCATCTCGAGCGCGCTGTTCGGCTGCGTGATCGGCGGCGCGGCGGCCGGCTGGCTCGGTGATCATCTGGGGCGCCGCAAGGGTTTGATGTGCGCGGCGCTCATGTTCCTGATCTGCTCGATCGGCTCGGCGTGGCCGGAGCTCGGGCTCGGCCGCATCGGCGCCATGGGGCAGGCCGCGCTGCTGCCGTTCAACGTGTATCGCATCATCGGCGGCATCGGCGTCGGGGTGGCCTCGCTGCTCTCGCCGCTGTACATCGCGGAAATCTCCCCCGCGCGCGAGCGCGGCCGACTGGTCACGTTTCAGCAGCTCGCCATCGTCGGCGGCATGATCCTGGTGTATTTCGTCAACTGGGCGATCGCCTCGCAGGGCAACGACGACTACCTGCACCGCGTCGGCTGGCGCTGGATGTTCGCCTCCGAAGCCATCCCCTCGCTGGCGTTCCTTTTGCTGCTGATCGGCGTGCCGGACAGTCCGCGCTGGCTGGTGATGAAGGGCCGCGACATCGAGGCGCGCGCCGTGCTGCGCCGGCTCACCGACGAGACCGAGGCGGATGTGCTGCTGCTCGACATCGAGGCGAGCCTGAAACGCAAGGACGACGGCCTGTTCGCCTTCGGTTCGCTGGTGATCGTGGTCGGCATCCTGCTGTCGATCTTCCAGCAGTTCGTCGGCATCAACGCCGTGCTCTACTACGCGCCCCTGATGTTCGCCAACATGGGCGCCTCCACCCATACCGCGCTGCTGCAGACCATCATCGTCGGTGCCGCCAATGTGCTGTTCACCGTGGTGGCGATGCTGACGGTGGACCGCCTCGGCCGCAAGCCGCTGTTGATCGTCGGCGCGGTAATCATGGCCGTATCGATGCTGACCCTCGGTGCGCTCTTCAGCGCCCATCGTATGGGTGCGCTGTCGCTCTGCATGGTGATTCTGTACATCGCCGGCTTCGCCCTGTCGTGGGGGCCCATCGTCTGGGTGATGCTGTCGGAGATCTTCCCGAATTCCATCAAGGCGCGTGGCATGGCGATCGCCGTCGCGGTGCAATGGCTCGCCAACCTCGCAGTTTCCTGGTCATTCAAGGTGCTCGACGGAAATTCGGCACTCAACGCAAGCTTCAATCACGGGTTTGCGTATCTGGTGTACGGCACGATGAGCATCTTCGCGGCGCTGTTCGTGTGGCGGTTCGTGCCGGAGACGAAAGGCCGCAGTCTCGAACACATGCAGCAATTGTGGGGACGACGCGAGACCGCCGCGGCCGCCGCATTGGGTGCGACCCGCTCATAAGGTGCCAGGCAGGCGATTTCCTGCACCGCTTCGGGTAAATGTCCGACAGCCGCTGCCGCTCGTTTGCCCGATACTCGATGGAACAAACAACGCCAATACAGAAGAGAATCCCCATGAACCTGAATATCAGCATCGGCCCGTTGGTTTCATTGATCGCCGGCATCCTGATCCTGGTGGTGCCGCGGCTGCTCAATTACATCGTCGCCATCTATTTGATCATCATCGGGCTGCTCGGCCTGTTCGGCACCGGCGGCGGCTTTCACTTCCGATAGATCAACCCTCCATGTCGTGCTGGATCGATTCCAGCGTCTGCGGCGATTTCACCTTCAAGATGGCGAACCAGATCGCGCCGACCGCCATATAGGCGAAGAATCCGTATGGCAGCACATCGTAGGGGTAGGCGGGCGCCGGATAGACGCTGCCGATGATCACGAACACCATGAGCGCCACGCCGAGCAGGCCGGTCAGCACGTGCAGCGGCTTCATCTGCCCGCTCTTTTTCAGATCCAGAGGCGCCACCACGCACAGCGCCAGATAGACCACCACGAAGCCGAAGCTCGCGAACGTGCCGGTGTAGCCGAAGGCATCGAGGAAGCCCGCGGGCAGCATGGCGAGGCAGATGCACGCGAGCAGGCAGCCGCACAGCAGTATCGCCCGGTGCGGCGTGCGATGCCGGTCGTGCACCAGGCCCATCGAACGGTGGAGGAATTGGTACTTGCCCATGGAGAACAGCAGCCGCGAGGCGGCGTTGATGCTCGCAAGACAACAGGCGAACACGCTGATCATGGCGGCGAAATACACGATCATCGACGCCCACCCCAGGCCGGCGCGGGCGGCCACATCGCCGAACGGCGCGGAACTGTGCCCGAGCGCGGCGGTGTCGTTGTCGATGCCGAGCACCATGAAGTAGGCCATCAGCGTGAAGAATATCCCGGCGAAGGCGGCGCAGCCGATCACCGCCAGCGGAATGTTCCTGCGCGGGTCGGCGGATTCCTTGGCCAGCGTGGCCGCGCTCTCGAAGCCGACGAAGCTGAATATCACGAACGGCAGGGCGGAGAACACCGCACCGAATCTGAAGGTGTCGGGCTTCAGCTGTGCGGCATCGACGGCGGTGCCGCGCACCCGCACGATCAGCACGGTGATCATCACGATGATCCCGATGGAGATGATCTCCATGATCAGCCCCGCGCGCGAGGACAATTTGACGTCGCGGTAGGCCGAATAAGTCACCGTTGCGATGAACACGAGCATGGCGGCGGTCAGGGCCGGCATGCCGGGCTTGATGCCGAATGCGCCCAGCAGATCCTCGAGAAAGATGGCGAAGGACAGCGCCACCGCGACCGCGGTGAACATGTATGCGCTGATCATGGCCCAGCCGGCGAGCGCCCCGGCGAACGGGCCGAACGTGCGGCCGATGTACACGAAGTAAGACCCCGCTTCCGGATGCCGTGCGGCCAATATGCCGACGCTGGCGGCGACGATCACCACGCCCAGGGTTCCGATGAAATAGGACAACCAGCAGCCGATGCCGGCGAGTCCGGCGACCACCGAGATGTTGAGGGCCGGCGTGAGCGTCGGGGCGATCGCAGCCAGCGACTGGCCGACGTTTTCGACCAGGCTCAGGGCGCCGGCGCGCAGCCGGATCACGGTGCTACCGTTGGCGATTTCGACGCTCACTACCGATGCAGATCATCGATCCAACGGATCAATTCGGGTGTCTCCACGGCTTCGATGTCCAGATTGACCACCAGCCCATTTTGCCCGCTTCGTGCCAGCACGCAATGCAGCCGGGTGTCGTCATTCGCATTGATCTCCTGGTGCGGAACGAACGGCGGCACGTAGATGAAATCTCCGGGGCCGGCCTCCGCGGTGAACTCGAGCCGCTCGCCCCAGCGTAGCCGTGCCAGGCCGCTCACTACATAGATGACGCTTTCCAGATCGCCGTGATGGTGGGCCCCGGTCCTGGCCTTGGCATCGATGCTGACGGTTCCGGCCCACAATTTCGAGGCGCCCTGGGCCGCGGTGACGGCGGCACGGCGCTGCATTCCCGGGGTTTGCGGCGTGTTCGCGTCGAGCTCACCGGCCCGGATGACCCGGATGCCGTCCGCTCGCCAACGTTGGGAGGGGTCCATGCTGCTCACCGACCGAGCTTTACGGGCCGGCCGCGAAGCTCGGGATGATTCCCGGCACCACGTACTGCTGCACCAACACGATCACCACCAGCAGCAGCGTCAGAATGACGCTGTGCACGAAGGTGCGGGCCAGCACCGCCCCCTCGCGGCCCTTCAGATTCGTCACCGACACGCCGGTGGCGATGTTCTGCGGCGAAATCATCTTGCCGAGGACGCCGCCAGAGGAATTGGTGGCGGCGAACAGCAGGGGATTGAGGTGCAGCTGTCTCGCGGCCACCACTTGCAGGTTGCCGAACAGCGCATTGCCCGAGGTGTCGCTGCCCGACAGGAACACCGCCACCCAGCCGAGGAACGGCGAGAACAGCAGAAAAGCGCTGCCGCTCGAGGCGACGGCGAGACCGAGGGTGTAAGCGAGCCCGGAATAATTCATCAGATAGGCGAGCGCGACGATGAGCATCACCGTCACCACGGCAATCCAGATCTGGCGGATGGTGGTGACGCAGCAATCGAGAAAGGTCTTTGCCGACAAGCGCACCTGCAGCGCGGTGATGATCGCCGCCAGCAATATCGCCGTGCCGGTGCCGAGCGGCTGAAACGTCCATACCGCCGCATAGGGCTTGTCGTGGTACAGGGTGATCGATACCGCCTTGTCGAGACCCGGCCAGGGAATGGCATGCTGGCCGAACGTCGCCACTTTGAGGTAGGTCCAGATGATGACGGTGACCGACGCGATCACCCACGGCAGCCAACACTGCCAGGCCGGGCACATCGCCGCGGCATCGCCCGCGAGCGCCGAGCGGGCAATGGTGAATTCGGCGTCGGGCACGGGCCGCCATACCTTCAAGAACAGCAGTGTCGCGAGCAGCGATCCGAGGGCGGCGATCACATCGGTCAGCGTGTAATTGAGGTAATTGGAGGTCGCGAATTGCGCCAGCGCAAAGCTGCCGCCCGCCACCAGCAGCAGCGGCCACAGCGCCCGCACCGACCGCCAACCACCGTACAGCACGGTCACGTACACCGGCAGGATGGCGGCCATCAGCGGCAGCTGACGGCCGATCATCGCCGCCAACGCGGGTGCCGGCAACCCGGTCACGGCGCCAAGCACGGTCACCGGGGCACCCAGGGCTCCGAAGGCCACCGGCGTGGTGTTGAAAATCAGCGTGAACACGAGTGCCTCGATCGGCGGAAAACCCACCAGGATCAGCAGCGAGGCGGTGATGGCGACCGGTGCGCCGAAGCCGGCGATACCCTCGAGCAGCGCACCGAAACAAAAGGCGATGACGATCAGCACCACGCGCCGGTCGTTCGGGACATGCGTGATGAGCCAGATGCGAAACGCATCGAAGCGGCCCGATGCAACCGCTATGTTGTACAGCAACAATGCATTGATCACGATCCACATCACCGGCCACAATGCGAACACCGCGCCATTGACCGCGGAGTCGAGCGCCAATCCGAGCGGCATACCCCAGGCCGCAACGGCGATGATGATGCCGACACAGAGGCCGGCAAGAGCAGCCAGCCAGGCGGGCCGTCGCAGCACTCCGAGGATCAACAGCACGGTTGCGATGGGCAGGATCGCCACCAGGAAGGACAGTCCCAGACTGTCATGGATCGGCGTCAATTGTTGATGAAACATCTGGCCCTCGTTGATTATTGTAGGGTTTCAGTGCGCATCGGAAGCACCGTGCGCCAACCGGCTCGCCGCTGCCGCGCACGCTAATCTACGCCATCAGCTTGCCCCCTGCCCCCATTTTGGCGGACACCGGCTTTGCATTGTGCCTTGCGCAGCGTCTCACAGCCGATATGATAGCGCTACCATTCCGAAGAAAACCACGGGCGGGAGTTGCATTGTTCCTCGGGATCGATCTCGGCACATCCGGCGTGAAGATTGCGGCGGTCGATGAGCGCGGCCGCGTCGCGGCGCAATCCTCCATGGCGCTCGGCGTTCAGCGTCCGCACGCGCTCTGGTCGGAGCAGGATCCCGAGGAGTGGTGGCGCGCATGCGTCGCGGCCGTGCGCAGCCTGCCGTCCGATGTTCGCCGCGCGGTGCGCGGCGTCGGCCTATCCGGACAGATGCATGGCGCGGTGCTGCTCGATGCGCGCGATCAGGTGCTGCGCCCGGCGATTCTGTGGAACGACGGCCGCAGCGAGCCGCAGTGCCACGAACTCGAATTGCGCGAGCCGCGTTCGCGCGAGATCACCGGCAATCTGGCCATGCCGGGATTCACCGCGCCGAAACTGCTGTGGGTGAAGGAACACGAACCCGGGGTGTTCGCGCGCACCGCCAGCGTGCTGCTGCCGAAAGACTATCTGCGGCTGCGGCTCACGGGGGAGAAGATCAGCGACATGTCGGACGCCTCCGGCACCTTGTGGCTGGACGTGGCGCGGCGCGACTGGTCAGACGCCATGCTGAGCGCCACCGGCCTCTGCCGCGGGCACATGCCCTCGCTGGTGGAGGGTACCGAACCGGCCGGAACGCTGCGCCCGCAGGTGGCGGCCGCGCTGGGACTGGAAGAGGTCATGGTCGCGGGCGGCGCCGGCGATAATGCCGCGAGCGCGGCGGGCATCGGCGTGATCGCCCCCGGCCAGTCGTTTCTATCCCTGGGCACCTCGGGCGTGCTGTTCATCGTCACCGAGCGCTTTCGGCCGAATGCGGCAGCCGCCGCGCATGCGTTTTGTCACGCCCTGCCCCATCGCTGGCACCAGATGTCGGTGATGCTGAGCGCAGCCTCTGCGCTCGACTGGGCTGCGGGTCTGTGTGGCTACACCGATGTCCGCGCGGCAGTGGCAGCCGCCCAGGAGGCGGGACTCGGGCGCGCCACGCCCCTGTTCCTGCCGTATTTGTCGGGCGAGCGCACCCCGCATAACGACCCGGTCGCCCGCGGGGTGTTTTTCGGTCTATCGGCCGGCACCACCGGCCCCGACATGATCGCCGCGGTGCTCGAAGGCGTGGCATTCGCCTTCGCCGACGGCATGGATACGCTGCTGCAGGGCGGCGGCGAGATGTCGGAGATCAGCGTGGTCGGGGGCGCCTCGCGGCTCGACCATTGGCTGGAGATCATCGCCGCGGCGCTGAACCGCCCACTCATCAGACGCAGCGGCGGGGAGACCGGCGCAGCGCTCGGCGCGGCACGGCTGGCGCGCATCGCGGTGACCGCCGAGGAACCGCGGGCGGTGTGCGCAACACCGGCGATCGAACGCGTATTTGCGCCGCAACAGGCGCTGATGGATCTGATGGAGCGGCGCCGTCCCCAGTTTACCGACTTGTATCGAAGCCTAAAAACCGCCTTCCGGGAGTTCACCTCATGAGCATTTTCTCGACCATCCCGCCGATCCGTTTTGCCGGCGCCGATGCCCGCACCGACCTGGCCTACCGGGTCTATGACAAGGACCGGATGGTGCTCGGCAGGCGCATGCAGGATTGGCTGCGCTGTGCCGTGTGTTACTGGCATTCATTCAACTGGCCGGGCACGGATATTTTTGGCGCGGGAACCCTGCCCCGTCCCTGGCTCGGGCCCCACGTGACCCAGGACATGGCTGAGCAGAAATTGGAGGCGGCATTCGATTTTCTGTCGCGGCTCGGGACGCCATATTTCACCTTTCACGACGTCGATGCCATGGCCGGCGCCGCCAGCTTGCGCGAGCATGAGGCGAACATCGGCCGCATCGAACAGGCCATTGCGCAAAAAATGGCGGCTACGGGCGTGAAGCTGCTGTGGGGCACGGCCAACCTCTTCAGCCATCCGCGCTATGCCGCCGGAGCGGCCACCAGCCCGAATCCCGAGGTGTTCGCGTGGGCCGCCGCGCAGGTGCGCTATTGCCTGGAGACCACGCATCGGCTGAACGGCGAGAACTACGTGTTGTGGGGCGGCCGGGAAGGCTACGATTCGCTGCTGAACACGGACCTCAAGCGTGAACTCGACCAGTACGGCCGCTTTTTGTCCATGGTGGTCGATCACAAGCACAAGATCGGCTTCAAGGGCACGATTCTCATCGAACCCAAGCCGTTCGAACCCACCAAACATCAGTACGACCGCGACGTCGCAGCGGTCTATGCCTTCCTCAGCAAGTACGGGCTCGAACAGCAGGTCAAGGTGAACATCGAGGTCAACCATGCCACCCTCGCCGGCCTCGATTTCGAACACGAGATAGCCGCCGCGCTGGCGTACGGCATTTTCGGCTCGATCGACATGAATCGCGGCGACCCGCGCAACGGCTGGGACACCGATCAGTTTCCCAACAACGCCCAGGACCTCACGCCGGCAATGCTGCTGCTGCTGCAATCCGGCGGCTTCGCCACCGGCGGCTTCAATTTTGACGCGAAATTGCGGCGCCAATCGGTGGACCCCGCGGATCTGTTCCTGGCGCATATCGCCGGCATCGATACCCTGGCGCGCGCGCTGCTCAACGCCGCCGCGCTGCTCGAGACCGGCCGCCTGCAATCGCTGCGCGAGGAGCGTTATGCCGGCTGGCGCGGCGAATTCGGCCTGCGCATCGGCGCCGGCGGCTACGATTTGGCGGCCTTGGCCGATCACGCGCGCGATGCCGGGCTCGACCCGCGGCTCGCGTCGGGCAGGCAGGAACTGTGCGAATCGCTGATCGCCAACTCGGCGAGCCGCTGACGGCCGCAGCAGTCCGTCAGGGCGGCTCGCGGCGCAAATAGGCGGTCATGTCGTCGAATGACAGAGGTCTGCTCACCAGATAGCCTTGCATCTGGTCGCAGCGCAGCAGGCGCAGGATCTTCGCCTGCTCCTCCAACTCCACGCCTTCGGCGACCACGTGCAATTTCAGCGAGTGCGCCAGCGAGATCATCGTCGACACCAGACTCATGACGCTCGGATCATCGAGCATGGTGGTGGTGAAGGAGCGGTCTATCTTGAGGATTTCCACCGGCAGCTTCGCCAGATAGCTCAACGAGGAATAGCCGGTGCCGAAATCGTCGATGGCGATCCCGACGCCGAGGTCGCGGATGGCCTTCAGCTTTTCGATGTTGCCGCCGACGTCGCCGATGATCAACGACTCGGTGACCTCGATGTCGATTCCGGCATCCGCGCCGAGCGGCGAGAGAATTTTGCGGACCATCTCGACGAAATCCTGCCGCCGCAATTGCACCGTGGAAACATTCACCGCCACGCGCGGCGCCGCGACGCCGAGCGCCCGCCACCGGTAGCGGTCGCGGCAGGCCTGTCTCAGGGCCCACTCGCCGACGCCGACGATCAGCCCGCTTTGCTCCAAAATGGAGATGAACTTGGCGGGCGACACCAGACCGAGATCGGGGCTTTGCCAGCGTATCAGGGCCTCCACCCCCTCGATCTTGCGCGTCTCCAGATCCACCTTGGGCTGATAGTGCAGCACGAATTCCTCGTGCGTCAGCGCCTGGCCGAGCTTGTGCTCGAGCGCGAGCTCGTTGGCGAACCGTTCGCTCAGCTGCTGAGTGTAGAAGATGTTGGTGTCGTCGGTCGACTTGGCGCGGCGCAGCGCCGACTCCGCATTGCGCATCAGGCTGTTCGCATCCTCGCCGTCGCCGGGAAACTTGGCGATGCCGGCCTTGGCGGTCAGGCGCAATTCGTTGCCGTTGACGATAAACGGGGCCCCCAGCCACTGGGTCCACCACTTGTCGACCTTGCGCTGCACCTCCGTGTCGTCCTTCGCATCCAGGATGAGCGCCCCGAATTGATCGGGGCCGACGCGCCCCACGTCGCTCGGCGCGCCCACGCACTCGGCGAAGCGCTGCGCCACCTTCTTCAGCACCAGATCGCCGACGTGCCTGCCGAAGGATTCGTTGATCGATTCGAAGCGCCTGGTATCGGCCACAACCAGCGCAAAGGACGTTCCGGCGCGATGCGCGCTGTTGATCAGCTGGGTCAGCCGCTCGAGAAAGAACGATCGATTAGGCAGGCCCGTCAAAGTGTCGTAATAGGCGAAATAGTTGAGCCGTTCGGCCTTTTCGATGTGATCGAGGGCGAACGATACGTCGGCCGACAATTCGCTCAGCAGGCGCATCTCCGCGTCATTGAAAAAATCCGGCAAATCGTTGATGAGCACGAAGCAACCGATGGATTTGCCGTCCACGATCAGCGGCAGGGCCACCACCGATCTGTAGCCCTGGGCGAGCATCTCCTCGCGATACGTCAGGGGGCGCGGATCGGTCTGCAGATCATTGCAGATGGCGGGCTGCTGCGATTGCATGGCGATGGACACCAGCGTGTCCGGAATGTCCGGCATGTCCGGCGTGCCCGCACGCCGGAACTTCAGATTGGCGCCATCCCGGTGCTCGCCGGCCTGGGCCTTGGAAATAATCTCCCCGCTCTTCTCGTCGAGCATGGCGATGCGGGCGAATTTAAAGCGGCCCTGATCAACCGCGAGACGGCAGGCGTCGTTGATCAGCGAATCGCGCTCGCTGGAGCGCACGATGAGGCCGTTGATCCCGCTCAGCACCGCGTAGACGCGGTTGAGATTCTCGACCTTCTCCTGGGCCAGCTTGCGCTCGGTGGTGTCCTCTCCGATGCTCGCGGTGCCGATGACCTTGCCGGAGGCGGCGCGCAGGACGGAATTGTTCCAGCGCACCTGCCGGCGTTCGCCGGCGCGGGTGAGTATGACACCGTCGTGGTGCCAGGCCGAGGGATTGTCCTCGAGCAGCGCCTCGAACACCAGCTTGCCCTGCGCGGAATCGGGCGGCAGGAAAGTTTCGAACCAGTCGCGGCCCAGCACCTCGTCGTATTTCCAGCCCACCAGCGATAGAAAGTAGTCGTTGCAGTAGGTGATGCGCGCCTTGGTGTCGATCATCACGGAAATCAGCCGGACGTTGTCGAGTATCTGCCGGAAACGCCGCTCGCTTTCACGCAGCTTCGCCACCGCGTTCTCGCGCTCGCGCATCTCGACCTGCAGCTGATCGGCGTGGCGCTCGACCTGCGCAAAGTTGACGTCGCTTTCGTATACCCGGCCGACCAGCGCACCCAAGGTGTTGAGCACGCGTTCGTCGTCGTCGGAGAATTCGGATCGTCCGAGCTTGTCGGCGAGCAGTATCCAGCCGTAGATCGAGCTGAGCGAGGCCAGCGGCGCCGCCAACGCGAACTGCAGCGGCGGATAATCGCCCGGCAGACCGGCGGCACCCGGGTTGCCTTTCAGGTCCGTGAGCCGCACCGGCTTGCCCTCGGCGACCACGCGATGCATGGGGCCATCGCTCAGATTGGGGCGCATGATGCCGCTGTCGGCGCGGATGCCGCTGGTCGCGAAAAAGCGCTCCGCCGCCGGTCCTTCCTCGCGCACCACCAGTACCGCGTATTTCGCGCCGATCAGTTCGCGTGCGCCGGTGCACACCGCCTGTAGCAGTTTCTCGGCGTCGCGCTCGGACGCCAATTTCACGTTCAATTCGCTGAGCGCCGAAAGACGCAGATAGGCCGCCTCGAGCTCTCCGGCCTCCCGCGACAGCTGATCGGTGATGAGGCGGACGTGTTCGCGATCGAATTCCGGGCCCGACGCCGCGGCCATCGCGGCCGGATCTGCGGCCGCGGCAACACCGCCGGCCGCGGCACCGGCGCCGGTTGCGGCAACGCCGTACGCCGCGGCAGCACCGTTGGACTTGGCCGACAGCGACTCCTCGACGCAGCGGATGATGTCCTCGGGAACACAGGGCTTCACCAGCACTTTCAAAACACCGCAGGCCGCAGCCAGATTATGGGCCTCGCGCTGGTGATAGTGGGCGGTGTAGAAGACCACCGCGGTGGCGGCGATTTCCGGGTCAGCGCGGATCTGATGCACGAATTCGAAACCGTCCATGGTCGGCATCAGAATGTCGGATATGACGAGCGCGGGCCGCTGTGCACGCGCGCGCGCCAAACCCTCGGCGCCATCGGCGGCCTCGACGACTTCGTGGCCCTGATATCGAAGCAGGGTGACGAGCAGCTCTCGATTGAGCGCTACGTCATCCACTACCAGTATTGTTGCCATCCAGCAGCCGATCCTTTGCCGCTCGTCGAACAATGTCACCGCAATGGTGACCGCGCAGTAGTAATACGCTTACGTCTCCCGCATGGCAAGCGCCGTCATCGATTCCCGTGATGCCGTGCCCATGAATTGCTCGGCGAGGGATCGGTACAGCGGGCGCCGGCAGACGAAGGCGCTGGCGCCGCGGCCGACCAGCGCCGTCGCCATCAGCGGCAGCGTAAGCGCACGGTTTCCCGTCATCTCCGCCACGATGACCAGCGCCGTCAACGGCGCCTGCACCACCCCGGCGAAATAGGCGGCCATGGACAGCACCACCATGGCACCGGCCGGCGCGTACGGCCACCACGCGTGCAGCTGCGCGCCGATACCGGCGCCGACCGCCAGCGACGGTGCGAATATGCCGCCGGGTATGCCGCTGACATAGGACACCAGCGTCGCGATCGCCTTCAAGACGGCAAAACCGGCTGTCGGCAGGGCTTCGTTCTGCAGCAGCATTTTCGATTCGGCGTAACCGGAGCCGAAGGTCGTGTCCTTCGACAGCCAGCCGATCGCCGCGATCAACAAGCCACAGGCGGCCGCGAACGCGACGGGGCGCTCGGCACGCAGCGTGTGCAGCGCGGACGGCAGCTGCCTGCCCGCCCGCAACATCACCCGGGAGAAGATCCCGCCGCTCAGGCCGCCCACCACCCCGCACAGCGGCACCGCCAGCCACATCCGCGGCTCGTTCATGATTGCGCTGGTCGTGCCGAAATAGGTGTAGTTGCCCACCAGCGACAGGGAGGTGACGCCCGCAATGATGACCGCGGCCAGAATGGTGCCGCTGGTGTGCTCCTCGAACGAACGCGACAGCTCCTCGATCGCGAACACCACGCCGGCCAGCGGGGTGTTGAAGGCCGCGGCCACGCCGGCCGCGCCGCCGGCCAGTATGAGTCCTCGATCGACATCGGTATCGGAGAATTGAGCGAAGCGGCGCAAGGAGTGCATGATCGACGCGCCCACCTGGACCGTGGGACCCTCGCGCCCCACGGATGCACCGGTGGCGAGCGCCAGCAAGGTCAAAGCGACCTTGCCGACCGCGATGCGCAGCGACAGCAGCCGATCGCGTGCGCTGCCGGTCGGCAGCGACAGCGTGGCGATGGTCTGGGGAATTCCGCTGCCCTGCGCACCGGCGAACACGTTTTTCGTCAGCCAGGCGCCAAGCGCCAGACCCGCGGGAGCCGCCAAATAAGGCCACCAGGGCAGCCATTCGCGCGCGCGCGCGAATGCCTGCATGGAATAATCGCCGCCCTTGGCAAACAGCACCGCCGCTGCTCCGGTCGCCACGGCGCCGCCCCAGAAAACCAGGCGACGGCGCCATTCGTCGATGGCGATGCTGCTTAGGATGCGCTCTAACATGTCGGACCACCCCGTCGTATTGACGACCCCGCGCCGGGGCCACAGAATGTAGGAATATTGATTATGGCTATATTCGCATGACTGGGCGGCTGCGTTCGCGCGCGTGGTTCGACAACCCCGCTAAGCCGGACATGACGGCGATCTATGTCGAGCGCTATTTGAATTTCGGATTGACGCTCCCGGAGCTGCAGTCCGGAAGACCGATCATCGGCATCGCCCAAACCGGATCGGACCTGTCCCCCTGCAACCGGCACCACATCGTGCTCGCAGCGCGCGTCGCCGACGGCATTCGCGACGCGGGCGGCATTCCGCTCGAATTTCCGGTGCACCCGATACAGGAGACCAGCAAGCGGCCGACCGCCGCCCTCGACCGCAATCTGGCCTATCTGGGATTGGTCGAGGTTCTCTACGGCTACCCGCTGGACGGCGTCGTGCTCACCATTGGCTGCGACAAGACCACCCCGGCATGCCTGATGGCGGCCGCCACCGTGGATTTGCCGGCCATCGCACTGTCGGTGGGACCGATGCTGAACGGCTGGTACAAGGGCAGGCGCACGGGCTCGGGCACCATCGTGTGGCAGGCGCGGCAGATGCTGGCGGCCGGCGAGATCGATTATCCGGGCTTCATCGAGCTCATAGCCTCCTCGACTCCCTCAACCGGCTACTGCAACACCATGGGCACGGCCACCACGATGAATTCGCTCGCCGAGGTGCTCGGCATGCAGCTGCCCGGGGCAGCGGCCATTCCCGCGCCTTATCGCGAACGCGCGCAAATGGCCTACGAGACCGGCAGGCGCATCGTCGGCATGGTGCACGAGGACCTGAAGCCCTCGCGCATCATGACGCGCGATGCCTTCCTGAACGCCATCGTGGTCAGTTCCGCCATCGGCGGCTCGACCAACGCACCGATCCATTTGGCGGCCATCGCCCGTCACATCGGTGCCGATCTCGAGCTGGCCGACTGGCAGTCGCATGGGCATGCCGTGCCGCTGCTGGTCAATCTGCAGCCGGCGGGCGAATATCTCGGCGAGGATTACCACCGCGCCGGCGGCGTGCCGGCGGTCGTCAACGAGCTGATGAAGCGCGGCCTGATCCGCGAGGGCGCGCTGACCGCGAACGGCCGCACCATCGGCGAGAACTGCCGCGGCTGTGAAATTCGCGATCATGACGTGATCCGCGGCATCGATGCACCGCTTAAGGAGAACGCCGGCTTCATCATCATGCGGGGCAACCTGTTCGACTCCGCCGTCATGAAGACCAGCGTGATATCCGAGGAATTCAGGCGGCGCTATCTCAACGATCCGCAGCAACCGGATGTCTTCGAGGGACGTGCGATCGTATTCGACGGCCCCGAGGATTATCACAGCCGCATCGATGATCCGGCGCTTGCCATCGACGAGTCTTGCGTGCTCGTGATGCGCGGTGCCGGCACCATCGGTTATCCGGGCGCTCCCGAGGTGGTCAACATGCGCCCGCCGGATTACCTGATCAAGCGCGGCATCGGCGTGCTGCCCTGCATCGGCGATGGCAGGCAATCCGGCACGTCGGCATCACCGTCGATTCTCAACGCCTCGCCGGAGGCGGCGGCGGGCGGCGGTCTGGCGCTGCTTCGAACCGGCGATCGGATACGCATCGATCTGCGCCTGGCGACGGCGAATGTGCTGATCGCGGACGCCGAGCTCGCCGAGCGCCGGCGCGTCCTCGAGGCCGCCGGCGGTTATCGCTATCCGGCCGCGCAGACCCCGTGGCAGGAAATCCAGCGTTCGATGGTCGCTCAGCTCGGCGATGGCATGGTGCTCGATCCGGCGGTCAAGTATCAGCGGGTGGCCGAAACCTTCGGCATTCCGCGGGACAACCATTAGGCGGGACGATCAGCCGGACGGGGCGTGTTCAGGCGAAAGGATTCTGCCGGATGATGGTCTGATCCCGGTCGGGACCGGTGGAGATGATGGTGATGGGCACGCCCACCAGCGTCTGCAGTCGTTCGATATAGCTCCTGGCGTTGCCGGGCAGATCCTCATAGCGCGTGATGCCGATGGTGCTCGACTTCCAGCCCGGCAATTCCTCGTATACCGCCTCGCAGGAGCCGAAATTTCCCGACAGCAGCGGCGGCACCGCCGTGATTGCGCCGTCCACCCTGTATCCAACGGCGACGCGGATGCAGTCGAATCCGTCGAGCACATCGAGCTTGGTGACGCACAGATGCGAACAGCTGTTGTGCACCACCGAGCGGCGCAGCGCCACCGTGTCGAACCACCCGCAGCGGCGGCGCCGTCCGGTCACCGATCCGAATTCATTGCCGACCCGCGAGAGGCTCTCGCCGTATTCATCGAACAGCTCCGTCGGGAACGGTCCGGCGCCCACCCGCGTCGCATACGCCTTGACGATACCGAGCACCTCGTTCAGTCGGCGCGGACCGATGCCGCTGCCGGCGGCAGCGCCGCCCGCGGTCGTGGTCGAGGAGGTGACGAAGGGATAGGTGCCGAGATCGACGTCCAGCATCGCCCCCTGCGCGCCTTCGAACATCACGTTGCGCCCCTCGATGCTGAGCTGTTCGATGATGCCGGTGACGTCCGCGACCAGCGGCTTCAGGCGCTCGCCGAGCGCCAGATTCGATTCCAGTACCTCGTGAAAATCCACGGTCGAAGTCTTGAAGTATTGCTGCAGGATGAAGTTGTGATAATCCAGGATCTCGGCGAGCCGGTCCGCGAAGTGCTTCGGATCGAACAGGTCCGAGACGCGGACCGCGCGGCGCGCGACCTTGTCCTCGTAGGCCGGGCCGATTCCGCGGCCGGTGGTGCCGATGGCATTGGCGCCCTGCGCCTTCTCGCGCGAGCGGTCGAGCGCGACGTGCGAGGCCAGGATCAAGGGACAATTCGGACTGACGCGAAGCCGCTCGAGCACCGGGACGCCCTGGGCGATCAGCATCTCGGCCTCCTTGAACAGCGCCTCGAGCGACAGCACGACGCCGTTGCCGATCAGGCATTGCACGTGGGCGTGGAGTATTCCCGAGGGAATCAGCGACAGAATGGTCTTTTTGCCGCCGATGACCAGCGTATGTCCCGCATTATGCCCCCCCTGGAAGCGCACCACGGCCTGTACCGAATCGGTGAGCAGATCGACCACCTTGCCCTTGCCCTCGTCGCCCCATTGCAGGCCGATGACGACGACGTTCTTACCCATTGCGCGCCACCCACAGCAATGCGAGGCCGGCAACCATGCTGATCAGCCCGCCCCAGCGCAACTGCGATGCCTCGATTTTCGAAAGCTTGGCCATCAACCGCTGCGCGGCGACCGGATTGACGAACGGCACGATGCCCTCCAGCACCAGATACAGCGCGAACGCGCCGCCGAGGTAACGTCCGAACTCGGTCCAGCCAATGTCCATTCTGGTTCGTTGCGGCTAGTGCTTCGGTTGCGGTGTCTGAAAGTACTTGAAATAGGCGCTGTCGGGCGCAATCACCAGCATGTCGCCGGCGGTGCCCACAGACTCCCGATACGACTGCATGCTGCGATAGAAGCTGTAGAACTCCGCGTTCTTCGTGTAGGAGCGCGCATACACTTCGCTCGCCGAGGCGTCACCCTGGCCGCGGATCTGCGCCGCCTGGCGCGCCGCGTCCGCCAGGATCTGGGTCTGCTCCTTGTTGGCCTCGGCCCGGGTGCGCTCCGAGGTCTCGATGCCCTCGGCGCGCAGTTTTGCGGCCTGCGCCTTGAATGTGGCGCGCATGCGGTCGAACACGGAATCGCGCACCTGCTGCGGCAGATCGATCTTCGTGATCTTCACATCGACCAGATCCACACCCAGCTGTTCGGCAGCCGGCCGGATGTTCTTCATCATCGCATCGGTGAATTCGGCGCGTTCGGCGGTGATCACCTGCTGCAGCGTCCTCTGCGTGACCGCTGTCTTGATGCTGTCCTTGATGGTCTCGCCCAGGCGCGCGTTGGCGACGTCCTCCGTGCCGCCCGTCGATTCGTAGTAGCGGCGCAGGTTGCTGATGCGCCATTTCACGTAGAAGTCGACGTTCAGCTGTTCCTGCTCGCGGGTGAGGAAGCGCTCCGCGGGATACAGCTGGGTGATGATGCGCTTGTCGAAGCGGCTGACGTCCTCCACCAGCGGCACCCGGAAATGCAGCCCGGGCTCGAAGTTCGAATCAATGATCTCGCCGCCGATCGATTTGATCGCCAGCTGGCCCTCGTTCACCGTGAAGACGCTGGCGCGCACGATGAGGATCAACGCAACCAGACCCAGAAGCACGTACAGCACCTTGTTCTGCATCAGCGTACTCCGCGCGCCCGCGCCGGATCCTCAGTCGGTCCGACCTGCACTTCCGGAATTCGCGCCGGCGCGACGGTCATCGTGTCGTTGGGCATGCTGATCGACTGCGGCGTCGAGGAAATCAGCTTGTCGAGCGGCAGGTACATCATGCTGCTGCCGCTCTTGGTGTCGACGATGATCTTGCGTGAATTCTTGTACACGTTCTCCATGGTCTCCAGGTACATGCGTTCGCGGGTTACCGCCGGCGCATGCTCGTACTGGCCGAGCACCTGGTCGAAGCGCGCCGTCTGACCCTGCGCCAGCGCCAGAACCTGCAGCCGATACGCCTCGGCGTCCTGGATGTCCTTGGCCGCTTGGCCGCGGGCGCGCGGCAGCACGTCGTTGCGGTACAGCTCCGCCTCCTGTTGATAGCGCTGGCGGTCCTTGTCGGCCTTGATGGCATCGCGCTGCGCATCCTGCACGGCATCGGGCACGTTCACATCCGTGAGATTCACGCTGAGGATGTGGATTCCCATGTCGTAGCTGTCGAGCGTCCGCTGTAACAGCGTGCGCGCCCGGTCCGTGATCGAAGGATCGAATGCGAGCGCCTTGTCGAGGGAGGCCCGGCCCACCGCCTCACGCATCGCGCTCTCACTGACTTGGGTCAATGTCTCGTCCACGTCGCGTACCTTGAACAGCAGTTTGAGCGGATCGGGCTGGGTGTATTGAACGGCGGATTTGACCTCCACCAGATTCGTGTCCGCAGTCAGCATGCTGGCGTCGTCGGTGACGCTGTACTGGCGGGAAACATTGACGATGATGTTGCGCTCGATCGGCCACGGCAG
>PLET01000095.1 GCA_003137095.1 Gammaproteobacteria bacterium
GGCACCTACCCGCTGCCCGAAGCGCAAATCGACCGCTTCATGATGAAGGTGATCGTCAATTATCCGAGCCGGGCCGAGGAGCGCGCCATCCTCGACGCGATGGCCACCACCGAGCCCATGGTCGTGCCGCGCGCCGTGGTCAGCGCCAGGCAGATCGTCGATGCCCGGCACGTCGTGAACTCCGTGTACGTGGACGACAAGATCCGCAACTACATCGTGGATCTGGTGCTGGCGACCCGGCCGCCCATCGCGGCGTCGCTCGATTTGAACGGCTACATCCAAAACGGCGCCTCGCCGCGCGCCACCATCGCCTTGACGCTGGCCGCCCGCGCCACCGCCTTCCTGCAGGGGCGCCACTTCGTGGTACCGCAGGATGTGAAGAACATCGCCTTCGACGTGCTGCGTCATCGGGTGTCCGTGACCTACGAGGCGGAAGCCGAAAACATCACATCCGAGAACGCGATAGGTAAAATCCTCGATACGCTGCCCGTTCCTTGAAGACCATGCCCGCGGATACCAAGTCGAACAAGGCCATCATGAGCGGCATGCGGCGCCTGGAGATCCGCACCCGGCGGATGGTCAACGACAGTCTCGCCGGTGCGTATCACTCCGTGTTCAAGGGTCGCGGCATGGATTTCGACGAGGTGCGCGAGTACACCCCCGGCGACGAGGTGCGCACCATCGATTGGAACGTGACGGCACGCGCCGGGCGCACCTTCGTGAAGAAATACACCGAGGAGCGCGAACTCACGATCGTGCTGGTGGTGGACGTGAGCGCCTCGGGCAATTTCGGCTCGGCGCCGATGAGCAAACGCGACCTCGCCGCGGAACTGGCGAGCGGCCTGGCATTCTCGGCCATCCGCAACAGCGACAAGGTCGGACTGCTGCTGTACACCGACCGGGTGGAGCGCTACCTGCCACCGAGGAAGGGGCGTCATCATGTGCTGCGCGCCGTGAGGGACATCCTCTACCACGTGCCGCAGGGGGCGGCCACGGACGCCGTCAAGGCGCTCGACGTCGTCAACCGGGTTTTGCACCGCCGCGCGATCGTATTTCTGATCTCGGATTTTCAAGCGCCCGGTGAGCCGCTTGCAGCGCGCGCCGACCTACGCCGGGCCATGCGCCGGACCAATCGCCGCCATGATCTGATCGCCGTGCACGTCGAGGATCCGCGCGAGAAGGAGCTCCCCAACGTGGGCATTCTGACCCTGGAGGATGCGGAGACCGGCGAAATCGTCGAGCTGGACACCGCCAATCCGCGGGTTCGCAAACGCTTCAAGGAAAAAGCGCTGGAAAGAACCCGGCAGCTGGCGCGCGATTTTCGCTCCGAGGGCGTCGACACCCTGCAGCTGCAGACGGACCTGCCCTATCTGCCCGCCCTGCAACGGTTCTTAAAGACGCGGGATCGCAGGCGCCCATGAGCGGCCGCGGTGAGCCAGCGCGGCCGGCCTGCCTGATCGCCGCAATCCTCGCATCGCCCGCGCTGGCCGAGGATATCCGCGACATCCGTGGGCCGCGGACCGCGGTTTCCGCCTGGCTGCCGGCGGCGCTGCTCGCCGCTGCGCTGGTGCTTGCGCTCTGCGCCTATTGGCTGTGGCGCCGCCGGTCGCGGCCGCGCGCACTGCTGCCCCACGAGGCCGCATTGCAGCGCCTGGAGTCCATCCGGCCGCTGATGCAGCCGGCGCGGGCGGGCGAGTTCTCGGTCGCGGTGTCCGACGTCGTGCGCACCTACATCGGGCAGCGCTTCGAGTTCACCGTTACCCACCGCACCACGGAGGAGTTTCTTCGCGGCCTCGCACAACACCCGGATCCGGCACTCGGCAGCCACCGTGCGCTGTTGTCGGAATTCCTGCATCAATGCGACCTCGTCAAATTCGCCGGCATGTCGCTCACCGCGCAGAACATGGAATCGCTGCATCACAGTGCCGGCGACTTCGTGCGTGCCACCGTGCCGCCGGCCGCGGACGCCCCGCCGCAGCACCGTGCGGGCCTGCACCAAGCCGGCGCATGATCCGCCTTCTGCAACCCGAATGGTTCTGGCTGCTGACGCTGCTGCCGCTGGTAATGGTATGGCGCGGCAGGCGCGGTCCGGTGGCCGCGATCGAGTATTCCGACGTGGGCATCGTGCGCGAGGTGGCGCGCAGCAGCCGCAGCCGCATCGGGCGGCTGCTCTGGCTCCTGCCGGTTGCGGCCGCCTTCCTGATGATCGTGGCGCTGGCCCGGCCGCAGCGCGCGCACAGCCGCACCGAGGTGACCGTCAAGGGCATCGACATCGTGCTCGGGCTCGACGTCTCCGGCTCGATGCAGGCGCTTGACTTCACCATCGACCATCAGCGGGTCAATCGCATCGAAGTGGTCAAATCTGTGGTGTCCCGGTTCATCGAGGAGCGGCCCGATGACCGCATCGGTCTGATTGCATTCGCCGGATTTCCCTACCTGGTTAGCCCGATCACGCTCGATCACGACTGGCTGCAGCAGAATCTCGAGCGCGTCAGCATCGGAACCGGCGACGACGGCACGGCCATCGGCTCGGCGATCGCCGCCGGCGTCAACCGCCTGCGCATGACGGCCGCCAAATCCAAGGTGTTCATCCTGCTCACGGACGGCGTGAACAACACCGGAAAAATAGCGCCGCTCGCCGCCGCCGAAGCGGCCCAGGCCATGGGGATCAAAATCTACACCATCGGTGTCGGGGCGCGCGGCAAGGCGCCGATTCCGGTCAAGGACGATGCCGGAAACATGCACCTGATCATGGCGCAGGTGGACGTGGACGAGAAGACCCTGCAGGCGATCGCGGACGAGACCGGCGGGCGCTTTTATCGGGCCACCGACACGGATTCATTGCAAAGGATCTACGAACAGATCAACCGCCTGGAGAAGTCCGCGCAGGTCGTACAGCGCTTCGAGCACATCGAGGAACTGTACCGCTGGGCGCTGGTCCCGGCGTTCGGCATCCTCGCCCTGTGGGCGGTCCTGCAGCAAACCCGCCTGCGGAGACTGCCGTGAAGTTCACCGACCCGTGGTGGTTGGCGGCCGCGGCGATCGCCTGTATCGTGCTGCCGTGGATGTGGCGCCGCCATGACGTGCGCCAGCATGCCGCGCTCGCGGGCTTCGTGTCGGCGCATCTGCGTCACCAGTTGACGCGCTCGATATCGGTGCCGCGGCGCCGTGCGCGGCGCGGTTTGTTCCTGGCGGCCTTGGCCTGTCTGTGCGTCTCCCTCGCCGGCCCGTTGGTCGGTTATCGCTGGGAGCAGATCAGCCGCCGTGGCAACGAGATCGTGTTCGCGATCGACACCTCGCGCAGCATGTCGACCCCGGACGTCAAGCCCGACCGGCTGACGCGCGCGAAGCTCGCGATCGCCGATTTTGCGAATGGACTGGACGGCGACGCGTTGGGCATCGTCGCATTCGCAGGCGACGCCTTTCTGGTCTGCCCCATCACCCTCGATTACGGCGCGTTTCACGACTCGCTCGGCGCGATCGACACCCATACCATCCCGCGGGGCGGCACCAACATCGCGCGTGCCATCCAGGTGGCGCAAGCGGCGTTGAACCGGCGCCCCGGGACCGACAAGATATTGGTGCTGGTCACGGACGGTGAGGATCTCGAGGGCAGCGCATTGCAGGCTGCCCGCGCGGCGGCCGGGGACGGGGTGAAGATCTACGCCGTGGGCGTGGGCACCGCGGCCGGCGACCTGATTCCGATCCCGGCGGAGCAGGGCGGCGGATTCGTCAAGGACGAGACCGGCAGCTTCGTCAAATCGCGGCTCGACGAGGCCGCATTGAAGGCCATCGCCACGGCCACCGGCGGCATCTACGTGCCGCTCGGTGCGCAGGGCGAGGGCGTGGAGGCGATCATCAAGGCATTGTTCGGCAGCGTGGCAAAACACGATCTTGCCTTTCGCCAGCGCAAGGTCTACATCGAACGCTATCAGTGGCCGCTCGCAGCCGCGCTGGCATTGCTGCTCGCCAGCCTGCTCATCGGGACGCGGCGCGGTCGTGTGCGGCGGCCGGCCGCCGCCGTGGCCGCCGCCCTGGCGCTGCTGGCTGTCTGGCCGGTGCACGAAAACCGTGCCGCGGATGTCGATGCGGCGGCCGCGCGGCCCGACCCGGCAATGCCGGTGCTGCAATTCAACAGCGGCACCGCCGCCTATCGCGCCGGCCGCTTCCCGCAGGCGGCGCAGGAGTTTCGGCAATCGATCCGCGGCGCGCCGTCGGCCGATGCGCAGCGCCTCGCGGGCCAGCAGGACGCCTATTACAACCTGGGCAATGCGCTGTACCGCGCCGGACAGAAATCCGAAGCCGGCGCCCCGGCGCAAACCCTTGAGAAATGGAACGAGGCGTTGAAGGCGTACGACACGGCACTGCAAATGCGTGCGGATGATGCCGACAGCAAGTACAACCGCGATTTCGTCAAGCGCAAGATCGACGAGCTGCAGAAAAAAAATCAAAAAAATCCGCAGCAGAAACCTCAGCCGAACCAGGGCGCCGGCCAGCCTCCATCCTCCGGGCAGCCCCCGCCCGGCGGCCAGCACCCGCCGTCCGGCCAGCCTCCACCCGCCGGTCAGCCACCGCCGCGCAGCGCCGGCCAACCGCCGCCTGCGGCCGCGGCCGGCGAGCCGCCCCGGGATGCACCCGGCGGTGCGCCGCCGGATGAGCGGCACCTGCCCGGGCAGATGAGCCGCGAGGAGGCGCGCGAGCTGCTCGATTCGGCGAAGTCGGACGAACGCCATGCTCCCACGGCACCGCTCGCGCTGCGCGACGCCGAGCAGCGCGAAGAAGAGGCGGTAGGGCACGCGAGGCAAGCGCGTCATCCCCGCCGACAGCTCGAGCAGGTTCGTCATCGCATGGCGGAGCACGAAGAGCGACCCTTGCGGCGTCTCTTGCGTCGCCGCCTCGCGCACCAGCTTCGACCGCGAGCGATCGTCGGGGAGCATCGTCTCCAAGTAACGCTGAAAGACGAACGCCTTGTCGCGGTCGACGAGCAACACGCGCGACAGCTGCACGATGCGACCGAGGGCCTCGCGGACGAGCGCGAGGTGCTCGCGAAAATCGGACGTGACGATCGCGCGGCGGCGCGCCGGCCCCGGGCGATTGCGCGGGTTCGCGAAGCAGGCGAGCCCCTTCAACAGGATCTCGAACTCGAAGAGCGTCTCTTCGCGACGCTCGATGGGCAGGGCGTGAAGCCACGCCTCGCGCGCCACCGCCTGTTCGCGACGGAGGCCGCGCGTCGCCGCCAACAGGTCGGCGTAGGCGTCACGCTCTTCCGAGCCGAACCCCGGCGCGTTGATCGACAAGGTCGCCACGCCCCGATATTACCGCGTCGCGCGCTCCTTCGTGCCGAGGAGCGTGTCGAGCCGCCCGACGCGCGCCCCGAGCATCTTCGCCATCGTCGCCTCGACGTCGCGCCCAGTGCGCTGGGCGAGCAACGTGATGTCGAGGGCGACCTGCGACGTCGCGATCTCGGCGATGGCGGGCGTCTCGCACACGACGCCACTGTCCTTTTCAGCCGCCTCGGTCGCGGCGATGAGCGTGCTCGTGTCGTCCGAGACGACGACGAGGCGATGCTTCCAGAACGTCTCGAGCGAGGACTCTTCGAGCTCGTAGCTGAACGTCTCGCCGGGGAGCTTCGGGAGCACCGCGTGCGAGAAGACGACCGAGTAGACGTGGCGCTTCGCGGCGCGCCGGATCTCGGGTGCGATGCGCGAGATCTCGCGCGGCCAGCCGCTGATGACGAGCCGCGACTTCGACGCTCGCACGAGCCGCTCGGCCTCTTCGAGGATGCGCGCGTACCCCCGAACGCTGAACGCGTCGGGCGGCGGCGGCGCGACGTCGATCGTTCGCACGGCGTCTTCGAGCGCCTCGACCGACGAGTCGAAGCGCTTCTTCAGCAGCAAGAGCACCTCGCTCGCCGGAACGGCGGCGAACCGCTCGGGAGACCCCGCGATGGCGCGCGCCGCCCCCGTGCTCACGAGCCGACGGAGGACGCCGTACACCGCGGAGCGCGGGATTTGCGCTCGCACTGGCTTCTCTGATGCCGCCGCCGTTTCCATTCACGCCATTCGTGATGG
>PLET01000047.1 GCA_003137095.1 Gammaproteobacteria bacterium
AACACCGAGGGTGAATACTCCGGCGTGGGCGGACGGGTGCACCAGGGACATCCGCTCGAAGTGGCCTCGGACGTGTCCATCATGACGCGCGGCGGCGTCGAGCGCATCCTGCGTTTCGCGTTTCGCCTGGCGCAATCGCGACCACGAAGGCTGCTGACCGTGATCACCAAGAGCAATGCGCAGCGCCACGCCATGGTCATGTGGGACGAGATTGCCGCGCAGGTCGCCGCGGAATTTCCGCTGGTCACCTGGGACAAGGAGCTGGTCGACGCCGCGACCGCGCGCATGGTCAACCGGCCGGCGTCGCTCGACACCATCGTGGCGACGAATCTGCATGCCGACATCCTGAGCGATCTGGCGGCCGCGCTCGCCGGCAGCCTCGGGATTGCGCCGACCGGCAACATCGATCCGGAGCGCCGCCATCCCTCCATGTTCGAACCCATCCACGGGTCCGCCTTCGACATCATGGGCAAGGGCCTCGCCAATCCCGTGGGCACATTCTGGTCGGTGTCGATGATGCTCGAGCATCTCGGCGAGATGGATGCGGCCAGGCGGGTGATGCGTGCCATCGAAGCCGTCACCGCCGATGCGACGCTGCACACGCGCGATCTCGGGGGAACCGCCACGACCGTCCAGGTGACGGCCGCCGTGTGTGCACTGATCGAGAAACCCGACGCCCGGGTCCATGCGGCGGCGTAGGCGCCGCAGCGCGTCCGCTTGGAGGCGATGAATCCGCAGGTTGCGCGCGACCTCGACGCGCGGCTCTCCCTCAAGCTCCTGTGGCGGATCATCCCGTTCGTCATGCTGCTGTATTTCGTGAGCTTCCTCGACCGCGTCAACGTCGGCTTCGCGGCCCTGTCGATGAATCGCGCGCTGGGCCTGTCGCCGGCGTCCTTCGGGCTGGGCGGGGGCCTGTTTTTCATCGGTTACGTGCTGTTCGAGGTGCCCTCCAATCTGATCCTCTACCGCGTCGGTGCCCGCCGGTGGATCGCACGGGTGATGGTCTCCTGGGGATTGGTGGCGGCCGCTTCGGCCTTCGTCGTCGGGCCCAGGAGTTTTTATGTGCTGAGATTCCTGCTGGGGGTGGCGGAGGCCGGCTTTTTCCCCGGCATCATTCTCTACCTGAGCCTGTGGTTTCCGTCACGGCAGCGGGCTACCGCGGCGGCGTGGTTCATGGCGGCGGCGCCCCTTTCCACGGCCCTCGGATCGCCGCTGTCGGGCGCGATCATGCAGCTGCCGACGGTGGCCGGACTGGCGGATTGGCAGATGCTGTATCTGGTGGAAGCCGCACCGGCCATCCTGCTCGGCTTCGCTGTTTTGCGGTTCCTGACGGACACGCCGGCGCAGGCCCGATGGCTCTTGCCGCAGGAGCGCCGCCGGCTGACGGAGACGCTGCAGCAGGAAGCCGATGCCCGGCAGGCGCAGGGCGGCCATTCCGGCGCGGTCATGCCGGCGTTGCGCGATCCGCGGGTGCTCGCACTGGCCCTCATCTACTTCGGCACCTCGGCGGGACTCTACACGCTCGGCCTGTGGGTGCCGCTGATCATTCATCAATATGGCTTCAATGCCTGGGACACCGGTCTGCTCACCGGCATTCCCGGTGTCGCCGCGGTGCTTGCGATGCTGCTGTGGGCCGGGCATTCCGATCGCACCCAGGAGCGCAGCTGGCATGTGATCATTCCCTGCGTTGCGGCGTGCCTGGGATTCATCCTCGCCGGCCGCGCCCAGACCGCAGCGGCCTTCATCGCTGCGATCGTATTGGTCAACGTGGGAGTCAGTGCGGCAAAGCCGCCGCTGTGGACACTGCCGGGCACATTTCTCTCCGGGGCCGGCGCGGCCGCCGGCATCGCGCTGATCAATTCGCTCGGCAACCTCGGCGGTTTCGTCGGTCCGGCCACGATCGGCTGGCTGCGCGGGTCCACCGGCGGTTATGCCACCGGGTTGTACGCGGTCGGGGCATTGCTCGGCGTCTCCGCCCTGGTCACCTGGCGGCTGAATCACCCGACTGCAGTGTGATCGCCATCCGGATCGCCATGCCCGCTCCGGGCGCGACCATGAAAATGCCGGGCTTGTCGGCAAAATCCCCGGAGTACCCCTGCGGATCGGCAATGCCGTGCCAGGGCTCGATGCAGATGAACCCGGCCCCCGGCTTGGTCCACAGGCCGAGATACGGCGCGTCGGGATAGCTCACGCGGATCCGCGGGCCGTCGTCGGCACCATAGGTGACGAATCGGCTGCGCACCGCATCGAAAATCAGCACATCGTTCTTGAAGAGCGCATCGTCGAGCCCGAGCCGCCGGTCGACGATGGGCGTCGCCTGCCGGTCGCTGCTCAGCAGGCCATTCGCATCGAGCCGTCTGGCAGGCGAGGGCTCGTCCGTCGCAAATTCGATGAAGTGCGAGGATCGGGGCCGGCCGAAAGGCAGCGGCCAGCGAAATGCCGGGTGATAGCCGAAGCTTGCGGGCATGCTCGTCTCGCCCAGGTTGCGCACCCAACTGGTGATCGACAGGGTCGCGCCCTGCAGCACGTAGTGTACGTCCAGTTCGAAGACGAAGGGATAGCGCAGCAGGCTGGCCGCATCGGCCTTCAATCTGAATACCGCGGCGGCCGCGCCGGCATCGGTCACTTGAAAAACGCTGCCGCGCGCAAAGCCGTGGCGCGTCAGGTGATAACTCTGCGCGCCGACGCGGTAGACGCCACCCGAGAGTTCGCCGACGATGGGGAATAGCAGCGGGGCTCTGCCGCTCCAAACCGCCGGATCGCCGTCCCACAGCAGATCGCGCCCCAGGGCATCTTTGAGCGTCGACAGTTGCGCGCCGAGCGGATCGATCTCGGCGAGAAGGTCGCCCGAGCTCAGGGAAACCCAGGTGTTTGACGGGTTTGGCATCCTTGGATTGCTACAAGGGCGCCAACTGAATCCGAAAGGCGTATGCGGACGCTCCCGGCGGCCGGGCGGGCAGCTGCAGATGCAGGCCGTCGGCCTGCTGATCGAATATGATGCGTGCCTGCGAACCCAGCAGATCGACCGAGGTCACGCGGGCGCCCAGTGAGTCGGTGCCGAACGAATGGATGACAGCCGACGCGCCGGCCGGCCACGCCATCTCGATCGCATACAGCATCGCATCCTTGCTGGTGAAGCGGAAATCCTCCGCCGTATAGTCGTGGGTGCCGGCATCGTGAAAGGAGCCGCCCACCACCTTGGTGGGCCCCTCGCCGAAGCTGCGCCAGGCCCGCGTGCCGTAAATCGCCTCGCCATTCGTGGCGAGCCAGGCGCCGACCGCGCGCAGCAGCTGCTGCACCTCCTGCGGAATCGTGCCATCGGCGCGCGGCCCGATGTTGAGCAGCAGGTTGCCGTTCTTGCTGACGATGTCCACGAGCTGATGCACGATGACGTCCGGCGTCTTGTAGGCATCGTGCTCGATGTAACCCCAGGACTTCTCGCTCACCGAAGTGTCGGTCTGCCAATGCAGTTTGCGCGTATCCTCGAGCTGACCGCGCTCGATGTCGAGCACGGCGGAATTCTCCTGCATCGCCCAATCCTTGTAATTGATGACGCCCACAGGGCCGCCCGACCGCAGCGATGAGTTGTAGTAGAACGAGGCGAACCGGGTCAGCTGATGCCGCAGTCCCGGCTGGCCGATCCACCAGTCGAAATACACCAGGTCGGGGTGGTATTTCTCCACGATCTCGGCGCTGCGGGCGAGCCAGTCATCGCCGAAGTCCTCGGACAGATAGGTCCAGTCATTGCTCAGCGGTGTGGGCCTCACATTGTTGAGACGGGCATGCGCCGGTCCGTAGAAGGCCGCGTACTTCGGATCGTTGACGTCCGAGTCGAAGGTGCGTCCGAGCGCCATGAACCAGTCATGCTCGATGCGATGCGAGGAAGCGCCGAGGCGCAGGCCCTCGGCGCGCACGGCCTTGGCCAGATCGCCGTCGAGGTCGCGATGCGGACCCATCTTCACGGCGGTCCAATCCGACAGGCCGCAGTCGTACATGGCGAAGCCATCGTGATGTTCGAACACCGGAACCACGTACTTCGCGCCGGATTCCTTGAACAGCCGCGCCCACGCCGCGGGCTCGAAGTGCTCGGCCTTGAACAGCGGAATGAAATCCTTGTAGCCGAATGTCGTTTGTGCTCCGTAGGTGGCGATATGATGCTTGAACACCTCCGAGCCCGGCTCGTACATCGCGTGCGGATACCATTCATTCGCATAGGCCGGCACGGCATACACGCCCCAGTGGATGAAGATGCCGAACTTGGCGTCCAGGTACCAATCTGGGGGTTGGTATTTTCGCAAAGACTCCCAATCGGCCCGATAGGGCCCGTCCTGGTTCAACCGGTCGACATCGCGCAGCAGCGCGGCGCGACGCGCATCGTATTGGCGGCTCGCCGACTTCCACTGCCGATCGAGTGTGGCCGCGGGAAGATCTGCGGTGGGCGCGGTGCCCGGGGTGCCCGCGGCGCGGGCGGATGGCGACTGCGCCGTCACGCACAGAACGGCGGCCAGCAGCACCCACCGGTCAAGCATCGGTCAGGCCCGCACCACGAAATGCAGGGCCACCGAATTCATGCAATAGCGCAGTCCCGTCGGCTTCGGGCCGTCGTCGAACACATGACCCAGATGGGCATCACAGCGGCGGCAGGAAATGGCGTCACGCTGCATGCCGAAGCTCGAATCCGAACTCTTGACGATGTTGCGCGCCGAGATGGGCTGCCAGAAGCTCGGCCATCCCGTTCCCGATTCGAATTTGGTCTTGGAGTCATACAGTGCGGTGTCGCAGCAGATGCACCGATACAGTCCGTCGCCATGACTCTCGGCGTATTCGCCCGAATAAGGCGCCTCGGTGCCTTCCCGTCTGGCAACCCGGTAGGCTGCCGGCGACAGTTGGGCGCGCCACTCGGCGTCGGTCTTGACGATCTTGGGCAGCGTCACCACGCCCTGGCTTCTCCCATCGGCGGCGAATGTCTCGATGGACACGGCCTCCGGCGCCCCCGGCGGCGGTGCTGCCGCCCACAGCCTGGCCATCGCGCTGCCGCCCGCCAGAGCCGTGAGGCCCGCGGTCAAGAACAGACGTCGGCCGGAATTCGTGCCGTCTCTGGATTGCATGCTAGTCACCTCCTGTACGTTAAAGACCGGCTCTGCGCCGCCCATATTTCAGCCGCAGCAGTATAGCGAGCGAACCGCCATACGTACGTAAACGTACAGTCGTGGGCGGTGCGGTTGATTAGGCTCTGCCATCGAAGGAGGCTCCTATTGAACAGCTCGCCCGCCGGACGCCGGCTGCCGGACATCGAACTGGCCCTGCCGGCGCAGGATGGCGGCGCCTCCGTGTTCGCGGCGCTGCAGCGGCGAAGTACCCAGCGGGAGATCAGCGCAACGCCGCTGCCGCCGCAGGTGCTGTCGAATCTGCTGTGGGCCGCCTGCGGCGTGAATCGCAGCATCGGACCCTTCGGGATCTGCGGCAGGACCGCGGCATCGGCGAGCAATTCCCAGGAAATCGACCTATATGTCGCGCTCAAGGACGGCATGTATCGATACGATGCGGTGGCCAATCGGCTGACCGCGATCATCGCCGGTGATCATCGGTCGCTCACCCTGACTCCGGGACAGCAGGGGGTCAAACCCGGGGCTCCGGTGCAGCTGATCTTCGTGGTGGACATGCACCGCCTCACCCATACGGCAGGATTCCAGGAGCCGGGTCTGGAGGATCCGGAAATCCAGAAGGCGTACTACTTCGTCGATACCGGCATCATGGCGGGCAACGTCTACCCGTTCGCCGCCGTCCGCCATAGCGCATCATTTGCCCGCCGCACGTGCCCCATACAGACTCAATTCAGCCGCGGACATCCCGTTCAATATCTCCCTGCCATGCTCGTAGGCATGTTGCACGATGCTGTCGAACTTGTTCCATTCCAGCATACCCACCCGCTCGAGCGGCGGATTGAAGTACAGATCCGTGAGCTTTCGGTTCTCGCGCTGTCGCGAGGTGCTGTAGAGCACGGTGACGTTCATCAAGTAGGCCATCAGCGACGGCAGCCGAAACCGGCGCTTGGCGCGCGCGCGCAACCGGTCGCGGAGCAGGCTCCAGCTGCCCGGCACTTCGGTGATCTCGATGCGCCGGCGTTTGCGCGAGCCGAGGTCGACGCCGATGACCTTGCCGACGCCGCGCATGTTGCGCATCACGTCGACCGGAAAGTTGTTGAAGGTGCCGCCGTCGCACAGCAGATTACCGTCCTCGATCTGCGGCGGCAGGGCGCCAGGGATTGCGATGCTGGCGAGCATGGCGCGCGACAGATCGCCGCTTTGAATCACCTGTTCGGAGGCGAGTGAGTAATTGCTGGCAATGCAGTAATAATTCTTCCACAAATCCTCGACATCCGTCGGCCGCCCGAGCAATTGGCGAATGCCCCTGGCGATGGTTTGCCGAAGGCGTGCGCCCTTGACCAGCGAGATCAGCGGCACCAGATTGAAGTCGCCGGTCGGATTGCGGCTGAAGGATTCGCGGGCGATTTTCATCACGTCCTCGATGGGCCGATCGGAACCGACGTAGACGGCCATCACCGAGCCGATGCTTGTGCCCCCCACGCAATCGATCTCGATGCCGCGCTCGCGCAGCGCCCGGTAGATTCCGATGTGCGCGCAGCCGCGTGCCCCGCCGCCCGCCAGGACCAGCCCGACGGCCCTGCCGCTCAACAATCGCGCGAGGCGCGCCATGTCGCGCTCCAGCGCAGGCCGGACGTGATAATGGCTGGTGACGGGGCGGCGCGCCAGCCATTTACGGGTTCCGGATGGACAGCGTTCGTCCGCGTCATGCAGCAGCACCAGGAACTCCGCCGCCTCCGTGCGCCCGTGGCGGTGCAACAGAAACTGGGCCTCGGTCTGGTGCAATTCGGGCGGCTGCGCGGCATCGGCCAGCAGCAGCAACTCGTCGCAACGCTGACTGCAGCGGCGGGTCCAGGAGGAGGGATGGTCGTCGCCGACCAGCAGCACATAGTCGTTGGTCGCCTCGATGGCGTCCAGGTAAAGGGCGATCCGGCGATCGGCTTCGGTGTCGTTGACGTCGGCCTGTGCGAGGCTTTGATCGAGTTCGCGATCGAGCCGCGCCGCATCCACGATCTGCACTTTGCCCGCGGTTTCCAGGTGTGCGGACAACTGACGGCAGAACTCCAGCGGCTGCACGCCCGTCGTGATCGGCAGCACGCCGATGGTGATCGGCCGGGCGATATCGCTGCGCCGGTGCACGGTCTGAAGCCGCTTGATGATCTGGCGCGTGAGCACGATCGACATCGTGGCGCTGGTGGCGAGCAGGGTGGCAAAATCGGCGCGGGCGAGCTTCACCAGCACCGAGTCGCGGATCGCAACCACCGTGGCCGATCGCGGCTCCTCGGTGTACATGCTCATCTCGCCGATGATCTGACCGCGCGCCATCTCGCGCACCATGTGCTCGATGCCGCCGTCATCCTTGACGTAGGCGCGCAGCCGGCCGCTGATCGATATGTACATGGAATCGCCAGGATCGCCCTGCGCCATCAATGTTTCGCCGGCCGCAATCTCCACCCATTCGAGCCGGCTGCGCAGGAAGGTCATGGTGGCAGGATCGAGGTCACCGAGGTATGTCCGTAGGTGCTGCTCGAGCAGCTCATCCTGGAAGTATTTGGGCATGTTCCCTCACTGTTAATGACATAAGCCGAAAATTCGACGCCCGCAGCGCGCCTGAAGCCGCCCGTGCCTTGGTCGCCCCACATTACCGAAACGCACCGGCTCATGCCTAAATGCTATTCGACGCCATCCGTCGGTGCGACTACGGTACCCGGCCAGGCAAGGTTGCGAGGAAAGCATCATGGCGGAAGTTGTCGTGCAAGGCCCTCATCCGGCACCGGCACGGGCGTCGGTTTGGGTCGAGTTGTTCCGTAAGGAGGACTGGTGGGCCATTTGGATCGGCCTTGCGCTGATCCTGGCGGCCGCCGGCCTGTTCACCGGGGGTGCGTCGCTCAAGTGGCTCGCGGTCGCGCCGCAGAAGTGGGGCCATCCGGCCGAATTGACGGCTCAGTTGAGCCAGAACGGTGTGCGCTACGCGGCGCTGTTCCTGTTGTGGGCGGTGGCCTTCGGCAGCGGCGCGGCGGCCCTCGGCATCAATCTGTTCAAATTCCTGAGCGCTTTTCTGCCGTTATTTGTAGCGGCCGTCGCCATCTATTTTCTCGGCTCCTGGGACCAATCATCGCACTACAATCTGGAGCCGCCGCTGGTGGCGCTGGCCCTGGGGCTGCTGGTCTCCAACACCAGCGGTGTGCCGCAATGGTTGCAGCCCGGGTTGCGCGTGGAGTTCTACATCAAGACCGGCATCGTGCTGCTCGGCGCCAGTCTGCCGCTCACGCTGCTCGCCTGGGCGGGACCGGTGGCGATATTGCAGGCCGCAATCGTATCGCTTGTGACCTTCGGCGCCATCTATTTCAGCGCCGTGCGTCTCGGGCTCGACAGACGCCTGGCAGCGACCCTCGGCACCGGAGGCGCGGTCTGCGGGGTCTCCGGGGCCATCGCGATTGGCGGTGCGGTCGGCGCCAAGAAACAGGATGTCTCCATCGCCATCTCACTGGTGGTGGTTTGGGCCATCGTCATGATCTTCGCCCTGCCGCTGATCTCGCGTGAACTGGGGCTGTCCACCGGGGTTGCGGGTGCGTGGATCGGAACCTCGGAATTCGCCGACGCGGCCGGTCTCGCGGCGGCACAGACCTACGGTGGCTACGCGGGCACCGTGGCCGGGATATCCGGTCACGGCGATGCCGCAGTGGCCGCGTTCACCTTGATGAAGGTGGTCGGGCGGGATGTGTGGATCGGCGTATGGGCGTTCGTGCTGTCGCTGATTGCCACCGCGCGCTGGGATAGGACAGGGATCAGCAATCAAGCCGGCGCCGGCGAGATTTGGCGGCGATTTCCCAAATTCGTGCTGGGCTTTCTCGCCGCCTCGGTGATCCTGACGTTGATGTCGCGCGGCTACAGCTATGTCGAATACCGCAAGGACGTGGTACCGGGGCTGGTCGCTCCGCTGCAGGCGCTGCGGACCTGGGCGTTCACGTTCGCATTCTTGAGCATCGGCCTCACCACGCGCCTGCGGGACCTGGCGACCGTGGGAGCCCGGCCATTCTATGCCTTCACCATCGGTGTGCTGGTCAACGTCCTGCTCGGATTCTTTTTGTCGACCCAGGTGTTCGGCGAATTCTGGACGCAGTTCGGCCGATGACCGGCGAGGCTGCTGCTTGCCGCAGCTGCCGGCACTTCGAGGCGCAGGCCGCCGCGCTCGAAGCCGCGCTGCCGGGGCTCTCGAGCCTGAGTTCCGCCTATGCTTCGGTGCGCGCGGGCGACGGCCTGTGCGCCCTGCATGAGCGTTATGTGGCCGCCTCCAGCGTTTGCGCGCAACATCTCATCGGCGGGTGAGACTCAACCGTAGAAGTGGTTCAGACAGACCCGGCACAAGCCGTGGCTGGTATGGGCCCTCGGACTACGCACCCACTTGGGCACCCAATTCGTATTCGTGATGCAACGGATGCAGACTTGGGGAAATGAGGGCACGCGTCAGGAGCGATTGGTACCAGGATTTGGTCGGAGCGGGACTCAAAGGATCGTTCCATGGTGTTTCAGGGGTGGCGAGCGCTCAACCCCAAGGTCTGCAACACCGTCCTTTCCTGACTCAGGGCGCCGACGATCCGTCGCACCGGGGCCGGTGAGAGCTTCATCAGTGTCGGCGTCATCAGCACTCCGTCCTCCATGGCCCGTTTGGGGTCTCGATAGACGTCGACAATTTCAATTTCGTGCCGGTTGGGCAGGTATTCCCGGCAAAGCGTCGTCAGGTGGTTTATGGCGAGCGCGCCATTTTGGCCGTCACCGGCTACATACAGGCGGAATTTGAATTTCGCCAGGCGCTTCACGGGGCTCTTCACGGCATACTCACTTTGAATCGCTGCCTTTTCGGCCGGTCCGCGATATCGGCACCCCTCAACTCGCGCATGCGGGTGCGGCCCTGCGAGACCTCGCCGGCTTCGCGCGCGCTCGAGCGGGACAACATCGCCTTTTCGGCCTGCTTTGCCTCGAGCTCGACCTGCAGCGACTTGATCCGCACGGCGATTTCGGCCTCCTCGGCAGTGATGAGCATGGTCTTGTGCTTACCGCTGATGTAGGTCATCTCCGCTTCGCGGCGTTCGGCACTTTCTTTTTCCCAACGCAGTGTGCCCATGAGCACGTCGCCGCCTGCCGTGTACGTGTCCGCCAACGTCACGCCCTCATTGGTCAAAATCAATTCACGCACCTGGTTCGAATGGGCGCTGCCGCGCGATTTGATGATGGACAAACTGCGGTTGCGCTCCCCGGCCTGCACCAGGTAGTTCAAATGAATCCACGTGTCCGCCAGCGTCGATATGTGCAGGGGTGAACCTCCATCCGAGGCGCTGAGCAGTTCGTCGATCAAACTCGTGCACACGAGCGTGGTGCGATCGGCTTTGGACCAATCGATCAGCCTTTCGGCCACGCTATGCGCGGTCATCTCATTGCCGGATTGGGACAGCGCCGATACCGGATCGATGACCAGGCAACGCGCGGCATGTTCCTTGGCGAGAGATTTGATCCGAACCAGATAGGTCTCCGCGCTGCCGGTGATGGTGCGCGCCGAGATCACGCGCAAGCAGCCGCTCTTCACGTAGCGCTCCAAAAGAATGCCGACGGAGGCGAGATTACGGGTTATTTCATTGGCATCCGAATCGAAACTGACGAAGAGCGTGCGTTCGCCCCGCTTGCAGGCGGCCTCGGCAAACGCCCCGCTCAGCGTCGTCTTGGCGGTGCCCGGGAATCCGGTAATCAGGATGCTGGATGAGCGGTAGTAGCCACCGCCCAGCATGGTATCCAGGCGATTTACCCCGCTCGAGACACGCTCGCGGCTGACTTTGGCGCCGTGACTGATCAAGGTGCGCGAGACAGCGACGTCGAAACCGTCCTTGCCGATGAGAAAGGGCGACTCATTTTCGTGGTACGCCGAGCCGCGATATTTTTGCACACGCAGATTGCGCTGTGAAACGCCGAGTGCGACCGCCTGGTTCAATATGACCACACAGTCAACCAAGAACTGGACAAAGTCGAGCGGCCCGTCCCCGCTCGAGCGGGCATCGTGTGACGCCGCCTTCAACGTGATCAAACCGGTGATTTCCCTCTGCAACAGCCAGGCGTGCAGCCGATACATCTCGCGTCGCTTGGCTGCCGCGTCTGGCAACAAGTCGAGGATGATGTCCACCGCGTCAAACACGATTCTCTTTGCCTTCATCTGATCGATTTTTGCATCAAGAACCGCCAGCATGCCGCCGAGATCAAAATTACCCGCTTGAATGAGATCGGGCGGCGGCTGGGCATCCAGAATGAAGAGCTTCTTCGGCTGGAGTTGTTCCAGATGCCAACCGAAGCCGGCGGCATTGGCGGCGATGCGTTGTGGTGATTCTTCGAAGCACACGAAAATGCCGGGTTCCTTGCATTTGCGCGCGCCATGAACCAGATATTGGAGCGCCAAAATGGTCTTTCCGGAACCCGGTCCACCCACCAGGAGCGTGGTGCGTCCTGCGGGCAGTCCTCCATTCGTCATTTCATCTAGACCCGCGATACCGGTGCTCGTCCTGGCAATCGGCGCGCGGTCTGAAAAGGCGGATGATTTCATAAGGAAGTTTCCAATTTAAGGCCGGTGACAGTCAGCGTCTGTACGCTGCCGAACAGAGTTGCCCCCAACCGCACGTTGACGGGCAGGCAAAATCACCGACCGGCAACTCCCGGGTGGCGTGTGAGGCCGCAAGAAGCACGCTCACCGTGATCAGGCCCACCGCTAATTTCAGCGATCTGACGGACCGGTCCGCCGCGTACTGCGCCCTAAACCAGGCGTAAATTCGCAAATCGCATCGCAGTTCGTCCTACCCCGCGAGGTGACGCTCGGCGCGGCGCCGGAACCCATCGATCCGCGCGTCACCCTGCGGCAGGTGGAGTCGCGCCGTGTTCGCCGTTATCAGCTGATCGCTCCTATGTGCGCTACCGCATAGACCATCTGACTGCGAGTGTTCAAATTCTCTCGTCAAGCTCGTTGGCGAAATCATCGGTGACGGCGAAGCGCGCCAGCCAACTCGAATTTTGATTTAAAGCGAGGATAATCATGAAGACGGATTCACAATTGCAACAGGATGTCATTGCCGAACTCAAGTGGGAACCGTTGTTGCGCGAGGCGGAGATTGGTGTTTCCGCCAAAGATGGCGTCATCACGCTGACCGGAACCGTTGACGGATATGCCAAGAAGACAGAAGCGGAAGATGCCGTCAAAAGAGTCGCGGGCGTGAACGCCGTGGTCGAGAAGATCGAAGTCAAGTACGGCGTCAACTGGGGCAAAAAAGATGACAACGAAATTGCCACCGAAATCGTGAATGCCTTCAAGTGGCACTGGGAGGTGCCCGCCGACAAGATAAGCGCAAGAGTCGAAAAGGGATGGGTTACCCTCGACGGACAGGTGGAATGGAACTTTCAGAGTAACGCTGCGAAGGCGGCTGTTGCGAATCTCCTCGGCGTGACCGGCGTATCCAACAACCTCAAGATCAAGTCCCTAACGGATGATGCCATCGAAAAAGAGGACATCGAAAGCGCTCTGAAGCGCAATTGGTCCGTGTCCGGCAAGGACATCCGGGTTGCGGTCTCGGATCATAAGGCAACACTCACCGGAACGGTGGATTCATGGTATCAAAAGGATGAGGCGGGACGCATTGCCTGGCGCGCTCCCGGGGTTTGGAACGTCGGGAACGAACTGGTCGTTGAATACGACGACGATTGACCGCGATCCGTTACCTAGTACATTTGGTCCGCGCCCCACGGGCTATGGTCGTGAGTCGAAGGGGCAGGCACGCACGAACGCATGGACGAGCAGATTTTCGTCGAGCATCATGAAGCGAAACAGATCGCCGGCGAGCGTCTCGGCCGCATCACGGCATCGGCTGTCCGCATGGGCGGTCTCAATGCGTGCGAACAACCGGTCCACTCCGGTGGCGTCCGGATCCGGTGCATTCGCATGTCCTTCGCTGGTAGGGCTGCCCCAGGGGAACAGCGGCCGGACTGAGACCGGCGACCCTTGTTCGAGCATGGATTGGATTCCTTGAATATATCGTTGCAAGCGATCCCTGGATTGTGGCGATATTCAAGCGCCGCGACCGTCCGGTGCCGCACATAGCGTGTCGTGCGCCGCAATGAGCCGGTGGTTCGTTGGGTCAGCTGCGGCGAACCGTCGGCATCCACCTAGGATTAGACCCCGGCCATCTCACGCAATCGATCGTTCGCGAAATACTGAGCGTGCCCCTCATCGATGGCCTGCAAAACGAGGCCGGCAACGAATTCGGGGGTGTCGCCCTCGGCGTAATTGGCGGAGGGCCCGCCGCCGGCCGGATTTCCCATTCTGTTCCTGCCAAAGTTCGTCGCCGTGATGAACGGGTAGATTTCACTGACGACAATCCGGTCCTTCTCCAACTCGGCGCGTGCCGTCAGGCTGAATCCAAGAAGCGCACGCTTCGAAGACGAGTAAACGCTGTATTGCGGAACCGTCATGAAGGCAGTCCCCGAATTGATGTTCACGATGCTCCCGCCGCCTTGCGCCCGCATCAATGGGATCACGGCCTGCATCGCCACGATCGGTCCCAGCACATTGAGACGGAAGATCTCTTCAAACAGTCCGGGATCGATTTCCTCGACCGCCGCCGCATAACTGCGACCTGCATTGTTTACCAGCCCGTCCACGCGGCCGTAGTGCCGGTGCACGGCGCGGACGGCTTCCCGCACTTGTTCAAATTGCGTCATATCCGCGGTGACCGGAAAGCTGCCCGGAAGGCGCCCGGCAAGTTCTTTCAGCGCAGCGGCGCTGCGAGCGAGCAGGGCGACTCGCGCGCCGCGATCAGACAGCGCGGTGGCGGTCGACAACCCAATCCCGGAGGAGGCGCCCGTGACAATGAATACGTGATCCTTGATTTGCACTGTTCGAATCTCCGGCTGCAACGCTTCGCAGCATTTTGCATCAACGCATGGGCACGGGTGACGCCACTTGCACACTTTGCTTCAAATAACCTAACAGCACCGGGTTATCGGCCTGCAGCGCTTTGCGCAGAGCCAGCTCATCGGCGCTCCGGTTCGAACGGCGGGCATCGATCCAGCGATGCACGTTGCGATAGGTCTCTTCGGCCCGCGTGTCGCCCAGGGGCAGGTCCCTGGCCAGTTGCAGGTTGAGGCCCGGCTCGCGCAGCAGCAGCCACGCGGGAAAATCGGCCGCGGTGAGCGCGGGTGCCGCAGGAAGGTCGCTTGGCCGCAGTTCTTCCCCGTAGTCGATGAACTGCTGCCACAGGGAGGTGATGCCGGTGTCCGGTTGACGCCGGTTGTCGAGCGCGTCCGCAGCCTCGGCCGGGGCGCGCCAGCAAAGATGGAACCATGCAGTCAGCGCGTCACCGCGGCGCTGTTGATAAAAGCAACTTTGCGCCAGCCGCAGGCACAGCGGCGCATGCAGCCACCACTGAGTTTCGTGCCGGACGGCATCGGCGGCGCCGGGCCAGTCCTGCGCCTGGATGAGGGCAAAACTGCGGTGCAAGTTGGGTTCGCCGATTGAGAAGGGCGCACTGCGCAGGGTATCGGCCAGTTGCCGCCACAGGGCGGCAAGCAGATCTTTCGCCTCCCAACCCAACAATCTCCTGGCGGCCGGCGTGATGTCCAACAGAAACGCCAGTTCCTGCCGCGGATCATCGACGGGCCTGTGCAAATGCTCCAGAGCCGCCAGCAATCGATCGAAGGCGGCAAGATCCGCATGGTTCGGCGCCCGCGCGTACAGCTGGTCCAACTGCCGTTGGGTTTCGCCGATGTTCCTGGCGGATAGTGCCCGGATGACACCGTTGGTCAACGCCACAACGGGATTGTCGAAGAACAGATCCATCTGCGGGGCGCTCTGCGCGGGTACAAAGCGGCTGCCGATGAGCCGATGCAACCCGGCGTCGGTGCTGATGCGCAGCGGTTGGCCGCTGAGGGCGATTGCGTCCGAATCCCAGGCGTAAAAGGTCTGCGGCTGCTCGACGAGTCCGATACTTCGTGCGTAGCCGGCGGCGGACTCGAGCTGTGCGCGGATCTTCTCCTTGTTGCCCATGAGGACAGCGTCGAGAGAACTGATTTCCTGACGGCGCCAACTCTCGTAGTCGCCGTGAAGCAAGCGTCCGGCTTCCATGAGAAACTCAAGCGGAGCGAAGGCACCCTGTTCCAGGAGTTGCGTGTCGATTTGGGTTTGCAATTCGATATCGACGGTCATGCTGCGAACAAGGATTCCAGGGCGGCCAAACTCAGCTGCGACGGTGGGGCGCTCTCGTCGGCATAGATTTGGCTCACCAGCGCGTGTTTGTCGGCCTGCAGTTGCATGATCTTCTCTTCGACCGTGCGCTGGGCGATGAGCTTGTACACGAATACCGGCTTGTCCTGGCCGATACGGTGCGCCCGATCGGTGGCCTGCGCTTCGACCGCGGGATTCCACCACGGATCATAGTGAATGATGGTATCTGCGGCCGTGAGATTCAATCCCGTGCCGCCGGCTTTGAGGCTGATGAGAAACAGCGGCACGCTGCCCGCTTGAAATCGCTCCACCAGGTCGGTGCGCTGCCGCGTCTCGCCGGTCAACAGAAAATACGGTATGGACAGTTTCTTCACCACGATTTCCATGAGTCGCAGCATGGAAGTGAACTGCGAAAAAATCAAAAGTCGCCGGCCCTCTGCGATCAGCTCGGGCAGCGTGGTCGACAACCAGTCCAGCTTGGCAGAGGGAACGACCCGCGGCTGTGCGCCCGTATCAATCAGCCGGGGGTCGCAGCACGCCTGGCGCAATTTTAGCAGCGCATCCAGCACGGTAATGCGGCTGCGCGCCAGTCCCTGTTGCTCGATGGCCTCGCGCACCCGCCGATGTTGGCCCAAACGGATGCCGTCATAGAAATCCCGCTGTCTCTCGTCGAGCTCGATGGGCTGCACGATCTGCACCTTTGGCGGCAGATCCCGCGCCACGGCGTCTTTGGTTCGGCGCAATAGGAAGGGCTGAATGCGGTCGCTGAGGGCGGCTGCGCGCCGGGTATCCCCACCGTTCTCGATGGGGGTCCGGTAGTGACGTTCAAATTGCCGCCGCTCGCCGAGCAAGCCGGGCTGTACGAAGTCGAACAACGACCACAGTTCGCCCAGATGATTCTCCATGGGCGTTCCCGTCAAACACAGCCGGTGCGCCGCACGCAGGGCCCGCGCCACCTGCGACACCTTCGCCTGCGGATTCTTGATGGTCTGCGCCTCATCGAGGATGAGGAAACAGAACTCCCGCTCCAGCAAGATTCCGCTGTCGAGCAACAACAATGGATAGCCGATGAGGATGACGTCGGCCGTGTCGATGACCGCAAACAATTCCTTGCGTTTGGACCCGTGCAGCGTCAGCAGACGCAATTCGGGTGCGAAGCGGCGGATTTCCTGCTGCCAGTTGCCGAGTACGCTCACCGGTGCCACGATCAGCGAAGGCTTGCGCAGGCGATCCTGTTGCTTCTCGGTGGCAAGGTGAGCCAGCGTCTGCACGGTCTTTCCCAATCCCATGTCGTCGGCCATGATGCCGCCCAGGCCATGGCGGCGCAGATGCTGCAGCCATCCCAGTCCTTCCTCCTGGTAGGGCCGCAAGGTCGCTTGAAAATGCGCGGGCGCGGCCAGCGGCTTGATGCTGGAAAAGTCTTTGACGGCCTCGATGAGGTTGAGCAACGTCGGATCATCGGATTGCAACGCAGGTGCGTTCGGCGCAAGCGCGAGTTGCGCCAGGCGGCCGGCTTGAGTTCCCGGCAGGCGGAGCGCCTGGTGTTCGTTCAAGCCATCCGGATCGTACAATTCCACCAGCGCATCGGCAATACGCTGAATCCGGGTCAGGGGCACCGGCAGATAGCGCCCGTCCTCCAGCCGTATCAGCAGGTGCTCGCCGGTGAGGAGGTTCAGCGCGTCATGCTGCCCAGGCGCGCCTTGCCCGATGGCGCCCTGAAGATACCGGACCAGCGCCGGCAGCAGGTTGACCGCGTGCCCGTCCAGCATGATGCCGAGTCGCAGGTCGAACCATTCCCGCGAGTGCCTCGTCCTCAGCCGACGATTAGCCGGTGTTGGCGGCGCCGTTTGCAAAGCCGCATACCAATCATCGGCCACGGCGATTCGATAGGGGAAATCCGGATCGACGCTGATTTCCCATCCCAAGGCCCGCAGCGACGGCACTCCGTTCATCATGAATGCAAGCCACGCCTCGCTGCGGCGCGGGGTGCCGATGAGAAATCGATCGAGTTGCGAGTGCAGTTGTCGCTCGATGTCGAAGTCGCGCGTGATTTGGTGGACGACGTCACCGTCCCACCGGCGCACGGCAGGATTCTCTGTGCACAGCGAGTCGGCCTCGAAGGCCATACCGTTGTAGATGAAGTGCAGGGTCGCCGCCGGCGCGGCGCGGAGCACAAGAAGGGGTCGCAGAGTGGACAGCGTTTGAGCCTGTACGGTCATCTCGCGCAGTCGTGGGAAGCCGTGTGCGCGGGGTTCGTCGGCGAGACTCGAGTTGAGAGCCGGGGCCTGTTCCGGCTCGACGGCTGGCCGGTTCCAATAATGGCGTAGCAGCTCCACAGGGTATGGCAGTTCGAGCGCTCCGCACGCCCCGGACGCCGCGTCGATATAAATCGCGGGCACGAGTTCCAGCAGAAAATCCAGAGCCTCGGGCGTTTCGCAGCTCAAGCGCTGATCGCCGTTCGGCAGGGCCTGCCAGGCGAACCGCACGCTCCGGGCGCCCGCCCTGCGCAGCACTCTACCCTGAAGTGAGCGCCAAAAAGCGCGGCCGGTGGTGATTGCCCGCTGCAGCACATCGAATCCGGCCGCGCCCGTCAGTTCCCACGGACCGTGGAATTGCCGCGCGGCGAGCGCGTCGAGAATCTCCCGGTCCTGCGCGTTCACGTAACGGGGATAATCTTTGCTCTCATCGGTGATTTGCGGAGCGAAAGGGCAGGCTACTGGTTGGATTTGCCCGCTGTCCACCAGGGACTGGGCCACCCAGGCGGAGAGCTTGAATCCCCGCACACCGTCGGGCTCTATGAGATAGCACAGCGCCTGCTGCAGCGGGGCGCTTCGCGGCAAGACGCTTTCCGGCGGCCGTCGCGCAGGGTGCCTGCTGGTGCTTGGTTCGTCGTGGATGCGGAGAATGTCAGGCGGCGCGCCCGAGATCCTGGCCGCGGTCATCACCACCGCTGCCACATGCACGCAGGGAGTGCGCTCGCCGCAACTGCACTCGCCCTCGATGTTCAGGGCACCCGTGCGCTGGTATCGGACATAGACTCGCTGCCGGTCGCCGGCAATCCCGGTCACCACGCGGCCATTCTGCAGAACACGCACGTCGGACACTTCGCCGAGATCGATCAATTTCTGTGCCGCGCCATATACCGGGGCGTCGAAGAAGCGCTGCAGGTGGGCGAGGGGTGCGTCGGCGTCACTTGACGCATCGGAGTCCATTGGCATGCGGGAATTCTATCCGTTATGACGGGGCTGATGTTTGGAGCTCAACAAGTAAACGGGAAGTTCAGGGACGGCCAAACCGGGTGACAGCAGCGGCGGCTTCGAGTACGCTTATAGCCGCGCTGCAGGGCACACCGTGTCCGCGGAAAGGGATTCTCCCGCTTGCTCGACCGACAACCGGCGATTTTCAGACGAGCCTCTTTCGCCCCATGCACGCAGACCCCGGGCACTTGAAGGAGGTCTTCGTCATGAGTACGCGTATTACCGTCGAGCCGCTTGCGTCCCACCCGAGTCTCGAGCACCAGCGGAAGCTCGCGAAACGGCTCCTGCGTGAAGTCTGAGGCGGCGACGCGGAAGCGGGGCGGCGATGCAGCGCAAAATCGAATCGCTCACGAAGAGTCCGCTGCAGCGGTTCGACACGGCGGTTCGCGAAGGTGATGCGCAGACGGCCCGTGAATTGCTGTCAAAGCACGCTGAAATCCGCGCCGCAATCAACGAACCCCGCTTTGACTACGACTCACCCGCCCTGCATCAGGCAAAAAAGCACCTGCCCCTCGTCGATGTGTTGCTCGAATACGGGGCACAATTCCACGCCGCTTCAATATCTGGTGGGCGATGAAGGGATCGCGCGGCTACTCATCGAGGCCGGTGCCCGTGTCGATGTGTTTGCGGCGGCGCGACTGGGCGATGTGCGCTTGGTCGAAGAGTGCTTGCGAGTCGATCCGCCCTGTGCAGAAGCACGCATCGGTCGTCCGCCGTACTGCGCGCCCGGGCTTCACATCTACGGGTGGACTTTGGGGTTCGATCTCACGCCGGCGGATGTGGCCCGCCAATTTGGCCACCCCAAGGTGGCGGACTTGTTGGTGTCGCACTTGTCTCCAACGAGTCGTTTGATTGACGCGCTGTGGACTGGCGATGGAGTGCGCGTCCGCGCGGCGCTTGCCCAGAATGCGAACGCCATCGAGGAGCTGCAAGCTGCCGACAAGGAATTATTGGCCGCAGCCGCCTGGTGGTACCGCCCCGAGAGTGCACGTCTGATGTTGGAGGTCGGGTTCGATCCTCACGTAACCGGCGCACATTAGTCGACACCGCTGGATCGGGCCAGCTTCCACGGGTATGCCGATATCGTGACGATGTTGCTCGAGCTCGATCCGAATCCTCCCCTGACACAGAAGAACGAGTTTGGAGCCATTCCGTTGCGCTCATGCATCTATGGCTCGATAAATGGATGGAAGACGGGGTTTCCTCAGGATCACGCCCGGACGCTGAGCTTGCTGCTCGAGGGCGGTTCGCCTCTGGACCCGACCATGCTGCCGACCGGCAACGAGGCGCTGGATGCGGTGATGCGGGATTGGCTCAGGCACAATGGCAGCGTCCATGGAAACTGACGTATTCGAGGTTGCACCGGTCGATTCGAAGCGGATCTTGGAGCCCCTAACACATGACGCGACAAATCATCCAAACGCCCAATGCACCCACGTCGTCGCTGTTCAGTCAGGCAATTAAAGCAGGTTCCAACCTATATTTGTCGGGCATCGTCGGCATCGATCCGGCCACCAACCAGTTGGCCGGGGTGACGATTCAGGAGCAAACCCGGCAGGCGCTCGTCAATTGCAAGAACATTCTGCATGCCGCTGGCGCAAACATCGAGAATGTCGTCGAAGTCTTGGTGCTGCTTGCCAAACCGAGCGACTTCGCCGGCCTTAACGAAGAATACGCGAAGTTCTTTCCGAACGATCCACCGACGCGCGCGGTTGCCAAACTTGGTGTTGAGCTTCCGAACGTCTTGGTGTCGATCAAGATGACTGCAGTTGTTGAGGGCGGCTGAGTCGATGCGACCGCGCGTATTGGATGCGCGTGGATTTACTCGAGAACCAGCGGCCGACTGCGGCCTCTGCGGAGTAGGCGCCATATCGCGCGCGTGGAAAGCAGCATGCCGGCCACGACCGGCAACAGCACAAGCAGCTCGAGCGACAGATGTCCTTTGGTCCAAAGCTCAACGATCACCAAAATCATGCCGAAGGAGCCCACCAGTGCACAGCCCACGCCGATCGCATACCACGACCACCAGAGCGCCGGCGGCATTCCCTGAAGCAGCTGCGCGATGGGCTGGATAGCTCGAACACGCAGGAGCAGTGCATGGATGAACGGCTCGAATTCCGCCGAGCGATCCTCGAATCGACCCAGCGCTAGATAGTGGCTGCTCGTGAGCGCGAGGAGCCTCCCGTGAACGGGCCTAATCACACAGCGCAGTGTCCCGGTCGCAGGGATGCGGCCTTGGCCCACAACCGAAATTGCGGTTGCGGCTCCATACAGACGGATCGCAACGATCTCTTCAAGCGGGACGCGTGTGCCGGTGGAGGATTCGAGCGCAATCGGAGTGAGTGTCCAGGTCACTTCGGTGTCGAGAATCGAGGGACGACAACGATAGGACGGATCGGTCATACAGGCCCCAGCGTAGAGCTTTTCGATCCCGTGAACCTATCGGAAATCCGCTGGTCGTGGTGACAGGATATTAACCTGCGACGCTCATTGACGGCGCATGCTAGATCTCGCAAAATCGGTTTATTGCAAAGCATGTAGTCATATTTATGCCTGTTGACGCGCGTGGCGTTGCTGCGTCATTTGACCAATCGCGTCGCAATGAATGGCACTCCAACGACATCGGAGGTTCCCCGAACGCGGGTTCTTGCCGCTGACCCGTGGTCCGTTCTCGTTGATGCGGCGACATCCTCGCACGAAAATTTCTTTGCCTCAATGGTCGCGAGCCGACAACCGACATCGAATCTTTGGACGGACGCATGGCTTGCGGGCATTGGCTCGAGGATTCAAGTCGTTCGACGGAATCAAACTGACCCTACTCAATATTTGAGGGTAGCTGGCGTAAGTGAAACTGCATGGAAATCAGGCGAACTCGACCATCGGACGCGAGCAGCATTGCTGAGATCATTCTCCCGATCTTTCGTGAAGGGTCAACCTATGCGATCGACCCAGACATCAGCGAGGCGGACGCGCTGGCGTACTGGTTTTCCCCGGAGAAGGAGACCTTCGTCGCCGAAGACGGAGCGGCGATCGTGGGAACTTACTACATGCGTGCAAATCAAGGTGGAGGCGGTCGCCACGTTTGTAACTGCGGCTACGTGACGAAAGCCACAGCGACGGGGCGTGGAATAGCCCGCGCTATGTGCCTGCATTCATTGGGACATGCTCGCTCGCGTCGTTACCTGGCGATGCAGTTCAACTTTGTTGTATCGACAAATGAGCGTGCCGTCCGACTCTGGCAGTCACTCGGTTTCGAGATCGTCGGTCGCCTGCCGGGAGCCTTTCGACACCCGACCCAGGGCTTCGTGGAAGCCCTCGTCATGTACCAAACGCTGTGACCTGCGGCATTCCTGATGGCTGCCCCGATCGCCCGCGTGGTGTTTTGCACCGTGCTGCCGACACTGGTGCTCACGTGTCCGATGACCCCCGGGGGACAAATAGATTGCTGAACTGCAAAAGGCGCGAGTTCGACAAGCCCGCGGTGCCCGACCGGTCAATGGAGTTGACGCAGCACTTCGTTCACGGCGTCGATTACTGCCTGCGGCTTGTCAACTGGATCTGGTGCCCTGATCCCTTGATGATCCGGTGAACACCATGCGAGGAGAGGTGCCCCAAGGCCTCGTGCTGAGCAAACTTGATTTTCGTGAAGGCTTGGATGAAGCGGATGCCAATGGGTGTGCTATCAATATAATCGTGCTCCGCCGTGAGCACGACCAGGGGTATTGAGCCAAGGCGGTGGTGGTCGGCGCTGTCGTACCGGTGCGTGTAGAGTGAGGACATCAGCGAAACCTTGTCAGAGAAATAGTCGGCGGTGAAAAACTGAGTATCAGCTCAGGCATTTTGTCCAAGGTGACGTGAAGCGCGATCATTATCGAGGGGTACGTGAATCAAAGAGCACTGGTTGCAGTGCAGATCGGCTCGGTCATTAAGGCATTGCGGCAAGACGGCGCATTAAGTCGAAGCCATTCGTAGACCGCGAGTCCCTCACAGCAGTACACCAGAAAACGAAAATGGATAACGGACTAAGATTTTGATCCGTTGGGAAAAGCTGCGCTAACTCACTGATCCGCGTGTGAATTCACCTGCGCCCGGGTACGATTCGCTGCGCTCGAATTCTCCCCTGTTTCCGAGCGATTGAGGCCCCGGTGTGACCCACGCACACTGGGTCACAATTGGAAAAGTTATCGGCGGACAGCATGCGCAAGAAACTCTCACAGGCGGTCGCGCGGAGCACAGTTACGGACGCCCGCGACATCGTCATCGTCGACACGCAGATACCCGGATTTGAATTTCGCGTGCGCCGGTCGGGCACCAAGATTTGGACGTATCGGTATCGGAATCCAGAGGGGCGTCAACGACGATACATCATGGGTCGCTTTCCGGGCGTGAGCGCAACCGCCGCGCGGCGGCTGGCTCTGACGCTCGCCGTCGAGGTGGCCAACGGCTGCGACGTGCAGGAAAAGAAAAAGGCGGCGCGCGCGGAAGGAATTCGCAAGCGCGAGGGTACGCTGCGAAATTTTATCGAGGCACGTTATCGCGCCTGGGCGCTCGATCAGCTGAAGTCAGGAAAATATCAGCTCGAGCGCATCGAAGCGGACTTCAGGGCCTGGTTCGATAAGCCGATGACCGATCTGAACGCGTGGCTGCTCGAGGCATGGCGTCAGCGGCAGAAGGAGGCCGGCAACCAGCCTGTGACCATCAACCGCGCCGTGCAACGGCTGCACGCCCTACTGGCACGCGCGGTGGAATGGGAGGTGTTGGAGAAGCACCCGTTCTCCGGTCTGAAGCCGCTGCGGCACGACAAGAGCGGCCGCGTCCGGTACCTGACCGCTGATGAGGAGACGCAGCTTCGGGAAGCCTTGCTCGGTCGAGAGGCCAAATTGCGGGAGGCCCGCGACCGATTCAATGCATGGCGGACCGCGCGTGGTCGCCATGC
>PLET01000018.1:0-10279 GCA_003137095.1 Gammaproteobacteria bacterium
CGGGGGCAGCGGCGGCAAGCTGTTGAGCCAGTGCGGCCTCATTGGAGCGGACGCCCTCCGTCGAGTCAGTGAGCGGCGGGTGATGCAACAAGAATAAGACGAAGCGCACGCCTGCCCGAAGATCATCCAGTTGCCCCTTAAGCCACCGGTCCTGTTCGCTGCCCCGCCGAAGCGAAGAATCGCTATCCAGCACGATGACTTGCAATTGGCTTCCCAACGCGACGCTGTACCAGCGTCGGCCGCTCTCTTGGGGAAAAGCCTCCCACCAATGTGCAAGGCAGTCGGCCTCCAACATGCATCCTTGGAATTCGTGGTTGCCGAGTACAGGGTACACACGCAGCTGCTCGCTCCGCCAGGAAGCGGTCTCCTGCGCGAAGATCGCATAATCGCGCGTATTTCCGCCATGCCAAGGGACGTCGCCGGTGAGAAACACCGCATCCCGTTTTTCGCGCCCGATCTGTGCCACAAGGGCGCGACGCGGGCCGGGAATGCTGGCCTTTGTCTCGCTAGGATCAGTAAACCGCATGTCGCCATAAACGATGAACCGGGGCGATGGCTCAAGATCTCGATCTTCGATCGTGAATGACGATGGCGATGCGGAGTGACCCACTTCGGAGGCCAGCCTGATGCCGTTCGCGCAACTGATCATGCAGGCCGCCAGCAGAGGTGCAAAGGTAGACCCTAGGATGCGTCTCGTATACGGCGAATTCATGAGACGTGGTGCGCACTTGACGGGCGCACTCCGCGTTGTTCCGGTAAGTTTCATTGGCGGGATGGAAGTAGCTCGGTGCGGCATTCGGAAGACGCTAGAATCGCCTACTGAAACCAATCGTCACGCCGCTTGGTAAAATTTGAACCAATAGCGGCGTGTTGCGCGTCGTCGCCCAGTACCCGAAGCCGGTTCCCAGAAGGCCGCCTGCAGTGACGTCTGTCTGCCAGTGAGCCTGGCTCTTGAGGCGCGCGATGGCGTCATAAACAGGCAGTGCTTCGAGCGCGAAAATCCACGGGGCCTGCTTGTAATAATTGACAATCAAGGGCGTCACAAAGGCCGCCTGGAGGGTCACCTCCCCGCTCGGAAAGCTTTGGCAGCAACTTCCTTTGAACCATGCATTCGGGTTATCGCCTTGATAAGGGCGTGGACGGCTAAACCCGTATTTCAGCAACTCCGCGGCAACTCCCGATAGAGCCGTCGAGTCGATGTCCTGCCAAAAGGCATGCCCTAGCTTATCGTCGTTGCCGAACCAGAGCGCGCCTGCGATTTCTACCGCGATCACTCCGTTCTCAATGCCCGTTTGATACTTACGCGCCCATATGCCACCCGTGTCAAGGGGAAGCTCAGAATCAAATCCCAGCGGCCCGCCGCCCGCATAAACGAGACCGGGCAAAAGATAGATCATCAACAGGCCCAGCCAAAAGCGGCACGTCCAGGTCGTTGTAAGAACGGACGAGCCTGCCGAGAGCAGCCCCGGCGAAGGAGCCCTCTGGAATAGAGTCATGCCAGTCATCTGATGGCGCGGTTAGCCTCGTGAACTTTAAGATCGCATCGCCTGCGCGATTGACTTTGCAAGGCAAAGTAGAAGGATATCCCTATTAACTTTGCATTGCAAAGTTGGAGATTGAGCGATTATGGAAATCGAAATACCTTGCTAGCCGAGATCAACAACACCGCAGGCGACCGGCAAATCGGCGACCTATGCAGGGCGAAATGCCTTCGTGCGTCAGCCTTCCTGCGGTATCGCCAACCCTTCGAATGCCTCCGGCCTGAAAGTGGGCCGGCGAACCGTTTGACCCTTCATGCTCCCGAAGAGACCGCCGGTATAGGATCGCCCGCTTTGCGGCCGATCGAGACGAGCAGATGGCGGTGAAACAAATGGCAGAACGGCGCTTCAAGCGGCCGCCACAGCCAACGAGGATGCCGGCCGCCTGTATAGTGCGTCACCACGCTGAGCTGCGTGAGGCCTCCGTCGCTCTCCCGCAGCTCATAACTGCCTCCGCTGAGCCGGATCGCGGAACCAAACTCGAGCTTTTGTTCGACCACGGCGAACTCATAGCACCGATTCGGCTCGATGCGGGTCACGCGCTTGATCAAATGCCCCCCCTCGTACAGACAAAGCGCCTCATCACCGACGGCCGATTTATTCCCCTCGGTGCGAATCGGCCGCGGCAGCAAGAGACGCAGATACCAGGGCGGCGGTTCCACGATTTGCTCGTAAAACAGCAGGCTTTGCCAGAGCTGGCGCACCGGCAGTGCAAAATTCATACTCGTCACGACCGTCACAGGCACTTCGATATCGCTCATGGCAAGCACTCCGCGCGCCGCACATCGACGATACCCCAGAGCATCGCCCGGTCGTCGGCCGCCAGGTTGTGGGAAGAATCTCCGGGTGGCTCACGAAAGCTGCGCAGCACGGCGATCGCATCGGGCTTGGCGGCATGCTTGACCGCCGCGAACAGCCGCCGTTCGAATCCGGCCGGGGCGCCGTCGAGGATATTCGACAGCGTAAAGCCTTCGAAACTGCGCGCCGGTTGCCGTTCGAGAAAGGCGGCGGCGTCGGAATGCACGAGCCGAATGTCGGCGGCCTCTCGCGGCGGTGCCTGATCGGCCAATTCACCGACGAAAAGCGCCCGTAAATAGGGGTTCGCGCGGTTCGAATGCCGGGCGAAACCGCGGGCCAGGCGCCTGCGCATCACCGAACCGAGCCGCGCGGGAAGAAAATCGAGAAACGGCGCCGCGTACATCGAGCGAAGCGCGGTAATCGACAGCATGCCGTCGACGGCCATCCTGAATCGCGGGGTGTCGAGATGGCGCGTCCAGTAATTCATCTGCGCGCGCGGATCCTCGAGTTCGAGAAATTCGCGCAATCGTGACGGCCACCAGCCGACCAGCGGCGCGAATGAACGGCCGAACGCCATGAAGCGCTCCGCGGTGCCGCGAACTGCCCGCTGCCCCGCGAAACGCCGTTCGGCATAGCGTAGCTGCACCGGGTTGATATCGACCGCCACGACCTCGTGGCGCGGAGCGAGCGCCATCGCCGTGCACCCGGCGGACGCAATGCAGAGAATACGGCCACCCGGCGGGAACGCCTCGATTTCGATCGACACATCCTCATACATGCGGCCGAAGAGAATTTTCCCCGGACCTTCGGCGGCATCGAAGCGGCCGCGCTCCCAGGCGTTGTCGGTGCCAACCGCGCTCATGTCCAGTCCGGCAAACCGGCAGACACCCAGACAAGCACCAGAAACGCGAAATTCTTGACGATCATGCCCGCGGGGTCGTGCAGGATTTTTCGCGCCCAGAGCAGACCGTTGCTGTTCAGGGCGATCAGCAGCACGGTCTGAACTATTGCGCAGTCGATGGGAGCGAATGCGCTCAACGACCAGACGGCGATCGCGACCTCCGCCGCGCCCAAGGACAGCAGAAATGCCGTGCCGATGCGCGGTCCGAAATAAGGAACGGTCGCAACGACTTCGAATTCGTGCGGCTGCCTTCTCAGCAACTTGCACCAAAATCCCTCATACAGCCACACGGCCGCAACGGCGCCGCGAATCAGCCAGTCCGGAGGCAGTGGAATCGGCGTCATGATCTAGTGTGCCCGGTACAGCGCATGGGCCCGCGCCTCGAAGGCCGACAGAATTTCGTCGACGGAGGTCGACAAGGCCGCGCCCACCACGAGTTGCTGGATTACGGAGCGCAGTTCGAGTTCCGCGGCGATGCTGAGCGAGCAGCCATCCGGTCCCTGCGGCGAGACCAGGAATCGCATGTGGAACTTCTCGAACATCGAATCCGAGGACCGTACCTCGAGACAATCGGGGCGCTGCAGCAAAGCCTGGGAGGTGAATCGCATCTGCACGGGCCCCACGCCGAGGACTTGTTCGACAGTCAACAACTGCGGCTCCCGGCGCACAATATGCGCCGAGATCCACCACCGCAGGAATTGCGGATAGCGCTCGATATCAGCCGCAAGATCGAATATCTGCTCACTACTGTAGGGCAGCCGGCGCCCGTGCCTTTCTATCCGCATGTCAGGACGGTCAAAACGTGTGTGTCCCCCGTTGGCATATTCGCAAGATCGAGGCGAACAATCCATCACCTTGTCCGGAAGATGATTGATCATGCCGCGCTGCGCCAATGGGGGCAAGCCCGTCGCTGTGCGCGGTAAAAGCGGCATAAGCCACCAACGATTGAGCGCCCGTGCAGTGTTTATCTTTGATGCTGGCTGGCATAAGATGGAGTCATCTTCTGCCGCCGTCATGTTTGGGGGGTGTTTATGCCAACCTTACGCATTCTCATCTGCATCGCCTCACTCGCGGTCCTCGCCGCTTGCGCAGGGTCGAATGCGGGTGCCAAACCAGACGCGGGGACGACGCGGGTGAGTTCGGGAAATCCCGCATGTTTGAAGGACACCGGCAGTCGCATTCCGAGCGACGGCGCGGACTGCGGAGCATTTGGACGCTCATATTCAAGCGACGATATTTACGGCACCGGCTCGACCACGGCGAGCGGAGCGTTGCGGATTTTGGATCCTTCCATCACGGCTCGTTAGTTGGAATTGGTCTGCCCGGCGGCGCCGCACCGGGTGGCCTCGGCTACGTATTATGGCGCCCCGGGTCTCCTCGAGTGCGTGCTTTGATCAGCGCGAGGCCACATTCAAGATTGCCGCAAGGCTTCGCTGCACATCCTGCTCGGTCGTCGCCCACGACGAGACGCTAATTCGCATCGCCGTGTGACCCTGCCAGACCGTGCCACCGCACCAACACGTACCATCGCGCTGGACGCGCGCAATGACCTCGCGCGTGCGCTCTGTGCTCCCGAATGACACCAGAACCTGGTTTAACACGACGTCGTTGAGTACGCGGTAGCCCCCGGCGCGCAGACCTTCGGCAAATCGGCCTGCGTATCGGCACGTCCGTTCGATCAGGTCGGCAAGTCCTGAGCGGCCAAGCTCGCGCAATGCGGCCCAGACTTCGATTCCACGCCCGCGGCGCGAAAAATCCGGCGTATATTGGTACGGAACACGGTCTTCTTCCTGCGCAAGGTATGCCCCACCAACGGACATCGCCCTCCGCAAAGAGTCGGCGTTACGCGTGAACACCAGACCGCTGTCGTAGGGGACGTTAAGCCACTTGTGGGCGTCGGTGGCCCAGGAGTCGGCATCTTCGACTCCGCGGGCCAAATGCGCTCGGGCCGGCGCGGCTGCCGCCCACATTCCGAAAGCGCCATCGATATGTACCCATGCGCCATCCAGGTGCGCGCGCATGCAGATCTCCGGGATGGGATCGAACGCGCCGCTGTTCACATTGCCGGCCTGCAGGCACACAATCGTTCGATCATCAACGTCGGGAAAGGCGTCGAGGCGCATTCGCCCTTGGGCGTCGACGGGAACCCGCACAACCCTATCGCGCCCAAATCCCACGAGTGATAGTGCTTTCTGCACGCTCGCATGCACCTCATCGCCCACCACGACCGTGAGCGGCGGTGCTCCAAATAATCCATTTGATTCAACATCCCATCCGGCGCGCGCCAACAAGGCGTGCCGCGCGGCCGCAAGTGCCGAAAAATTCGCCGCCGTTGCACAGGTGACAAATCCGCCCGCGCTTCGCTCGGGCAAATGAAAGATATCTTTCATCCATCGCAATGAGACGCACTCAAGCGCGGCGTTGGTCGGCGAAGTAACCACAAGACCGCCGTTTTGATCCCAGGTGGTGGCGAGCCAACTTGCGGCCACGCTCGCGCGAAGCGCGCCACCGGTCACGAATCCAAAGAATCGTCCGCCGGCCGATGCCATGGTGGCCGGCGAACCGAATTCATCCAATTCAGCGAGCACGGTCTCCGCGCTGGACGTGTGCTCTGGAAACGTCTGATCGAACCTGGCAAGTTCGGCAACCGCTTGCTGCTCTGGTGCCACCGCGCGGTCGTTGAGAGATTCAAGGTAGCGGCTAGCTCGCCTCGCCGCGTCGGCCAAGAGGTTGTTCATGGTAGCAATGAGTATAGATGCACATCGTGACCGGTTGGGCGCCGCGAGGATTGTCGGCCCTATCAGACCCGACTTTTATGCTGTCGCCTTCAGGCAATTGTTGCCGGCCGCCGCATCGACGCGTGTGACCTGCATTTCCCGTCGATTGCAAATTTTTCAAAAGGCGTGTTTGTCCGATTGCCTTTATTGTGGTGTATGGTTTGAATCAAGAGCATGGAAACCACGGCCCGAATAACTTGCGAACCTAGGCGTCCATGAACCCTAAACGCCAGGATTGCGCCGCATGACGACTACGGATCCCGCGAACGCAACGGAGCATCCCAGGAAAAAACGTGGTTGGATCATCGCCGTCATCGCCCTCGGGGTGGCGGTGGCCCTGGTGCTGTACCATCTATTCGGCGGCAAGAAGCCCAAGGGCGCCCCCCCGGTGCAAGTGGTGAGCGTGGCTGCGGCCACCTTGGGCAACATGCCGGTGACGTTGACCGAACTCGGCACGGTGACGCCGAATGCCACGGTCAATGTGCTGCCGCAGCTCAGCGGCTACCTCACGGCGGTGGGCTATCGCGAAGGCCAGGACGTCGCCAAGGGCCAGTTCCTGGCGCAAATCGACCCGCGCCAATATGAGATCGACAAACAGCAGGCGCAGGCACAGCTTGCCAAGGACCAGGCGGGTCTCGATCAGGCACGCTCGGATCTGGCCCGCTACACGCTGCTCAATCAGCAGAAATCGATCGCCGAACAGACTTATGCGGATCAGCAGTTTTTGGTGCGACAGGATGAGGCTGCCGTCAAGGCGGACCGGGCGAGCATCGCCCAGTATGATCTTGATCTCGTGTACTGCCGCATCACCGCGCCGGTCGCAGGCCGGGTGGGACTGCGCTTGGTCGATCCGGGCAACTATGTCACACAGTCGAGCTCGCCCGGCATCGTCACCATCACCACGATGAAGCCGACCACGGTGGAATTCACCGTGCCGCAGAACTCGCTCGCCCAGGTGCTGCAGCGATTCAACACGGCCGGCGTCAAATTGCCGGTTACGGTCTACGACAGCGACAATACCGCTGTGCTCGCCACCGGCACGCTGTACGCCATCAGCAATCAAATGGCGACCAATACCGGCACGGTGACTTTGCGCGCCACCTTTGCGAACGACGACGAGAAGCTGTTTCCCAATGAGTTCGTCAACGTCAGCTTGCTGGTCGACACCTTGCAGCAGGCCGTGCTGGTGCCGACGGCGGCCGTGCAAAGCGGAGCGCCGGGGGATTTCGTCTACCTGGTCAACGCCGACCAATCGGTCTCCGTGCACAAGGTGACGCGCGGCCCGAGCGACGGCAAGAATACCGTCATAGCGGCCGGCGTCGCCGCAGGTCAGACGGTGGTGACCGACGGCATGGACCGCTTGAGCGACGGCGCCAAGATCAAGGTCGCCGCGCCGAAGCCGGCGCCGGGCGCCGCGGCACCTGCCGATGCAAAAAAGCCGAGCGGCAAGCGAGCCTCGAGCGTCGCTGCTTCCTCGTCGTAAAGGGTGCGAGCAGTGCGCGCGGCCCGATGAATATCTCCCGCCCGTTCGTCCTGCGGCCCGTGGCGACGTCACTGCTGATGGTGGCCTTGGTGCTGGTGGGGCTGGTTGCGGTGCGCTTCCTGCCGATCTCCTCGCTCCCCGACGTCGACTATCCGACCATCCAGGTGCTGACGTTTTATCCGGGCGCGAGTCCCACGGTGATGGCCACCACTGTCACCGCGCCCCTGGAAGTGCAGTTGGGTCAGATCCCCGGTTTGCAGCAGATGACATCGAGCAGCTCGGCCGGCGCGTCGATCATCACCCTGCAATTCGCACTCACGCTGAACCTCGACGTGGCCGAGCAAAATGTGCAGGAGGCGATCAACGCGGCCAACAGCCTGCTGCCCTCCGGACTGCCGGCGCCGCCGACCTACGCGAAGATCAATCCGGCGGATCAACCGATTCTGACGCTGGCAGTCACCTCCGACTCCATGTCCCTGACGCAGTTGCAGGACGTCGCCAACAACCGCCTGGGCGCCAAGATTTCCGAGGTGCCGGGAGTGGGTTTGGTGACGCCGGCGGGCGGCAATGTCCCGGCGGTGCGGATCGAGGCGGACCCGCAGAAGCTCGCGGCCTATGGCCTGAACATCGATGACCTCCGCTCCTTGATAGCCAATGTCAACGTCAGCCAGCCGAAGGGCAATTTCGACGGACCGAAGCTCGACTACACCATCAACGGCAACGACCAGATCGAGGATCCCAAGGATTACCTGAATACCGTGGTCTCGTATCAGAACGGCGCGCCGGTGCTGCTGCGCGATGTGGCGCGCGTCAGCCAGGCGGCGCAGAACACCGAGCAAGGCGCCTGGTACGACAAGACCCAGGCCATCGTGCTCAACGTGCAGCGCCAACCCGGCGCCAATGTGATCGAGACGGTCGACCAGATCAAAAAGGCGCTGCCGGCACTCGAGTCGACGCTGCCGGCGGGGATGAAAGTCGAGATCGTCGCCGACAGCACCGGGGTGATCCGTTCGTCGGTGTCGGACGCCGCACTCGAACTCGGCCTGTCCATCGCGCTCGTGGTGCTGGTGATCTTCGTGTTCCTGCGCAACGTGCCCGCCACCATCATCCCGAGCATTTCCGTGCCGGTCTCGCTGATCGGCACGCTGGCGGTCATGTACCAGCTGCACTACTCCATCGACAACCTGTCGCTCATGGCGCTGATCATTGCCACCGGCTTCGTGGTGGATGACTCGATCGTTATGATCGAGAACATCGTGCGCTACCTCGAGGACGGCAAGCCGCCGCTGCAGGCCGCGCTCGAAGGCGCGGGTCAGATCGGCTTCACCATCGTCTCGCTCACGGTCTCGCTGATCGCGGTGCTGATCCCGCTGCTGTTCATGGGCGGCGTGATCGGCCGGCTGTTCAGCGAATTCGCCGTCACGCTGTCGATTACCATCGTCATCTCCGGGGTCGTTTCGCTGACGCTGGTGCCGATGCTGTGCGCCCGCCTGCTGCGGTCGCGGGCCAACCGCAATCCGAGCGGATTCGAGCGCTACAGCGAAGCGCTGTTCAACAAGGTGCTGGCGGCCTACGAGCGCGGCTTGCGCGTCGTGCTGGCGCACCAGACGCTGACCTTGAGCGTTTTACTCGTCACCATGGCGCTGACTGCGTTCCTCTATGTCGTCATCCCCAAAGGCCTGTTCCCGGTGCAGGACGTGGGCGTGATCGAGGGCTTGAGCGTCGCCGACAACTCGGTATCCTACACGGCGATGGTGGAGCGGCAGGCGGCTCTGGCGGACGCCATCCTCGAGGATCCGGACGTCACCGGCCTCACCTCCTATGTCGGCATCGATGGCACCAATACCACGCTCAACAACGGCCGCTTCCTGATCAATCTGAAGGCGCGCGACGACCGCTCCTTGACCGCGGCGGAAATCGCGCGGCGTCTGCAGGGTGAGGTGACCAAGGTCTCCGGCATCGCGCTGTACCTGCAGCCCGAACAAGACCTGACCCTCGACACCACCGTGTCGCCGAACCAGTATCAATTCGTCTTGCGCGGCCCCAGCCAGGAGGCGTTTCAGCACTACGTGCCGGAACTGGTCGCGCGCATGAAAAAGATCCCGACGATCGCCGATGTGACCAGTGATCTCGACAATGAGGGCCTGAGCGTGAACGTCGAGGTCAACCGGCAGCTGGCGGCGCGCTTCGGCATCACGGCGGCCACCATCGACAACGCACTGTACGACGCGCTCGGGCAGCGCATCGTCTCGACCATCTTCGATCAATCGAGCCAGTACCGCGTGATCCTGGTCGCGAAGCCCGAGAGCCTGCCGACCGTGGCCTCGCTCGGCGACTTGTATCTGCCGAGCCAAACCAGCACCGCCGGCCAGGTGCCGCTGAAGGCCATCGCCGCCATCAAGATCACCAAGTCACCGCTGGTGATCAGCCATCTGGCCCAGTTTCCCGCCGTCACCATCTCCTTCAATCTGGCGAAGGATGCCTCGCTCAGCAAAGCGGTGGAGGATGTCAATGAGGCCGAGAGCGCCGTGCACCTGCCGCCCTCGATTTCATCCTCGTTCCAGGGCGCCGCCCAGGCATTCAAGGATTCGCTGTCGAGCGAGGTATTTCTGTTGGCGGCGGCGTTGGTCGCCGTGTACATCGTGCTCGGCGTGCTGTATGAGAGCTTCGTTCACCCGGTGACCATACTCTCGACGCTGCCCTCGGCCGGCATCGGCGCCCTTCTCGCGCTCATGATTGCAGGCAGCGATCTGGACGTGATCGGCATCATCGGCATCGTGCT
>PLET01000018.1:10308-13554 GCA_003137095.1 Gammaproteobacteria bacterium
TGATGACCACGCTGGCGGCGATGCTGGGCGCGCTGCCCCTGCTGCTCGGCACCGGCACGGGCTCCGAACTTCGCCGGCCGCTCGGTCTTGCGATCATCGGCGGCCTCGCGGTGAGTCAGCTGTTGACCCTGTTCACCACGCCGGTCGTATATTTGTTCTTTGACCGCCTCGCGCTGCGCTTCCGGGGCAAGCCGCCCCAGTCCTCGCAACCCGCGCAGACGACTCCGCAGCCGCAGGCGCCGCGGCCCGCACAACCCGCGGGCGAGCCCTCGCCATGAACATACCGGCGCTGTTCATCCAGCGGCCCGTGGCCACCACCTTGCTGGCGGCCGCCATCCTCCTGTCCGGAGCGCTGGCGTATTTTCATCTGCCGGTGGCACCGCTGCCGAACATCACCTTTCCGGTCATCGTCGTGCAGGCGAACATGGCCGGCGCGAGTCCCGACATCATGGCTTCGACGGTGGCCGAGCCGCTCGAGCGGCGCCTGGCGACGATCGCCGACGTGAACGAACTGACCTCGCAGAGTTCGGTCGGCACCGCGCAAATCACCGTGCAATTCGGCCTGAGCCGCGACATCAACGGCGCCGCGCGCGACGTGCAGGCGGCGATTCAGGCGGCCCGGGCGGATCTGCCGAGCACGCTGCGCAACAATCCGACCTATCGCGAGTACAATCCGGCCGATGCGCCCATCATGGTGCTGGCGCTCACCTCGGACACGCTCACCCCGGCGGAGCTGTACGATTCGGCCGATTCGGTGCTGCAGCAGCAGCTGTCGCAGGTCGATGGCGTGGGGCAGATCACCCTGGGTGGCAGCGCCTTGCCGGCGGTGCGGGTGGAATTGCAGCCCGACAAATTGAACAGCTACGGCATCGGCCTGGAAGATGTGCGCGCGGCCATTGGTGCCGCCAATGCCGACAGCGCCAAGGGCCACATCGACGAGGCCGGCCAGCGTTACGAAGTGCTGTCGAACGATCAGATCAGCAAGGCGGCGCCGTACCGCGACCTGGTGGTGGCCTACCGCAACGGCGCGCCGGTGCTGTTGCGCGACGTCGCGGATGTCGAAGATTCCGCCGAGAACATCCGCAACGACGGCTTGTTCAACGGCCACGAGGCGGTGCTGGTCATCGTCTTTCCGCTGCCCGGCGGCAACATCGTGAAAACGGTCGCGCAGATCCGCAAGGTGCTGCCGGCGGTCGAGGCGACGCTGCCGCACAACGTGCACGTCAATATCGCCGTCGACCGCTCGCAATCGGTGAACGCCGCGGTGGGCGATACCGAGCGTACCTTGATCATCGCGGTGCTGCTGGTGATCGGCGTGGTATACGTGTTTCTGCAGTCGCCGCGCGCCATTCTGATCCCGGCGGTGGCGCTGCCGCTGTCCATCGTCGGCACCTTTGGTCCCATGTACCTGCTCGGCTACAGCCTGGACAACTTGTCCCTGATGGCGCTCACCATCAGCACCGGTTTCGTGGTGGACGACGCCGTGGTCGTGCTCGAGAACATCGTGCGCCACGTCGAAGCGGGGGAGGATGTGCACGAGGCGGCCCTGCGCGGCAGCGCCGAAGTGAGTTCCACCGTGATCTCCATGAGCCTGTCGCTGATCGCGGTATTCGTGCCGATCCTGCTGATGCCCGGCATCGTCGGCCTGCTGTTCCACGAATTCGCGGTCACGCTGTCGATCGCCATCCTGATCTCGCTCGTGATTTCGCTCGCCGTCACGCCCACCATGGCGGCGTACCTGTTGAAGCACGGCAACGAACTGCACTCGAAGGCGCGCTGGGCGGTGTGGTACGAACGGCAATTCGAGCGCTTCAAGAACGCCTATGGCCGCTCGCTGTCCGCGGTGCTCGATCATGCGCTCCTGGTCGGACTGACCCTGATCGCGCTGATCGTGCTCAATGTATTCGTGTTCCGGCTGTTGCCGTCAACGTTCTTTCCGGAACAGGACAACGGCATCCTGCAGGGTCAGATCATCGCCGATCAAAGCATCTCGTTCCAGGCCATGAAGCAGAAGCTGGCACAATTGCAGTCCATCGTGCAGCAGGATCCCGCGGTCGCCTCGGTGGCGGGCTTCACCGGCGGCCGCGCGCTCAATACCGCGAATGTGTTCATCGAGTTGAAGGCCCTGTCGCAGCGCAAGCTGTCCGCAACCGACGTGGTGAATCGTATGCGCCCGAAGCTCAATGCGGTGTCCGGCGCGCGGCTGTTCCTGCAGGCCGCGCAGGATCTGCGCATCGGCGGGCGGCAATCGGCGGCCGAATACCAGTACACGCTCACCAGCGACGATACCGGCGCGCTGTACAAGTGGGTGCCGCAGCTGGTGACCGCGCTGAGTCATGACCGCAGCCAGATCAGCGACGTCAATTCGGATCTGCAGCAGAACGGCCTGCAGATCTTCGTCAACATGAACCGCGCCACGGCGGCACGCTACAGCTTTGCGCCGAACCAGCTCGACAACGTGCTGTACGACGCCTTCGGGCAACGCACGGTGTCGACCATCTATAACCAGATCAACCAGTACTTCGTCGTCATGGAGGTGGCGCCATCGTATTGGCAGTATCCGCTGATGCTCGAGCGGATCCGCTTCAGCACCGCGGCCGGCAATCCGAGCGGCACGCAGCAGACTCAAATGCCCGGCGGCACGGTCACGGCGGTCGCGCCGGTCTCGGCGGTCGCCGCGGCGTCGGCCGACGCCGCGGGAACCAATTCGCTCAACGCCAACGCCGAAGCCAACCAGCTCACCAATTCCATCGCCAATTCCAAGGGCGGCAGTTCCAGCGGCAGCGCCGACAGCACCGCGGCCGAAACACTGGTGCCGTTCGCGGCGCTCGCCACATCGATCAGCAACCACACCGCCACCCAGGTCAACCATCAGGGGGGCCTGGTGGCCGCCACCATTTCCTTCAACCTGCCGCCCGGCGGATCGCTGAGCAAGGCGACCGAGGAGATCGACCAGGCGTCCCGGACACTGGGTCTGCCAGCCTCCATCCATGGCAGTTTCGCCGGCGCTGCGCAGGTTTACGCGCAGTCGATGTCGAGCATGCCGCTGCTGATACTCGCCGCACTCGCCGCGGTCTACATCGTGCTCGGCATCCTCTATGAGAACACCATCCATCCCCTCACCATCCTGTCGACGCTGCCGTCGGCGGGGATCGGCGCGACACTCGCGCTGCTGCTGTTCGCCACGCCCTTCTCGGTGATCGCGATGATCGGCATCATTCTATTGATCGGCATCGTCAAGAAAAA
>PLET01000093.1 GCA_003137095.1 Gammaproteobacteria bacterium
ACGGCGGCGCGGTTGATACGGCGACGCGATTGATACGGCGACGCGGGCGGCGGTCAGCCCGGCGTGCGCCGGATCTTCGCCCCCAGCTGTTGCAGCTTCTCCTCGATCGCCTCGTAGCCCCGATCGATGTGGTAAATGCGCTCTATTTCGGTGCGCCCTTCCGCAACCAACGCCGCCAGCACCAGGCTGGCCGAGGCGCGCAGGTCTGTGGCCATGACCGGCGCCGCCGTGAGCCGCTCCACCCCCTTGATGATGGCGGTGTTGCCCTCGAGCCTGATCTCGGCACCCATGCGGCGCATTTCGAGCATGTGCATGAAGCGGTTCTCGAAAATCGTTTCGATGATGGTGCCGACGCCGCTGGCCACGGTGTTGAGGGCCGCGAATTGCGCCTGCATGTCGGTAGGAAAGGCCGGATACGGCGCCGTGCGGATGTCGACCGCGAGCGGGCGGCGGCCGCGCATGTCCACCTCGATCCAGTTCTCACCGGTGCCGACCGTTGCGCCCGCCTCCTGCAGCTTGCCGATGACGGCGTCGAGATGTTCGGGACGGGTGTTCTTGACGCGGATGTGGCCGCCGGTGATGGCGCCGGCCACCAGATAGGTGCCGGTCTCGATGCGATCGGGCAGCACCTCGTAGGCCGTGCCGGCGAGTCGCTCCACGCCCTCGATGACGATCTTGTCGGTGCCGGCTCCCTTGATCCGCGCGCCCATGGCGCAGAGGAACCGCGCCAGATCCACCACTTCCGGTTCGCGCGCGGCATTCTCGAGGACGGTCACGCCGTCCGCCAGCGTGGCCGCCATCATGAGATTCTCGGTGCCGGTCACCGTCACGGTGTCGAGCACCAGACGCGCACCCTTCAGCCGGCCGGCACGCGCCTTTATGTAGCCGTTTTCGATGTGGATGTCGGCGCCCATGGCCTGCAATCCCGCGACATGGATGTTGACCGGGCGCGCGCCGATGGCGCAGCCGCCGGGCAGCGACACGTCCGCGGAGCCGAAGCGGGCGAGCAGCGGCCCGAGAACCAGAATCGACGCACGCATGGTCTTGACCAGCTGATACGGGGCGAAATGCTCCCGGATGGTCGAGGCATCGACCTCGATGCGCATCTTCTCGTCGACGGTCACCGACACCCCCATGCGTCCCAGCAGTTCGATCATGGTGGTCACGTCCTGCAGGTGCGGAACGTTGGACACCGTCACGGGTCCGTCGGCGAGCAGACACCCGGCCAGTATCGGCAGCGTCGCGTTCTTGGCTCCGGATATCCGTACTTCGCCCTCGAGCGCGATGCCGCCCTGAATTTGCAATTTATCCAAGGATCACTCCCTGCGGGATGGTGGCGCTCAACCGCCGCGGCTTTGCGCGAATTCTTCCGGCGTGAACACCTGCAGCGCCAGCGCGTGAATCTCGTTGCCGACCGCGGCGCCGAGCGTGGCATACACGAGCTGGTGCCGCTGCACCGGCCGCTTGCCCGCGAAGGCGGGCGCGATCACCACGGCCTCGAAATGCACGTTATCGTCGCTGCTGACCGACGCCGTGCTGCCGGCGAGGCCTGCCTGGATGATCTGGGCCACTTGCTGCGGATTCATTGCGTATCCTCGTTGACGGCCAGGGAGTGTACAAAGAAAGCGCGGGCGGACCCAACCGCCGCGCGAATGTCCATACGCGGTATCATTCCGTGCATGCACCCCGCCTATTCGGACGACAGTCTCGTCGATCTCGGCCGCCAGGCGCTCAACGTCGAGATCGAAGGCCTTCGCGCGCAGATCCCCCGCCTCGGCGCGCAGTTTGCGCGCGCCTGCCGGATCTGTCTGGACTGCCGCGGGCGCATCGTGGTCACCGGCATGGGCAAATCGGGACATATTGCCGGAAAGATCGCCGCCACGCTGGCCAGTACCGGGACGCCGGCATTCTTCGTGCACCCGGGCGAGGCCAGCCACGGCGATGTCGGTATGATAACCCGCGAGGACGCCGTGCTGGCCCTGTCCAATTCGGGGGAAACCGGCGAGATCCTGACCATCGTGCCGGTGATCAAGCGCCTGGGCGTGCCGCTGATCGCCTTCACCGGCAATCCGGAATCCACGCTGGCGAAGTTGGCCACGGTCCATCTGGACATCGGCGTGCCGGCGGAAGCCTGTCCGCTCAACCTGGCACCCACCGCCAGCACCACCGCCGCACTGGCGGTGGGCGATGCCCTGAGCGTCGCGCTGCTCAAGGCGCGCGGCTTCACCGAGGAGGATTTCGCGCGCTCGCACCCGGCCGGAACACTCGGCCGGCGGCTGCTGCTGCACGTCGGCGACGTGATGCGCACGGGCGCCAACGTGCCGAAGGTGCACGGCGGGACGACCCTGGTCGATGGCCTGCTGGAGATCTCCCGCAAGGGTCTCGGGATGACCGCGATCGTGGACCAGGCGGACCGCGTTCTCGGCGTGTTCACCGACGGCGATTTGCGCCGCGCGCTGGATCGATCGGCGGACCTGCGCACGACGCGCATGGACGAGGTGATGACGCGCAACGCCAAGACCGTGGTCGCGGAAATGCTCGCCGCCGAAGCCGTGCATCTGATGGAGACGCATCGGATCACCTCGCTGATCGTCGTCGATGCGCGGGGCGCCGCCGTGGGCGCGCTCAACGTGCACGATCTGCTGCGCGCGGGCGTCGTATGAGCGCGCGCAAGCCCACACCGTTGTCCAGGATCCGGCTTCTGGTGCTCGACGTCGACGGCGTGCTCACCGACGGTCGCCTGTACTTCGGCGCGCGCGGCGAGGCGCTGAAGGTGTTCAACGTGCGCGACGGACACGGGATCAGGCTGCTGATGGCGGGCGGCGTCGAGGTCGCCGCGGTCAGCGGCCGCCGCTCCGCCGCCGTCACCGCACGCATGCGCGAATTGCAGGTGAAGCGCGTGCTGCAGGGCTGCACCGACAAGGTCGAAGCGCTGCGCGATCTGAGCGCGAGCCTCGGCGTCGATCCGCTGTCCTGCGCCTGCATCGTCGACGACACGCCCGACCTGCCGCTCATGTCCGCGGTGGGGTTCGCGGCGGCGGTCGCCGATGCGCACCCGCTGGTGCTGTCGGCGGCGCACTGGGTCGCCCGGCGGCCGGGCGGCCGCGGTGCGGTGCGCGAACTTTGCGACGCTTTGCTTCGCGCTCGCGCCGGGAAGGCCTGATGTTTTTCCGGATATTCACCGTGTTGGCCGTTGTGGCGCTGGCATTGAGCACGTGGATCCTGAGCACGCCCGGGCATCAGCCCAAAACCGCGGCGGATGCCACCCGGGCCGAAAAACCGGGCTATTACCTCAAGAATGCGCTGTTGACGGATTACGACGAACAGGGCGAACCCGGCATCAAGATCGCCGCCCAGCGCATTGATCAGGTAGGCGGCGGCACAGAGGTTGCGCTGCACGACGTGCGGGTCGACTACCAGGGCCCGAACGGCCAGACCTGGTTCATGCTCGGCGATCTGGCGCACGTCCAGCCCGGTGGCAAGCTGATCGACCTGACCGGCAACGTCCGCCTGCAGGGCACGGATCGGGGTGCCGGGGGCCCGGCGGTGATCCGCACCGACTCGCTGCACTACGACGTCGGCGCCGCGGTAGCGAGCACCAAGAACGACGTGCGCATCGAGTTCGACCAGCACACGTTGAACGCACGCGGTCTCGTCGCAAACTTGAAGGAACGCACCATGCGCCTAGAATCCCGGGTCAATGGCCGTTTCCACCCTTAAGGTCCTTGCATCGATGGCGATGATCGCAGCGGGCTCGCAGGCGCTCGCGGCCGCTGCCGCGGCCGTCAAGCCGGCGCAGCAAACCATAGCGCTCGACGCGCAGTCCTCCGAATTCGATTTTCGCAACAACAACCTGGTGTTCCACAAGGTCAGGATTGCGCAGGGACCGATGTCGGTTGCGGCCGACCAGGCGCAGGCGACCGGGCTGGATTTCGAAAACAGCCACTGGATATTCCGCGGCAATGTGGTGATCACCTTGGAGCAGGGCGAACTGACCTCCGATTCGGCGGAGGTCACCTTCGCCCGGAAGCTGCTCGCCAAGGCGATCATCAACGGCAATCCGGCGCAGTTCCAGCAGCGCGTCGCCAAGACCGGGCGCCTGGCTCAGGGGCGTGCCGACCTGATCGAGTACGACGTCGGCAAGGGCATCGTGCGGCTCGCCAAAAACGCCTGGCTGAGCGACGGGCAGAACGAGATCCGCGGCGAGTCGCTCAAGTACAACGTGCTCGATCAGCGCATCCTTGCCGAGGCCGCCGAACAGAATTCGCAGCGGGTGCACATCATCATCACGCCGCCCGCGTCGCCCAAGCAATGAGCGTGCTGCGCGCTTGCAATCTGGCGAAGAGCTACAAATCGCGCCAGGTGCTGATGGACCTGTCGATCGAGGTGGCGAGCGGTGACGTGGTCGGATTGTTGGGACCGAACGGCGCCGGCAAGACCACGGCCTTTTACATGATCGTCGGCCTCACACCGTGCAAGCACGGCGAGATCTACCTGGACGATCGCAACATCAGCCGTCTGCCCATGCACCGGCGGGCCCAGCTCGGGCTCGGCTACCTGCCGCAGGAGCCGTCCGTGTTCCGCCGCCTGTCGGTGGCCGACAACATCATGGCCATTCTGGAAACGCGCCCCGGCACCGAGGATGCGGCGCGTCATGCCCGCCTCGAGGAGCTGCTCGATGAACTGCACATCGAACACGTCAGGGAAAGCCTGGGCATGAGCTTGTCCGGCGGTGAGCGGCGTCGGGTGGAAATTGCCCGCGCCTTGGCCGCCGACCCGAGCTTCATTCTCCTGGATGAGCCGTTCGCCGGTGTCGACCCGCTGTCCGTCGCGGATATACAACGCATAATCAAGCACTTATCGGACAAGGGGATCGGCGTGCTGATTACCGACCATAATGTGCGCGAGACCTTGGGAATTTGCAGCCGCGCCTACATTGTAAGCCAGGGAACCGTAATAGCTTCCGGATCTGCGCAACAGATTCTTGCCAACCCGCAGGTTCGTGAGGTGTACTTGGGTCAGGATTTCAAACTGTAGTCTTGGACCCGAAATAACGTATGTTGAAGCCAAGTCTGCAGCTTCGTATCGGCCAACAGCTGACCATGACGCCGCAGCTGCAGCAGGCCATCCGGCTGTTGCAGCTGCCATCCCTCGATTTGCAGGCGCACGTGCGCGAGACGCTCGAGACCAATGTGATGTTGGAGGCCGAGGACGAACTCGCCGCTGAGGCGCCCGCGGAAGCGGTGCGCGACGAGCCGCCCGCCGAGGAGGAGTACGCGGAGCTCGACGGCAACGCGCCCGCCGCGGCGCAGCGCGACGAACCGGAGGTCGAGATCGCCGACGAAGCCTGGGGCGAACAGACCACCGGCCCCGCCGACTCACCGTGGCCGGGCGACGACGACCGCAGCGGCGACTTCAGCGACCAGCACGGTCAGACGCTGCAGGAACAACTGATCGAGCAGCTCGAGCTCGCCAAGCTGTCCGCCATCGACCTGGCGATCGCACGTGTCATCGTGGATGCGATCAACGATGACGGCTACCTGAAGGACGATCTGCAGGAGATCCGGACCAGCCTGCTGCCGGAGATCGAAGCGGCCGCGGCGGACATGGAGCGTGTGCTCGCCGCCGTACAGTCCCTCGAGCCCGCCGGCGTCGGCGCCCGCAACCTGGGCGAGTGCATCGCGCTGCAGCTGCGTCAGCTCGACCCTGGGACGCCGGCGCGGGACATCGCCATCCGGATCGCGATCGAACATCTCGACCTGGTGGCCGCGCAGCAGCTGGCGCTGCTGCGGCGCCAGCTGCGCTGCGGCGAGGCCGACCTGGAGATGGCGCTTGCTCTGGTGCGTTCCTGCCATCCGCGGCCGGGCGCCGCCGTCAATTCCGGACAGGCCGAATACGTGATTCCGGACGTGTTCGTGCGCCGCACCGAGCACGGTTGGACCGTCGAGATCAACCAATCGACCGTGCCGCGGATCCGGGTCAATCAGAGTTATGCGAATCTCGTTTCGCGCTCCCCCGACCACGCGATGTTGCGCACCCAGCTGCAGGAGGCCCGCTGGCTGATGCGCAGCCTGGAGATCCGCAACGAGACTCTGATCAAGGTCGCACGCTGCATCGTGCAGCGCCAGGCCAGCTTCTTCGAGCGCGGCGAGGAGGCGATGGAACCGTTGATTCTCAAGGATGTCGCGGAAGCGGTGGAGATGCATGAATCCACGATCTCGCGGGTGACCACCGCAAAATACATGCACACGCCGCGCGGCGTGTTCGAGTTCCGGTATTTTTTCTCGAGTCACGTCGCAGCCGCCGACGGCACCGAAATGTCCTCGACCGCGATCCGCGCCAAGATCAGGAAGCTGCTGGCGCAGGAGAATCCGGACAATCCGCTGAGCGACAGCAAACTGGCGGAAGTATTGTCTCGCGAAGGCATACCGGTGGCGCGGCGCACCGTTGCCAAATACCGCGAGGGCATGCAGATCGCCCCGTCGAACGAACGGAAACGGGCTGCCGCCCGAGTGTCCTGAAAACCCGCCTTAAGGAGGAGCCTCATGCAGCTTGATCTCAGCGGTCATCACGTCGAAATAACCGACGCCCTTCGCGGCTACGTCATCAAGAAATTCGAGCGACTTTCCAGACACTTCGAGCAGCTGATCAACGTGCACTGCGTGCTCACGGTGGAGAAGCTGCGGCACAAGGCCGAGGCCACTCTCATGCTGCGAGGCAACAAGATCTACGCGGATGCCACCGAGGGTGACATGTACGCGGCCATCGACGCGCTCACCGACAAACTCGACCGCTGCGTGAAGAAGCACAAGGAAAAGGCCGCCGACCATCATGCCGACGAAGTGATAAAAGCGCGCCTGACGTAAGGCCGCAGCACCATCGCCGATGCACCTAGTCGTCGTCAGCGGCCTGTCCGGGTCGGGCAAAAGCGTCGCCCTGCACATGCTGGAGGACATCGATTATTACTGCGTAGACAACATACCCGCCGCCCTGCTCAAGCCATTCATCTCCCATACCATCCGCGGCAAGGACGACGCATACCCGCGCACCGCCGTGGGACTCGATGCGCGCAACAAGCCCAATGAAATCGAGACGGTGCCGGCGCTGATCAGCGAGCTGCGCCGCAGCGGCATCGGCTGCGAGGTGCTGTACCTCCACGCCAGCGATGATGTGCTGCTCAAACGCTATGCGGAGACCCGCCGCAAGCATCCCTTGATCTCCGGCGGGGTGAGCTTGCGCGAGGCCATCGCCCGCGAGCGCCAATTGCTCGAGCCGATGACCATGGCGGCGGATCTGGTCATCGACACCTCCCGCATGGGAGTGCACGCGCTGCGCGAGCTGATCCGCGAGCGCATCGACCGGCGGCGCGAGGGCCGCTTGTCGCTGATGTTCGAGTCATTCGGCTACAAGCACGGCATTCCGGGTGATGCGGATTTCGTCTTCGACGTACGCAGCCTGCCCAATCCGTTCTGGGAGCACGCGCTGCGCCATCTGACCGGCCGCGACGCCCCGGTGATCGAGTACCTTGCCGGCTACGACAGCGTGCGGGTGATGATCGCCGGTCTGACCGCCTTTCTGGAGGATCGCATCGCGGAATTCGCCGCGGCGAACCGCGGCTATCTGACCATCGCGATCGGCTGCACCGGCGGGCAGCACCGATCGGTGTACATCGCGGAGCAGCTGGCGGTGCACTTTCGGGCCGGCTATCCCCAGGTGCTCACGCGTCACGATTCGCTGCGGCCGGCCGGCGTTTAGTCCGGGGCGTCATCGCATTCACCGCCATGAATGCGCGCAACTCGTCGGCACGGGCGCGTGCATCCCGCATGCCGAGCGTGATGAGCTCGCGTGTGAAGCCGCGCTCGAACAGCAGATAGCTCAGCAGCTGCGTGCCGGCGGCGTTGTTGGCGCCGACCGTGCGCAGCAGCGCGCGCAGGCTGCGCGGCAGCTCATGCCGGTGGCGGCGGGCGATGTCGGTCAGATCCTGCGAAGGCGAGACGATCAGCGACTCGATCGGCCTCACGTCCCCATAGGCGTTGTAGCGCTTGACCCGTTCGAGATCGACGTAGATCTGGTCCATGAACAGCGAATCGAGCATGAAGCCGAACATCTGGCCGAACGTCGGCTCGAGCGAGGGCGCGGTGCCGGCCGCGGGTTTGTGCACGACGGATTCGACGCCGATGATCAGCAGCCGCCCGGCGCCGAGGTGGATGGCGGGACTCAACGGCGAGGTCTGGCGCATGGCGCCGTCGCCGTAATACTGGCCTTGCAGCAGGATCGGGCGGAACAGGAAGGGTATGGCCAGGCTCGCCATCAGATGATCGAGGGTCAGCTGGGTGCGAGCGCCTTTTCGAAACGCCCGCTGCCACGGATCGATGTCCGGTGAACTCGCGTAGAACGTCACCGAGTCGGCGGCCGCATAGCTGGTCGCGCAGATGCCGATGGCCTGCAGATGCCCCTTGTACAGGCCCCGCGGAATGCCGTCGAAATTCAGGTGCCGCCGCAGCAGATCCCACAAGGGCGAGTTGTCGAACATGGAGTGCGGCGGGTGCACGAGCCAGCCGCCGGTCGCCAGCGCCAGCGCCCAGTGCAGCCCCGAGCGCAGCATGCTCACTGCGTCGGCCCGAAACACCTGGTGCACGCGAAAGTCGCGCCACACTCTTTCGATCGCGACCACCGCACGCCTGAAATGCGCGGCGTCGGTCGCGAGCGCAATCGCGCTCACCGCCCCGGCCGAGGTGCCGGTGATGATCGGAAACGGGCAGCGGGCGCCGCGCGGCAACAGTTCGGCGATCCCCCTCAGCACGCCGACCTGATAGGCCGAGCGGGCGCCGCCGCCGGTCAGGACCAGGCCGAGTTGCGAGGTATCCTCAGGCAAGCGGGATCGTCCTGATTCCTGACACCTGGCTAGCCTAGGGCGCCGATGGCGTCGTCGAGACCTGTCAGGGTCAGGGGATACATGCGGCCCTCGAGGAGCTCCCGGGTGATCTCAATGGATTGCGTCTGCCGCCAGCGCGCCCGCGGTACCGGATTGATCCACGCGAATTTCGGGTAGGCCTTGAGCAGGCGCTGCAGCCAGAGCCGGCCGGGCTCGGCATTCCAATGCTCGACGCTGCCTCCCGCAACCTCGATTTCGTACGGACTCATGGTCGCGTCCCCGACCAGGATGAGCTTGTAGTCGCAGGCGTAGGTGCGCATCAGCTCGAAGGTGCCGATGTGCCCATCCACGCGGCGGCGGTTGTCGCGCCACAGCGCCTCGTAGGGGAAATTGTGGAAATAATACTGTTCAAGATGCTTGAACTCGCTGCGTGCCGCCGAAAACAGCTCCTCGCAGATGCGCACGTGCTCGTCCATGGATCCGCCCACATCGAGCAGCAGTAGCACTTTGACCACGTTGTGCCGCTCCGGCACCATCTTGATGTCGAGCCACCCGCCCGCCCGCGCGGTGGCATCGATGGTGTCGCTCAGGGCCAGTTCGGTGGGTGCGCCGCGCCGCGCGAAGCGCCGCAGCCGCCGCAGCGCCAGCTTGAGATTCCGCGTGCCGAGTTCGACGCCGTCGTCCAGGTTGGCGAAATCGCGCCGATCCCAGACTTTGACGGCGCTGCGATGGCCGGATCTGTCCGAGCCGATGCGCACCCCCTCGGGATTGTAGCCCTGCGCACCGAACGGCGACGTGCCGGCGGTGCCGATCCAGCGGTTGCCGCCTTCGTGCCGCTCCTGCTGTTCCTCCAGGCGCTTGTTGAGCGCCTCCATCAGGGCTTCCCAGCCCCCCAATGCCTCGATTTCCGCCTTCTCGGCCGCGCTCAATTCTCGGATCCAGGTGCTCTCGAGCCAATCCGCCGGCAATTCGCGCGGCAGCAGCGCAAACAGCTCCTCGGCACCCTTGAAATGAATCGCGAAGGCGCGGTCGAACCGGTCGTAATGGCGCTCATCCTTGACCAGGCACACCCTTGCCAGATGGTAGAACTGTTCCGCACTGGCGTTTGCGAGACCGGCCTGCAGCGCCTCGAGCAGGCTCAGGAATTCGGTCGTGGTCACCGGCACGCCGTGGCGGCGCAGCAGAAAAAAGAACTTAACGAACATTCCGGCGGCTCAGGAACACGAGCTGCTCGAAAAGGTGCACGTCCTGTTCGTTCTTGAGCAGCGCGCCGTACAGGGGCGGAATGAACTTGCGGGCGTCTTCGCTGCGCAGGGCCTCGGGCGGAATGTCCTCGGCCACCAGCAGCTTGATCCAATCCAGCAGCTCCGAGGTCGTCGGCTTCTTCTTGAGCCCCGGGGTGTCGCGCAGGCGGTAGAAGACCGCGAGCGCCTCGTGCAGCAGGTCGCGCTTCAGGCCCGGAAAGTGCACGTCGATGATTCGCGACATGGTGGTCTCGTCCGGAAAGCGGATGTAATGAAAGAAGCAGCGGCGCAGGAACGCGTCGGGCAGCTCCTTTTCATTGTTGCTCGTGATAACGATGATCGGCCGGTGCTTCGCGCGGATCGTTTCGCGCGTCTCGTAGACGTGGAACTCCATGCGATCGAGCTCGCGCAGCAGATCGTTCGGAAATTCGATGTCGGCCTTGTCGATTTCGTCTATCAACAGCACCGGCTGGGTGTCGCAGTCGAAGGCCTCCCACAGGTTGCCCTTCACGATGTAGTTGCGGATGTCCATGACGCGCGACTCGCCCAGCTGCGAATCGCGCAGCCTCGACACCGCGTCGTATTCGTACAGGCCCTGCTGGGCCTTGGTGGTCGACTTGATGTGCCATTCGTAAAGCGGTTTGGACAGCGAGCGCGCGATCTCGATCGCCAGCAGGGTCTTGCCGGTTCCCGGTTCGCCCTTGATCAACAGCGGACGCGACAGGACGATGGCCGCCCTCACCGCCGCCATCAGCTCCTCGGTGGCGATGTAGCGCTCGGTGCCGCGAAACTCCGTCGGCATGGGCGTCAGGCCGCGTCCGGGCCGCGGATGACCTGAAGGATCTTCATCGAATTGGTGCCGCCGGCCACCCCGCTCAGCTCGCCTTTCGTGAGAATCACGAAATCGCCTTCGGTCACCAACTTCAGCTCCAGCAGCAGGCGGAACACCGAATAATAGAACGCATGCGGATCCTTGTCGGTGACGTCGAACGCGACCGGATATACGCCGCGGTACAGGGTCACCCGGCTGCGCGTCATTTCATGGCGGGTGAAGGCATAGATCGGGATGTCGGAGCGCACCCGCGACATCCACAGGGCCGTCGAGCCCGACTCGGTCATGGCGACGATAGCCCTGACGTTGAGATGATTCGCCGTATACATGACCGCCGCCGCGATCGCCTCGTCGGAGCGCTCGAATTGGCCGCTGTTGCGCAATCGGATGCGCACGTGCGCAACCTGGTATTTTTCCGCACCGACGATGATCTGCGCCATCGCCTCGACCACCTTCGTCGGGTGCTTGCCGGATGCCGTTTCCGCCGACAGCATCACCGCGTCGCTCCCGTCCATGACGGCGTTCGCCACGTCCGACACCTCGGCACGGGTGGGAATGGTATTGGTGATCATCGATTCCATCATCTGTGTGGCGGTGATGACCACCCGATTCTGATGACGCGCCTCCTGGATGATCTGCTTCTGCAGGCCGGCCAGCTCCGCATAGCCCATCTCCACGCCGAGGTCGCCCCGCGCCACCATCACGGCGTCGCTGGCGCGCACGATGTTGGGCAGGTTCTTGATGGCCTCGGCCCGCTCGATCTTGGCGACGGTGAGCGCGTGCCCGCCGGCCTCGCGCAGCAGCGAGCGCGCCTCGTTCATGTCGGCCGCGTCGCGCGCGAAGGATACGGCCAGATAATCGACCTTGAGCGCCGCCGCGGTGCGAATGTCGTCGCGGTCCTTGTCGGTCAGAGCGCCCGCCGACAAGCCGCCGCCCTGGCGGTTGATGCCCTTGTTGTTGCCGAGTTCGCCGCCGACCAGTACGCGGGTGCTGATGCGCGGCCCGTCTATGGCCTCCACCTGCAGGCTGATCTGGCCGTCATTGAGGAGCAGTACGTCGCCGACGAACACGTCCTGCGGCAGTTTCTTGTAGGCGATCCCAACCGCCGTCTCGCTGCCGGCATCGATGGGCAGCGAGGCATCGAGGGTGAAGGGCGCCCCGTCGGCGAGCTGCACCTTGCCGCCGGCGAATCGATCGATGCGGATCTTCGGGCCCTGCAGATCGCCGAGCACGCCGACGTAGCGGCCGGCCGAGGCCGCGGCCCGGCGCACCAGTTCGACCCGCCGTGCGTGGTCCGCGACCTGGCCGTGGGAAAAATTCAGGCGCACCACGTCCACGCCCGCCTCCACCATGTCGCGGAGCACCGTCGGATCATCGGTTGCAGGACCCAGCGTCGCGACTATTTTCGTTCGTCGTAGCAGCGAGCTCATGCGGCGCGTTGCTCCAGGATTTCCACGGCCGGAAGCTTCTTGCCCTCGACGAATTCGAGAAAGGCGCCGCCACCGGTCGAAATGTAGGAGATGCTGTCCTCCACGCCGTATTTCTCGATGGCTGCGAGGGTATCGCCGCCGCCGGCCAGGGAGAACGCCCGGCTGCGCGCAATCGCGTTGGCGAGCGCGCGCGTGCCCTCGCCGAACTGCTCGAATTCGAACACGCCGACGGGGCCGTTCCACAGGATGGTGCCGGCGCCGGCCACCAGCGCGCCCAGGCGTTCGGCCGAATCCGGGCCTATGTCGAGTATCATCTCATCGGCGGCCACTGCGCCCACGGGCTTGACGTCGGCCTCGGCCTTGGCCGAGAACTCCTTGGCTACCACCACGTCGGTCGGCATCGGAATCTCGATGCCGCGCTTCTTCGACTCCGCGATCAACCGCTTGCAGATGTCCAGCATGTCGGGCTCGTACAGCGACTTTCCGACGTTGAACCCGAGAGCCGCGAGGAAGGTGTTGGCGATGCCCCCGCCGACGATGAGCCGGTCCACCTTGGCGAGCAGCGATTCGAGCACGGTGAGTTTGGTCGAGACCTTCGATCCGGCGACGATCGCGAGCAGCGGCCTCGCCGGCTTCTCGAGCGCAGTCTCCAGGGCGGTCAATTCGCTCACCAGCAGCGGTCCGGCGCAGGCAACGGCGGCATACTTGGCGACGCCCTGGGTGCTGGCCTCGGCGCGATGTGCGGTGCCGAACGCATCCATCACGTAGATGTCGCAGAGCGCCGCCATTTTTTTCGAGAGTTCGTCCGCGTTCTTCTTCTCGCCCTTGTTGAAGCGCACGTTCTCCAGCAGCACCAGTTCGCCGGGCGCAACCTCGACGCCGCCGAGCCAGTCCCGCTTGAGGGCAACCGGTACACCGAGCAGCTGCGCCAGCCGCTTCGCCACCGGCGCGAGCGAAAATTCCTCCGCGAATTTGCCCTCCTCGGGTCTGCCGAGATGCGACATCACCAGCACCCGGGCGTGCTGTTCCAGCGCCCCCTTGAGCGTCGGCAGCGCGGCGCGGATTCTCGCATCGCTGGTCACCTCGCCGTTGTGCACGGGGACGTTCAGATCCTCGCGTATCAGGACGCGCTTGCCGTTCAGATCGCAATCGGACATTTTGATGATCTTCACGGTGCGCTACTTTATTTGACTTTTGACCAGGCGACGGCGGTATCCAGCATGCGGTTGGAGAAGCCCCATTCGTTGTCGTACCAGGCGCAGGCCTTGACCAGGGTGCCTTGGATGACCTTGGTGAGGGTCGCATCGTAGGTGGAGGACGCCGGATCGTGGTTGAAGTCCACGGACACCAGAGGCTGATCGTTGTAGGCTAGAATGCCCTTGAGCGCGCCGTCCGCAGCCGCCTTGACGACGGCGTGCACCTCCTCAACCGTGGTCTTGCGGCCGGCGGTGAAGCTCAGATCGACCAGTGACACATTGATGGTCGGCACGCGGATCGCGAAACCGTCGAGCTTGCCCTTGAGCTCCGGCAGCACCAGCCCCACGGCGGCCGCCGCGCCCGTCTTGGTCGGGATCATGGACATGGTGGCCGAACGTGCCCGGCGCAGGTCGGAATGATAGACATCCGTCAACACCTGATCGTTGGTGTAGGAGTGGATGGTGGTCATGACGCCCGCCTGGATGCCGATCTTGTCGTGCAACACCTTGGCGAGCGGCGCCAGGCAGTTGGTCGTGCACGATGCGTTGGAGACCACGGTGTCGCCGGACTTGAGCACGCCGTGGTTCACACCGTAGACGATGGTGGCATCGACGTCGTCGCCGCCGGGGGCGGATATGAGCACCTTCCTGGCGCCGGCCGCCAGGTGCGCCGACGCCTTGGCCTTGCTGGTGAACAGCCCCGTGCACTCGAGCACGTACTCCACACCGAGATCACCCCACGGCAGCTTCGAGGGATCGCGTTGCGCCACGACCTTGATGCGGTCGCCATTGACCACCATTGCGTCGCCGTCGACGTGCACGTCGCCGTTGAACCGGCCATGCGCGGTGTCGTACCGGGTCAGATGCGCATTGGTCTTGGCATCGCCGAGATCGTTGATGGCGACGATCTGTATCTCGCCGGTGCGCTTGCCCTCATACAGGGCCCGCAGAATGTTGCGCCCGATGCGTCCGAAGCCGTTGATGCCCACCTTGATTGCCATCGTCGTCCACCTCTCGATATTCTCAGCCAGCCAGTACCTGATCTATTGTCTTTATTACTTCGTCCGTGGTGAATCCGTAGTTGACGAAGAGCTTCTTCGCCGGTGCGGACGCGCCGTAGTGGTCGATTCCCAGGACCCGGCCGTTCGGACCCACGTAGCGCCACCAGGGTTCGCGCACGCCCGCTTCGACCGCGACCCGGCGGGTCACGGACTCCGGCAGAACGCTGCGCTTGTAAGCCTCGTCCTGCCGCTCGTAGGTGTTCACGCTCGGCATCGAAACCAGCCGCAGTTTGCGTCCCTTGGCGGCCAGGGCGCGCACCGCTTCGGCGGCGATCCCGACCTCCGAGCCCGTGGCGATGACGATGGCCTCGGGCGGGCCGTCGCTGTCGATGAGCACGTAACCGCCGCGCGTGATGGCCGCCAGCTGCGCGGCGTTGCGCGGCTGGTGCGTCACGGCCTGGCGGGTGAACACCAGGCAGGTCGGGCCGTCGCGATTCTCGAGCGCCGTGCGCCATGCGGTCGCCGTCTCCACCGCGTCGCACGGCCGCCAGAGATCCATGTGCGGAATGACCCTCAGGCTCGCCACCTGCTCGATCGGCTGGTGCGTGGGACCGTCCTCGCCCAAGCCGATGGAATCGTGGGTGTACACGAACACCACCCGCAGGCGCATCAGTGCCGCCATGCGTACGGCGTTGCGCGCATAATCCGAGAAGGTCAGGAACGTGCCGCCGTAGGGGATGTAGCCGCCGTGCGCGGTGATGCCGTTGAGAATTGCGGACATGCCGAATTCGCGCACGCCAAAATGCGCGTAATTGCCGGACGGCACCGCCGGCGAGAGTATGGTCGAATCCTTTCTGAGGGTGCCGTTGGACGGGGTCAGATCCGCCGAGCCGCCGATGAGCTCGGGCAGTGAGGGTCCGAAGGCGTTGAGCACCGCCTGCGATGATTGGCGGGTGGCGAGCGAGGTGCCGTCCGCCTGGGTCCTGGCGATATAGGCCTGGGCGAGATCCGCAAAGGCCGCGGGCAGGTCAGCGGCCATGCGCCTCTCGAACTCCGCCGCCAGTGCCGGAAACTCGGCCCGGTACGCGCTCCAACGCGCCCGCCAATCCTGCTCGGCGCGGGCGCCCTTGTCGCGCATGTCCCAGGCGGCGCCGATGTCGGCCGGAATCTCGAATGGCGGGGAACTCCAGCCGAGGTGCACGCGCGCCGCGGCGATCTCCTCCGGACCCGGCGCCTCGCCGTGCATCGACGCGCTGCCCTGTTTGTTGGGCGCGCCCCAGCCGATGATGGTCTTGCAGCAGACCAGCGACGGCCGGTCGGTGACCGCGCGCGCCGCGGCGAGCGCCGACTCGACCGCATCGCTGTCGTGGCCGTCCACGTGCGGCAACACGTGCCAGCCATAGGCCTCGAAGCGCCGCGGTGTGTCGTCGGCGAACCAGCCCTGCACCTTGCCGTCGATGGAAATGCCGTTGTCGTCGTATATGACGATCAGCTTGCCGAGCCTCTGGGTTCCGGCGAACGAGGCGGCTTCGTGCGAGATGCCCTCCATCAGACAGCCGTCGCCGCAGAACACGTACGTGTGGTGATCGACGATGGTATGTCCGGGCCGGTTGAAGGTCGCGGCGAGGGCGCGCTCGGCGATCGCCATGCCGACCGCGTTGGCGAGGCCCTGGCCCAGCGGCCCCGTGGTGGTCTCGATGCCGAGGTGCAGCTCGCGCTCCGGGTGACCCGGGGTCTTGGAGCCCCACTGGCGGAAATTGCGCAGCTCCTCCATCGGCAGCGGATAGCCGGTGAGATGCAGGACGGCATACAGCAGCATGGAGGCGTGGCCATTGGACAGCACGAACCGGTCCCGGTCCCACCACAGAGGATTGCCCGGGTTGTACTTGAGCACGCGCCGCCAAAGCACCTCGGCAATGTCGGCCATGCCCATCGGGGCGCCCGGATGACCGGAATTGGCCTTCTGTACGGCATCCATTGACAGGGCACGGATGGCATTGGCGAGTTCGCGGCGGGTCGGCATGGGACGCTTCTACGTTCGGGAAAGGCGGCTATTGTCCTTGATGCGTCCCCCGCCAGCAACGGCCGCCTGCGGCGGGCACCTCGGCAACCCGGCAGCATCGAAAAGCGCGACCTGGGTCGCGGATTCGGCGGCTCGTGCGGCGAGTGCCGGCAATCGCGCAGTCGCGGCGCACGGACGCCGCCTCGCCATGATCCAGTTCACCGTCGACGGCGCCCGGGTTTGTTACCATCTGCGGATGGAGATTCTGCATATCACGGATCCGCATTTGTACGGCCACGCCGACGGCAGATTGCGCGGGGTGGAGACCGATTCGAGCCTGCGTGCGGTGCTCGATGCGGCGTTCACCGAGGTGCCCGACTTCTCCGCAGTGCTCGTCACCGGCGATCTGGTGCAGGACGACGCCGCCGGCTATTTGCGCTTTCGCAGCATTTTCGGCGGCCTGAAAAAGCCGGTGCTGTGCATTCCGGGCAACCATGATGTACCGGCGGAGATGCGGCGCGAACTCGCGGGTCCGCCGTTTCAGATCTGCGGAACCGCGCACATCGGGGCATGGCAGTTCGTGATGCTGGACAGCTACGATCCCGGCGAGGTCGGCGGACGGCTGGCGGCGGCCGAGCTCGCGCGACTGGATGCCGCGCTCACAGCCTCCCGGGACCACGCTCTGATCTGTCTGCATCATCATCCGATCGTCATGGGTAGTCACTGGCTCGACACCATCGGCCTCGCGAACGCCGCGGAGTTCTGGCGCATCGTCGATGCGCACCCTAATGTTCGCGCAGTGGCGTGGGGTCACGTGCACCAGGATTTCGAAGGTCACCGTGGCGACGTGCGCCTGTTCGCGACGCCGTCGACCGGTGCGCAATTCCTGCCGGGCAGCGACACCTTCGCCGTTGATTCGCGGCCGCCGGCATACCGCAGTTTGTGCCTGCACCCCGACGGACGCATCGACACGCAGATTCGCTGGGTCGACGTGCGATCGTCGCGCCTGGTCATCGCGCGCTAGCGGCGCGGCGCACCATGCGATTCCGACAGCCGCGCGCCGCACTCGCTCTGGCGGCGCTGTGCTGTCTTGCGTGGGGCGCGCCGGCACATGCCGATGGCGCGCTGCATTCCCTGTGGGAATTGCACGGCAGGCACAATACCGTGTATCTGATGGGCTCCATCCACGTGTTGCGACCCGGCGACTATCCGCTCGCCCCGCCCATGATGGCCGCGTACGCCGGGGCCAAATCTCTGGTGATGGAGGTCGATCTGGGTGAACTCGACTCCGGGGACGTTCAGACGGAAATGCTGTCGAGCGCCTTGCTGCCGCAGGGCAAGACGCTGGCCGACGTGCTCGGCCCGCAACGCCATGCCCGGGCGGCGGCGCTGGCGCGCGGCATCGGCGTCGAGCTGTCGATGTTCGATCAGTTCGCGCCGTGGTTCGTCGCCGAGGCCATCTCGCAGCTGCAGCTGGCCCAGATGGGCTTTGATCCGCAATCCGGCGTCGAGATGTATTTCATGGACCGGGCACGAAGCGACGGCAAGACCGTGGCCGGACTGGAGACGGCGCACGATCAGATCGCGCTGTTCGAGGCCATGTCATGGGACGCCCAGGCGGAGTATCTCATCGCCAGCCTCGAGCAGGCGCACGATCTGCCGAAGGAGGTCGACGATATGGTGCACGCCTGGCAGCGCGGCGACACGCACTGGTTCGAGCAGCAGCTGCGCGAGGATCTGGGCCGCGATCCCGGCCTCTACCAGTCGCTGCTCGCGGCGCGCAACCGCAAATGGGTGCCGAAGATCGAGGCGCTGCTCAACGATGACAGGGATTATCTGGTGATCGTGGGGACCGGACACCTGGTGGGCCGGGACAGCGTCATCGATCTGCTGAAAAAAGACGGGATCGGCGCCGTCCAACGGTGAGCCGACCCCGCAATTCCCGGGCAACTATTGATTGGCGGGCGGAGCACCGGGAGGCGGACCGTGGCGCCACTCGTCGTGTCCCTCGCCGCGCTCCCCGTCGCGCTCCTGCATGTGCGACTTCATTTCCTTCATGTGTTCCTGCATCTTGGCTTCGGAGTCGGCGAGCTGCTTCTTCTGGGCCGGCGTAAGCACCCCGTAGATTTTCGCACGCGTGTTCGCCTCCAAGGTTATCTGCTGGGTCAGCAGCGAGCCGTTCGCCTGGCTCACGCTGGCGACGATCGAGGCGTAGTGCGGATCATCCGGCTTGGCCTGACGCAGCTTGAGCGAATTCGCCTGCGACTGCTGGTGCATATTCTCGAGCGCCGTGCGGTTCGCGGTCATGATCGACTTCATGGATTCGCGCTGCGCATCCGAGAGCCCGAGTCTGCCGAACATCATCATCGGTCCGCGTCCGTGCTCGCCGCGCTCATGGCCATGATGCCGCCAGCCGTGGTGGCGCCAGCCGTGGTGCCGGTGGTGGTGATGGTGGTGCCAGCCATGATGCCCCTCGCCGCGATCCCAGCCCTCGTGGCCCTCGTCTTTCCAGTCGTGCTGCGGGGCGTGCGGCCCCGGCGGCGCGCTCGCCGGCTGAGACGCGTCGGCATCGGCGGCGCCCGCCGTAGCCGGCATCATCGCCAGCCCGCAGGTCGAAACGAGCGCCACGGCCAAAAAAATGCGAATCAAATTCATGTTCGATGCTCCAATTCCTGAAGGTAAGAATTCTTCTTGGGACTCAGACAATGCTAGGCTGGTGCGGTCAATATAAGTGTCAAAATCGGCGAAAGAAAATGCAAAGTTGTGTGGTCCTCGTCAGTGGGGGCGCCGCCAGGCCGTTCAATGCCGCTGCAGTGTCAAGAAGTGTCAATTCGGCGCGCGCCGCGGTCACGGGTCGGCTACTGTGATGCAATGGTGCTCACCGTGATGAACCCGTCCAGATCACCGGCCGACTCCGCCCCGCGTGAGGCGCGGGTGCTGCTGGTCGATGACGATCGCGAACTGTGCCAGATGCTCGGCGAATACCTGCTCGCCGAGCATTTCGAGGTTCACAGCGTGCACGACGGCGGCCTCGCCATCGCGGAGCTGCGCACCGGCGACTACGAACTGCTGATCCTGGATGTCATGCTTCCAGGCTTGAGCGGCTTCGATGTGCTGCGCGAACTCGGCCCCGCCTGCGCCACGCCGATCCTGATGCTGACGGCGCGCGGCGACGACGTGGATCGGATCGTCGGCCTCGAGCTCGGCGCCGACGACTACCTGAGCAAACCGTTCAACCCTCGCGAGCTGGTGGCGCGCATTCGCGCGATCCTGCGCCGTGCCAGCAGCCGGCCGGGCCGCGGCACCGTACACGATGTGCTGGTCCATGGCGCCATCGTGCTCAACATGGGAACGCACCAGGTGCGGGTGGACGATGCATCCGTCGCGCTGACCGGCGCCGAGTTCCGGGTGCTGGAGCTGCTGTTGCGCTCGGCGGGACAGGTGATCGCGCGCGAGACGCTCACCGAACAGGCTCTCGGCCGAAAGCTGGTGCCCTATGATCGCAGCATCGACACCCACATCAGCAATCTGCGCCGCAAGCTCAATCTGGAGGCCGGCAGAAATCCCGAGATCAAGAATCTGCGCGGCTCCGGCTACATGCTGACGCTCGCCGATGCATAGCCTGTTCCTGCGCATCTTCATGCTGTTCTGGATGGCGATGGCCTTGATCGTCGCCGCCAGCATCGCGGTCACCTATGCGGTTGCGGCGCGTGAATACGAATCGCAGGAATCGCAGCGGCGACCGCCGGTGGCCATCCAGGCATCCGAGGTGCTGGCGAAGAACGGCATCGGCGCACTGCGGACCTGGCTCCAGGAGCGCAAGGATTCGTTCAAGGATCGTGAGTTTTTCATCGTCGGGCCGGACGGCGCAGACATCCTGGGCCGGCACCTCTCGTCCGGCGCCGAGCGACGCCTCGAGTCCGTGAATCGCGACGCGCTCGCCGCGCTCGAACCGCCGCCTTCCGGCCGGGCTCCGCCGCAGAACTTCCGGCCGTCGCGCGCCGCGCCGCAGATCGTTGCGCCCGACGGCTCGGCCTACACGGTGCTGTTCGTGCCGCATCGTCCCAGCATCTTCGGCGCTCTCAGTCTTCCCGGGATCACCCTCGCCATTCTCGCCATCGCCCTGGTGGTGAGCGCGCTCACGTGCTGGTGGCTGGCGCAGCACCTGAGCGCGCCGATACGGCGTATCCAGGCGGGCGCCCGTGCGCTCGCCTCCGAGAACCTCGACGTGCGCGTCAGTGCAGGACTCGATGCCCGCAAGGACGAGGTGGCCGTGCTGGCACGCGACTTTGACGCCATGGCCGATCAATTGAGGTCCACCCGCACCGCCAGAACCCAGCTGCTGCGCGACATCTCACACGAATTGCGCTCGCCGCTCGCCCGCATGCGCGTCGCGCTCGGCCTGGCGCGCCAACCGCAGGGCCCGGCGCGCCAGTTGGAGCGGCTGGAACTGGAGGTGGAACGTCTGGATGCGCTCATCGGCCGGGTGCTCAGGCTGGCGCGCCTGCACGACTCGGACACCTTCACGCGTGAACCGCTCGACATCGACGAGGTGGTCGAGGCCGTCGTGCGCGACGCGAACTTCGAGGGCGCTGCGAAGAATTGCCGGGTCGAGCTCACGGCCGTGGGGCGCGCCGTGGTGCAGGGAAACCGCGATTTTCTGGGCAGCGCCGTGGAAAACGTGTTGCGCAACGCGGTGCGCTACAGTCCTCACGACGCGGTGGTGAACGTCTCGGTTCGCGCGGCCGACGATGAGGTGCAGATTGCGGTGGGCGATCGCGGACCGGGAGTTCCGGCGGAGGAGCTGGAGCGAATTTTCGAGCCGTTTCACCGGGTCGCAGACTCGCGCGATCGGGCCAGCGGCGGGGAGGGCATCGGCCTCGCAATCACCTCCCAGGTCATGAAGGCGCACGGCGGCTCGGCGAGTGCCGTCAACCGGCCGGGAGGCGGACTGGAGGTCACGCTCGCGCTGCCGGCGCGCACTGCCGCCTGATCGCGCCGCGCGCGCATAGCGCATACACTTGCGGTCCCTAGAAAATTCAGGAGACCGGTGTGAGCCTGTATACGGAGGCCTGCAAGTACATTCCCGGCGGCGTCAACTCGCCGGTGCGCGCGTTTCGCGGCGTCGGCGGCGAGCCCATATTTTTCCGCAAGGCAGCCGGCGCGTATGCTTATGCCGCCGACGGCCGCCGCTTCATCGACTACGTCGGATCCTGGGGTCCGATGATTCTCGGCCATGCGCACCCCCAGGTCATCGCCGACGTGCAGCGGGTGGCGGCCGACGGGCTGTCCTTCGGCGCGCCGACCGAACTGGAGACCGATCTGGCACGGCGGGTGATCGAACTCGTGCCGTCGATCGAACTGGTGCGCTTCGTGAGCTCGGGCACCGAGGCGACCATGAGTGCGATCCGCCTGGCACGCGGCTTCACGGGACGCGACACCATCGTCAAATTCGAGGGCTGCTATCACGGCCACTCGGACTCGCTGCTGATCAAGGCGGGATCCGGCGCGCTGACCCTCGGCGTGCCCACCTCCCCCGGGGTCCCTCAGGCCCTTGCCGGACACACGGTCACTCTCGACTATAACGACGCGCAGCGCGTGCGCGAGGTGTTCGGACAGATCGGCGGACAGATCGCCTGCGTCATCGTGGAGCCGGTGGCCGGAAACATGAACTGCGTGCCGCCGGCTGCGCAATTCCTGCAGACCCTGCGCACCGAATGCGACCGCACCGGGGCGCTGCTGATTTTCGACGAGGTCATGACCGGCTTTCGCGTGGCCCTCGGCGGCGCCCAGGAGCTCTACGGCGTGCGCCCCGACATCACCACTCTCGGCAAGATCATCGGCGGCGGCATGCCGGTCGGGGCCTTTGGCGGACGGCGCGACATCATGCAACGGTTGGCACCGCTCGGGCCGGTGTATCAGGCCGGAACTCTCTCGGGAAATCCGGTGGCGATGGCGGCCGGTCTGGCGACGCTCGCCCTGTTGTCTGTCCCCGGCTTTCACCAGCGGCTGCAAGCGGTCACCGATGCGCTGGTGCGCGGCGTGGCCAAGGCTGCGGCGGACGGCGGCGTGGCGCTCGCCACGAATCACGTCTGCGGGATGTTCGGCCTGTTCTTCACGAGCGAGGCGCGGGTCGACAGCTACGCCAAGGTGATGGCCTGCGACACGGAGCGCTTCAAGCGCTTTTTCCACGGCATGATCGACGAAGGGGTGTATCTGGCGCCCTCCGCCTTCGAGGCGGGTTTCGTTTCCGCGGCGCATTCGCCGGCGGAGATCGCGGCCACCGTCGCGGCGGCGGGCCGCGTGTTCGCGTCATTGCAGCGCTGAATGCGCGCATTCGGGTTGTTTCTCGGCATCCTGCTGTTCGCACTGCTGCTGGGTGCCGCCGTGGCGTATCCGGCATTCCGGCTCGCGTCCCATATCGGCCCGTGGCCCTTCCACCGGGTCGCCGGCCGCGTCGCGATGCTGATCCTCGCCACGGAGCTGATCTGGTATTGCCGGCACTTGAATCTTGAAAACCGCGCCGATTTCGGCTACGGGCTGCCCTGGCGGCGATTCCTCGGCCTATGTCTGATTTGGGGCGCAATAGGCATGGCCACGGGGGCGTCCGGCGCCGCGTTCCTGTTGGGCGGGGGCCTGCGGGTCGCGGTGGCGGGCTTCTCCCCCGGCGTCGCGACGTTCGCACGGCTGCTGGCGGTGGGTCTGGGCTCCGGCATCGCCGTTGCACTCGTCGAGGAGACAGTGATGCGCGGTGCCCTGCAGACGGCGGTGCAGCGCGAATCCGGCCCCTGGGCGGCAGTGGCGCTCATCACGCCGCTGTTCGCCGCCCTGCATTTCTTCGCCAAGGCCACCATTGCGCCGCAGGAACTCGGCCCGGGCAGCGGCTTCGAACTGCTGGTGCGCTCCTTCGCACCGCTGGCGCATCCGGCGGCGGTGCTCGATTCGTTCCTCGCCTGGCTGGCGGTGGGATTGATTCTCAGCCTGACGCGCGTGCTCACGGGCAACATCGCGGTCGCAATCGGCTTGCACGGCGGCTGGGTGGTGGTGCTGCGGATGCTGCAGGTGGGCACGGTGCGCGGTCCGACGCCCTCGGTCTGGGTCGGGCGCTTCGACGGATTGCTGGGCTATTGGCTGCTTCCCTGGGCGGCGGCCATCGGGCTCGCGCTGTGGTTCACCCGCCGAGCGTGGGTGCCCTATGCGCGCGCGCCGAGCAGGTCGAGCCTCTGAATCGGATCGTCGAGTTCGAGGCAGAGCTGCTTGTCCGCGAGCGGGATCGGCAAGATCTCGGCGATGCGGTGCCCCACCCAGACGGCGTCGTCGAGGCGCATCGGCATGCGGCTGTACGCCTCGCCGAGCTGCGGCAGCACGGTGCGCAGGAGCTGCGCCAGGTGCGCGTGGCGCTCGGGCACGCCGAGCGCGGGTTCGGCCGCGAGCCACTCGACGGTGCCGATATTGAGCCCGTCCGCCTGCCGCCGCCGGCTTACGATGCGAAAGCGCCGCCCGCCCAGGCACGACAGGCCGAGCAGGCCGTCCGGCAGCTGGTGAAAATCCACGATCGTCGCGAGCGTGCCGACTTCGAAGGTCTGCGCCGGTCCGACTTCATGCCCGTCGCGGATCAGCACCACACCGAAGCCGCGGTCGCCGCGCATGCAGCTGCGCACCATGTCGACGTAACGCGTCTCGAAGATCCGCAGCGGCAGCGAGCCGTCCGGAAACAGCACCATGTTGAGCGGAAACAGCGGTATCTCGGCGGGCGCCATGCCGGTCATCGCGGCAGCTCCCGCGCGGCGCGCTCGCGCAAATCGGCGAGCAGCCGCTCGTGCAGTCCGCCGAAGCCGCCGTTGCTCATCACCAGCACATGATCGCCCGCCGCGGCATCCTCGGCGATCCCGCGAGCAAGCGCCTCGACCCCGTCCGCGTAACGTGCGTCGCGCAGTTGCGCGACCGCGGCGGGCAGGTCCCACCCGAGGTCGGGTGGCTGCAGGAACCACACCCGGTCGGCCGGCGCGAGTGCGGCCGCCAGCTTGTCGCGATGCACGCCGAGGCGCATGGTGTTCGAGCGCGGCTCGAGCACGGCGACGATGCGTGCGACGCCGACCGCGGCGCGCAGAGCGCCCAAGGTCGCGGCAATCGCCGTCGGATGATGCGCAAAATCGTCGTACACGGTGACGCCGCCGACCACGCCGCGGGTCTCCATGCGCCGCCGGACCCCGCGGAAGGCATTGAGGGCCAGAACACAGCGTTCCGGCGTGACGCCGGCCCGGCCCGCGGCGGCGGCGGCGGCCAGCGCATTCATCACGTTGTGTGCGCCCTGCAGGGCCCAGTCGATCCGGCCGACCACCTGGCCACGCAGCAGCACATCGAAGCGGCGCGCCGCCGAGCCCTCCTCGATGTGCGCGCCCCAGTCCGCGCCGCCGTCCGCTAGACCGAAGGTCTCGCGCGGGGTCCAGCATCCGGCGCCGAGCGTGGTCGCGAGTTCGGCATCGTCCGCGTTGACGACGACGCGGCCGGAGGCGGGCACGGTTCGCAGCAGCTGGTTGAACTGGTTGCGTATCGCGGCGACATCCGGATAGATGTCGGCATGATCGTATTCCAGATTGTTCAGCACCGCGGTGCGCGGACGGTAATGCACGAATTTCGCCCGCTTGTCGAAAAACGCCGTGTCGTATTCGTCCGCCTCGATGACAAAGAACGGCTGCGCGCCCAGCCGCGCCGTGGCATCGAAGTTTCCGGGAACGCCGCCGATGAGGAAGCCCGGGGAGAGTCCCGCGTGTTCCAGGATCCATGCCAGCATGCTGCTGGTCGTGGTCTTGCCGTGGGTGCCCGCCACCGCGAGCACGTGCCGGTTGGCGAGGACCTGCTCGGCCAGCCACTGCGGGCCCGAGATGTAGGGCATGCCGCGATCCAGCATCGCCTCGATCACCTGCGCGCCGCGGCTCAGGGCATTGCCGACGATGACCACGTCGGGCCGCATGTCGAGCTGCCCGGCCGCATAGCCCTGGATGAGATCGATGCCGAGCGCTTCGAGCTGCGCGCTCATGGGCGGATAGACATTGCGGTCCGAGCCGGTCACGCGATGTCCGGCGGCCTTGGCGATGGCGGCGATGCCGCCCATGAACGTGCCGCAGATCCCGAGGATGTGCACGTGCATCGTCAGTTGTCCGGAAGCAATTGTTGCTCCAGCAATATGGACAGCAGCAGATACCCCAGGGCCACGGCCGCGCCCAGTGCGAGTCCCGAGTCGAGCGCCGAGCGCCAGATGTTGGCACAGGCGAGCAGATACCAGATCAGGCCGACGAACAGCAGCAGCCCCAGGGGAATCGCGACGGGGCTCTTTTCTCCGAGCACGTCGAGCAGCGAGCCCAGCGGATAGAGCACGAGCTGCGCCATGGCCGCGACCCCGAGCAGCGCACTGCCGGTCTGCAGGAATCGCTGGCGGTGGCGCGCGATGCTGAGCACCGTCCAGGTCCATGCCAGCGGCAGACCCACGGAGAGGAGCACCCGCACGGCAATGCGGTCGCTCGGCCCCGGCGGCAGCAGCGCGCCGGCGACCTCGAGCACGGCCACGACAGCGGCCACGAGCACCAGCAGGAACACCGACGCGGGCAATTGCGCCGGTGTCCTACGCCAGAGCGCGATGTCCCAGAATGCTTTTGCGAGTCGCAGCATCGGTCGATTCGGTCATAATCACCGGGCCTTAGTGTACACGCGGATCAAAGCAATGCCCGATGCGAATTGGATAGACACGGATGATGGACTGCAAGCCCTGGGTCTGGAGCTTCGGGCCCAGCCCTGGATCGGCGTCGACACGGAATTCCTCAGGGAGCGGACGTTCTTTCCAAAGCTGTGCCTGCTGCAGCTGTCCGCGGGCGGACGCATCTGGTGCATCGACACGCTGCGCAGCGGCGGACTCGAGGCATTGGTGCCGGCGTTGACCGCACCGTCCACGCGCAAGGTGATCCACGCGGCACGCCAGGATCTGGAGACGATTTATCTTGCCGCAAGGCGCATCATTTCGCCGCTGTTCGACACGCAGATCGCCGCCGCATGCGTCGGCCTCAAGCCGCAGGTCGGCTACGCCGAGCTGGTGCGAATGCTGCTGGATGTGAATCTGCCCAAGGGGCAGACCCGCACCGACTGGTCCAAGCGGCCGCTCAGTGCGGCGCAGCTGGATTACGCCGCCGACGACGTCGCCTATCTCGGGGAGATCGCGAACCGGCTGGACGCCGAGCTGCGCAGACTCGGGCGCGAGCACTGGGTGATCGAGGACTGCGCGGCGCTCGAGGACCCGCGGCTGTACGAGCCCGATCCCGCTCAGGCGTGGGAGCGGCTGCGGGGCTTGGCGCAGCTCGCGCCGCGGCCGCGTGCGCTCGCCAAGGCCATCGCCGTGTGGCGCGAAAAATGCGCGCGCGCGCGCAATCTGCCGCGCTCGTGGATCATTCCGGATTCGGCCATATTCGAGATCGCGCAGGCCAATCCGGCGACGCCCGCGGCGCTGCGCGGGATTTGCGCGCCGGCGACCCTCGACGACACGGCGGCCGCCGCTCTGGTCGGGATTCTCGCCGCGCAATCGCGCAGCGAGGTCACGGACAGCGAACCGGGTCAGGAATCGCGCCCCACGCCGGAACAAAAGGCGGCGGCCGAACGGCTGGCCGCCATCGTCGATGCGCGGGCGGCCGACCTCGGCATCAGCGCCGAGGTGCTGGCGCCGCGCGGCGAATTGAAGGCGCTCGCCATGGGCCGGCGCGACACGCACGCGCTCAAAGGCTGGCGGCGCGCGGAGATCGGCGAGCGGCTGCTCGCGGCGCTGAGCTAGCAGTGCGGGCGGTGGGATCGTTTCCAGCCGCCCACGCTCCTAAACGCCGACGGCGCGCCGCAGCGCCTCGAAAACGGTCTGCGTTTCGGCGTCTGCGTCCACGATCTTCAGCAAACCGAGCGACCGGTAGTATTCAATCAGCGGCTTGGTCTGTGCCTCGTAGACCTCGAGGCGCTTGCCGATGACCTCCTCGCGATCGTCGGGCCGCTGCAGCAGACGCGGCATGTCGTTGCATTGCGCGCAATGCGGCGGCGTGCCCGGCGGCGAGGTGAACACGTTGAATACGCGTCCGCAGTCCTGACAGATCCGGCGCCCCGTCAGACGCTTGAACAGCACGTCGACGTCGATGTCCATGAGCACCACCGCGTCGAGCGGCGTTCGCAGTTCGCCGAGCAGCGCGTTTAACGCCCCCGCCTGCGCGATGTTGCGGGGAAAGCCGTCCAGGATGAACCCCTTGGCGGCATCCGGCAGGCTCAGCCGTTCGCGGATCATGCCGAGCACGATGGCGTCGTCCACCAGCTTGCCGGAATCCATGACCGCTTTGGCGCGTTTGCCGAGGTCGGTGCCCTTGGCGACCGCCTCACGCAGCAGATCGCCGGTGGAAATCTGCGGGATGCCGAAGGCCTGCACCAGCAATTGTGATTGCGTGCCCTTGCCCGAGCCCGGCGCACCCAATAGGACTATTCGCATGATTCTGCTTTGTAATTTATGAGCACGGGTTCGCCGTCAAAAGCGCGCTACCGTACCCTTCGCCCGCCGCACTCGTCAAACCGGCTTAATACCTCGTCGGCCCCGCCCTGATCGGCTATCCTGCGCGTCTCGTCCAGCGTGGGAACCCCCATGAAAGTCCGCAAGAACAGGCGATCCGCGCCTAAAAACGCATTTTACGCCCAATCCGGCGGGGTCTCAGCGGTGATCAACGCGTCGGCCTGCGGCGTCCTGGAGACCGCACGCAGGCATCGGGACAAAATAGCCAGGGTGTACGCCGGGCGCCACGGCATCATCGGCGCCCTCACCGAGGATCTGATCGATACCAGCCGCGAGAGCGCCGCCACCATCCGCGGACTGCGCCACACCCCCGGCGGCGCCTTCGGCTCGGCGCGCTACAAGCTGGCCGCCATCGATGAGAATCGCGCCCGCTACGAGCGGCTGATCGAGGTGTTCCGTGCGCATGACATCGGCTATTTCTTCTACAACGGCGGCAACGATTCCATGGACACGGCCCAGAAGGTGTCCGAGTTCGGCGCATCCCTCGGGCATTCGCTGGTCTGCATCGGCATACCGAAGACCGTCGACAACGATCTGGCGGTGACCGATTGCTGTCCGGGGTTCGGCTCGGCGGCCAAGTACATCGCCGTCTCGACGCGCGAAGCGGCCCTCGACGTGATCTCGATGGCGCGCACCTCGACCAAGGTGTTCGTGCTCGAGGTGATGGGGCGCCATGCCGGCTGGCTGGCCGCGGCCGCCGGTCTGGCGGGCGAGAAGCCCGGTGATGCGCCGCATGCCATTCTGTTCCCGGAAATCGTGTTCGAGCGGGAAAAATTTCTGGCGCGGGTCAAGACCTACGTCGAGCGGTACGGCTATTGCGTCGTGGTGGTTTCCGAAGGGGTGCGCGATGCGGCCGGCCGCTTTCTCGCCGAAGCCGGCACCAGGGACGCCTTCGGTCATTCCCAGCTCGGCGGCGTCGGGCCGGTTGTGGCGCAGATGACGCGCGACGCCCTGGGCTACAAGTTTCACTGGGCCGTCGCCGATTATCTGCAGCGTTCGGCACGCCACATCGCCTCCCAGGTCGACGTCGAGCAGGCTTACGCCGTGGGCGCAGCGGCGGTCGAATTCGCCGTCCAGGGCAAGACGGCAGTCATGCCCATCATCGTCAGAAAATCCGCCAAGCCCTATCGTTGGAGCATCGGCGAGGCGCCGCTCGGCAAGATCGCCAATGCCGAAAGGAAGGTGCCCCGCAGTTTCATCACCGCGGACGGCTTTGGCATCACCGCGGCCTGCCGCAGTTATCTGTCGCCGCTGATCGGCGGGGAGGCCTACCCGCCCTACCGCAACGGCCTGCCCGACTATGTGCGCATCAAGGGCATCGGCGTACCACGGCGTCTGCGCGAGCCATTTGTGGTATAGTCCCCTGGAATAATATTCATATTTTTCAATAACATAACATAAACATTGTCCCCGGGGGGACAAATGGAGACGCTCCAATGACTTTCGAATCGGCGCTGTGGCTGGCGATTTCGGCCGGCGTGGTGGCAATACTGTACGGGCTCATCTCGGTGCGCTGGATCCTCGCGCAGCCCGCCGGCAATGCCCGCATGCAGGAAATCGCGGCGGCAATCCAGGCAGGCGCACGCGCCTATCTGAACCGTCAGTACACGACCATCGCCGGCGTCGGCGCGATCCTGTTCGTGGCGCTCGGCCTGTCGCTCGGGTGGGCGACCGCGGGCGGATTCGCGGTCGGCGCCATCCTCTCCGGTTCCGCCGGCTACATCGGCATGTTTATCTCGGTGCGCGCCAACGTGCGCACCGCGCAGGCGGCGCACGCCGGCATCAATGCCGCCCTCCAGGTCGCCTTCCGCGGCGGTGCCATCACCGGCATGCTGGTGGTCGGCCTGGGGCTGCTCGGCGTCGCCGGGTACTACTGGTTGATGCTGCGCATGCTGGGCGATTCGGAAGCCGCGCTGCGTTCGCTGGTCGGCCTCGCCTTCGGCGGCTCGTTGATCTCCATTTTCGCGCGATTGGGCGGCGGCATCTTCACCAAGGGTGCCGATGTCGGCGCCGATCTGGTCGGCAAGGTGGAAGCGGGCATTCCAGAGGATGATCCGCGCAATCCCGCCGTGATCGCCGACAATGTCGGCGACAACGTGGGCGACTGCGCCGGCATGGCCGCCGACCTGTTCGAGACCTATGCCGTCACCCTGGTCGCCACCATGCTGCTCGGCGGCCTGGTGATGACCGACCTCGGCGAGCGCGCGGTGATGTACCCGCTGGTGCTCGGCGCCATTTCCATCGTGTCCTCGATCGTCGGCACGTTTTTCGTGTCCGCCAAGCCGGGCGGCAAGATCATGAATGCCCTCTACAAGGGCGTGATCGTCTCTGCCGTCATTTCCGCGGCGGCGTTTTACGGGGTCTCGAAGGTCATCATGGGCGACCATGCCATGGCCATGTGGCTGTGCACGCTGGTGGGCCTGACCCTGACGGCGGCGATGATCGTAATCACCGAGTACTACACGGCCACCGAGTACGGACCCGTGCAGCACGTCGCGGCCGCATCGCAGACCGGACACGCCACCAACATCATCGCCGGACTCGGTGTATCGATGAAGGCCTGCGCGCTGCCGGTGATCGCGGTCACCCTGAGCATCTGGGCCTCGTTTCAGCTCGCCGGCCTGTACGGCATCGCCATCGCCGCCACCGCCATGCTGTCGATGACCGGTATGATCGTGGCGCTGGACGCCTATGGCCCGATCACCGACAACGCCGGCGGCATCGCCGAGATGGCGGGCCTGGAGAAGAAGGTGCGCGACGTCACCGATCCTCTCGATGCAGTGGGCAACACCACCAAGGCCGTCACCAAGGGCTATGCCATCGGCTCCGCAGGACTCGCCGCGCTGGTGCTGTTCGCCGACTACACGCACAAGCTCAGCGAGGTTTTGGGACACGCGACCAGCTTCGATCTGTCGAATCCGGCGGTGATCATCGGTCTGTTCATCGGCGGCCTGGTGCCCTATCTGTTCGCCGCCATGGCCATGGAGGCAGTGGGACGCGCGGCCGGCGCCGTGGTAAACGAAGTGCGCCGCCAGTTCCGCGAGATTCCCGGCATCATGGAGGGCACTGCCAAGCCCGATTATTCGCGCGCCGTCGACATGCTCACCAAGGCCGCAATCAAGGAGATGATCATACCGTCGCTGTTGCCGATCCTCGTGCCGATCGTGCTGGTGTTCGTCGTCAACCTGTTGATGGGACCGGGCTCCGGTGTGCAGGCACTCGGCGGCCTGCTCATCGGCACCATCGTCACCGGCCTGTTCGTCGCCATTTCCATGACCACCGGAGGCGGGGCGTGGGATAACGCCAAGAAATTCATCGAGGAGGGGAATTTCGGCGGCAAGGGCTCCGACGCGCACAAGGCGGCGGTCACCGGCGACACGGTCGGCGATCCCTACAAGGATACCGCCGGTCCGGCCATCAATCCTTTGATCAAGATCATCAACATCGTGGCGCTGCTGTTGGTGCCGATTCTCGGCAGGATGATGTGACCGGCGGCGCGGCCGGGTGCCGGCGGGAGCGGTGGCCCGTTGGCGGGTGGTCGGTGGTCAGATGTCGAAGTAGATCGCGTCCGGATCCGCCGCCCCGTCGCGGCTGGCCACGCGCAGCTCCGGCTCCTTAAGGGACACTCGCGAGCGCGGCGGAACGCTGTGCGCTAGGAACACCGAGCCGCCGATGACGCTGTGGTCGCCGACTACGGTGTTGCCGCCGAGAATGGTGGCATTGGCGTACAGCGTCGCGCCGTCCTCCACCGTCGGATGGCGCTTGCGGCCGCGGATGATGTGTCCGCTCGCATCGCGCGGCAGCGACAGGGCCCCCAGCGTGACCCCCTGGTAGAGCTTGACGCCCGCGCCGATCTCGGTGGTCTCGCCGATGACCACGCCGGTCGCGTGATCGATGAAGAATGCCGGGCCGATCTTGGCGCCGGGATGGATGTCGCAGCCGGTCTTCGAATGCGCCCACTCGGTCATGATGCGCGCCATCATCGGCACGCCCAGGCCGTGCAGCGCATGCGCGATGCGATAGACGCTCACGGCGAGCAGTCCGGGATACGCGATGATCACCTCATCGAGGTTGGTGGCGGCGGGGTCGCCCTCGAGCGCCGCCTGCGCGTCGCGCACCAGCAGGGCGCGAATCTCCGGCAGCCGCCCGAGAAAGATCTCCGTCAGCTCGCGGGCGCGCGGCGCGCATTCGCCGAGCCGCATTTGGGTCCGCTCCTGCGGCAGGTCCTGCCGCTCCCGGCCGTAGCACAGGCAATGCTCGATCTCACGCTCGATTTTCACCGCCAGCAGGCCCACGATCTGGCTCACGTGCTCGCCGAGATTGTCGCGGTTCAGATCACGCCGGCCGAAGTAGCCCGGGTACATCAGGTCGAGCACCAGGTTCAACACCTCGACGATGGCCTCGCGCGACGGCAGATATTGCTTCGCGATGTGCAGCCCCCTTGGATCGGATTGATAGCTGCCGAGCAGATCGAGCGTCAGCTGCTCGAGCGGGGAGGTCTTTGGCTGCATGCCGGCGGCGGCGTTCATGGGCGTCAGGCGACCGCCTGCATCTTTTCGACCTCGTCGAAAAGTCCGTCGAACAGCGGTCCGCTCAAATAGCGCTCGCCGGCATCGGGCAGGATCACCACGATGATCTTGCCGGCCTGCGCGGGCTCGCGTGCCAGGCGCAGCGCGGCCACCATGGCGGCACCGCATGAAATGCCGCACAGGATTCCCTCCTCGCGCGCCAGGCGCCGCGCCATGGCGATGGCTTCGTCATTGGAGACCTGTTCGACCCGGTCCACCAGCGGCAGCTCCAGATTCTTCGGGATGAAGCCCGCGCCGATGCCCTGGATCTTGTGGGGGCTGGGCGCGAGCGGCTGCCCGGCCAGGGTCTGGCTGATCACGGGCGAGTGCGTCGGTTCAACCGCGACGGTTAGAATCTTCCGGCCGCGCGTTCCCTTGATGTAGCGCGACACGCCGGTGATGGTCCCGCCGGTGCCCACGCCGGCGACGAACACGTCGACCTTGCCGTCGGTGTCCTCCCAGATCTCCGGACCGGTGGTTTTTTCGTGCACGGCGGGATTGGCCGGATTGTCGAATTGCCGCATCAGCAGATATTTCTTCGGATCGGCGGCGGCGAGTTCCTCGGCCTTGGCAATGGCGCCCTTCATGCCCTTCGCGCCCGGCGTCAGCACCAACTTGGCACCGAAGGCGATCAGCACCTTGCGCCGCTCCATGCTCATGGTCTCCGGCATGGTGAGAACGCATTCATAACCGCGCGAGGCCGCTGCAAAGGCCAGCGCGATGCCGGTGTTGCCGCTGGTCGCCTCGACGATGGCCATGCCGGGCTTGAGCGCACCACGCTCCTCCGCGTCCCAGACCATGGCCGATCCGATCCGGCACTTGACCGAATAGGCCGGATTGCGCCCCTCGATCTTGGCGAGAACGGTGGCTGCCGCACCGGCTCCGAGGCGGTTGATCCGCACCAGCGGCGTTCTGCCTATCGAACGGGTGTTGTCTTCGAATATATGCATGCTGCACCTCGTCGCGACTCATGGGTGTTCACTGCGCGATTTTCCCCTGAACCGGGTCCGGAACACCATAGCAGTTTGTTATATGGATCTGTCCCTGGGTTATAAAGGTCCGCCGGACTGCTGCTATGCGGTCCCCGGGGTGATCGACAGGGGTTTGGGCCGTCCGATGGCGAAACCCTGGACGAAATCGATGCCCATGCTCCGCACGGTGTCGAGCGAAACCTGGTCCTCGACGTGCTCCGCGACCACGCGGAAGTTCAGGCTGCGCGACAACTCGATCATGGCCGACACCATGGCCTGGTTGACCGAATCGGCCGCCAGGTTGCGGATGAAGGAACCGTCTATTTTCATGTAATCCATGGGCAGCGTCTTCAGCGTCGTGAACGAGCTCAAGCCGCTGCCGAAGTCGTCCAGCGCGAATTCGCAGCCCATGCCGTGCAACACCTCGATGAACCGGCGGGCATGATCCAGATTCGCCACCACCGAGCTTTCCGTCACCTCGAAGCAGATGTCGGCGGGAATCGCGCCGGTGTGATCGAAGCACTCCACCACGAACTCCAGGAACTCCGCATCTCCCAGCGTCTGTCCGGCGATGTTGATCGCGACGCTGCGCCCCTTGGGCAGCTTCAGGCCGCCGCGGCCGAGGGCCGACAGCACCGCCTGCACCACCCAGCGGTCGATCAGCGACATCAACCGGTAGCGCTCCGCGGCGCGCAGGAACTCCCCAGACGGGGCGGCCGGCTGGCCCCCCTCCGCGACCAGGCGCACGAACACCTCGATGGCCGGACCGCTCACACCGCCGCTCTGCGCATGCACGATGGGCTGGTAATAGAGCTCGAATTTGTCGTCCCGCAGCGCAGCCTGGATCCGCTGCAGCCATTGGATTTCGCCGCGGTGCCGGGCATTCGCCTCCTCGCGCGCCGAATACACGTGCACATGGATGCCGCCCTGCTTCTTCGCCACGTAACAGGCGGAATCCGCGGAGCCGAGGATATCCTCGATGTTGCCGCTGTCTCGGCCGATCTCCACCAGCCCGACGCTCACCCCGATGTTGAAGATCCGGTCCTTCCACACGAAACGGAAATCGCTGACCGAGCGCACCACGTCGTCGGCGATCTGCCGCGCCTTCTCGAGCGGACAGCCCACCAGCAGCAGCGCGAATTCGTCGCCGCCGATGCGGCCGACGGTGTCCGAGTCGCGGACCGCGTCCTTGATGAGGGTCGCCACCTCGCGCAGCATGTTGTCGCCGGCCGTGTGGCCGCAGGTGTCGTTGACCGCCTTGAAGCGGTCGAGGTCCAGATAGCACAGCGCGTGCATCACGTCGCCGGCCTGCGCGGAATCGAGGGCTTCCTGCAGGCGGCGCTCGAATTCGCGGCGGTTCACCAGCCCGGTGAGCGCATCGTGGCTCGCCTGGTAAGTCATCTGGCGCGTGATGCCGCGCAATTCGCTGGTGTCGTGCAGCACCAGCACCACGCCTGCGGCCTGCTCGCCGTCGCTGCGCAGAGGCGACACGCTGATCTCGACGGAATGTTCCGCGCCGCCGCCGGCCGGCACCAGCACGGCGCGCCGGCCCATACTCACCCGGCCGCCGGTGGCGAGCGCCTTGCGCACCGGATCGCCGAGGGAGCGGCGGTCCGCCTCGTCGATCAGCGTGGCCACGTCTGAGAAGGTCTTGCCGACCACCTGATCGAAGCCCTGACCGAGCAGCAGTTCCGCGGCGTTATTGAGGTAATCGATGCGGCCGTCGGCATTGACCGTGAGCACGCTCTCGCCCATGGCATCGAGCGTGATCATCGAGCGCGGCCTCGCGGAGACGGTCGCGGTGACCGGCGCCGGCAGCATTTCCAGGGCGGTCAGCAGCAGCGCCGCTTCACCGGCGCTGTCGATGACGGTGCTCGACAGTTCGACCCGGGTGACCTGGTCCTGCGCGCCGAGCAATTCGACTTCATAGCGCTCGGCAGCCGGTTCGCCCGCCAGGCGCCGGCGCAGATTCTGGTCGACCAGTTCGACGTATTCCGGCGCGACGAAATTCGACAGCGGCCTGCCGATCACCGCGTCCGCGGTGGTGCCGAGCAGCGTCAGGAACCGCGAGTTGGCGAACAGGATCCCCTCGCGATGCACCAGCACCGCGTCGTGCACCGCCTCCACCAGTCGCTGGAACAGCATCTCGCGATCCTGCAGCCGTGAGCCGCGCAGCTGGAGGTTCTCCAGCAGATGATTGACCGCCGAGCCCAGCCGGCCGAGCGCTTCCGGTCGGCCATCGAGGCGGATGCGCCCCGGGCCGTTCCCCTTGCTGTGCGATAGCAGCCACACTTGCTCGGAGAAATCCTTGACCGCACGATCCTGACGCTGCTTCCAGACGAGCAAAATGATCAATCCCACCGCCAGAATGGCCGAGGTGATCACCCATAAATCGCCGGACGACAGGATCAACGCGAACCTCGGTATCGACGAGTCTCAGCCACGTCAGGTTGTTCATATCCGCTTGCCGCGGGTTCAGCGCGTCGCGAATCATCGTGAATTGGAGAATAGCGCACGGGCATGGCGTAGCCTGTGGAAATTGACCATAATCAACAGCCTTAAATGACCGCCCGGAATACGATGGACACCGTTGCAGCCCGTCAACAAATGGTCGAACAGCAGATACGCACGTGGGAGGTGCTCGATCCGCGCGTGCTCGACGTGCTCGCGCGCGTGCCGCGTGAAGCATTCGTGCCGGCCGAGTATACCGAGCTTGCCTTCGCCGATTCGCCCATTCCGATCGGTCTCGGACAATTCATGCTGGCGCCGAAGCTGCAGGGTCGGATATTGCAGTCGTTGGACATCGATGCGTCCGATCGGGCGCTCGAGATCGGCACGGGCAACGGCTATTTGAGCGCCTGCCTGAGCCTGCTGTGCCGCGAGACTACATCGATCGACATCCACCCGCAGTTCACCGCGCTGGCCGCGGCGCGCCTGCCGAGCGTGCCGGAGGCGAAGGTCCGCCTGATCACGCGTGATGCATTCGGCGGCGAGGCCTTGGGCGAATACGACGCGATCGCCGTTACCGGCTCGATGCCTGTCTACGACCCGCGATTCGAGCGCGCGCTCAAGGTCGGAGGCCGGCTGTTCGCCGTGGTCGGCGTCGCGCCGGTCATGGACGCGATCCTGGTGCGCCGCATGGGCGGCGATGAGTGGAGCCGCGAGAGTCTGTTCGAAACCGTCATCGACCCCCTGGTGAACGCCACGGCGGCGCCGGAGTTCGTGTTTTGACCGTCAGGGACATCAGCCCGCGGGATTTTGTGGCACGTCGCGCAAAGGGGGAGGATTTGACCCTGTTGGACGTGCGCGAGGACTGGGAGATCCAACTCGCCGCCGTGCCCACCGAGGTGCTGCACATACCCATGGGCGAGGTGCCGGGCCGGCTCACGGAACTCGATCCGGGCAAGGAGACCGTGGTCATCTGTCGCTCGGGCGGCCGCAGTCTGGAAATCGCGCGTTTCCTGGAGCGCCAGGGTTTCGGCGCGGTCTACAACCTCGCGGGCGGAATTCTGGCCTGGTCCCGGGACATCGATCCGCGGATTACCCCGTACTGACCCAGGTTCCCCCCGCTGACGCTGATATGGTCATGTACCACACTATAGTGGGCTTCCCACAGGACGCCCCCCTCCGGTGGTGCGGCGCATGAGGCACTGGGCCGCGCGGCCGATGTCGTCGGCCTGCTGGCTGTCGCTGGCCGCCTGGCTGTATCTGTCTCCGGTTCAGGCAGCCGATCTGGTCGCGGTGTACCAGCGGGCGCTGCAGAACGATCCGCAATTGCGCGAGGCCGACGCGACCCGGCTCGCCGCGCTGGAAGCCAAACCCCAGGCCGTGGCGGCGCTGCTGCCCCAGCTGTCCGCCAGCGGCACGGTGACCCGGGAACGCGATACCGGTTCCTCCAATACCGTGGAGGCCGTGTCGGGCGTATCCGGTCCGGGCACCCAGATCGTCTACGAGAGCTTCCCCTTCGACGGCCGCACCACCACCACCACGCATCACTACGGGGCGGATCTGCGCCAAAACCTGTTTCGCTGGGAGAATTGGGTGGCCCTGCGGCGGGCGGACTCCCAGGTCGCCCAAGCCGAGGCGGACTACCAGGCCGCGCGGCAGGATTTGATCGCCCGCGTCTCGCAGCGCTACTTCGACGTGCTGGCCGCCGAGGATGAACTCGACGCCCAGCAGGGCGCCCTCACCTCGATCAACCGCCAGCTCGAGCAATCGGAAAAGCGCTATGAAGTCGGGTTGATCGCGATCACCGACGTGCAGGAGGCGAAGGCGGCTCACGACAGCAGCGTCGCGGCGGTGATCGAGGCGAAGCGGCAGCTGGCCTCCGCCTGGGAGCTGCTGCGCGAGATCACCGGCGATGTGTTCGACTCGCTGGCGAGGCCGGCGGATGCCTTCGAACTCGCCAATCCGGATCCGATCAGCGAGGATAAGTGGGTGCAGATGGCTCTGCAACAGAATCTCACGCTGGTTTCGAGCCGGCTGGCCGCCGACATCGCCGGGGAGAACGTGCAAAGCGCGCGCGGCGGCCACATGCCCACGGTGGATCTGGTGGCCAGCCGCTATCGCAGCACCAGCGACGGCGACAGCATCTACACCGACGGCACACCCTTTGGCAGCTCGAGCCTCGATCAGATCTCGCGCACCGTCGGGCTGCAGGTTACCTTTCCGTTGTATTCCGGCGGCATGGTCTCCTCCCAGGTGCGCCAGGCGGTGTACCTGCATCGCGCGGCGAAAGAGCGGCTGGAGCGCATCGCCCGCCAGACCGAGCGTGACGCGCGCGACGCCTATCTCGGGGTGCTGTCCGAGATATCGCGCGTCAAGGCGCTCGATCGGGCGCTGCAGTCCAACACAACCGCCCTCAAGGCAACCGAATCGGGATATGAAGCCGGCACGCGCACCGCGGTCGACGTGCTCGAATCCCGGCGGCTGTGGATACTGGCGCAGACCAACTACTCGCGCAGCCGCTACGACTACCTGATCAACGTGCTCAAGCTGCAGCAGGCCGCGGGCACCCTGACCGAGCAGAGCCTGATCCGGATCAACTCCTGGCTGAAGGACTCGCCGCCGCCGGCGGCTCGATGAGATCGATGAGGCGCGCAACGCTGCCGCGATTCGCATCGACCACGCCGCGCGCCGCCGCGCCCGCGGCCCGCCGTGCTGCCGGATCCTCGAACAGCAGTTCGACGGCCGCCGCCAGCGCAGCCGCGTTGCCGACCTCGCGGGCCGCACCGAGACGCAGCAGCAGCTGCGCGATTTCCCGGCCATTGAACTGGGCCGGCCCCGTCAGCACCGGCAGTCCCAAGGCTGCGGGCTCCAGCAGATTGTGGCCGCCGATCGGCACGAGGCTGCCGCCGACGAACGCCACGTCCGCCGACGCATAGAAGTCGAGCAGTTCGCCCAGCGTGTCGAGCAGCAGCACCGGGGCCTCGGACGGCACCGCGATGCCGGCGCTGCGCCGCACGAACCGCACGCCGCGGCGGGCAAGCAGCTGCGCCACGCCCTCGAAGCGATTCGGGTGCCGCGGCGCCAGCAGCAGCAGCGCATCCGGGTACCGGCCGCACACCCGCGCATGCGCGTCGAGCACCTGCTCCTCCTCGCCGGCATGCGTGCTGCCCGCGATCCACACCGGCCTCGGGCCGAACAGCGCGGCCCGGTACGCAGCGCCACGTGCGGCGACGCCGGCGCCCACGTCGATGTCGAATTTGGCATTGCCCATCACGTGCGTGCGGCCGGGGTCCGCGCCGATGGCGATGAAGCGAGCGGCATCCTCGGCGGACTGGGCCGCGACGATGAGGCGTCCGCGGAACAATCCCCGGAACAGGGCGCCGAAGCGCCGGTAGCGCGATACCGAGCGCTGCGAGAGCCGCGCGCTGGCGAGCACCAGGAGCGCGCCGCGGCGTTCGGTCTCGCGGAACAAATTCGGCCACAATTCGGTCTCCATGACGATCGCGAGGCGCGGCCGCACGCGCGCGATGAAGCGCGCGACCGAATCCGGCGTGTCGTAGGGCGCATAGCGCACGTCCACCGCGTCGCCGAACAGCGCCTGCGCGCGGGCCCTGCCGGTCGGCGTCGCGGTGGTGAGAACGAAGGGCGTCCGCGGATGGCGCGCGCGCAGGGCTCGCACCACCACCGCGGCCGCCGCGACCTCGCCGAGCGACACCGCGTGCAGCCAGATGCTCGGGCCGCCGCCGAGCGCCGCCCCGAATCCGAAGCGCTCGCCCAATCCGTTCCAATAGCCGCGATCGCCCCGGCCGCGCCACAGAACCGCGGCGAATGCGACCGCGGCCGCGGGATAGGTGAGCAGGCTGTACAGCAGGCGCATCAGGCCGGCCGGTAGCCCGCGAGCAGTTCGGACCACATCGCCGGCGAGAACCGCCCGGCCGGCAGGTCCGCCGAGATCTTCTCGAGCGAGCGCAGCAACCGGGCGAGGTTGCCTGCCTTCCAACCGCCGTCCGCGCGCAGCCGGCCGCGGTCGAAGTCGATCAGGCTCACAGCCCCTGCGTCGTCCAGCAGGATGTTGTGCGCATTCAGGTCCGCATGATCCACGCTCAGCCGGTGCATGTGGCCCACGGTGGCTCCGATCGCGCGCCACAGCGGCGCCGGCACCGGCGCCGCCGCGAGCGCGGCACTCAGCGGGCGGCAGTCCGCAATGCGCCGCGTGATCAGCTCGCAGCGGTACAGCAGCCCGCTGCGCCGGTAGCGCGCCGCGAGGGGCTGCGGGACCCGCAGACCGAGCCCGACCAGGTGCTGCAGCAGCCGCCATTCGGCAAACGCGCGCACGCGCGCCTCGCCGGCCCAGACATAGCGATCCGCGATGATGCGTGCCACGAGGCCGCCTCGCCGATAACACTTGAGCACCCATTGGTCGGGACCTGAGCCGATGAACCAGGCGGAACCGCGGCCCTGCGCCGCCGGTTGCAGCGCGCCGCGCTCGCGCCAATGGCCCGGATCGAATAGCGTGGTCGGCGTGTCTTGCGAATTGCCAAGCCAGTGCGGATCGGCCAGCATGGCGCCGTCGGCGGTTGCAATGCGTCGGCAGCCTTCATTCGTCATTCTTCAGAGCGCGTCCTTAGCCCAACGATTTTCCGATGACACACCATTTCGACCGGCCGCCGCTCTCGGTTTGTCTGCTGCGTCTTTCGGCGATAGGCGACACCTGTCACGCGCTGGCCGCCTTGCGCATGCTGCAGGCGGCATGGCCGCAGGCGCGCTTCACCTGGATCATCGGCAAGCCCGAGGCCAGACTGATGATCGCGCTGCTGCCGGAGATCGAGTTTATCACCTTCGATAAGTCCGCACTGACGGCCGGGTTGCTGAGCGTGCGCAGGAGCCTTGCCGGACGGCGCTTCGATCTACTGCTGCACATGCAGTTGTCCATTCGCGCCAGCCTGGTCAGCACCTTGATCAGTGCGCCGGTCAGGCTTGGATTCGACCGGCGGCGCGCGCGCGAGCTGCAATGGCTGTTCACCAACGAGCGCATAGCGCCCGGCGGCCGCGAGCACGTGCTCGACACCCTTCTCGGTTTCGTGCGCGCCTGCGGCATCGAGCCCGGGCCGCCGCGCTGGAGTCCGACGCTGCCCGCAGCGGTGTTGCGCTATGCCGACGGGCTGGTGTCGGCGGGCCGGCCGACGATGGTCATCAGCCCCTGCTCCAGTCACGAGCTGCGCAATTGGCCCGCGGATCGGTATGCCGCCGTGGCCGCCCACGCCCAGCGGGCGCACGGCATGCACGTGGTGCTCGCCGGCGGTCCGAGTGCGTCCGAGCGGCGCATGGGGGAGGCGATCATGCGCGCGGCCCCTGCCGGCATCGTCAATCAGATCGGCAAGGACACCCTGCCGGAGCTGCTCGGGCTGCTGGCTCGCAGCACCGTGCTGCTCTCCCCGGATTCGGGACCCGTGCACATGGCGACCATGGTCGGGCTGCCCGTGATCGGCCTGTATGCGGCCACGCGCACGGCGCGCGCCGGCCCGTACCTGAGCCGCGAATGGTGCGTCGACGAATACGACCGCGCGGCGCGCGATTTTCTCGGCAAACCCGCCGATCAGGTGCCGTGGACCGCGAAGATCGAGCGGCCCGGCGTGATGCAGTTGATCGGTGTCGGGGCGGTGACGGCGAAGCTCGACGCCCTGATGGCAATGCGCCGCGCCGGCGGACCGAAATTCGCTAAGATCCGCGCATGAGCGAGATCAGCGTTCCGGTGTCGCCCGGGGAATTGATCGACAAGATGACCATCCTCGGCATCAAGTCGCGGCGCATGACCGACGCCGGCAAGCTCAGGAACGTGGCGCTGGAACTCGATGCGCTGCAGGCGACCTGGGCGCGCTCGGTCTACGCGGCTGCGGACATCGAGGCGGAACGCGGCGCGCTCGCCGCCGTCAACGAGCGGCTGTGGGTGATCGAGGATCAGATCAGGGAGAAGGAACGCGCGCAGGCCTTCGACGCGGAGTTCATCCGCCTGGCGCGCGCCGTGTACTTCGAGAACGACGAGCGCGCCGCAATCAAGCGGCGCATCAACCTCAAATTGGGATCCACGATCGTCGAGGAGAAATCCTACAGCGATTACCGTTCCGGGCCGTGATTGCCCGCGCCGCGCTCCGCCAACAGCGTGTATTCGGCGCCGCAGTAGCCGCATTTGGCCCATCCGGACTGCTCGATCGGCAGGTAGACGCGCGGATGCGAATTCCACAGCAGCATGCCGGGCATCGGACAGGACAGCGGCAGATCCACCGCGCTGACCTCGTACTGATGCAGGGCGTTCGCCTCGATCAGATCGTGCTTCGAATCATCCTGCACCATGCTGGGCACTGTCCGCTCCGTCACCCGTGGGATTCCTCGTCCATATTGCCAAATGTCGCGCGCCAAATCTCCTGCACCCTGCGCCGCGTTTCCGCATGCGGCGCCGCCTCCACCACCGGCCCGTCCGATCCTTCGAGGGACAGACGGTGCAGGATGGCGCGGTAGCCACGATACGCCTCCGTGAGGAAATCCGCCGTGCGCTCTTCGAGTGCGCCGACCTTTGCCAGGCCTTCGAGCTGGCGGATGTTGTCGGTGTGGTCGATCAGCTCCGGATGGGTGCCGGCCAGGAGCAAAACCAGGTACTGGACCAGGAATTCGATGTCCGCGATGCCGCCCGCGCCCTGTTTGATGTCGAACTGTCCGGCATGCGCCCGCGACAGCTCGCGGCGCATGCGCAGGCGCATTCCGGCAACCTCGGTGCGCAGGGTATCGCGGCGCACGGCCCCGCACAGCACACGGCGCCGTGCCGCCTCGAATTGCCGGCACAAGGCGGCGTCGCCGGCGACGGCGCGGGCCCGCAGCAGCGCCTGATGCTCCCAGGTCCATGCCTCCTGAAGCTGGTATCGCTCGAAGGCATCGATGCCCGTCATCAGAAATCCGCCCTTGCCGTTGGGCCGCAGCCGCATGTCGACCTCGTAAAGGCGGCCGGCGGCCGAATGCATGGTCAGCAGATGCACGATGCGCTGCCCGAGGCGCAGAAAGAACACGCCGTTGTCGCATGACCGGTCGCCGCCGGTGTGCTGGATCTCGCCGCTCGAATCATGCAGGAACACCAGATCGAGATCGGAGCCGTAGCCGAGTTCGATGCCGCCGAGCTTGCCGTAGGCGGCCACCGCCACCCGCACCGTGCGCAGTTGCTCCTCGCGCTCGCCGCACATCGGCACGCCGTGGACCAGGGTCATCTGCTGCCAGGCAAGATCCAGGCAGCGCTGCACGATCAGTTCGGCGATGTCGGTCAATCGATCGCTGACGCGCATCAGCGGCAGCCGTCCGGTGAGATCCGCCAGCGCGACCTGGAACACCGCGGCCTTTTGGAACTGCCGGATGGCCTCGACCTGCCGCTCCGGATCGTCCGGCGGCAGCCGCTCGGTGCGCGCCCCGAGTTCGCGCGTGAAACCCTCGCGGGACGGCAGTTCATCGAACGCGGCGGCGTCGACGAGTTCGTCGAGCAGCAGCGGAAAGGCGGCGATTTGCCGCGCCAGAAAGCCGCTGATCGCGCAGACGTCGATCAGCCGATCGAGCGCCGGCGGCTGCTCGGTCAGCAGCGCCAGATACGAGGAGCGCGCGCCGATCGACTCCAGCACGCGCAGCACGCGCTCTACGACGGCAGCCGGATCCGCCCGGCCGGCCGCGGCCTTGAGCAGCCGGCCGAGGACGACGTGCAGACGGCGCCGGCCGGCCTCGTCGAGCTTGCGGTAGGGCGCCGCGCCGCGGTAGCTCTCCAGGATCGCCGCCACCGCCGGGATTTCAGCCGGAGGAAATCCGCCGCCCGCCAGCTCCTCGCCGATGGCTGAGTCGGAGGCGAGCCAGTCGAGGGGCGCCTCGCCGCCCGTGCGCGCCGGCTCCGGGGCGCCGAAGAGCAGCGCATCGAATTGCCGGGCGGCCGTGCTGCGCGCGGCGTCGATGGCATGCAGCGCCGCCGGCCAGTCCTCGAAGCCCATGTTCATGCTCAAACGGGCGCGATCGGCCGCATCGTCGGGGAGCGAGTGGGTCTGTTCGTCGCGGATCATCTGCAGCGCATTCTCGGCCTTGCGCAGCAGCAGATAGGCCGCAGTCAGCTCCCGGACCGCGCCCTGCGGCAGAAGCTTCGCGCCGGCGAGCATCGGCATCACCTCGAGCAGCGACGGAGTCTGCAGCCGCCGGTCGCTGCCGCCGCGCACCAGCTGCAGCGACTGCGCGATGAATTCGATTTCGCGGATGCCGCCCTTGCCGAGCTTCAGGTGCTGCTCGAGGGAGCGCCGCGCCACTTCGCGCGCGATCAACCCTTTCATCTCACGCAGCGAGTCGAACACGCCGTAATCCAGGTAACGCCTGAACACGAAGGGACGCACGATGTCGCGATACGGCTGGGCATAGGCGTCTGCACCCACGACGGCACGCGCCTTGATCCAGGCATAGCGTTCCCAGTCGCGCCCGTGCTGCTGCAGATAGTCCTCCAGCGCGGCGAGACTCACGGCCAGCGGGCCGCTCTCCCCGAACGGCCGCAAGCGCATATCGACGCGGAACGCGAAGCCATCCTCGGTTCTGGCGTCGAGGTATCGGATCACGTCGCGCCCCAGGCGGTTGAAGTATTCCCCGTTGTCGATGCTGCGCGCGCCGTCGGTCTGGCCGGATTGCGCGAACAGGAACACGAGATCGACGTCCGAGGAGAAATTCAATTCGCGGCCGCCGAGCTTGCCCATGCCGAGCACGATCAGCGGCACCGGCTCACCGGTCTCACCACGCGGCCGTCCGAACAGCGGATCGAGCAGCCGCGCCGCCGCGGCGACGGCCGCGCGGATGCAGCCCTCGGCGAGCGCGGTCAGCTCGCGCAAACTCTCCTCGACGCGTGCCCGGCCGACGATGTCGCGCCACGCGATGCGCATCATCTCGCGGCGCCGCCAAAAGCGCAGCGCCGACATCACCTGGGCGGCGTTCTCTGCCGCCGCCGCCTGTCGTTCGAACTCGGCCGCTTCCGATGCCGCGTCCGCGTGCTGATGCGACTCCAGCCAGGCGAGCGCGTCCGGATCCTGCAGCAGGCCGGCGGCCACGAATTCGCTGCACGCGACCACCCGCGACAATTGCGCCCGCAGCGCTTCCGATGCACGGCCGTCGGCCGCGCACAGCGATGGGCTGCCTGCGGCACGCTCCCGCCAGCGTTGCACCGCCTCGCGCAACGCATTCGGCAGGGATTCGATCGGCGGAGTTTCGAAGGCTGGGATGACAGTGTCCTTGATCAAACATTGTACGGTGTCGGCCGCGCTCGTGGCCAACCACGCGCAGCTCCGCGATGACGGTCATTGATTCTCATTTACCGCATGACGAGTATTTAATAGCGCATTGCGGCTTCTTCGGTAAGATGCGCGCCGTTCACGTCACAACAAGAAACGGCCCCGTCCTATTCGAGAGGATGCGTTGGGAATTTGCAACAAGGATGCGGCCCGGACAATGTAATACCGGCGCTCGGCGTGCGCTCAATTGAAGGATCCACCATGAGAGTTTCGAGATCGTTCGTCGCGGGACTGCTGCTGGCCGCCGCCTCGCGGGTGCTCGCCGACGCACCGGCGCCGCCGCCGCCGGAAAACGTGTGGTTCGGCAAGGGCCAGTTCGGATTCCTGGATTCGAGCGGCAACAGCGAGGCGGAGGCGGTCAACGCCAACATCGACATGACCCTGATCGAGGGACCGTGGAAGCACGAGTTCACGCTCGCCGGTCTGTACGGCAAGAACTCCGGCATCACCGCCGCCGAACGCTGGGTGGGTACGTGGCAGACCAACTACGCCATCACCATGGACGTGTTCACTTTCGGCGGCCTGCGCTACGAGCACGACCTGTTCGACGGCTTCCAGTATCAGGCAAGCGGCACCCTCGGCTTGGGCTACAAGCTCATCAACAGCGACGCGACCAAGCTGTCGGTGCAGCTCGGCGCCGGCTACCGCAGTCTGCGGCCCGAGGAACTGGTCAAGGATCCCGCGGGCGAGGTGACGGCGCGGATTTTGCAGGCCTCATCCGGCGATGCCATCCTCACGGCGGGCCTGGACTACTCAGAGGCGTTGACCTCCACCACCACTTTGAGCGACAAATTTCTGGTGGAATCCGGGTCCGACAACACCATGCTGCATAATGAGATTGCGCTCGCGGTCAAGGTGTCCAACAAGCTGGCGCTCTCGCTGGGCTACGCAGTGAACGACAACACGAAACCGGCACCGGGGTTGAAAAAGCTGGATACCATATCGACGATCAATCTGGTCTACGCTTTTTGAGATATAAAGCCACTTAAAAAAAGAGGGGAATCATCATGGGTCTATTCGACGGCGTATTGGGCGGGGTCGTGGGAGCCGAGATGGCCACGGTGGTCAACGGGCTGATCGAAAAGCACGGCGGGGTGCAGGGGATCGTTTCGCAGCTCGAACAGCAGGGCCTCGGCGGCACCGTCAAATCCTGGGTGGGAACCGGGGCCAACCAGCCGATATCCGCGGCGCAGATCCATCAGGCCTTCGGTGCGGATACCATTTCGCAGCTGGCCGCCAAGGCCGGACTGTCGCCCCAGGATCTGGCTCAAAGGCTCTCCCAGGTCCTGCCACAGGCCATCGACAAGCTCACGCCCGCCGGGGCAGTTCAGAAGAGTTGATTTGCTCGCGAATTACCAATCATCAATGCTTGATCAACCAAGAGGGATTGCCATGAATCCGACAATGACAGCGACGAAAACCATGCTGGGACTGGGCTTGTGCTTGATCCTCGGTGCGGCCTATGCCCAGGCTCCGGCTTCCGCGCCCGCCGGCAGCACGGGCCTGTGCAAGGATGGCTCCTATTCCACACAGGCGTCCAAGAAGGGCGCTTGCCGCGGTCACAAGGGAGTGAAGGACTGGTACGCGGCGGCGGGCGCGGCACCGGCAGCGGCGCCGGCAGCAGCGGCGGCCCCGACGACGTCCAAGAAACCCGCGGCCTTCACGCCGCCGGCCAACGCGGCTCCGGGCGGCGGCCCGGGGTTGGTGTGGGTGAATACCGGCAGCAAGGTCTACCACTGCCCGAGCGACAAGTGGTACGGCAAGACGAAGGAAGGAAAATACATGTCCGAAGCCGATGCCAAGGCGCAAGGCAATCACGCCGATCACGGCAAGGCCTGCTCATAGATGAGTGGCGGCGCGCGGTGACCTCACTGCGCGCCGCCGGCCTTTTCACGGGAAACCGGGTTTCGTGGGAGAACAGCCCATCAACACGAGTACGCTGACCCAGGTACGGCAGCGGCGCTGGGTGCGCCGCGATCCGCCGCTTTCCGTGTGGCTCGTGCTGCTGCCGCTCATCGGCCTGCTGCTGCTGGCGGCCTATGCGGCCGTACCCTTCGCACGCGATGAGATTGAATCCAGCGTTCGCCGCCACACCCGAGTCGATCTGGACGCCCACGGATATCAGTGGGCGAGCCTGTCGGTGTCCGGTCAGGAGGTCACCCTCGGCGGCGCGCGGCCGGCCGACGACGACGGCGCACGCGCACTCGACGTCGCCCGCCGTGCCGCCTGTCCGAGCTGGGCCGGCCCTCTCATCTGTCCCGTGCACGTCAGCGGTCAATTTTCAATGGCTCCGCCCGCCCCGCCTGCCGCGCCGCCGGCGCCGGTGCCGGCGCCGGTGCCGGCGCCGGCCCCCGCGGTTGCGGCCAGCGCCCCGGCGGAGGTTTGTGAACACGGCCTGGCCGGCATCGTGGCGCAATCGAAGATCGAATTCGGCACGGCGAGCGCGCAGATCCGGCCGCAAAGTCTTCCCGTGCTCGACGCGCTCGCGAAAGTCGCCGTGGATTGCCCCGGCGTCATACTGGTCCAGGGACACACCGACTCGACCGGTGCGCCCGATCTGAACCAGAGCCTGAGCGACGCCAGGGCCGCTTCGGTGGTTCAAGCCCTGATTGAGCGCGGCATCGCCAAATCGCGGCTGCGGCCGCAGGGCTATGGCGCAGACCGGCCCATCGCCGACAACAGCACCGCCTCGGGCCGCGCGGAGAACCGCCGCATCGAATTTCACGTGGTCGCCGAGGATGGACCCGAGGGGAGAGATTGAACCATGAGCTATCTGCTGGCCAAGATCCTGTTTCTGCTGCTGCTCGCGGCACTGCTCGGCGCCTGGTTCGGCTACTGGTGGGTGCGCCGCCAATACGATGATGTGACGAGCGAATACTCGCGCCTGAAAAATGACTGGCAGACCTGGCGCAAGGGGTTCGAGGAAAAGCTGTCGGTGCGGCCGGAACCGGATTTGAAGCCGCTGACGGCGCGCATCGATGACATACCGGCGGCAGTGCGCGGCATCCTATTTCCGCTGCAGGACCGGCTGGCCGCGGTGGAGTCGGCGATCGCTGGCATCAAGATTCCCGCCCCCCAACCGGTGGATCTGGGTGCGCTCGAGGCACGACTGGAGGCGCTGGAGCGCGCGGTGGGCGGCATCCGTCTGCCCGCGATTCCGACGCTGGATCTCGCGCCCACCCAAAAGCGGCTCGACGATCTCGAGCGGGCCATCAACGCGATCGTGATTCCCGCACCGCGGGAGGTGGATTTTCAGCCGATTTACGAGCGGCTGGCGGCGCTTGGCTCGAGCGCTGCGGCGGCGCGCGATCTCGGCCCTGTGCTGCAGCGCATCGATGAGTTGGCGAGGCAGATCCAGCCGCCGCCACCGCCGCTGCCACCGCCGTCGGCCATGGTCCGCGCCGGCAGCCGCAACCTACTGGCGCACGCGGCTTTCGGCACACCCGATGACCTGCAGCTCATCAAGGGGGTTGCGCGGGTGATGGAGGGCATGCTGCACCACATCGGCGTCTACTATTTCTGGCAGATTGCCGAATGGACGCCGGCCGACGTGGCGCATGCCGATGCGCAGCTGACGGCCTTCAGGGGCCGCATCGAACGGGATCATTGGGTGCGTCAGGCGAAGCAGTTCGCCGCCAGGCCGCAGTCGGCGCGCAGGCCCGAGGGCGTCTGAGCCCCGCTGAGGCCGTCTGAGCGCGGCGCAAGCCGCGCAGCCGACCCGCGGTACGGCGAAGCCGCGCAGCGCCGGTGCGGCTTGTGAGGTGATTCACAGTTTGACCGTCTTGCACCGCCTTATGTTCGTTTGCGTACGGAGCGGTCACGCGGCGTCTTGGTTCACTAACCGCCACGAGCGTTGCTCGGCGCATTGAGGCGGCTGTTGAAACACGTCTTGCTCGTTCAGTCCGATCCTGCGGAGGCCATGGCGGTGCGCAACGCGCTGCAGGGCTCCAGCGAGGCGCAGTTCCAGGTCGAGTGGTTACGGACCCTGGCAGAAGGACTGCGGCGATTGGCGGATCCCTCGACCGGAGAGGTGGATGCCATCGTCGCCGATGTGTTTCTGGCGGACAGCGACGGCATCGGCACCTTTGACGGCCTGTTCGGCGCCGCGCCGCAGATACCCATACTCCTGTTGATTGATTCCACCCGGCAGGGCGTTGCCAAACTGGCCGTGCATTGCGGCGCCCAGGACTATCTGCTGAAGAGCCGCTTCGACGACTACCTGCTGCCGAAGGCGGTCAGCAACATGATCGAACGTGCGGCCGTCGCGGATGCCCTGTACATGGAAAAGGAGCGCGCTCAGATCACGCTGAATTCCATCGGCGATGCCGTGATATCCACCGACCAGGGCGGCGCCGTGTCCTTCCTCAATCAGGTGGCGGAAAACCTGACGGGTTGGACCCTGGAAGCGGCGTACGGGCGGCCGGTCGATGAGGTCTTCCGGATCATCGATGGCAATACCCGGGAACCGGCGCAAAACCCGATGGCCCTGGCGATGCGCGAGAACAGAACGGTCGGACTCACGGCAGACTGCGTGCTGATCCGGCGGGACTGTTCCGAATCGCCGATCGAGGATTCAGCTGCTCCCATTCACGACCGCCAGGGCAACGTGACCGGTGCGGTGATGGTGTTTCACGACGTCAGCAAAGCGCGTGCGCGGTCGCTGAAACTGTCGCACCTGGCGCAGCACGATGCCCTGACGGACCTGCCGAACCGCAGCCTCTTCGACGACCGGCTCGGTCGTGCCCTGGCGCTCGCCCAGCGGCACCGCTCCAAGCTCGCGATCCTGTACGTGGACATCGATCGCTTCAAGCACGTCAACGACACCTCGGGTCACGCCGTCGGCGACCGCCTGTTGCAGTCGATCGCGCAACGATTGCTCGGGTGCATTCGCAACTCCGACACGGTGAGCCGCCAGGGCGGCGACGAGTTCGTGATATTGCTGGGCGAGGTCGCCAACGCCAAGGATGCGGCGCTGGCGGCGGAAAAGATGCTGGTGGCGCTGGCAGGGCCGCATGGCATCGATGATCTGCAGCTGCGCATCACGGCAAGCATCGGCATCGCCACCTACCCGATGGACGGGATCGACGGGGAAACGCTCTGCAAGAACGCCGATGCGGCCATGTACCGGGCGAAGAATTGCGGACGCAACAATTTCCAATTCTTCAAGGCCGAGATGAACCTGCATGCACTCGAACGACAGGATTTGGAGACCGATTTGCGGCATGCCCTGGAGCGCTGTGAATTCGAGCTGCACTACCAGCCCCAGGTGAGCCTGCGAACCGGCGCAATCACCGGGTGCGAGGCATTGCTGCGCTGGCGCCACCCGACGCGCCGCCTGGTGCGGCCCGGACGCTTCATCGACATTGCGGAACAGAGCGGCCTGATCGTGCCGATGGGGCGGTGGGTGCTTCATGACGCGTGCAGCCAGGCGCAGGCCTGGCAGGGTGCCGGCCTGCCCCCGGTGCTCATGTCCGTCAACGTCTCCGCGGTGGAATTGCTCGCCATGAATTTCGTTGCGGGGGTCCGGTCGGCGCTCGACCACAGCGGGCTGGCAGCGCGTCATCTCGCCATCGAGATCACGGAGACCGCCCTGATGCGGGACGACGAGTCGACGAGGGCCGTGCTGCAGGAAATCAGCGACATCGGGGTGCATATCGCGCTCGATGACTTCGGCACGGGCTACTCGAGCCTGAGCCATTTGAAGCGTTTTCCGATCGATATCCTGAAAATCGACCAGACATTCGTCCGCCACATCACCACGCATGAGGATGATGCCAGCATCGTCGGTGCGATGGTGCGCATGGGCAGAAGCCTGCACGTGCTGGTCGTGGCCGAGGGCGTGGAAACGCACGCGCAACGAATGTTCCTGAAGAGACTCCAGTGTCCGGAGGCGCAGGGATATTTTTTCGGAAAACCCCTGCTCGCCGGCGCATTCGCGGACCGGCTGGCGCGCCAGCCGTCCGCGGACGTGCGCCAGCCGCGCGCCTCTGACGCCCGGGCGCTCGCCCAACGTTGATTCCCCGGGACAATGAAAAAAGGCCCTGCGAACCTTTCGATCCGCAGGGCCCTCACGACGGCAACCCCCTCCCGGGGGAGGCGGGATCGAAGTCCCGCCTTGCAGACCTACATGTCCATGCCGCCCATGCCACCCATGCCGCCACCCGGCGCGCCGTGTGCATGCTCTTCTTCCTTCGGCGATTCCGCGATCATGACTTCCGTGGTGAGCAGCAGGCCCGCCACCGAGGCCGCGTTCTGCAGAGCCAGACGCGTCACCTTGGTCGGATCCAGAATGCCCATCTCGATCATGTCGCCGTACTCGCTGGTGGCCGCGTTGTAGCCGAACGTGCCCTTGCCCTCGCGGACCCGGTTCAGAACCACCGCCGCATCCTCGCCGGCATTGGTCACGATCTGGCGCAGCGGCTCCTCGATGGAGCGGGCCAGGATCTTGATGCCCGTGGTCTGATCCTCGTTCTTGCCCACCAGCTTTTCGATGGCCTTCAACGCACGCACCAGGGCGACACCGCCGCCCGGAACCACGCCTTCCTCGACAGCCGCACGGGTCGCGTGCAGGGCGTCCTCGACGCGGGCCTTCTTTTCCTTCATCTCGATCTCGGTGGCCGCACCGACCTTGATCACCGCAACCCCGCCCGACAGCTTGGCAACGCGCTCCTGGAGCTTTTCCTTGTCATAGTCGGAGGTGGCCTCCTCGATCTGCTGGCGGATGCTCTCGACGCGGCCCTTGATGTCAGCCGCCTTGCCGGCGCCGTCGATGATGGTGGTGTTTTCCTTCTCCACCAGAACCTTCTTCGCCTCGCCAAGATCGTTCAGCGTCGCCTTCTCGAGCGACAGGCCGACTTCATCCGATATCACCGTCCCGCCGGTCAGCACCGCGATATCCTGCAGCATCGCCTTGCGCCGGTCGCCGAAACCCGGTGCCTTGACGGCCGCAACCTTCACGATGCCGCGGATGGTGTTGACCACCAGCGTCGCCAGCGCCTCGCCCTCGACGTC